>CAYQAO010000001.1:0-100047 GCA_964415485.1 uncultured Gemmatimonadaceae bacterium
GGCCACTGCCAAGGGGAGTAGATCCCGACACTCGCTTCGCTCGTGCGGGATGACACGGAAGGAGAGTCTGTCATCCCGCGCGAAGCGTCGGGATCTGCTCAACGTACACCGAAGCCGGCCACTACCGGCTGAGACCAGATCCCGTCACTCGCTTCGCTCGTGCGGGATGACATCGCGGTGCCTCTTCCCGCCTCCCTGCCTCCAGGCCTACTCCCACTCGATCGTCGCCGGTGGTTTCGAGCTCACGTCGTACACCACTCGGTTCACGCCGTCCACCTCGTTGATTATCCGGTTGGACATGCGCGCGAGGACATCGTGCGGATAGGCGAACCAGTCGGCGGTCATGCCGTCCGTGCTCGTGACTGCACGTAGCGCGATCACGTTGTCGTAGGTGCGCTCGTCTCCCATCACACCCACCGAGCGTACGGGCAGCAGAACCGCGAACGCCTGCCAGATGTCATCGTACAGTCCGGCCTCGCGGATCTCCTCCAGATAGATCGCGTCCGCCTTTCGCAGCACGTCGAGCGCCGCACGAGTAACCTCGCCGAGTACGCGGATGGCGAGTCCGGGCCCCGGGAACGGATGCCGTCCCACCATCTCCTCGGGCAGTCCAAGCTCCCGTCCCACGTTCCGAACTTCGTCCTTGAAGAGCTCTCGCAGCGGCTCGATGAGGCGGAACTTCATGTCAGGCTTCAGGCCGCCCACGTTGTGATGCGTCTTGATCGTGACGGACGGGCCACCGGTCGGAGACACGCTCTCGATCACGTCGGGGTACAGGGTTCCCTGCACCAGGAAGTCCACGTCGTCGCCAACGGCTTCGGCAGCTTCCTCGAACACGTCAATGAACGTGTGGCCGATGATGCGCCGCTTCTCCTCGGGATCGGTGACGCCCGCGAGCGCATTCAGGAACCGGTCAGCCGCATCCACCACCACCAGCCTTATGCCCAGGTGCTGCCTGAAGGTTCGCTCCACCTGATCGCGCTCGTGAAGGCGCAGAAGTCCCGTGTCAACGAAGATGCACGTGAGCTGGTCGCCTATCGCGCGATGCACGAGGGCAGCGGCAACGGACGAGTCCACGCCGCCGGACAGACCGCAGATCGCCCGCCGGCCTGCGACCTGCTCCCGTATGCTTGCAACGTGCTCCTCCACGAACGCTCCGGGCGTCCAGGTGGGCTGTACGCCGCAGACCCCAAACAGGAAGTTCGCGATGATCTCGGTTCCGCGAACCGAGTGCGCAACCTCGGGGTGAAACTGCACTCCGTAAACCGGTTTCCGCTCGTGCCTGATGGCTGCAACCGGAGTGTTCGCGGAGCTGGCTATCACGCGATACCCGGTGGGCGGCGTGTCCACATGATCGCCGTGACTCATCCACACGGCGGTTCTCTCACCAACGTCGAACCCCTCGAAGATTCCGTCGCCCTCCTCGATAATCAGGTCGGCACGGCCGTACTCCCGGCGTCCCGCCCGCTCGACCGCCCCGCCCTCCAGGTGCGCGATGAGCTGCATGCCGTAGCAGATGCCGAGTATCGGGGCAACGTCGAGCAGCGCCGCGTCTGCCGTCGGTACGTCATCGCCATACACGCTGTTCGGCCCGCCGCTCAGGATCACGCCATCCGGCTGCCACTCGCGAATCCACTCCAAGGTGCGCGTGGGCGGGTGGATCTCGCAGTACACCCGTGCCTCACGAACGCGGCGCGCTATGAGCTGGGTGTACTGGGAGCCGAAGTCAATGATGAGGATGCGATTCATGGAAGTCCGTTGGGGCGCGAGTCAGAAGCGCCACTGCTCTCCGTTCAGCGAGAGGAATTCCACCTCCCGCGTGGCAATATCAAGAATGGCTGCAGACGGAACTCCGTTGAGCCAGCCGCACGCCTCACCCGGATTCACGAGAAGCGTATCGCCCTGCTGCGAGCTCTCCTGCATGTGCGTGGCTCCGTGAACCACGATCGAGTGGGACTCGATGGATCGGCCGGCCACCTCGGAGAGATCGTGCGCCAGCAGGATTCGAGTGCCTCCGACCTCAACACTGTGCGGCGCATCATACAGCTCCACGCCGATCCCCCTGGCCGCCTCGGCCGCCAGGCCTCCGCGATCGCCGTCGCAGCGCCCGTAGACACCCGCCAGAGCGATCTGCGCGTCCAGAATGGGTGTCATCGCAAATGGGGCACACCAGTCACCGGCATGGAGGAGCATCTGAACCCCTCCCTCCTGCATGCGGGCGATGAGGGCAGCGACGGCCGGAAGGCGATCGTGCGTATCCGCAATCAGGCCAATTCGCATCAGTTCGCCGCCTCACGACCGCGGCACTGCAGCGCCGAATGCCTCATGAGCTCCTCCACTGCGGGTCTCCCCTCTCCCCGCGGATAAGGTCGTCGTAGGTCTCGCGCTCGCGGACCACTGCCCACCTGTCTCCATCCACGAGCACCTCTGGCGCACGAGGACGCGCATTGTAGTTGGAGGACATCACGAAGCCGTAGGCGCCCGCGTTATGCACGGCCAGCAGGTCGCCTGCCTCCACGGCCGGCAGCTCACGATCCAGCGCCAGGAAGTCGCCAGACTCGCAGACCGGCCCGACAAGGTCGCCGCGAACGGTACCGGTCGCCTGCGACACGGCCGAGACCGCGTGATAGGCGGCGTAGTGCGAGGGACGAAGCAGCTCGGTCATGCCACCGTCCACGATCACGTACTCCTTGCCGCCCGACCGCTTTCGCTGCAGCACCCGCGTGAGGAGCAGTCCAGCCTCGGCAGCCATGAAACGCCCCGGCTCGAGCAGCAGGGTGAGTCCGGTGCCCTCCACTGCCCCACGCACGAGGCGAGCATAACGGGCAAGGTCCAGCTCCGGCTCGCCAGGCGCATACGGCACCGCGAGACCTCCACCGAGGTCGAGGAACCGAAGGGTGTCGTGGCCTCCCTCTGTCAGCGCACGGAGCAACTCCTTCAGGCGGACAATTCCTTCCTCCAGCGCATCGAACGCCGAGAGCTGCGACCCCACGTGCATGTCCAGGCCAACGAGGTCCACGTTAGGGAGCGAGCGTGCCACCGCAGCCACCGGTACGATCTCGTCGTAGGGAATGCCGAACTTGTCTCCACGACGCCCCGTTCCGATGTACGCGTGCGCGGTCTCGACGTCCACCTCGGGGTTGACCCTGAGGGCCACACGCGCAGTCGTTCCGCGTTCAGCGGCAAGCTGCGAGATCATTCGGAGCTCGTGCTCGGACTCCACGTTGAACATGAGGACATCCGCGTCCAGGGCCTCACGAATCTCCGCGGCCGTCTTCCCGACTCCGCTGAAGACTACCTGCCGGCCGCTGAAGCCTGCCTTCAGCGAGCGGAACAGCTCGCCGCCGGAGACTATGTCCACGCCTGCGCCCAGCGAGCGCATGAGCGACAGGATGGCCAGGTTGCCGTTGGCCTTTACGCTGTAGTGAATGCTGTGCGGTACGCCTTCCAGCGCGCTCGTGAGGCTGCGGTACCGCTCGCGGATGATCGCGCTGGAGTACACGAAGGCGGGCGTCCCCACATTCGCCGCAAGCCTTTCGAGTGACACGCCCTCGCAGGAGGGCACGATGCTGATGACGCTGTCTGACACGGTCAGTACGCCCGCGCCCATACTACCTCGTACTTCGCGGGCTCGCCGGTCACCATGCACCGCGTTGCAGGCTCCGCCGACCGGAACTCCTCATCGGGAATCACGCGGATGGTGGCCTTCGTCTCCTCCTTCACCTTTGCCTCGACGGCGGGATCACCGTTCCAGCCGGCATAGACGAACCCGCCCCTGTCCTCGATGATCTCGCGGAACCTTTCGTAGGTGATCTCGCCACGATGGCTGTTGGCCTCGCGACGGTCACGTGCGACTTCCAGCATGTCGCGCTGCATGGCCGCGAGCATGTCGGCGATGTCCTCGCCGATGGTGTCCAGCGAGACGGGGCGCTTCTCGCGGGTGTCGCGCCTCACGAGAACAGCCTGGTTGTTGTCAATGTCACGGGGACCGAGTTCCACGCGTACGGGAATGCCGCGAAGCTCCCACTCGTAGTACTTCGCACCGGGCTTCATGCCCTCTCGCGAGTCGAGATGCACGCGCAGCCGATCCGGCTCCCTGCGCTCCCAGTCGGCGAGGTTCCTCTTCAGGCGCTCCGCCGCTTCGAGCACGCGAACACGCTCATCCTCCTTGCGGTAGATGGGCACGATCACCACCTCGATGGGCGCCAGCAGCGGCGGCGTCACCATGCCCAGGTCATCGCCGTGGGTCATGATCAGTCCGCCGATCATTCGGGTGGACACGCCCCAGCTGGTGTTCCAGGCGTGGGCCATTTCGCCGGTCTCGGTCTGGAACTCCAGGTTGAACGCCCTGGCGAAGTTCTGACCCAGGTTGTGTGATGTTCCCGCCTGCAGCGCGCGATTGTCCTGCATCAGGGCCTCACACGCGTACGTCCGCAGCGCGCCGGCAAACTTCTCGGACTCGGTCTTCAGGCCCGTGATGACGGGCATGGACATCCATCCTTCCATGAAATCGCGGTACACGCCGAGCATGCGACGAGTCTCCTCTTCCGCCTCGTCATGCGTGGCGTGTGCCGTGTGTCCCTCCTGCCACAGGAACTCCATGGTGCGCAGGAAGAGTCGCGTGCGCATTTCCCACCTGACGACGTTCGCCCACTGGTTGTAGAGCAGCGGCAGGTCCCGGTAGCTCTGCACCCAGCGCGCAAAGCTGTCGTAGATGATGGTCTCGGACGTGGGACGCACCACCAGCGGCTCATCCAGCTCCTTCCCGCCACCATGCGTCACCACCGCCGTCTCGGGCGCAAATCCCTCCACATGCTCGGCCTCCTTCTGCAGGAAGCTCTGAGGAATGAACAGGGGGAAGTATGCGTTCACGTGCCCGGTGGCCTTGAACATGTCGTCCAGCGCGCGCTGCATGCGTTCCCATATGCCGTAGCCGTTGGGACGTATCACCATGCATCCGCGAACGGGCGAATAATCCGCCAGCTCGGCACGCAGCACGAGCTCGTTGTACCAAGCGCTGAAGTCTTCCGTACGGGAAGTCAGCTTCCTGTCGTCACTCATGGGATGTGGATGAGATATTGGACGCGCTTCCGTTCGTCTCGGCGGAAAGGCGCTTGTGCAGCTCGTCGGACACGGCGTTGACGGCAACCAGCACTGGCTCGGGGCCGCCCGAACGCATTTCACGAAGCTCGACGCCGCCATCCGGCTGGACGACGGCGGCGAAGCGAGCATGGGCCTTCTGTGCGGCCTTCAGCTGCGCACCCGTTCGCTGCGTTCGCAACCTGGTCTCGTTGAGCACGTAGTCCACGCTGAAGCCGGCTCTTCGGAGATCGCCAGCCAGTCGAAGCACCGCATGCGGCTCCGTACCCTCAGCAGCCACGATCCACACGTCCGTGCCGGACTCGCGCGCAGGCATCAGTCCGCGATCCCTCAGCAATTCGCCGAGTACCACGTCGCCCATGCCGAATCCGAGGGCGGGCAGATCGGTGCCGCCGAGCGTGGCCAGGAGCGTGTCATAACGACCGCCGCCGCAAATCGCGCGGAGCTCGCCCTGCGCGTCGAAGAGCTCGAAGACGATTCCCGTGTAATACGCCAGGCCGCGAACGATCGAGAGGTCGAACACCAGCCAATCGCCGTATCCGAGTGCCACTACCGCGTCGCGATAACGCTCGAGGCGTTCGAATTCCTCCGCTCCGGCACCGGCGGCGCGCTCGCGCATGGCATCCAGGTCGCGCAGTTCGCAGAGTGCGATTAGCTCGTCAATCGCCCGGGCGCTGACACCAGCCTGCTCCATGCGCGCCGCAAGTGCTTCAGGAGGCTCGCGCTCCATCTTGTCCACTGCTGCATACACCACCGGCAGCTGCTCCGCGGTGACTCCGAGCGAATCCAGGATCGCGTTCAGAAGGCGACGATCGGACACTCGGGCTCGCACGTCCCGGGAAGTGAGTCCAAGCTCCTCGCAGATTCCGCACGCAACGGACAGCAGTTCGGCGTCGGCCAGCACGTCGGACTCACCGACTATGTCCACGTTCAGCTGGAAGTGCTCCCTGAGCCGTCCTCGCTGCGCCCGCTCGTAGCGGAACAGCTGCGGCATGGAGAACCAGCGAACCGGCTTGCGCAGGGCATTGGCGCGAGCGCCTACCATGCGCGCGAAGGTGGGGGTCATCTCCGGCCGGAGCGACACCTGCCTTCCACCCTTGTCTTCGAAGCTGTAGAGCTGTCCGACTATTTCGTCGCCACTCTTCCGCGTGTAGAGCTCCAGCGGCTCGAGAGGAGGTCCGTCGTACTCCTCGAACGCGGCGCGACGAGCCACGCGGCGCCATGCATCCATGATGTGCGTGCGCTCCGCAAGGTCGTCGGGATAGAAGTCGCGGAATCCGGGCAGCGCACCTTGGGCCATCCTTGCAATCTACCGGATCAGCGGATCGACTTGCAACCGGAGCATGGCGTCACCCACCGTGTGGAAGGAGCCGGTCACGAGCACCATGCCGGCGTCCCGGCCAGCAGCTTCGAGTGCCTCCTCGAAGTCCTCAACATGCTCGGCATTCCACCCGCGGTCGCGCGCCCACCACGCCGCTCCCCGAGCGTCCCATACACGACCGGCGGGCGCTGACGGAGCCTCCGTGAAGACGAAGCGACTCACGTGCGGCGCCAGTGCCTCCACAATGCCGTGCCAGTCCTTGTCCGACAGCACCGCCACCAGCGCAACCACCGGGTCCGTGACGCCGGCTGAAGTCATGGTACGGGCGAGCACGCGTGCGCCTGCCGGATTGTGCGCCACGTCGAAGAGCCACTTGTCGTGACGGTGAAAGCGACCCGGCAGACGCACACCTGCAAAGGCGGCGCTCGCTTCCTCGGCATCAACTTCGAACGCCCCCCCAGCCGCGTTCAGGGTGGCCAGCGCTACCGCCGCATTGCCAGCCTGGTGTTCACCCACCAGGGGCGTACAGATCTCCGTTCCATTCGGCGTATGGAAGCACGTTCCGTTCGCGGTGATGCGAACGCTCCCTTCGCTCACCAGCTGCCCGGCGTGGATGATGTCCGACGCGCCCGCCTCACGCGCCGAGCGCTCGAGGGCTTCGGTTGCCTCTTCTCCGGTAGGACCGATTATCGCCGGAACTCCCGGCTTGAAGATGCCACCCTTCTCGCGTGCGATAGCCCCGATGGACTCACCCAGATACTCCACGTGATCGATGTCCACGCTGACCACGGCCGCAGCCTCCGGGTGCACCACATTGGTGCTGTCCAGCAGGCCGCCAAGCCCCACCTCCACGACGGCAACGTCAACGGACGAACGCACGAACCAGTCGAATGCAAGAGCCGTAGTGACCTCGAAGAACGTGGCATCGAGTTCCCGGATGATGGCGTCGTGGTCGGAAAGGAAGCGTACCACCTCGTCAGGCTCGATGCCCGTGCCGTCCACGACCACTCGCTCGCGGAAGTCCACGAGGTGCGGAGACGTGTACGTGCCCACCCGCAGGCCACGCCATCGGAGTGCACTCGCCAGCATGGCGACCACGCTTCCCTTGCCGTTGGTACCGGCAACGTGCAGCACGGGTACACGCAGGTGCGGGTCGCCCAGGTGCGAGAGCAGGGCCAGGGTTCTATGCAGACCGGGTCGCACCGCGCCCGCGGTGCGACTGAAAAGGCTGTCCAGCGCCTCCCGGTAGCCCGCTGGAAACGCGTTTGTACTCAGGCAGACTCCCAGTTCGCGGACGCCGGCTGCCCGGTCATGTGACGAAGCAGGCGACCGACGGTGGCCTTGAGGTCGCGGCGATGCACCACCGCGTCGAGCATCCCCTTGTCGAGCAGGAACTCGGCCGTCTGGAAGCCCTCAGGCAGGTCCTGGCCGATCGTCTGCTTGATCACGCGTGGGCCGGCGAACCCGATCACGGCACCCGGCTCCGCAAGTATGGCGTCGCCGAGCATGGCGAAGCTGGCACTCACGCCGCCGGTGGTGGGGTTCGTGAGGATGGAGATGTACGGAATGCTTCTCTCGTTGAGCTGCGCAAGCATTGCGGACGTCTTCGCCATCTGCATCAGGGACAGCACTCCCTCCTGCATGCGCGCACCACCGGATGCCGAGAGGATGACGAGCGGCCACTTGCGCTCGAGCGAGCGCTGTCCGGCGCGAGCGATCTTTTCGCCAACGACCGACCCCATGGAGCCGCCCATGAAGGCGAAGTCCATGGCGCACACGTTGAGCGGCGAACCGTCCAGGCGACCGCTGGCGCTCAGCACTGCCTCGGCGTCGCCGGCGTTGGCGTGGGCCTTCTTCAGACGCTGCGAGTAATCGGGAAAGCCGAGAGGATCGATTGACCGAAGGTCGGCGTCGTGCTCCTCTGCGGTTCCCTCGTCGAGGAGGATATTGACGTAGTCCACCGCGCGGATGCGGCGGTGGAAATCGCAGTTGGGGCACACGTTGAGGTTCCGGACGAACTTCTCCCGGATATCCGTATGCCCGCACGCCTCGCACTTCTCCCACGCGTCTGGCGGGATCTCCAGGCGTTCACGCCGCGGAACGCGCGGCTTCTTCTCCTTCCGGAACCAGGCCATGAAGCCAAATGTGGCCGTGCGCCCGGCCCCGGCACAAGGGACGGGGCCTTTCCACGCCTAAATGGCCAGCCCCCCTACCCTCCCCCTGCCCTCCATGCTCACTCGCAGGAGGATGCCGATGGCAAGCCAGCTCGCAAGCATGAACGAGCCGCCGTAGCTGAAGAACGGAAGCGGAATTCCGGTGATCGGCATGAGGTTGAGCGTCATGCCGATGTTCACCACCACGTGAACGAACCACGACGAGAGCAGTCCGAAAGCCACGAGGCTCGCGAATGGCTCATTGGCGCGCTCTGAAACCCGGACTATCCGCAGGAACAGGAGCGCGAAGAGACTCAGTGCCACCATCACGCCGATGAACCCCATCTCCTCACCAACCACCGCGAAAATGAAGTCGGTGTGCTGCTCGGGAAGGAACGCCAGTCGCTTCTGGGATCCTGCCGTGTAGCCGGATCCGGTCCATCCACCCGAGCCGATCGCAATCTTGGACTGAATTACATGGTAGCCCGAATTCCGCGGATCGCGGGACGGGTCCAGGAACACCAGAAGCCGGTTCTGCTGGTATGGCGCAAGCCTGTCCCAGAGCATCGGCGCCAGTACTCCCATGGCCACGTTTGCAGTGACTATGGCGACGCCCTCGAGCAGGTATGGCTTGTGATAGAAGACGAATGCCAGGAGCAGCAGGAACCAGGCTCCCCATACCCAGGTGCTGAACGACAGGATGAGGCTTACGGCCGGGCTCGCGAGCAGCACGAGGAGCTGCCAGGGCACTCCGCTCCAGAACAGCATGGCGAAGAAGATCCCCACGAACACGATGCCCGTTCCGAGGTCTGGCTGCGCCATGATCAGCACCCATGGCATGAAGACCACGAGCGCCGGAAGCCAAAGGTCGAGCAGCGCCCTGGCAGGCTCTCGTCGTGCGGCGAGCACCTTTGCCAGCATGAGCACGACCACGATCTTCGCGAACTCGGCCGGCTGAAGGCGCGCCGGACCGATGCCGATCCAGCTCTTCGTGCTGGCGGCCGTTCCGGCTCCGCCGCCGAACACCAGCGTAAGGGCCAGTAGCACGAGCATGCCAACGAAGGCGGGAACCGTGAGCCACTCGATAACACGCACGGACATGCGACTGGCCACCAGCGCGCCGGCCAGCGCCACTGCGCACCAGAGCAGCTGCATCTGCCACAGGCCGGCTGCGGCCGAGCGAACGTCCGTCTGGCCGGCGGAATACACCATGGCTACGCCGTACGCAGTGAGCGCCAGCGCGGTCAGGACCAGAGGAAGGTCGCCGACGATGCGACGGAGCACCGATGGCTACTCCAGGCTCTCGGTTACGGGAATGGGCGCAGTGGGAGCACGGAAGTATCGCTCGAAAATGGACGATGCGACCCTCGCTGCAACACCGCCGCTCTGCCCGTACTCGATCATCACGGCTACCACGAGCTTGGGATCCTCGACCGGGGCAAAGCCCACGAACCAGGCGTGGTTGGGTCCGTGCGGATTCTGCGCCGTGCCAGTCTTCCCTGCGATCTGGATGCCGCGAATCGCCGCACTCCCCGCGGTGCCTCGCGAGGACACCACGTCCAGCATCGCCACGCGAAGGCTCGCAAGCTGTTCCGGCGTCAGGTCCAGCACCTTCACTCGCTCGGGCTCGTCCCGCCTCACGATCGAGGGAGTCGCGGCGTAGCCGTCGGTCGCGAGCGCCGTATAGAAGCGCGCCATGTTCGTAACGGTCTGCGCGTTCTCGCCCTGGCCGATGGCAAGGTTCATTGCCACGGAGCCTTCAGTCCAGCCACGCGGGCCGAAGGTCTCATTGTAGTAGTCAATGGTCTGCGGAAAGATTCCAGGGTTCTCGCCAGGCAGGTCTATGCCACTGCGCTCGTGCATGTGCAGGTCAACGCCGCCCGCCAGCAGCCTGCGCAGGCCGATCTGCCTGCCCAGCTGATAGAAGTAGACGTTGCACGAACCGGCGATCGCTCCCCGCAGGTCCACGTTGCCGTGGCCGTCCCGCTTCCAGCATCTCCAGTACCTGCCGCCGTACGAAATTCCTCCGCTGCACGGCACCGGCATGCGCGTGTCGGGCTGCACGAGGCCGAGTTCCAGGCCCATGGCCGCCGTAGCAAGCTTGTAGGTTGACGCCGGCTCGTACCGGCCCTTGAGCGCCTTGTTGTAAAGCGGCTTTCGCGGGTCGGTGTTCAGCGAGTCGTAGTACTGGAACGAGACGCCACCGATGAACCGGTTGGGGTCGAAGCCCGGGGCGCTGTGAAGCGCGACGACGCCGCCGGTGTACGGATCCAGGGCCACGACTCCGCCCTGAAGCGTGTCCATTACGCTCACTACGTGCCGCTGCAGGTCCAGGTCAATGTTGGTGTGCAGGGGCGGCGGCGACTCGGGCGGCAGCTCGGTTCGGGCACCGCGCTCCCTCACGATCCGGTTGCGCGCGTCAACCTCCACGAACCGGGTACCCTCACGACCCTGCAGAGCGGACTCATACGCGCGCTCGAGCCCGTCCTTGCCGATCTGCTGGCCGGCGGTGTAGTCCGCGAACTCGGGACGGCCAAGCTCGCGCTCGTCAATCTCGGCGGTGTAGCCGACGAACCCTGACACTGCAGCCCCGTCAGGGTAGTAGCGCTTCGGCGCGGACTGCACCACGAGACCGGGGAAATCCGTTCTCAGCTCTTCCAGCACGCTCACCATGTCGAACTCGGCATCCGAGAAGACCATGGCGGGGCGGCTGGGCATCGCGCGATAACGACGGATGGTCGCGTCTATCTGCCTCTGCGTAAGCTGTATGGAGTGCGAGAGCTGCTCCAGCGTTACGCGAAGGCTGTCCTCGTTCTTCGCGATGATGGACACGGTGTATCCTGGAACGCTCTCGGCGATCACCCGGCCGTGCCTGTCGTAGATGATGCCTCGTGAGGCAGGGAGCGGAATCGGGCGAAGGCGGTTCGTCTCGCTCTGGAGTGCGAACTGCTCGTGCTCTATCACCTGCGTGCGAAAGAACGCCGCGCCCAGGAGCACGAGCGGCGCGAGCACGAGTATCGCCGCGGCGATCGCGCGGCGTCGCACGTCGTGAGGGTGGAAGCTCACGTGGACCGCACCTCCAGCAGCGGCCGCAGCAGGATCAGCATCAGCACACCCATGGCGGCCGTAACCGCCGCGGAAAGTGGGGACCAGAGAAGGAGTTCGAGAGCAAATCCCGGCTCGCCGATTCCCCCCTCAGCCGCAAGGTGCAGCAGGTCGAACAGCCACTTCCCGAGAAAGAAGAAAAACCCGTTCAGCGCCAGGTTGTCGGCGAAGAACATCGCCTTCAACCAGGAGGCCGAGAAGCCGATGAGACTCATGGCCAGTGCTGCCGCGCCCATGTGTCCCGGTGCCAGCGCGTCGGAAAGCAGGCCAATCAGGAATCCCGCAACGGCCGCCGCGCCCGGGCGGAGTCGCACCGCCACCACGAGCAGGGCCACGACCAGGAAATCCGGCGACGCCCGCCATCCCAGCAACGGCCTCAAGGTGTAATGTAGTACCACGAGCGCGATGAACAGCACCGCAACCCGCAGGAATCTTCCAAGGCTCACTGTCGGCGCTCCTCGGGTGGAGGCACCGGCAGCGGAAGCGTCGGATTGATCAGTCTCGCCGCGGCGTCCGCTGCCGCCGAGATGCTGTCGGCGCGCAGGGAGTCCGCCCGACGGCGCTCCTCCTCGCGCGCCCTGAGCAGCGCCTGCACCCGCGCGGCCGAGTCGGCCACGATAGAGTCCGCAGCCGCGCGCAGCGCTCGCAGTGCGGAGTCCGCGTCGGCAGGCAGCTGCCATGCGCCAATGAGCCCTTCATCCCGCTGCTCGTTTCGAACGATCATCACGAGCTTCACGTCGGCCGGCGTTACCACCGGGCGCAGAAGGTAGGTGCGCTGGAAGCCTCCCCCTTCCGGAGGGAGCTCGCCGATAACCGTGCCGACGGGAATGCCGACCGGGTACGCCACTCCAAGCCCGGAGGTGACGATCGTGGTACCCTCCGGCAGGGTGTCACGGACGCGAACCCAGGTGAGGCGCAGCAGGAACGGCGCGGGATCGTCGGCGACTCCATGGAGCGACTCCGAGCCCGGCAGGTACGGCTGCACCATGCCGAAGACCCGACCGTCCGCCGACATGGCGCTGACGCGGAAGTCCGGGTGCGACAGGAGTATCGCCTCGCTCGTGAGCGGATCCACGGAGCGCACGAGCCCTACCAGCCCCTGCGGCGTCACCACGGGCATTCGGCGCTCCACGCCCGCGTTGGAGCCGGCGGAGAGCAGCACGCTGTTGCCCTCGCCGGGCCCCTGCGTTCCGAGCACCTCGGCCGGCACGAAGCCCACGGCCAGACGCTGGCCAAGGCCAAGCAGTCCGCGCAGCTGCGCGTTCTCCGCTCGCAGGATCTGCGTGCTCATGGTCTCGAGCGCCAGGCTGTCAATGGCGCGCGTAGTGGAGTCATGAGCGAGGATCGCCATGCGTCCGCGCTCGGCGCGGGTGTGGAGCGATACGAGGGGGGTACCGACGGAGGTCCGAATGGCGGAGGCCAGCCGGTCGCGCGTTAGGCGCGGGAGTACCAGGATCAGTAGCGCGAGCGCAACGCAGACAGCCAGGACTACAGCATCCGCTCGGGATCCCTGGGCGGCTGAACGCGCCACGGCTCGCTCAGCTGCTCAGGACCGACCAGTACTTGTCCTCGTCGTCCAGGATGCGGCCGGTGCCCCGGACGACGCAGGTCAGCGGATCCTCGTCCACGTGAATCGGCAGGTTCGTCTCCTGACTGAGGAGAACGTCCAGTCCGCGAATGAGCGCTCCGCCACCGGTCATTACGATACCGCGATCCACTATGTCCGACGCGAGCTCGGGAGGCGTGATCTCCAGCGCACGGCGAACCCCATCCACGATCTGCTGTATCGGCTCCTGAATCGCCTCACGAATCTCGGCCGAGTGCACGCGAATGGTCTTGGGGATTCCGGACACCAGGTCGCGGCCCTTGACTTCCATCTCCCGCTCTTCGCCAACGGGGAATGCGGAACCGATCTGGATCTTGATCTGCTCGGCGGTGGGCTCGCCGATCAGCAGGTTGTAGTTCTTGCGCATGAACTGGACGATCGCGATGTCCAGCTCGTCGCCGCCGGTGCGAATTGAGGTGTCGCTCACGATGCCGGAGAGCGCAATCACGGCGATCTCCGTCGTGCCGCCGCCGATGTCTATCACCATGTTGCCCGTCGGCGTATCCACCGGCAGGCCGACGCCGATGGCGGCGGCCATCGGCTCGGCCACCATGAACACTTCCTTCGCACCCGCTCCCAGCGCGCTGTCACGCACCGCGCGCTTCTCCACCTCGGTGATTCCGCTCGGCACGCAGATGATCACGCGCGGCTTCACCTTGAACAGGTGGTTCTCGATGATGAGCGCCAGGAAGTAGCGCAGCATCTTCTCGGTGACGTCGAAATCTGCGATGACGCCGTCCTTCATGGGGCGCACCGCGATCACGCCCTCCGGCGTGCGGCCGAGCATGCGCTTCGCCTCGAGGCCTACGCCCTTGATCTTCTTGGACTCGCGATCCATCGCGACGACCGATGGCTCGTTGAGCACAATTCCCTCGCCCTTCACGTAGACGAGGGTATTCGCAGTTCCGAGATCTACGGCGATCTCGTTGGCGGGAAACAGTGACCCGCGCTTGAAGAACGGCCAGCGCATGCAGAACCGGTTCGGACGCCGTGTCTTGCACGGCGCGTCAGCAGGAATGGGGGCGAATGACGGGGCGTAAGCTAAGGCTGCCTGCCAGACGCGACAAGGCATTGTGAGGCCATCACCTAGCCGATTTCTCACGTCCCGGTACGGTCACGACGCCCATGGTGTGCGCTCGGTCACGGACCAATGCGATCGATCACGAAGCCCTGAAGGTGGTCCTGCCGCCTGACGCCAATCCGGTTGCCGGCAGGTGCGCGTCCGCCCTTCGGGCCGCGCGAGCATCCGGGCTACACCGGAATGCGAGAAGCCTCTCCCTCGGCCGAGTAGCTGGCACCGACTGGCCGGGTTGGCGACTTCAGGCAGGCCATGGCCCCCCGCTCGGCGAGCATGAGCACCGGCGATCGCACCCGCTTGCCGGCGCCGGCGCGAGCCAGGGCGCGCTCGATGGCTGCAGAAACCCGAGGGCGCGCGCAGGCCCTGTGCAGGAACACCGGAAGCACGAACTGCGCGTCCACGCGGGCCACCTGGAGCCCGCACTCCTCCATCGCCCCGGCCACCACCTTCTCCGTGTAGCTGTAGAACGGACGGGGAGTACGCTCGATGCGACGCTTGAGGCTGAAAAGTGCCCTCCCCAGGGGACCCATGTCGAAGATCCCGTGGGTGCGGGAAAACTCCACGGCTACCCACCGCCGACTCACCCTGGACATCTCCGCAATGAGCGCCTGCCACGCCCTCACGTGACCCAGAAGGCGCACACCGATCACCAGATCGAACGAATCCTCGGCGAACGGCAGTCGCCACAGCGAGGACGCCACGCAGGATTTCAGGTCGGGGTGAGCAGGTCGCAGGTGCCTGAAGCAGACTGCCGAGCTACCCTGCACCACTACATCGTGGCCGGCATCCAGAAAGGTGCGAGTCAGCTGACCGTGCCCGCCGCCCACGTCCAGAATCCGGAGGCGTGCACACTCCGTTTGTTCCGCCATGTAGCGCAGGATGTCCTTCAGGCCGCTGGTCTGCCTGTCCAGCATCCATTCGCCCAACGGGCCATCGAAGCGCGCCGCATACTCGGGAGACGCGGTATGCACGTCGGGAGTCGCGGTATCGTGCGACCCGGATCCTACCAGATGTACATGAGCGTTCGACAAGAATGTCGCTCCGGTGTAACGGTGTGCAGTTCACGACCCGAAGCGTGCACTTCCTGGTCAACCATCCCCGGCCACCCGGAAAAGGAGCGGCGTCGCCAAGCGACGCCGCTCATCCGTCATCCGAGTGCGGGCCGTATGTATATCGCGGGGTACGCGACTACACCAGCACGGAATGTGGATCCGTGTAGGACAGTCCGAAAGCCTCCGCCACGGCAGAATAGGTGACCTTGCCCTCGACAACGTTCAGTCCCTTCAGGAGGGCTGCGTTGTCGCGGAGCGCGGCCTTCCAGCCCTTGTTCGCAATCTGGAGTGCGTAGGGCAGCGTGGCATTCGTGAGTGCAAGTGTGGAGGTACGCGGAACACCACCGGGCATGTTGGCCACGGCGTAGTGTATGATGCCGTCCACGTCGTACACGGGATTCTCGTGCGTGGTGGGGTGGCTGGTCTCGATGCAGCCGCCCTGGTCCACGGCAACGTCCACGATCACCGCACCCGGCTGCATCAGGGCCAGGTCTTCGCGACGTACGAGCTTGGGCGCCTTGGCACCGGGCACCAGCACGGCGCCGATCACCAGGTCTGCCTGACGAATGGACTCCACGATATTGAGGCGGTTGGAGTACAGCGTCTTGACGTTGGCCGGCATCACGTCCGCGAGGTAGCGCAGGCGCTCCAGCGAGAGGTCAATGATGGTGACGTCCGCGCCGAGTCCGGCGGCCATCTTCGCAGCGTTCACTCCCACCACTCCGCCGCCGATGACCACCACCTTGCCGGGCTGCACGCCGGGCACGCCGCCGAGCAGGGTGCCGCGTCCGCCATAGAGGCGCTCCAGGTACTTGGCGCCCTGCTGCACGCTCATGCGGCCGGCAACCTCGGACATGGGCGTGAGGAGCGGCAGTTCGCGGGACGGGAGCTCGACGGTTTCGTACGCGATGCACACGGCACCGCTGTCCAGGTGAGCCTTCGTCAGGCGCTCGTCGGCCGCGAAGTGGAAGTACGTGAAGATGGTCTGGCCAGCGCGCATGCGGGGCCATTCAGGCTCGATCGGCTCCTTCACCTTCATGATCATGTCCGCTTCGCGCCATACGGCGTCGGCGTCCGGGAGAATGGTGGCCCCAGCCTGTTCAAACGCCTCGTTCTCGAAGCCGCTGCCCTCACCCGCGGTGTTCTCGATGAACACCTGGTGGCCCTTCGCCACCAGCGCCTCGACACCCGCGGGCACCAGTGCCACACGATTCTCGTTGGTCTTGATTTCCTTCGGAACGCCGATCTTCATGATTGGTCATTGATAACGGTGAACGTCGAACCCACGCGGCGCGCTCATGCAGCGCTCGCGTCGGCCGCGCCCAGGGGACCGAGCGTCTGTACGCTCTGTCTGGAGGGTGCGAAGAAGTCGCGGCACGCACCGGCTGCATCGTCAGGCGTGAGCGCCTCGACGATCGCAAGCACCTCGTCCAGCGACCGGTACGGCACGCCATAAAGGTCCATGGCCGCCGCACGATACATCCGTGCACTCACGCTCTCCATCGAGAACGTGAATGCACCCTTCATCTGGTTCTTTCCGGCCAGAAGCTCCTGTTCCGTCAGTCCCTCAGCCGACACCTGCTCCAGCTCGGCCTCCACCACACCCACAGCCTCTTCCGCCGTCTCCGGCGCAGTTGCCACGTACACGCCGTGGATTCCAACGTCCACGTGGAACGACTGGAAGGTATACACGCTGTAGGCGAGTCCCAACTCCTCGCGAACGCGCTGGAAGAGCCGCGAGCTCATGCCGCCACCCAGCGCCGTTCCCACCAGTGACACCGCGTACCTGCGTGGATCGGAGTACGCCACCGTGGAGGATCCCAGCACCACGTGAGTCTGGGACAGGGGTCTTCGCTCGTGACGCCTTGCGGCAGGTGCGGAAACGAGGGGCGGCACGATCAGGGGCCCTGCTCCCGAAGGCTCGAGATCCGCCCAGCCTGCTGCGGCCAGAACGTCCAGAAGCCTGTCGTGTTCCACGTTGCCGGCAGCCGCGACCACGATCCTGTCCGGCGTGTACGCCGCTTCGTGCAGGGCACGAAGGTCGGCGACGCGCATGCCGTTCACGCTCTCGCGCGTGCCGAGGATGGGCCAGCCGTAAGGGTGCCCGCCCCAGAGAAGATCGTTGTGGAGCTCGAAAACCAGATCGTCAGGCGTGTCATCCACCATGCTGATCTCCTCGAGCACCACCTTGCGTTCCAGCTCCAGGTCACTCTCGCGAAGCGCCGGGCGGAAGATCAGGTCGAAAAGAACGTCCGCGGCCTGCGGAAGGTGCTCGTCCAGCACGCGCGCCTGGTAGCTCGTGTGCTCCCTGGTGGTGTACGCATCCAGCGAACCGCCGAGGCTTTCGAGGGCGGTTGCAAGCTCCCGGGCCGACCGGGTGTGCGTCCCCTTGAACACCATGTGCTCGAGCATGTGGGACACGCCCATCTGCTCGCGCTTCTCGAGCACGGAGCCTGCCCTGACCCAGGCGCCCAGGGCAGCGGAGCGAACGCCCGGCACCCTCGTGGACACCACCGTCAGCCCGTTAGGCAGCACGGTTCGCGAGGGTGCCGCGTCATCCCCTCGCATGCCGGACGCCAATTGTGCACCGGCGCCCGCAGGAAGAATCCCGCGGGCGCCGGCGCTCACTGGTGAATCCTTCAACTCAACGCTCGCTGCGCCCACCGCCGCGACCACCGCGGCGGCCACCAGAGTTGCGTCGCTCCCCACGCGCGGGGCGATCACCCGCGTCCGTGTCGGACTCCGACGATTCGACTGCACTGGCGGCGGCAGGCTCCGCGGAGCCGGCGGGCGGCTCCTGCAGCGCCTTCATGGAAAGACGGAGGCGGCCGCGCTCATCGCGATCTATGAGCTTCACGCGCACCTTGTCCCCCTTGTTCACCACGTCCTCCGTGCGCTCGGTGCGGGAATGCTTGAGCTCGGAGATGTGGAGGAGGGCTTCCGTTCCAGGGAGAATCTCCACGAAGGCTCCAAACGCCGTGGTGCTCTTCACCACACCCTCGTAGATCTCGCCCACCACCGGTTCCTGCGTGAGTGCGCGGATCATGGACTGAGCGCGCTCCATGTTCTCGCTGCCCACGGCCGCGATGGTCACGGTACCGTCGTCGTCCACGGTGACCTCGGAGTCCGTCTCCTCCTGGATGCCGCGGATCGTCTTGCCCTTCGGGCCGATGAGATCGCCGATCTTGTCGGGCGGAATCTGCATCGTGACGATGCGCGGGGCGTAAGGCGACACGTCCTCACGGGGCGCGGAGATGGTCTTCTCCATCTCGCCCAGGATGTGCAGGCGACCCTCACGAGCCTGCTCCAGCGCCTCCTTCATGATCTTGAGGTCCAGCCCCTCGATCTTGATGTCCATCTGGATGGACGTGATGCCCTCGGCAGTTCCGGCGACCTTGAAGTCCATGTCGCCGAGGTGATCCTCGGTACCCAGGATGTCGGTGAGGATGGCGTACTTCTTTCCTTCCTTGATCAGGCCCATGGCCACACCGGCCACGGCTGCGCGCATCGGTACGCCCGCGTCGAACAGCGCGAGCGAACCGCCGCACACGGAGGCCATGGACGAGGAGCCGTTGGACTCGAGCACGTCGGACACGACGCGCACCGTGTACGGGAAGTCCTCGTAAGGCGGCAGCACGGCCTGCAGCGCACGCTCCGCCAGGTGCCCGTGCCCGATCTCGCGACGGCTCGTGCCGCGTACCGGACGCACCTCACCCGTGGAGAACGGCGGGAAGTTGTAGTGCAGCATGAACGACTTCGTCGTCTCGCCGGCCTCGTCAATGGTGTCGAGACGCTGCGCATCCGCCTGCGTGCCTAACGTGACCACCGCCAGCGCCTGCGTCTGGCCGCGCGTGAACAGCGCAGAGCCGTGCGCGCGAGGCAGCAACCCGACGTCCGAGCTGATGTCACGAACCTCCCTGAGGCCACGACCATCCACACGCGAACCGGTCTTGAGCACCTGCTCGCGCATGGAGTTGTACTCGGCATCGCCCACGAGCGTCTGCACGTCCTTCGCGTTGTCCGGGAACTCCGCCAGGAGCAGCTCACTCAGCTCGCGCTTGACGGTGGACACCGCCTCGATGCGCTGATGCTTGTCCTTGCGGTTCAGGGCCTCCGCGATCCGGCCCTCGGCCAGCTCCCTGACGCGTGCGACGAGACCCTCAGGCGGCTCGGCTTTCGTCCACTCCATCTTCTCGGCGCGCTTCTCCGCGAGCATCTCCTCCTGAATGGCCACGAGTTCCTTGATGGAACGGTGCGCCACGGCGAGTGCCTCGAGGATGTCCTCCTCGCCAACTTCGAGGGCACCACCCTCGACCATGATGATCGAGTCTGCCGAGCCCGCGACGATGAGCTCGAGATCGCTGTACTCGAGCTGCTGGAACGTGGGGTTGATCACCCACTTGTCCTGGATGCGTCCAACGCGCACGCCGGCGATCGGGCCGAGGAACGGCACCTTGGAGGCGTTGAGCGCGTAGGAGGTTGCGAGGAGTGCGAGCACGTCTGCGTCATTCTCCTGGTCTGCGGAGATGACATAGACGAAGACCTGCACCTCGTTCTTGAAGCCTTCGGGAAAGAGAGGCCTGATGGAGCGGTCGATCACGCGCGCGGAGAGGATCTCGGCGTCGTGAGGCCGGCCCTCCCGCTTGATGAATCCACCGGGGATCTTGCCCGCGGCGTAAGTCTTTTCCTTGTACTCGACCGTCAGGGGAAAGAATGGGAGAGCGCTCTGCGTCTCGCTGACGGTTACCGTGGCGAGCACCATGGTCTCGCCGTACTGAACGACGGCTGCACCAGCCGCCTGCTTTGCCATCCGGCCGGTCTCGATGACGAGACGGCGTCCTGCGAAATTGTGTTCTACGCGTTGCATTGACCGCTGTAGCCTCACTGGTCGAGGGGGCGGGATCTCTTCCCGCGCGGACCCACGATTAAGATGACCGCATGCGAGACGCGTGCGGCCTCGTGAGGCTTCGGCCGTCTCGCGTGAACCGCCGGCAGGAGGCCGGCGGGAACGACAAGCGCGCGGGCTGATGACACAGACCCGCGCGCTCCAAAGCGACCGCGCTCAGTAGCGGAGCCCGAGCTCCTGGATGAGCTGCCGGTAACCTTCAACGTCCGTCCGCTTCATGTAGTCGAGCAGACGACGACGGCGACCAACCATCTTCAGCAGTCCGCGACGGCTGTGGTGGTCCTTGTGATGCCGACGGAAGTGCTCCGTCAGGTAATTGATACGGTCGGTCAGCACGGCCACCTGCACCCGCGTGGAACCCGTGTCCGTCTCGTGCGTGCGGTGCTTCTCGATGGTCGGTGCTTTATCGAAAGCCATTGTATATATTCTCCCAACGTCGCGCGGCGCTCAGCGCGCCCCAATCGGTTCAATCAGAGTAACTTACTGGACTCGAGCTCCCCTGTAAAGGTAGCCCCGTTGCCTGAGCGCCACCTCGGACGTTCCCTGGGCCGCTATCGTGTGGACACCCTCCTGGGAACCGGCGGATTCGCATGGGTCTACCGCGGATTCGACCCGGACCTGGAAGTCCCCGTAGCACTTAAGGTCCTCAAGCCTCAATTCGCCGGTGACCCGGACTTCGAAGCCCGCTTCCGGCGCGAAGCGTCCACCGCCGCAAAGCTCAGGCATCCCAACATCGTCACCATCTACGCCGTGGGCCGCGAAGATGGCGCGGTGTATTTCGCCATGGACTACCTGCCGCAGGGACTCAGCCAGCGGCTCGAAGTCAACGAGGTACTCCCGGAGCCAGCCCTCCTCCGCCTCGGCATCGAGGTGTCCAGGGCGCTCGCGTTCGCTCACCGGGCAGGAGTGATCCACCGCGACATCAAGGTGGACAACATTCTCTTCGACGACCACGGCAACGCCATCGTGGTTGACTTCGGCATCGCCCGCGCCGCGTCCGAAGCGGCCGCCGAGACCAAGACCAACGTGGTGGTCGGCACCCCGCAGTACTTCGCACCGGAGCAGGCCCGGGGCCGCCCGGTGGACGGCCGCACGGACATCTACGCACTCGGCGTCACACTCTTCCGTGCTGCGACCGGCCGCCTCCCCTTCGATGGAGAAGACTGGTACGCCATTGCCCGCCAGCATGTGGAGGATCCCCCGCCCCGTCCGCGCCAACTCAATCCGGCCATCTCGGAAGGCTTCGAGGCAGTGATCCTCAAGTGCCTCGAGAAGAGGCCGGAGGATCGCTACCAGAACGCAGACGAGCTCGCATCCGCACTCTCCAGGCTCGCGGGCACTGCCGAGGACGCGTCCACGATGCCAACCGTGAGCGTGCCTGCGCTCCAGCATTCCGGTGAACGGCTGCTCGGCACGCTGCGCCGGAGGCGCTTCGCGATGGCCACCACGGCCGGAGTTATCGCCGTACTCACCGTTGCACTCGTGGCCCTCCAGGATTCTGACGTACCGCCAGACATCGAGCCGCTGCCTCCGGCACCGGAGACCCGACTCGACCCTCAGATCGTACCCGCTCCCGATTCGATTGCGGACACGCTGATCGTCACGAACGGACGGGAACAGCTCGCGACGGCGACGCTGAAGGTGATCGCGCGCGGAGCCCGCATCACCGTTGATGGTCGTCAGGCAGGCGACGGCGAGGTCACGCTCTCCGATCTCGCACCCGGGGCCCATACCATAGTGGCAGCGGTGCCCACCATTCCCGGTTGTCGCTGGTCGAGCGTCACCGAGCAGGTGGAACTCGGACGAGGAGAGACGCGGACCCTGGAGCTGCACCCCCGCGAGTGCGGCAGGGTGCGCTTTCCTCGCGTTCCGGCCGGCACCACGTATCGGATGTCAGGTCCCGACGGCATCGTGCTCTCCGACATAGCGCCTCTCGACGCACCCATAGTGGTTCCGGCCGGTCGCTACACCATCACGCTCAGCCGGCCTGGCTGCGAGAGCTACGGACCGGAGCAACTCGAGGTGACTCCCGCCACCGGACCGCAGTCGGAAGTCATCGAGTGGGCGACGCTCAGCTGCGGAGGAAGCTGAACCGACTGTCTGCCTCGGTAGTGGCCTGGCGCAAGCTGGAAAGACGGTGGCGCTGCCTGACGCGATGCGACGGGCGGGCGGGCGCCTGGCTGACATCACGCGCCTTTCAGGGCGATCAGATACTGCTTCCCGCAACCAGTCCGATGATCGCCCCGCTTGCAGCGCCAATCCAGAAGAGTGCCTGACGCCAGAAGGGACGCCGCGGCGGCTGCATGAGCGCCACGTGCTCGGGGAGCAACCGTCGTGTCTGGCCGGTTATGACGGCTTCCGCGCTCTCTCCCTGAACGCCGATCACGCGGAATTCGGCCACGAATTCGTCGCCCCGGGCCGGATCCACCGCCTGCCCGCGACTCCCCTGCCGCACCCAGTTCTGACGCCCGATGGAGAAGATGAACGTGGTGTCCTTCACGGCCTCGATGCGGAAGCGCGCCAGTATCGTCTGGGCATCGGCCTCCGGCACGAGGCACGCGCTCCCGATGACGAACAGGAAGGCGAACGCGGCAAGTCGCCTGACGCGTGAACCCTTCATGGTCACCGGCAGCGCCGGCGCGGGAAGCATGACATCACGTGAGCCAGGCCCTCAGCATGTTGCGAACGTCGTTGAACATCACGAAGACGAACAGCGCAAGGATGAGGGCCAGCCCGGCCCTGAACACGTACTCGCGGGTGCGCGCGCTGAACTTGCTGCCCTTAGCGGCCTCGAGAACGTTGATGATGATCTGTCCCCCGTCAAGGATCGGGATGGGCAGCAGGTTGAAGATGCCGATGTTCACGCTGAGGAACCCTACCAGAACCAGCAGGTTCTCGATGCCGGTTCGCGCGGCGGCAACCGAGATCTGGGCGATTGCAACCGGTCCGCCGAGGTTCTCCATGGACTCCCGGCCGGTGACCATCCGACGGAGAATCGTCACCACGGCGCCGGCCGACTCCCAGGTTCGCTGCCACCCCATTGACACCGCCTGCCCGACAGGGATCGGATCGCGACCGATATGATCCGTAGGCACCGCGCCGATTCGGCCCTCCAGACGCCCTTCGCCGGTAAGCGGGTTCGTCACCTCCGTAGGCTCGGGGGCCACCCGAATAGCGACTTCGGTCCCATCCCGGATTACGTCGAGGGTAATCTCCCTGCCCGCAGCGGGGCCCACTGCGTTCACCAGGTCCTCGAACGTGCGTACCGGCAACCCGTCCACCCGCAGCACGCTGTCGCCCTTCTGCAGGCCCGCACGCGCCGCAGGCATGTCGGCCAGCACCGAATCTATCACTGCGGGCCGGTACGGCGCTCCGTACCAGGCATACGTGCCGGAGAACACCACGAGTCCGAGTGCCACGTTCATCGCGACGCCGGCGATGAGGATCAGGAGACGCGCTGGCAGCGAACGGGATTCGAAGTAGCGCTCCTCGGGAACGGGCCGGGGTCCGAACGGAACCATGGCCTCGGGATCCCAGTCCTCCGGGCGCATCCCTTCCGACATGTGCTCCTCGCCAATGCGCGCCGAACCACTGCCGCCGACGGTGGACGGGTCCTCGCCGTCGTCAGGCGCCTTCTCCCCGCCGCCCTCGATGAGCGCCATGGTCTCGTCTTCGCGTGAGGCCATGCGCACGTAGCCGCCAAGGGGGAGCGCAGCCAGCACGTACTCGGTCTCTCCCCACCGCCGCTTCCAGAGCGCGGGGCCGAAGCCGATCGAGAAGCGCGGCGCGTACACGCCCACCGCCTTCGCGGCGAGGAAGTGCCCCAGCTCGTGGACGAAAATCACGAGCCCGAACACGAGGACAGGTGCAAGCCAGGCTAGCATTGGTTGAATAGCTCGGTTACGACACGGCGAGCTTCCGCATCCGCGGCGAGCAGCATGTCACGTGATTCGGCGCGGGAGCCACCCAGCCTCCCGAGGGCATGATCCACAGCCCTGGGAATGTCGCCGAAGGAGATGGCTCCCTGGAGGAAGAGCGCGACGGCCGCCTCGTTGGCAGCGTTGAAGACCGCAGGCGCAGCTCCACCGCTGCGACCGGCATTCATTCCAAGCGACAGCATCGGGAAGTCCGCATACCGTACCGGCTCGAACGTAAGCGGAGAAAGTTCAACCGGGTCGAACGGAGGAACGCCTGTATCGGGCAGCCGTTCCGGGTGCGTCAGGGCGTACAGCACCGGCAGCTCCATGCTCGGCACGCCCATCTGCGCCAGCACGCTGCCGTCCACGAACTCGACGAACGAATGCACGACGCTCTGCGGATGCACCACGACATCTATGCGGTCGTAAGGCAGGCCGAAGAGGTAGTGCGCCTCGATCACCTCCAGCGCCTTGTTCGCCAGCGTGGCGCTGTCAACCGTGATCTTGCGTCCCATCTGCCAGGTGGGGTGCTGCAGGGCGTCCGCAAGAGTCGCTCGCTGGATCCGTTCGCCTGTCCAGGTCCTGAACGGACCGCCTGACGCGGTAAGCACGAGGCGACGCACTTCGCCGATCGGGCGCCCGGCAAGGCACTGCAGGATCGCCGAGTGCTCCGAGTCCACCGGTACCAGTTCGCCGCCGCCCTGACGCGCCGCGTCCATCACCAGCTCACCGCCAACGACGAGAGTCTCCTTGTTGGCGAGTGCCACTCTCTTGCCGCGACGCAGCGCCGCGAGAGTGGCGTCGAGCCCGGCCGCCCCCACCACCGCGTTGAGCACGATGTCAGCCTCGGCGAGGGAGGCCGCCTCAGTGAGGCATTCCGTTCCACTTCGCCAGTCCCCGTTGGAACTGTCGCGCACCATGCCCACGAAGGCGGGACGGAAACGCTCGGCCTGCTCGCGCAGCAACGCCTCGTTGCTGAATGCAGTGAGCGCCACCACGGCGAACCGCTCCCGCTGCCGATCCAGAACGCGAAGGGCAGTGGTGCCGATGGAGCCGGTGGAGCCCAGAAGCGCCACCCCGCGCCGTTCAGGGCCGTCGGACCCTGCCTCACGAGCCCCGCGGACTCCTGACCTTGCGTCGGTCACCGGACTGCTCATCGGATTGCGGGAACCATCACGAGCTCTATCAGGAAGTACCCCAGGGGCAGCGTGAAGAGAAGGCTGTCAACACGATCGAGTACACCGCCGTGACCGGGTATGATCCTCGAACTGTCCTTGACCCCTGCCTCCCGCTTCAGAAGGGACTCCGCCAGGTCGCCTGCCTGCGCTGCCACACTGATGAGCGCGCCGAACGTGAGTGCCGCAGCGTGCGTCATGCCGAGACGCGCCACCTCCGGGAGTGCGTATCGTCCGAGCAGCCAGGCCGCGAGCATCGTGAACAGGAGTCCTCCCAGCGCACCCTCCACTGTCTTTCCGGGACTGACGGACGGAATCAGCTTCCTCCGCCCGAACGCACGCCCAACGAAATACGCACCGGTATCGGAAGCCCACGTAAGGAGCAGCGGCAGCAGCACGAGAGCCGTTCCGCCGATCGCATTGATCGTGAAGCGGTGATAGCGCAGGCCGTACGCAAAGCTCAACATCCCCCCGATGTACAGGATGCCGAACACGGTTATCGCCGTTGCGGCGAGCGGGCGCCCGTCAACCCCGCGAGACCAGATCGCGAGGGCCAGAAGAGCGAGCATAACGAGGGCCATGCCGCTGAGCGGGATTACCATCACGCGCAGGAAGTGCGCGTGCACGAGCAGAGGTACGGCGGCTGCGACGGCGATGCCCGGGCCGACCAGCGGCCTGACGCCGGTGTGGGCGGCCATCCTGAACAGTTCCCAGCTGCCGAGTGCGGCCGCGATGCCCAGCAGCGACGCCAGCCACGCATCGCCGAGGTAGATGGCGAGTATCGTTAGGGGCGCCGCGACTGCGGCGAACAGCACCCTGAGAGTCAGTTCAGACACGCGAGACGAGAAAGGGTGGCGCGACGCGTCAGGCGGTCACGCGCCCGAACCTGCGCTCACGGTTCTGGTAGTCCACTATTGCAGTGAAGAGTTCGCGGCGCGTGAAGTCGGGCCACAGCACCGGGGAGATATGGAGCTCGGTGTACGCGAGCTGCCACAGCAGGAAGTTCGAGATTCGCAGCTCGCCGGACGTGCGGATGAGCAGGTCGGGGTCCGGGATTCCGTGCGTGTACAGTTCCGACTCGAACCTGCGCTCGTCCACGTCCTCCGGAGCGAGCGTTCCGGCGGCCACCTGCTCCGCGATCCTGCGCGCTGCACGAGCCATCTCGGCCCGGCTGCCGTACGAGATGAACAGGTTGAGCAGCAGGAGCTCGTTGTCGGCCGTGAGCGTCACCACGTGATCCACGGCCCTCGCCGCTGCGGGCGTGAGGCGGGTGAGGTCACCCAGCACCTGAACGCGGACGCCCTGCGAGTGGAGCTCCTCTGCCTCACGCGAGACGTACTCCTCCAGCAGGGACATGAGCGCGGAAACCTCGCTCTCCGGCCGGTTCCAGTTCTCCTGGGAGAAGGCAAAGAGAGACAGGACCTCGACGCCGGCCTGCACAGAACCCTCCACCACCTCCCGCACGGCCTTCATCCCCGAACGATGGCCAACCGGTCGCGGGAGAAAGCGCTCCCGCGCCCAGCGTCCGTTGCCGTCCATGATGATCGCGACGTGGCGCGGCAGGTGGCCGTGCACACGGATCCGCGCCAGCAACTCGGTGGCGACTGAATCCTCGGCCATGGGTTCAGACTTCCATGATCTCGGCTTCCTTGCCCTTCACGAGTTCCTCCAGGCGAGCAATGAAGTCGTCGTGCACCTTCTGCAGGTCCTTCTCGGCCCGCTTGATCTCGTCTTCGGATACGCCATCCAGCTTCTTGAGCCGGTCGCGTCCATCGGTGCGCGCGTGCCTCACGGCAACGCGACCATCCTCCGCGAGCTTGTGAACGAGCTTCACCATGTCGCGGCGACGCTCCTCGTTCATCGGGGGAATCGGCACGCGGATCAGGTGTCCCTGGTTGGAAGGCTCGAGCCCCAGGTCCGACTCGCGTATTGCCTTCTCCACCGCCTTCGCCTGGCCCTTGTCGAAAGGCGTCACGATCAGCAGGCGCGGCTCGGGCGAACTTATGGACGCGACCTGGTTCAGCGGCATCATCTGGCCGTACATCTCCACACGAACCGTATCCAGGAGCTGCGCGCTGGCCTTGCCCGTGCGAATTCCGGAGAACTCGCGACGGGAGTTTTCCACCGCCTTCTCCATTGCGGTGCGCGCGTCCTTCAAGATCTGGGAAGTGGAACTCATGGCTGTGGAATCACTGCACGAGGGTGCCCACGCGCTCACCACCGATTGCGCGGGCTATGGCCCCGGGCTGGTTTATGTTGAGGACTATCAGCGGCAGCTGATTCTCCTTGCACAGCGTCATCGCGGTCTGGTCCATCACCGCCAGCTCCTTCACGATCGCGTCCCGGTAGGTGATGCTCTCGTACAGCGTTGCCGACGGATCCTTGCGCGGATCCGCCGAATAGACTCCGTCAACGCTGGTAGCCTTGATGATGAGCTGCGCCTTCATCTGGATCGCGCGAAGGACCGCAGCCGTATCCGTGCTAAAGTACGGATTACCGGTGCCTGCCGCAAAGATCACCGTACGGCCCTTCTCGAAGTGGCGCAGTGCCCTTCGGCGGATGTAGGGCTCGGCGAGTTCCTCCATCCTGATGGCCGTCATGGCCCGCGTGTCCACTCCGGCGCGCTCCAGAACGTCCTGCAGCGCCAGGGCATTGATCACCGTGCCGAGCATGCCCATGTAGTCCGCAGACACGCGATCCATGCCGAGCTTGGAGATCTGGGAGCCGCGAACGATGTTGCCGCCACCGATCACGATCCCGACCTCGGCTCCCATGCCGACCACGTTCTTGATCTCGTCGGCGAGACGGGTGATGGTCTCGAAGTCGAGACCAAAACCCTTGTCGCCGGCCAGCGCCTCGCCGGACAGCTTCAGCAGGACGCGCCTGTAGGCTAGCTCCGCCACCAGCGCCTTACTCGCCGAGCTGGAAGCGGACGAAGCGGCGAACCTGGATGTTCTCGCCCAGCTTGGCCGATGCTTCCTTGATGAGGTCAGCTATCGTCTTCTTGGGCTCACGAACCCAGGGCTGCGACAGGAGCGCGACTTCCTTGTAGAAGGACTCGACCTTGCCCTCGACCATCTTCTGGACGATCGCGTCCGGCTTTCCGCTCTGACTCGCCTGCTCCTCGGCAATGCGACGCTCCTTCTCCACCGCCTCGGCGGGGATGGAATCCTTGTCCACGCCCAGCGGCGCGGCTGCGGCCACATGCTCGGCGATAGTGCGGACGAGCTGCTGGAAATCGTCGGTGCGGGCAACGAAGTCCGTCTCGCAGTTCAACTCCACAAGGACGCCCAGCTTGCCGTTGTGGTGGATGTAGCTGCCCACGAGCCCCTCCGAAGTAGCGCGACCGGTGCGGCTCTCGGCCTTGGCGATTCCCTTCTTGCGAAGGTACTCGACAGCCTTCTCCACGTCGCCGCCGTTGGCCTCGAGGGCCTTCTTGCAGTCCATCATTCCGGCGCCGGTGCGACGGCGGAGCTCCTGAACGTCCTTTGCGGTGAATGTTGTAGCAGACATTCGCTGAATCCTCGTTTCATGGAAACGCCGCCGGTGGTGGCCGGCGGCGTTGACAAGTGTACGCGTTGGAGCGGTGGGACACTACCCACCGGCAGATTTCCGAGACTCGGCGAACAGGGCGCCGAATCCGGTTCACGCGCCTTCGCCCTGGCCGGCCTCGCTGGAAGCGGGCGACTCCGGAGCCGCGGGTGCGGCGGCAGGAGCCGGGGTCGCGGACTCGGCAGCAGGCGCAGGTGCGGCGGTGCCTTCCTGGCCAGCGGCGCCCTCCGTTCCCTTGAGCTGCGCGGCCACTGCCTCGGGACGGGCGCGGCGACGGCGCGGGCGACGGCGACGGCGACTGTCGTCTGCCGCTTCTGGCTCAGCGCCGCGGTCGGAGCTGTAGGTGTAGGACTCGACCTCTTCCGGCTCCTCACGGACGGGCGCCTCACGACGAGCCTCGACGATGGTATCTGCGATGGCGCGCGTGATCAGCTCCACCGAGCGAATCGCGTCGTCATTGCCCGCGATCGGAACGGTGATGAGATCCGGATCCGCGTTCGTATCGGTGATCGCGACAATCGGGATGCCGAGCTTGTTGGCCTCGTTGACCGCGATGCGCTCCTTCTTGGAATCCACCACGAACAGCAGTCCGGGCAGGCGCGACATGTTGCGGAGTCCGGAGAGGTTCTTCTCCAGCTTCTCTCGCTCGCGCGACAGGAGGAGCTGCTCCTTCTTGGTGTAGTTGGAGAACTCGCCGCCCTCCTCGGAGCCGGCTGCGAGTTCCTTCATCTTGCGGAGCTGCTTCTTGACGGTGCCGAAGTTGGTGAGGAGTCCGCCGAGCCAGCGCTCGGTCACGTGCAGCGCGCCTGCGCGCTCCGCCTCTTCACGAACGATCGCAGCGACCTGGCGCTTGGTGCATACGAACAGCACCTGCTCGCCCCGAAGGACCACTTCACGGACGAGCTGCTGCGCGGCTTCGACCTGACGAAGCGTCTTCTGCAGGTCAATGATGTGGATCCCGTTGCGCTCCGCGAAAATGAAGCGGCGCATCTTGGGGTTCCAGCGACGGGTCTGGTGCCCGAAGTGTACCCCTGCCTTGAGGAGATCCTCGATTGCGGGTAGGGTCATGACTTGATACAGAGTGGGTTTGGATCCTCCGCTTCCTTCACTGCCATGCCCGCCGGCGAGGCCGGACCCGGACGATGACTAGGGAAGCGTGTGAGATTTCGGCCGGGCCTCGGCGCGGATCGGCAGTCATCACGCGTATGGCGTGACTTTCTGCATCCGTGCCGAGGCTCGAATCCGAACTAGCGCTTCGAGAACTGGAAGCGCTTGCGGGCCTTCGGACGACCCGGCTTCTTGCGCTCGACGGCCCGGGCATCCCGCGTGAGGAGGCCGAGTTCGCGGAGCTTTATACGAAGCGACTCGTCACCGGAGACGAGTGCGCGAGCGATTGCCAGACGCAGTGCTCCGGCCTGGCCGGAAGCTCCGCCGCCAACCAGGTTCGCCTTCACGTCGTAGCTGCCGAGCGTGTCGGTGGCCGCGAAGGGCTGCTGGATCATGGACACGAGAGCGGGACGCGGGAAGTAGTCACCGAGCGTGCGCCCGTTGACTTCCCACTTGCCCGACCCAGGGCGGAGATAGACGCGGCAAACGGCCTCCTTGCGGCGGCCGACGGCGTGGAGAGTCTTGGAGTCCGCCATTACCTGGCCTCGAGGGAGCTGAAGGTCAAGGGCTGCGGCTGCTGAGCAGCGTGCGGGTGCTCGGAGCCGGCGTAGACGCGCAGCTTGCGGCGCAGCGTCTGGCGGGCGAGGCTGGTCTTGGGGAGCATGCCGTACACGGCCTTCTCGATGACGCGCTCGGGGTGCTTCTCGAGCATGGTGCGGAAGGGAGTGAAGCGCTCGTGACCCATGTAGCCGGTGTGACGGAAGTACTGCTTCTGGTCCGCCTTGCGTCCCGTCACCTTCACCTTTTCGGCGTTGATGACGATGACGTTGTCACCGGTGTCCATGTGGGGGGTGAAGATGGGCTTGTGCTTGCCGCGGAGAATCTTCGCTATTTCAGCGGCGAGTCGTCCCAGCACCATGCCGTCGGCGTCCACCACATACCACGTATGGGTGATGTCGCCGGGCGTTGCGGAGAAGGTCTTCATTAAACGCAGAGCGGTTTGTCTATCGCCTCACCGGTGCGGGTTGCAACCCGGGTCTCGGCCGCCATTCAAGGCAGTTTTTGGACAGAAATGAAGGTTACGCAGAATTTCGTGCGATGTCAACGGAGCCCTATCCCTCGAACTCCACCAGCGCGGACCCCTTCTCCACTGCCTGCCCGGCCTGGACCAGCACCCGCGCCACTGTCCCCGGCGACGTGGCGCGAAGCTCGTTCTCCATCTTCATCGCCTCCATGACCACGAGGCCCTGCCCCGCCTCCACGATTGCGCCGACCTCCACGTTCACGCGCACTATCATGCCGGGCATCGGCGCCACGAGGGGCACCGGACCAGCCGCAGCCGCCGCTTCCCGCGCCATGTCCTGGATGGCTCGCCGGCGCTCGTCGAGCGCCTCCACGTCGAACTTCCAGCCGCCTACCGAGATGGAGTAGCGACCTCTGCCGCCGGTGCGCCGTGCCACGGCAGCATGAATCTCATCACCAAGGGCGAGCAGGTGCATGGGCGTTCCGGGTACTTCCCGGAGAGAGGCGTCCAACCGCTCGCCGTCCACCAGCACGGCTCCGCCCACCAGCTCCACCTCCACCCGGCGACCGTTCAGCTCCACCAGATACTTCATCACTCCTCCCGAACGAGCTCGCAGACCACCTCCACATGCGCGGTCTGGGGGAACATGTCGAATGCGCGAACGGAGTCCACCTGCCAGCCGGCGAGGCGGGCAACGTCCCGCGCCAGCGTGGCGGGATTGCAGCTGACATAGATGAGGTGCGAAGGACGCTCACCGCCGGCCGCGAGGAACTCCGCTACCCGGGCGTGCAGGCCGCCGCGAGGCGGATTCACGATCACCAGATCTGCCGGGAGTGCATCCGGGAGCGCGCGCTCCACCGAGGCAGCAACCGACAGCGACGGAGGCGGCAGGGTGCGGGACGCGAACGCCGCAGCTGCGGGATCGCGCTCTATGGCGGTGACTCGCACCCCGGAGGCGGCAAGCCTGCTCGCGTAGGCACCGGTGCCGGAGTACGCATCCACTGCAGTGCGAGGTGCCTTCGCCATGGCGAGCTGCAGCACGTAAGAGCGCACGGCCTCCGCCACCTCCGGATTCACCTGCACGAAGGACGCGCCCGGCTCCACGTCCAGGGAGTCGCCGGGCAGCTCTGCGACCACGTCTGCCGGCTTGCCGCGGAGGAGCACCGGATCCCCGGTGTCGCCCGCCCACCAGAGCTCGCTGACATTCTCCACGGCGGAAGCGAAGTCCTCTGCCGTGCCCCAGTCTTCGCCACCCTGCACCACGAGGGCAGCGCCCTCGCTCGTGAGGCGCGCGGCCACGCGCAGCGCCGGCGCGTCGGGCAGCAGGTCACCGACCCGGAGCACCGAACGCCATGTGTCCAGGAGCCTCTCGCTCGAGATCAGGCAATCCCGGAGCGGGAAGACCTTTGCGGGGTCGTCGAAAGGGCGCAGCCCTGCGATCCACCGGGAACCGGGCGGGGCGATGCCGTCGTCAGGCACCGGCTCGCCCGGAGTACGCCTCCTGAGCGCAAGCGTGAGCTTCGCCCGATAGCGCCACTGCTCCGGACTCGGCTCCACCGGCGGCACCTCCACCACCGTCCGGCCGATCCGCACGAACGCGTCTTCCACGATCCGCCGCTTGGCCTCGAGCTGCGCGACGTACTCCATGTGCTGGAGCTGACATCCGCCGCAATCGTCCTGCACATAGTGCGGACACGGCGGATCGATTCGAAAAGGGGACGCCCTTTCGAGTGTCGTGAGGCGGCCGCGCGCGAACGAACGACCGACGGTCGCCTGCGCAACGCCGGAGTCTCCAGGCGCTGTCCGCGGCAGGAAAACCACGAGGCCGTCGGCACGAGCAACCCCGTCCCCGCCCGCCGCGATGGAGTCAACGGTCACCGCCAGCTCTCGAGTCTCCGCCGTCGAGGCCGCATCACCGCCGCGGTCGCCACCAGCCGCCCGCGAACTGCGGGACGAACCGCGATCCCGGCTCACGGCCGCAGCGCCTCCAGGCGTGCTGCGCGGCGCCACGCCGGGTTCTCCTCGGCCGGTACGTTCGCGGCACTTCCCGCAGCACCGGGCGCGCCGGCACCGCCGTCGACTGAAGACACTCCGCTCGCCGCGCGTGCCCGGTCGGCATCGGCCAGGAGCGCAGCGACAATGGCAGCAATGCGGACCTGCTCGTCAGGCGGCGACACCGCCGTCAGAGAATCCAGGTTCTGCTCCAGCCACTGAATGGACACCTTCCCCGACCGGTAGTCGGGATGCTCCATCACTCGAAGATGGAAGTCTCGGGACGTCTCCACGCCCGAGATCACGAGCTCATGCAGGGCGCGGCGCATGCGCGCAACGGCCTCGTCCCGCGAGCTTCCATGCACTATCAGCTTGGCGAGCATCGGGTCGTAGAAGAGGCCGATCTCGCTTCCAGCATCAATACCGCCGTCCCACCGTACACCCGGTCCTCCGGGGACATGCAGGTACTCTATGCGACCCGTGGAGGGCAGGAATCCGTTGGCCGGGTCCTCACTCGTTATGCGGCACTCTATCGCCCAGCCGCGCGGGACGATATCCTCCTGCCGAAACGGGAGCGTGTCGCCTGCGGCCACGCGCAGCTGCCACTGCACCAGGTCGATTCCCGTCACCAGCTCGGTAACGGGATGCTCCACCTGGATGCGCGTGTTCATCTCCAGGAAGTAGAAGTTCCCGTCCCGGTCGAGCAGGAACTCGCACGTGCCAGCGTTCTCGTAGCCCACCGCTCGTGCGGCGGCCACGGCAGTCTCTCCCATCCGCCCACGCAGGGCGGCATCCACGGCAACGCTGGGCGCCTCCTCGATCATCTTCTGGTGGCGACGCTGGATGGAGCACTCCCGCTCGCCCAGGTGGAGCACATTGCCGTGGCGGTCTGCAAGCACCTGCACCTCCACGTGCCTCGGCCCCTCTATGTACTTCTCCACGTACACCGCGTCGTCTCCGAAGGCGGCCCGTGCCTCACGACGCGCCGCCTCCAGCGCACCGGGAAGCTCGGCCGCCTGCCGCACGACACGCATGCCCTTCCCGCCCCCGCCCGCGGCCGCCTTCAGAAGCACCGGATAGCCGAACCCCTCCGCTATGGCGGCTGCCTCCTCGGCATCGCGCAGCGCATCCTGTGTTCCCGGCACCACTGGAACGCCGGCAGACGTCACCAGCGCACGGGCCGCGGTCTTGCTGCCCATGCTCTCGATCGCCTCGGCAGACGGTCCGATCCACACCAGGCCGGCGTCGCGTACCGCACGCGCGAACCACGCGCGCTCCGCAAGAAAGCCGTAACCCGGGTGGATCGCCTCGGCGCCTGACGCGAGGGCCGCCTCGACTATCCGTTCGCCAGCCAGGTAGCTCTCCGACGATGGCGATGCGCCGATGTGCACGGCCCTGTCAGCGGCACGAACGTGCGGGGCGCCCGCGTCCGCGTCGCTGTACACCGCCACCGACTCGACACCCAGCTCTCGACATGCCCGCACGATGCGCAGCGCAATCTCGCCGCGGTTGGCGACGAGAACGGAGGAGAAGGCCTTCGTCACAGCGGCATCGTCCCGTGCTTCCTGGGCGGGTTGCTGTCCCGCTTGCCCTGAAGCGTGTCGAGCGCGCTGATGAGGCGCGGCCGGGTTTCGCGGGGGTCTATCACGTCGTCCAGGTACCCGCGTCCGGCAGCGATGTACGGGTGTGCGAAACGCTCGCGGTACTCCTCGATGCGCGCATCCGTCGCGGCAGCGGGATCGTCCGACGCCGCGATCTCCTTTCGGTACAGGATCTCAACCGCACCCTTAGGGCCCATCACGGCGATCTCCGCCGTGGGCCATGCCACGTTGTAGTCGCCGCGTATGTGCTTCGAGCTCATCACGTCGTAGGCCCCGCCGTACGCCTTGCGCGTTATGACGGTGAGCTTCGGCACGGTGGCCTCGCAGTACGCGTACAGCAGCTTCGCGCCGTGCTTGATGATCCCGCCGTGCTCCTGGCCCACGCCCGGAAGGAATCCCGGAACGTCTTCGAGTGTCACGATTGGAATGTTGAACGCATCGCAGAAGCGGATGAAGCGCGCGGCCTTCACCGACGCACCGATGTCCAGAACTCCCGCCAGGACCGCCGGCTGGTTGGCAACCACGCCAACACTGTAGCCGCCAAGGTGCGCGAATCCGCAGATGATGTTCGCGGCGTAGTTCGGCTGCACCTCGTAGAACTCCCCGTCGTCCACCACACGACGGATCACGTCGTGCATGTCGTAAGGCTTGTTAGGATTGTCCGGAACGATGTCCAGCATCTCCTCGTCGCGACGATCACGGGGATCCGTGCCTGCGCCGCGCGGCGGGTCATCCAGGTTGTTCGACGGGATGTAACGGAACAGGTCGCGGATTGCCGTAAGGCACTCCACTTCCGAGTCGTGCGTGAAGTGCGCCACGCCCGAAGTGCTCGCGTGCGTATCGGCGCCGCCGAGCTCCTCCATGGTCACGTCCTCGTGCGTCACAGTCTTCACCACGTTGGGGCCGGTGACGAACATGTACGACGTTCCGCGAACCATGTAGATGAAGTCGGTGATCGCCGGTGAGTACACGGCGCCGCCTGCACAGGGGCCCAGGATCGCGGAGATCTGCGGCACGACCCCGGACGCGAGCGTGTTGCGCAGGAAGATGTCGGCATAGCCGCCGAGGGACACCACACCTTCCTGGATGCGCGCGCCGCCCGAGTCGTTGAGGCCGATCACCGGCGCACCATTCCGCACGGCCAGGTCCATCACCTTGCAGATCCTCGCGGCGTGCGCCTCCGACAGGGACCCGCCGAACACGGTGAAATCCTGCGAGAAGACGTATACCAGACGTCCGTTCACTCGCCCGTATCCGGTGACGACACCGTCGCCATAAATCGGGTCGCCTCCGTTCTCCACGCTGCGCGCGGTAACGAAGCGATCGATCTCCACGAAGCTTCCCTCGTCCAGCAGGACGTCCAGGCGCTCCCTGGCGGACAGCTTCCCCTTTGCGTGCTGTGCAGCGAGACGCTCCGCCCCTCCACCGAGCTCGGACTCGGCGCGGCGGCGCTCAAGCAGCGCCAGCTTCTCGGCCATTGACATGGCGGCAAGCTAGCCTCCACAGCGGCAGGGCTGCAATCCGGTGACGGTGCGGAGTACCGCGTGGGCTTCACTCCCAGCCGGGAAAAGCATGCGGCCCCCGGTTCCATCTGGAACCGGGGGCCGCATGCATAACGCGGGAGGGATCAGGCGCTCGCGTCGTCCTGCGACTCTGCGTCCGTCTCCTGAGCCTCGGGCGCCGGAGCCTCGGCAGAAGCCTGGGCGCCGCCATCCGCACTCATATGATCTTCCTCGTCGCTCATGATCACCGTGGAGCCACCCTCCGGGCGAGGAGGCTGGTCCTCTGGGATGTTCGTCACGGAGAGCACGATGCGGCGGTGGATCGGATCCACCTCCATCACGCGCACATCCAGACGCATTCCCTCCCACGCAACGTCCGCGGGGTTGTTGGTGATCTCACCGGCAACCGCCAACTGGCTCACGGGAACGAAGCCTTCGATGTCGTTGCCCATGTCCACCACCACGCCCTTGTCCATCAGGCGAACGATGGTGGCACCCTCCACGTCCATGCCGACCGGGTAGGTCTCGCCGATACGGAGCCACGGATCCTCCTCGGCCTGCTTGAGGCCGAGGCTGATGCGCTTGTTCTCCGCGTCGATGTTGAGGATGACCACGTCCACCGTATCGCCCTTCTTCACAACCTCCGACGGGTGCTGAACGCGCTTGGTCCAGGACATGTCGGAGATGTGGATGAGGCCGTCTATGCCGGGCTCGATCTCAACGAACGCGCCGAAGCTCGTGAGGTTGCGGACCTTGCCGCTGATCCGCGTACCCACGGGGTACTTGAGGGGGAGCACCATCCATGGATCCTGCTCGGTCTGCTTCATGCCGAGCGAGATCTTCTCCTCCTCCGGATCCACCTTGAGCACCACTGCCTCGATCGTCTCGCCGATGGACACGAGCTTGGAGGGGTGCCTCACGTTGCGCGTCCAGCTCATCTCGCTGATGTGCACCAGGCCTTCGATGCCCGGCTGCAGCTCGATGAACGCACCGTAGTTCGTGATGGACACGACCTTGCCGGTGACGCGCGTACCCACCGGGAAGCGCTCCGCGACGTCCTTCCACGGATACGGCTGGAGCTGCTTGAGGCCGAGCGAGATGCGCTCGCGATCCCAGTCAATGTCCAGAACCTTGACCTCGAGCTCCTGTCCGATCTGCACCATCTCGCTCGGATGCGAGATGCGGCCCCACGACATGTCGGTGATGTGGAGGAGTCCGTCCACGCCGCCGAGGTCGATGAAGGCGCCGAAGTCCGTGATGTTCTTCACGACGCCCTTCCGCACCTGATCCTTGGCAAGCTCCTTCATGAGCTTCTCGCGCTTGCCGGCGCGCTCGGTCTCCAGGATCACGCGGCGCGACACAACGATGTTGCGGCGGCGCTTGTTGAGCTTGATGATCTTGAACTCGTACTTCTGGCCCAGCAGCTCGTCGATGTTCGGAACGCGGCGAAGCGCGATCTGCGAACCCGGGAGGAACGCGTCCACGCCCATGAGGTCCACGACCACACCGCCCTTGATCTTCTTGACGAGCGTGCCCTCGACGGGCTCGTCGTTCTCGTAGGCGACACGGATGCGCTCCCACACGCGCATGAAGTCGGCCTTCTTCTTGGAGAGGACGACCGAGCCTTCCTGGTCTTCGAGATGCTCGAGAAGGACCTCGACCTCGTCACCAACCTTGAGGTCCGGCATGTCCTTGAACTCCTCGAGCGGTACGGTGCCCTCCGACTTGAAGCCGATGTCGAGGACCACCATGTTCTCGCGGACTTCCATGACCTTCGCGGAGACGATTTCGCCCTCCTCGATGGAGGCCATCGTCCCCTGGTACATCTCTATCATCGCCTCGAACTCTTCGGACGAGTATTCGTCCTCCTCATAGAGCTCGGGGCGGCGGTTGGCGAGCGGACGCAGCTGCGACCGCTGGAGGTCGCGCTTCTGCCTGGGCGTGAGCTGGGCGGCTTCGCTGGCGTCGTCCACGCCGGTTGTGACGTTTTCCTGTACGAGTTCGGTCATACCGAAGGATGTTCTCCCAAGCGCGGATTTATTCTCGCCGCAACGAGTCCTGAAGGGTGAGAGACGATTAAAGCCGGCCAGCCCCCGATTGGTCGGCCGTCCGGCGATACCTCTTGCAAGCCCTGCAATCTACGTGCTAGCGAAAGGGGCGTCAACCGGCAGGGACACCTGCCTGTTCGTCGCTCGCAGGATCATCAATTCGGGCAGCCGCACGGGCCAGCGCCACGATCCGCTCCACCTGCTCCCGCTGAGTCAGGTACGTCGTATCCACCAGCACCGCATCCCGTGCCTGCACAGTCTGCGTGGCATCCCGGGCATCCCGCTGCACCAGTCGTTCCGTCTCCTCGGCAATCTCCTCGTCCAGCGGGCGACGCTCCAGCCTCTGCAGCAGGCGACGTCGAGCTCGCTCCCACGGATCGGCCACCAGGAAGATCTTCATCTGAGCGTCGGGGAACACCGCCGTGCCGATGTCGCGACCATCCACCACCACCGACATTCCATCGGCGATCTCCCTCACGCGAGCGTTCACCCAGTCGCGTACGCGCGGTCGCGTGGCAACGGCCGACACCGCTCGCGTAACGGCCTCGTCCCTGATGCGCTCCTCTGCTTCATCGCCGTCAATGAGCACGCGAAACGAATGCTCGCGTGGAACCAGGCTCACCCTCGCAGCGGCCTCGAGCAGGGAGTCGTCGGACCACTCGTCCGGCGAGCCGCCGAGGTCGAGCCTGGCGGCCGTGACGCCCCGGTACAGGGCGCCGGAGTCCACGTGGCGATAGCCGAGTTCCTGCGCAACCCACTGGGCCGTGCTCGACTTCCCGCTCGCGGCAGGACCGTCAATGGCTATGACCTGATGCTTCCGCGGTTGCGTCATCGCGTGAGGCTCGCCAGGTCGGACCAGAAACCCGGATAGCTCACGGTCACGCAGTCCGGATCGTCCAGCACCACCTCGTTGCCCGGCAGGGCACCGAGTACGCCAAAAGCCATCGCCATTCGATGGTCCCCGTGAGTCCGGACGCTGCCTGCAAGCGGACGCCTCACGCCGCGCACAACCAGGCCATCAGGCAGTTCCTCGGCCGAGGCGCCAATGCCGTTCAGCCCCGATACCAGCGTGGCGATCCTGTCGCTCTCCTTCACGCGCAGCTCCCCGGCCCCAAGTATCCGCGTTTCGCCCTCGGCCAGCGCGGCGAGGCATGCGAGTACCGGCAGTTCGTCAATGACGCCCGGCACCTCGGACGGCTCGATGGTGATCCCGCGAAGCGTCGAGGGCCTCACGACCACGGTCGCCACGGGCTCTTCCCAGCCCTGCTGCTCTACGAGCGAGATTGACGCGCCCATCCTGCCGAGTGCAGCCAGGAAGCCGGCCCGCGCCGGCGACACGCATACGTCAGGCAGCTCCACGCCTGCCGCCCCTGCACCGCCAGCCGCTGCGAATGCCGCCGGGAACGCGGCCGAGGAAGGGTCCGCCGGGACCCATACGTCGGTGGCCGGCAGCGATGCAACCGGGGCGAGCCTGACGAGACCGTCCTGCGACGAGACGGGCACGCCTCGTGAGGCAAGCATCCGCTCGGTATGATCCCGCGAGAGCTGCGGCTCGCGGACAGCCGCCGGCACGCCAGCAACGAGGGCTGCAAGGAGGATGGCACTCTTCACCTGGGCGGAGGCCACCTCCGACTGCCACTCTGTCTCGTGCAGCGCCCCGCCGAAAAGCTCCATCGGAAGCGTGCCTTCACTCGTCACGCCTATCCTCGCGCCCATTGCCGTGAGCGGCGCGACCACCCGACGCATGGGGCGGCGCGAGAGACTCGCGTCCCCCACGAGCGTTGCCCGCGTCCCGGCTCCCGCGATCACGCCCGCGAGCAACCGCGCGCTCGTGCCGCTGTTGCCGCAGTCAACAGGGCTGCCTGGCGACCGAAGACCTCGCAGCGAGACACCCTTCACCAGCCAGAAATCCGGATGCTCGTGCACCTCCGCCCCCAGAGCCCGGAGCGCATTGGCGGTCGCTCGCACGTCCGCCGAATCCAGGATTCCATATACCCTGCCGTCGCCGTCGGCGAGTGCTGCGAGAATCAGCGCCCGATGCGAGATGCTCTTGTCACCGGGTACACGTAACCGGTGCGGTGCGGTGTGAGATTCGAGAACTGGCATACCGCCAGCAAGATACGCGGGTAGCGCTCGACCCGACACTGATCGGGATCGTATCGCCCGCCAAGCGCGAATCGGGCGCACCTCCCGACCGCGTGCTCACGGTCCGGATTCAGCAGCCTCCGATCGATCCGGCTGCGCTTCATCGGCAGCAAGCGTCATCGCGCCGTCCACCTTCTCCACGAACATGCGAAGCAGGAGCCGACTGGCCGCACGGGCGAACGCCGAATGCTCGCGAGCTCCCAGGTCGCCCGTTCGCTCGAGTTCCGTGTCGCCCAGTATGCGGGCGCCGTCGCGGAACAGCATGAAGGTGTCCAGAGCCTGTCGAGACATCAGCAGATCGCCGGACAGTCGGTCGAAGTCACTGGCCGACCGCACGTCCGCCAGCTCGGGAATGACACCGGCGTCAATCCCTGCTTCGTCAATGGCGGCCCTGGTCGCCGCCCCCGAATCGATGCTTTCGCCGTAAGCCTCGAGAGCACGCTGATGAACGTGCATCGGCGACGAGAAACGCTCGCAGAGCTCGCGAAGCCTCCGGTCTGCGGAAGACTCCCGGTGGAGTTCCAACGCCGCGCAGAAGCGCCGGTGCTGCACTACCGCGCGCACGACCAGCGAACGGAGGAAACTCATCGCTCCCTGCATTGCAAAGTCTCCGGCTTGAGGGCTGGGGGAGTTCGATTGCAAGCGGGCAGCCATTCGGCGTCAGAAGCCGAAATCACCCGTTGCGGACCGGCGGACGGCCATCGCGTTCGTTGGACCGAGCCCTCCCGGGCCGTGGCCTCAGGCGCCCTCGCCGACGTGCCAGGCGGGCCGCGTCTCCCCAGGGAAAGCCTCCGAAACCGCCCTGAAATTCGCCTCCCGAAAGTGTTGACCGAGCCTTCCCGACCGTTAGTATTCACTACCGAATATTTACCGAAAGGACTGGACGGCGGAGAGATGTCGAAGGCAGGCGTTGGGAGAACCGGACCCCGCGCACGCGGGGCGAAAGGTTCGTCCCGGCGGGGCAGCGCTGCGGGCGTGTCAGCAGGATCGAGAGGTGGGCCTGGTCGTTCTGACAGCGGCAGGAAGGGAGCCGCGAGCGGAGCCACGAAGACCAGCGGCGCCGGGCCTGCCAGGCAACGAGCAGGGTCCAACGGCGCCAGGAAGGCTGCCGGCGAGACGCCGGTGGGCAGGAAGCCCGCCGCGCGAAGGGCACCGGCAACCAGGAAGCCCGCCTCCCGCAAGGCACCGGCAACCAGGAAGCCCGCCTCCAAGGAGACGCCGGCAAGGAGGCTCGCCGCCAGGAAGGCGCCCGCCAGGAAATCCACCGCCCGGAAGGCGCCGACCCGGAAGTCCGCCGGTCGAAAGGCTCCGGACAGGAAATCCGCCGCTCGGAAGGTGCCGGCCAGGAAGCCCGCCGCTCGGAAGGCCGCATCGGTCCGCAAGACCGCACCTGCCCGACCCGCGCCGAAGACAGCGCGGAAGTCCGCTGGCAGGAAGCGCACGGCGGGAAGCGCCACTCTCGCTCGTGCACGCGGGAGGGAGTCCGGCGGTGCAACCAGCTCGGCACGTCAGGCGCCTCGCAAGGGCGCTCTGAGAAAGACGACCTCGAGGAAGACGAATCGGCGCGTGCATCCGGCCTCGTCAGGCGCAGCGGAGCGGCAGGTGCAGGTCAAGGCACTCGACCCGGTCGCCAAGTGCGGACCGAACACGAGCGTGGAGGAGCTCTACAGGGTGAACGAGGTCGTGGGCGACGTGGCCACCGTACACCTGGTCTTTCTGGACCACTATGGCTGGTACTGCATTCATGGCCGCGACTGCCGCGCGGTCAGTGACGCGAAGCGATTCGGCGGCAGAAGGTAGGGGCTCATCGGACCTCGGGAGAGCACAGACCGTGCACCTGAATCCCTGACCCCACGGACGACACAAAACGGTTGGAGGAGAGATGATCGCAAGACATGACACGGGACTCGACAGGGCGGATGTGTGGCAGAGGCTGGCCGAACCCGTAGACGAGAGCGCCATTGGCTGGAGGCAGGACGGCAAGGTCATTCAGCGCGACGGGCGATACCTCGCCCGATTCGTGGCTTACATCGAGGCGAACACTGTGCGCGAGCGCCTGGACGCGGTGGTGCCTGGCGAGTGGGACCTGACGCTCGAGCTGTTGCCGCCCATCGCGAGCGGTGACGATCCTGATTCCGCTGCGTGCACATTCAAGGCACGCCTGCAGATTCTTGGCGTGATCCGGGAGGACGTCGGCTTCGGCCGGGACTACAAGTCCGCGTCCACCGATGCCTTCAAGCGTGCAGCAGTGCGCTTCGGGATCGGCCACGAGCTCTACTCGTACGAGCAGAACTGGGTGGAGATGGACGGGGACGGTCGTTATGCGCGCCCGGTGGAGGACCCGGCCGCTGCCTATGCACGGCGCCTGGCCCGCAAGGCCGCGTCAGGCAGCAGGAGTCGCAAGGCTCGCGTATCGGAGTCGCCGGCTTCCGAAAGATCCGGCGAAGCCGCAAGGGAGGAGGCCGAAGGCACCCTGTCGCTACGCTCGAACGACACTCCGGATTGTCCGGTGTGCGGCGGACGGATGTGGGACAACCGCCTCACGAAGCGGAATCCCAAGGCGCCTGACTTCAAGTGCAGGGACCGCAACTGTGAAGGCGTGATATGGCCGGCCAGGTCTGCGGACGAGGAAGTGGCAACGGTGGGGGCCGGGGCGGCCGCGGAATCCGGCGCAGCGCGGCGCTCCGGTTCCGCATCCGGAAAGGCGCAGAGAGCGGCTTCCCGCGCGAAGGCGGATTCCGATATGGAAGCGGAGGCGGTGCCGGAGAATCCGGACGCGGAGCTTCCGTTCTGACACCTTGCATGAGCGGTCCATGCGCAGCCGGCCGATTGCTCCCTGCAATCGGCCGGCTGTGTCGTTCCGTCAGGACGCTGTCGCCAGTACCCGGGGCGGGATTCGAACCCGCACGCTCTTGCGAGCAGAGGATTTTAAGTCCGCCGCGTCTACCATTTCGCCACCCGGGCGCAGCACCAACAAACAAAACGGCTGCGCGCGCGACTAACAATGATCGCGCCCGCAGCCGTCAAGAGCGGGAAACGGGACTCGAACCCGCGACCCCAACCTTGGCAAGGTTGTGCTCTACCAACTGAGCTATTCCCGCATCTCCCGAAAAGTTACGCAAACCGGACGCGACCGACAAGCGGCCTGCAGACGTTCCTTCAGGCCCTGAAGCCCAGCGCGTGTGCAGCGTACCATACCGTGTACGCGAGAAGTCCCGAGAGCGACGCATCTCCGCGCCCGGTCACCGCCCTTCCCTCCCCGTCAACGATGGCCGCGGCTATTCCACCGTCCATCGGGGCCCGGCGGAGCCACTCGAGCGCCCGTTCGCCATCCGGCCCGAAGACCTTGCCCACCTGCCTGGCGAGCGAGAGGTGCCGCACGAGGTCGGACGCCTGGCCGCCCCGCGCCGGCGCAGACGCATCACCGGCATCCACGGCACTTCCTTCCCGTTCCACGAGCGCACGTGCCGTGCGCCTGTAGGTGGAGTCGTCACGTGGAACGAACTCGTAGGCCGGCAGCCAGAAGAGCGAGCCTGCCTGCGAGTCCGTCTCGTCTATTCGCCCGGCGAGATCCGAGGACGAGCCGAAGACCGATGCGCCGCCCGACTCAGTCGCGAAGTGCCGGATCGCAGCTGCGCGCACCGCATCCGGGTCCTCCAGTCGTCGAGCGTACTCTTCGTCCAGCGTCCGTCGCAGGATATCCAGGGCGTGCGCGATCACGGCGTTCCCGTGAAGGGTGTACGGCATTGCGGCAATGCTGCCGTCCAGGTCCATCTCGGTGCTGTACAGCGGAAACCGGGCATGCTTGCGCGCAGCGATGTCCTCCGCCACGAGGTACATCGTCTCGGCCACCACCGGTTCCTCGACGATCTGATCGTCGCCGGTATCGCGGATGTATCTATCCAGCGCGAGCGCGTAAGACGCCAGTCCCTCCAGCGTGAATCCGGGCGCGAAGAGCGTTCCATCCACATAGCTCACGCCGCGTCCGGGCCAGTAGCCATGCAGCTCGAACATCCGGAGCAGGAGCTCCCGAGCGAGCGGCCCGTCCGACAGCTGTACGGCCGGGATGGTCCACGTGAGCGCCTCCCAGTCGCGCACCGTGATTCCGTGTGGGGACCACGGCGCGCGGCTTCGCACCAGGTAGAACTGCGAATCGTCGAGTGCCCTGGCAACGGAGTAGAAGTAGGCGAACATCAGGTTGCGGTTCACCAGGCGATCGAGGCTTTCGGAACCCGTGCTCTGCTGCAGGTGTGCCAGTGCGTCGCGCGTGCCCGAGAGGAGCATCCTCCAGCCGCGCGCGCGGATTGCACGAAGCGTGGCGGCTGCGCCGTCTCTCTCGGGCGCCGCCGTGAGGTAAAACGCGACTTCGGCCCGCTCGCCGGGCGCAAGCGTAAGGCGCCGCACGAGAGAGTGGACGGAAGCCGCATCGCCAGCTCCCGCATCGGCAGCAACGCGAGCGACGGTACCCTCGTCACCGCCTATCGCGAGCGCAGCCAGCCCCGGCTGGCGCTCGCCCTCCAGTATCACCAGGTCCCCCGCCACGCTGGCGCGGCACGCATCGCCTGCCGGCCGCGACGACTGCACACGAAGCTCGCGAGATCCCAGCACGCCCTCCAGCGAGCATTCAACCTCGCGGTGAATCGGACCGCGGTTCTCGAGACTCAGGGCGTACACCATGCCCGCAATGTCCGTGTCGCGCCCGAACGGACAGTAGATAGTGCCCTGCACAGCGACGTCGCCCGCTGCGCAGGCAAAGGACGGCATCCAGGCGAACGCCCGCTCCCATGCCATTCCCGATGCGCCGAGGTCGCGGACCTCGCCGTCCACCCTGATGACCGGACGAAGCAGCGCGGGGCCGCGTCCTTCCGACCAGTCTCTCGAACCGGCGAACTCCACGGCGGCCCTGGCTCCGCGATGGAGCACGCTCACCAGGTGCACCGAACCGTCTGCGGGATGAACGCACGGAACCGCCAGCCAGTGGTTCCCGGTGAGTTGCCAGGGAATGGATGCTGCCGAGGGGGTAGTCACTTTGCGCGAGAATGATTTGACTGTAGCAGAGCGGCCAGACAATATAGCCCGCCGCGGTCAGTAGCTTTCAGGCCAGTCCTCCCCGGTCGAATCTCGTGCAGCCACCGATCCTTTATCGAAAAGCAATCGCCTCGGCCCTTGTCCTCGTGGCACTCGGTGCACCAGCGGCACACGCGCAGGTGGCAACGGGTGTGGGGGAAGACGCCATAGTGGTACCCCGGGGCGTGCTGAGAGCGGAGCTGGGGGGAAGCTGGCAGACCTGGCGAGACCGCTACAGCTCCGGACCGGACGGACGCCCGCTCAGCGACAGGGTGCCGCTCGGCTCGGAGTTTTCGGCCACTCCCTATGGAGTTGCCCAGGACCCTGAACTTCTGACGGTCAGGGGCGCTGTTCGCACGCTGACAGGCAACGACGCCCTGGACGTGAATCTCGGATCCGTCGTCGCGCGCGCAGACGCGCTGTCCGCGAGAACCGTGTTCCGCATGGAGCTCGGACTTGGTGCAAGGCTTGCCCTGATGGCAAGCGTGCCATACGTGCAGACGCGAATGTCCGTGAGCGTTGACGTGGACCCGGAAGGAGCGAACCTGGGATTGAACCCCGCCCTGCTCTCTTCGGAGGCCGGAAACTCGAACCGGGCCCTTACGCTTGCAGCACGCGCCGCTGCGGACCAGATGGCGGCGCTGGTTCAGTCGTGCGAAGCAGAGCCTGGCGGTACCGCATGCGGACCGGTGAATACCGATCCCGGGGCCGCCGCGGCGCTTGCAGAGGATGCGTCGCAGTTCGCGAGCGCGCTGTCGCAGCTCTATGGCGACGACGCGAGCGACGGTGCCAGCTACGTCCCCATCGCCGGCGGAAGCGAGGACGCGCAGGTTGTGGCTCGCCTCAATGCGCTTGCGGAGGAACTCGTGGGGTTCGGTATCAACACGCTGGCGCCCGGTGCCAGACCTGTCGGAGCTACGCCGATCACCTCCGGTCAGTTTGGATTGGCCGGAATCGGATCCGCAGGACAGGTGGAGCGCTACGGCATTGGTGACGTTGAGTTCGGTGCCAAGTTCCTGGTGCTGGACACGTTCGGCCGCCTTCCGGACGCCACGCGTCCCCACGCACTTGCAGTCCGTCTCGCGGTCGGCGGCGTTTATCGGTACGGCCGCAACTCGGCGGACAGCGCGAGCACTCCACTCGACATAGGAATCGGCGACGGGCAGAACGATGTCGAGGGCCGTGCGTGGCTGGACATGGCGATGGGTCCGAGGTTCTCCGTCGGGATCGCGGGGCGATACGGGGTGCAGCAGCCTGACGAGCCGGAGATGGCGCTCCCTGGAACCTTGCCCGGCACTGTGGAACGCGATCTCGGAGACTACATGGAGCTGGACATCAGTCCTCGTGTGGCGGTGGGGCGCAGCCTTGCCCTGGCAGGATTCTGGAGCATGCGCCAGAAGGACGAAGACACCTATACCGGCACTCTGACGGGTGGGGACGGCCAGCCCGTGGACGCGTCCCTCCTTGGGCTGGGCAGCGAGACCAGGGAGCAGCGGGCCGGCGCAGGAGTGGCGTTCAGCACGATGGACGCCTACGGTCGGGGGCGAACGAATATCCCTCTGGACATCTCCTACCTGTACACCCGCACCGTGAGCGGCTCGGGGCGCCTCACGATGCACCGGGCGGAGCATCGCATCACCGGGCGCGTTTACCTGCGCCTCTTCGGGAACGTCGCCACGCGCTGACCGGGTGATCCGGCGGTCGCTGAAGCGTGCGACAGCGAGCGCCGGGCTCGTTCTCACCAGGTCGCGGTACGCGAAGGCGAGTGCCGGACCGGGATCCGCCCTGTCACCGCCGCGCAAGATTTCGAACGCCGAGAACGGCCGCGCGGCTTCGTGAGGCCGGCCGGGACTGTCGTCAGGCGCGCCGTCGAGCGCGCTTATTCTGCGCCGACCTTGCCCCGCGCGATGCCTTCGCGTGTTCCGCCGGCGCTTCCCTGGCCTCGAGAAGCTCCCTGGCGTGCGCTCTGCTCACTTCGCTCTCAGGGTCGCCGCCCAGCATTCGGGCAATCTCCCTGACGCGGTCGTCTCCCTCGAGAACGGTGACGTCCGCCGTAGTGACGCCGCCGCGCGCCCCCTTGGCGACCAGGATGTGGTGGTGGGCCCTCGCGGCGATCTGCGGAAGATGCGTGATCGCGAACACCTGATGGTCATTCGCGACCCTTCGCATGGTAGCGCCCACCTTGAGCCCCACGACTCCGCCGATGCCGGCGTCCACCTCGTCGAAAACGAGGGTGGGCACGCGGTCCAGCCTTGCCAGAATGGTCTTGAGGGCAAGCATCACGCGCGACAGTTCGCCGCCTGACGCCACGCGAGCCAGCGGACGAGCATCATGTCCCACGTTGAGCGACACGCGGAACTCCACGTCCTCCGCGCCATCGGCACCCGTCTCACTTCGCGGAACCAGAACGGCCTGAAAGCGACCGTCGGACATTCCCAGTTCGGGAAGGACCGCCTCCACGCCTTTCGAGATCCGTTCCGCCGCATCCCTGCGCAACCGCGTCAGCTCGGCGGCCAGCGACTCGAGCCTCGCGGTGGCCGTGCGCTCGCGCTCCTCGAGCTGCCGCATGTCCAATCCCGCGGTGTCCAGCAGGTCCAGCTCCCTCGCTGCGGCTCGGCCGGTCTCGATAACCTCCTCCAGGGTCGAACCGTACTTCCGCGTGAGGCGGTAGATGACGTCGCGACGCCGCTGCACTTCCTGAAGCCGTTCGGGATCCAGGTCTATGTGCTCGCGATACGCATCGAGCTCCCTGGCCAGCTCCTCCAGCGCGTAGTAGCCGGAATCGAACAGCTCCTGAAGACGGGTGAAAGACGGATCGATCTTCTGCAGCGACACCAGCAGCCGCTGCACGCCGCCCAGGGTCGAGAGCACCGCCTCCTCGCCCTCGAGCGTTCCGCACGCCTCGCCAACCAGCGAGCGAAGTTCGTCGGCATGCTCGAGGCGAACGGCCTCCTCCTCGAGGCGCACGTCCTCGCCAGGCACCAGGGCGGCGTCCGAGATTTCACTTGCAACGTGGCGAAGGTAGTCCGCGCGTCGCTCGGCGTCGGCACGACGCGACTGGAGCGCGGCCATCTCGGTGCGGACGGCGAGCAACTCGTGATGCGCCTCACGAACGGCGGACGCGGCCGCTGTCGCGCCGCCGAAGGCGTCCAGAACGGCGCGCTGAGCCGAGGGGTCCAGTAGTGTCTGGGCCTCGTGCTGCCCGTGCAGGTTCACGAGCAACCGCCCGATCTCGGCCAGCACGCCCGCCGTGACAGTCGTTCCGTTTATCCAGGCGCGAGTTCGACCGGTAGCAGATACCTCGCGCTTGAGGATCACGAGACCGTCCTCGACGTCAATCCCGCGGACGTCCAGCAGCTCGCGCAGGTCGGCGTCGTCCTCGCGTTCGAACACTCCCTCCACGGTGGCCCGGTCCGCTCCGGTCCGCACCAGGTCCGCCGCGCCCCGTTCCCCGAGCAGAAGTCCCAGAGCTTCGACGATGATGGACTTTCCCGCGCCGGTTTCACCGGTCAGGACATTGAAGCCCGGTGCGAGCGGCAGGGTGAGCGATTCGATTATTGCGAAGTTCCGAATGCGCAGCTCGGTCAGCACCTGAGTCCCTCACCACGGTCAGCCAGTCCGCCCCAGCCAAGCTTCCGGTTGAGGCGGGCAAAGAAGCTCGTGCCCGGAAAGCGTACGATCAGGACCGGGCGATCCGCACGCCGCACAGTCAGCGTTTCGCCAGCGGCGAAGGTGGTGCCCACCTGGCCATCGGCCGTCACCAGAAGCTCGCTCGGACCATCCGCTGCGCGCAGCGACAGGGTGCTCGACGCAGGTAACACCATCGGCCGCAGCGTCAGGGTATGCGGCGAGATTGGCGCGAGAATCAGCGACTCGAGAGTGGGATACACCACTGGCCCGCCGGCCGAGAGCGAGTATCCCGTGGAGCCCGTGGGAGTGGATACACAGACTCCGTCCGCCGAGAACCTGGCTACCGAGGCGCCATCGGAACTCACATCCACGCTCAGCATGCGAGCGAAGCCGCCCTTGTGGAGCACCACGTCGTTGAGGGCAAACAGCTTGGTCCGCTCACGGCCTTCGGCATCGTGCACCGTGGCCTCGAGCGCCATCCTCGATTCAGCCTGATAGCGGCCGTCGGCAAGATCTCCAAGCGCCTGCTCCATCTCGTGGGCCCCGCACGACGTGAGGAAGCCCAGCCGACCGAGGTTCACGCCGAGTATGGGTGCGGGATGCCCTGCGAGCAGGCGCGCGCCACGCAGAAGCGTGCCGTCGCCCCCGAGCGTGAGCAGCACGTCGGCCACCGCCGGGTCGGTCATCAGGTCGCCACCGCCGGCGATCGCGTGCAGCTCCGGCTCGAAGAACAGCCGGAGGTGCAGCGGTTCGGCCAGTTCGCGCAGACGCTGGAGCAACGGCGGAAGGCCGGCGTAGCCGGGGTGCCCGACGACGCCGACCTGAATCATCCGGCGAGCGCCTCGCTCTCGTGAAGCGCCCGCACGCGCTCTGCGATGCCGGCGGCGTCCAGCCCGCACATGGCAAGCTGCCGCGCACGCGACGCCTGCTCGATGTAGCGATCGGGCACCCCGTGCGCTATCACGCGAATACCTGGATCCCGCTTCTCCACGAGCGCCGCCATGTATGCGCCGAATCCGTTCACCACCGTTCCCTCTTCCACGACCAGGAACTGGCGATGGTCGGTCAGCAGCGCCGAGAGCGTGAGCTCGTCGTGAGGCTTGAGGTAGCGGCAGTTCACGACCGTCACGTTCAACCCTTCCGCAGCCAGGCTGTCCGCCGCCGCCAGGGACGTATTGACCATCGTGCCGACGGCAAGGATGGCCACGTCGCTGCCGCGCCTCACGACATCCCAGGTGGCGTAGGGAACCGCTTCCACGGACGACATGTCCGCCGGCACGTCAGGCGACGCATCGCGCGGGTAGCGGAAGCACATGGGGCCGTCGTGGTCCAGGGACGCACGCAGGAGACCGAGCATCTCGGTCCCGTCGCGCGGCGCCGCGACGGTCATCCCCGGAACCGCAAGCATGTACGCAATGTCGTACAGGCCCATGTGAGTCGGGCCGTCCTCGCCTACGAGTCCTGCACGGTCCATCGCGAACACCACCGGCAGGTTCTGGATGCAGACGTCATGGATGACGTTGTCGTAGGCGCGCTGCAGGAAGGTGGAGTAGATGGCGCAGACGGGCCGCACGCCGCGCGTGGCGAGTCCTGCGGCAAAGGTCACCGCATGCCCCTCGGCTATTCCGACATCGAAGAACCGATCGGGGAATGCACGGCCGAAGTCTCCGGTTCCGGTGCCGCTCGGCATCGCTGCGGTAATGACCACGAAGTCGTCGCGTTCCTCGCCCAGCCGCACGAGGCCGGTGCCAAAGACCTTCGTGTACGCCGGATTGGCCTTCGACGCGACCAGCTGCTTTCCGGTGGCCGGATCGTGCCCCGGCGGAAGCGCATGCCACTTCTCGCCGTGCTCACCCGCCGGGAAGCCCATCCCCTTCTTGGTGAGCACATGCACGAACCGCGGACCGTCCATCTCGCGCACCGCGGAGAACACCTCGATCATCGCATCTATGTCATGCCCGTCAATCGGGCCGAAGTAGCGGAAGCCCAGCTCCTCGAAAAGCACGCCCGGCGTGAGGAACGACTTCATGCTCTCCTCCATCCGCCTCACGAGCGTGCTCACGTTCGCGAACGGGCCGGGAGCGTTGTCCACGATGTCACCGATCCGCGCGCGGATACGGTTGTACAGCGGGTTCTTCTGCACCGACACGAGATACTTGTGCATGGCGCCCACGTTGGGCGCGATGGACATCTCGTTGTCGTTCAGCACCACCACGAAGTCGCGGTCGGAGTGGCCGGCGTTGTTCAGCCCCTCGTACGAGAGGCCGTTGCCAAGCGCTCCGTCGCCAAGGATGGCGACGACCTTGAAGTCCTCGCCCTTCAGGTCGCGTCCGACGGCCATTCCATAGGCCGCCGAGATCGCGGTGCCCGCGTGGCCGGCGCCGAACGTGTCGTACTCGCTCTCATCGCGCTTCAGGAACCCCGAAATGCCACCCTCCTGACGGAGCGTCCCGAACCTGCCCGCGCGTCCGCTCAGAAGCTTGTGCGGGTAGCCCTGGTGGCCCACGTCCCACACCAGCTGGTCCCTGGGAGTGTCGAACACGCGGTGCAGCGCGATGGAAAGCTCCACGACGCCCAGTCCCGCGCCGATGTGTCCTCCGGTGCGTGAGCAGCTCTCGATGAGGAACGTGCGCATCTCTTCCGCGAGCGCGTGCAGTTCCTCACGCGTCAGCGACTTGAGGTCGGAAGAGCCGGAGATGGAATCAAGCAGAGACATGGTGACAGATCGAAGCAACGGATGAGGCTCAGGCGCGGCGTACTTCGCCGGCCCGGCCCTGAGTCCCGTCAGGACTGACGGGTGATCACAAAACGAGCGAGATGCTCCAACTGCGCGGTCAACAAACCCTTACGTGCCAGGGCATCACAGGATTCTTCAACCAGCTCGGCCGCGCGCGCGCGGGCACCCTCCACTCCCAGCAGGGCGGGATAGGTGCTCTTGTGCAGCAGGGCATCGCGTCCGGCCGTCTTTCCAAGCTGGTCGCTTGTGGCGGTAACGTCCAGCACGTCGTCGGCGATCTGGAAGGCAAGCCCTACGCCGCGACCGTAGCCGTCGAAGGCCTCGAGAAGGTCGCCATCCACGCCCGCAGCCAGCGCCCCCAGGCGTACCGACGCTACGATCAGCGCGCCCGTCTTCATCCTGTGTACCCTCTCGAGCTCCGCGAGGTCGAGTGAGTGCCCCTCCGCCTCGAGGTCCAGCAGCTGACCGCCTATCATCCCCCGGGCACCCGAGGCACCCATGAGCTCGCGCACCACGACGGCGGCCTGCCGGTCCGAAAGCCCCAGTTCCCTCGCCGCGAGCCACGCGCACGTGGCCGCGAGCGGGACCATTGCCACTCCCGCCACCGTAGCCACCCTGACGCCGAAGACCTTGTGGAGCGTAGGACGGCCCCGCCTGAGGTCGTCATCGTCCATGCACGGCAGGTCGTCGTGCGCGAGCGAGTAGGCGTGCACGACCTCCACGGCCGCTGCGAGCCCCGAGGCGTCCCCGCGGCCGCCGGCGGCTTCGTACGCGCAGAGCATGAGCACCGGGCGGAGGCGCTTCCCCTCGCCCATCAGGCAGTAGCGAATGGCCTCCGCAACCTCCGAAGGGAGCCCCGCCAGCTCACGATCGCACAAGGCCGCCAGAGCCCGGTCGGTGGACGCCCGCTCGGTCGCGAACGAGACCTGGCCAACCGCCGTCATCAGAGCGAATCCAGCGAAAGGGTGCCGTCGTCCAGCTCGGTGAGGCGCTTCACGTCCTCCTCGGCGCGCTGCAGAACGCTGCCCGCCTCACGAAGGTGCGAGATCCCCTCCTCGAACAGCTGGAGTGCCTCGTCGAGAGGCACGTCCTCGCGCTCGAGCCGGCCGACGATCTCCTCCAGTCGTGCCAGGTGCGACTCGAATGTCGGCCTGGGCTGGGCATCTGTCATCGAAGGGGACCTCCACTGTCATCGCGTGGCCTCGCCTCGACTGCCGTAGCTGCCACGACACCGTCGCGCACCAGCAGGTTGAAGGGTGCGCCCGGCTTGAAGTCTACGATGGCGGACAGCGTTCGCCCATGCTCATCGCGCGCCAGGGAGTAGCCTCGCGAGAGCGTGGCAAGCGGACTGAGTGCGTGGAGACGGGCAGCAGCCGACTCCACTTTCGAGCGCCGGCGCTCGGTGAGCCGCGCCATGGCGTCGCCCATGCGCCGAGCCGCGCGCAGGCGGCGCTCGGACGCGGCGCTCACGCGCCAGCTGGCGGAGTCCGCGAGCCGCTGGTGCCATCTTGCGAGTTCGGCGCGCACCACGGACATGTCGGGTACTGCGGCCTCGGCGGCCGCACTCGGGGTCGGTGCCCGCAGGTCGGCGACGAGGTCACAAAGCGTGACGTCCACTTCGTGGCCCACAGCGGAGATGATGGGCATCGGCATGGCGGCAACAGCGCGCGCAACGCGCTCGTCGTTGAACGCCCACAGGTCTTCCCTCCCGCCGCCGCCTCTGCCCACTATTGCCAGGTCGGCGTCTCCCCAGCGAGCGAGCCGCTCGAGGGCGGCGCAGATTTCCTCGGGCGCGCCGTCGCCCTGCACCCGGGTGGGAACGACGACGATCTCCACGTGAGGTGCTCGGCGCCTGGCGACCGCCACGATGTCGTGCAGGGCGGCGCCATCCGGACTGGTGACGACGGCGATTCGCGAGGGATGTCGCGGCAGGGCGCGCTTGCGCTCGGGCGCCAGGAGCCCCTCGCTCGTGAGGCGGGCAATGGCCAGGTCGAGGGCCTTGCGCCACAGCCCGTCGCCCTGGGCCTCCATGGCCTTGATGACGAGCTGCAGGTCGCCTCGTCCGGGCCACACGGTGACCTGGCCGAACGCGGCGAGCTGCATGCCGTCGTCAGGGGGAGCAGGGATGCGGCGCTGGTCGCGTGCCCATACTACGCACCGGACCTGCGCGTCCTCGTCACGAAGGCAGAAATACCAGTGTCCGTTGCGGTGCGCCTTGAAGTCCGTCACTTCGCCGCGCACCCACAGCGGGAGGAATGCGCCCTCCAGTACGTCCTTGACGGTCTGCGTGAGCGATGCAACGCTCACCGCGCTCGAGGCGCTGCTGCCTGGCGTTTCGTCCCCTGCCAGCCAGGACGGCATGGGCGGCGCGGAACGATCCGGTGTGGGAACCAATTCCTCCGAGAGCTGCGACGGCTGCAATGTGGCGTCCCGAACGCGGCCTCGTGCGGTGCGCGAGGCGGGTGTGGAGGCGCGTCGTGAGGCGCCATCCTGCTTCGTGGAGCCGTCGCCGCTGCGAGAGGCGGAAGCATCCCGCTTCGAACCACCTGACGACCCCGCCGTGTCGCGACCCGAAGCCGCCGACGAGCCGAAGTCCGGCGACTCGAAGAGCGAGAGCGTCTGGTCCTCGGCGCCCTTGCGTGCGGGTCGTCCGGAGCGGCTCACGCCCCGAGGCTCCGCTCCGCTGCACGAAGGCTGCGCTCGGCGGCACGCACGGTATTGCGGAGCAGCAGCGCAATGGTCATGGGGCCGACACCGCCAGGCACCGGAGTGATCCTGGACGCCACTTCGGCGGCCGAGTCGAAATGCACGTCTCCCACCACCCTGTAGCCGCGCGGATCGGAGGCGTCTTCCACCCGGTTGATTCCCACGTCAATCACCACGACGCCCGGCTTGAGCATGTCGCCGGTGATCATCTCCGCGCGGCCGATCGCCGCGACCACGATGTCCGCGCGGCGGAGGTGGGCCGCCAGGTCCTTCGTGCGGCTGTGACAGACGGTGACGGTGGCGTTGGCGCCGTCGGCCTGCTGCATCATTATCGCCGCCATGGGCTTGCCGACGATGTTGCTGCGCCCCACGATCACGCACTCCGCGCCCGATGTCTGCACGCCCGACCTCACGAGAAGCTCCTGGACGCCGGCCGGAGTGCACGGCGCGAAACCGTCTCGCGCACCTATCAGCAGCTTGCCCACGTTCACGGGATGAAAGCCGTCCACGTCCTTCGCGGGATCTATGCGGTAGACTACGGCTTCCTCGTTCATGTGCTTCGGGAGCGGGCTCTGAACCAGGATTCCGTGAACCGTGGGGTCCGCATTGAGCTGGTCCACCAGATCCATCAGCTCGGCCTGCGGCGTGTCGGCCGGCAGTCGGATGGTTCGACCGTTCATGCCCGCCTCGATGCACGCGCGCTCCTTGGAACGAACGTAGATCTGGCTTGCAGGATCGTCACCTACGAGAACGACCGTGAGTCCGGGCGTGACGCCCCTCTCCACGAGCCCGCGAACATCGCGAGCCACTTCCTCGCGGATGCTCTTCGCGATTGCCTTTCCGTCAATCAGCTCAGCGCGCAAAGTCCACAGCCCTCGTTTCGCGTATCACCACGACCTTGATCTGCCCGGGATACTGAAGTTCGTTCTCGATGCGACGGGCGATCTCCTCGCTGAGTGCCGCCATGCGGAGGTCGTCCACGGAATCCGGAGTCACCACCACGCGAATCTCGCGACCGGCCTGGATGGCGTAAACCTTCTCCACGCCCTTGTAGCTGGACGCAATCCGCTCGAGACCCTCCAGGCGCTTCACGTACGTCTCGAACGCCTCGCGCCGCGCGCCGGGTCGCGATCCGGAGATCGCGTCCGCAGCCTGCACCAGCACCGACACCTCGCTCTCGTGAGGCACGTCGTCGTGGTGCGCCGCAATGCAGTTCACCACCAGGGGTCCCTCGCCATACCGCGTGGCAACCTCCACGCCCAGCTGCACGTGCGTTCCCTCGTGCTCGTGCGTGAGCACCTTGCCGATATCGTGCAGCAGCGCGCCGCGCTTCGCCAGCGCCACATCCAGCCCGAGCTCGGCCGCCATGGTCCCTGCAAGGTACGCAACCTCGCGCGAGTGCTGCAGGATGTTCTGTCCGTAGCTGGAGCGGTACCGCATGCGGCCCACCAGCTTCACGAGTTCCGGATGCAGCCCGTGGACACCCAGCTCGTACGCAGCTTCCTCACCGGTCTCGATGATGGATTGCTCAACTTCCTTGCGCGACTTGCTGACGACCTCTTCGATTCGGCCGGGGTGAATGCGCCCGTCCGCAACGAGCTTCTCGAGCGCCAGGCGAGCCACCTCGCGTCGCACCGGATCGAAGCACGACACCACCACGGTGTCGGGGGTGTCGTCAATGATCACGTCCACCCCCGTCGCGAGCTCGAACGCGCGAATGTTGCGACCCTCGCGCCCGATGATGCGCCCCTTCATCTCGTCACTCGGGAGCGCCACGGACGAGACCGTAAGCTCGGCAGTCTGCTCCGCTGCGATTCGCTGGACGGCGATCGCGACCACCCGCCGAGCCTCCCGCTCCGCGTTGCGGCGCGCCGTCTCGCGGATGTCACGCACCCGGTTGGCCGCCTCCGCGTGAGCCTCCTCCTCGATTCGCTGCAGGAGCACAGACCTGGCCTCCTCGGCGGTCATGCCGGCCAGGCGCTCCAGCCGCTGGCGCTCCTCGGCCACGAGCCGGTCTATCTCCGCAGATCGCGCATCCAGCGACTCGGCGCGCTTCGCGAGCTCCGACATGCGGCGCTGGAGGTCGCGATCCCGTTGCTCCATGGCTTCCGCGCGACGGTCGAGAGTGGTCTCGCGCTCGGCCACGCGTCGCTCTTCCCGTTCGATCTCCGTGCGCCGGGTGCGGGCTTCGCCCTCCCACTCCTCACGAAGCTTGAGCAGCTCCTCCCGACCGGAGAGGACCGTCGTCTTGAGCAGAGACTCCGCTTCCCGCTCGGCCTCGGCCACGATGCGACGCGCGGTTTCGTCCGCAGTAGCCTTGGCGGCACGCTGCCGCTCCAGCTCCTGCGCTGCGCCTGCTCGCTTTCCGAGAACGAAGAACGCCGCGGCGGCCATCAGTAACGCGATGCCAAACGCGGCGACAACTGCCAGAGGGGGCATATATCTGCTCCGGCGCGCTGGCGCGCCGTGGACTGTATGAAGACAGGACCCTCGCGGCGACGAGGCGGCGCACACCGGGCCGGGTGCGCCTGCTCGACGCTAACTTCCAGCCCGTATTACACCTACGTCTCCGGGGCACACTGGCGAAAAGCTACCGCCGAAACTGGACATTGGCAACGGTCGGGAGGTTCAGTCCGCCTGCTTCCCGCCGCGCTTGGCCGGCGGCAGCCAGCGTTTCACCTCTGCGCCGAGTTCGCGGAGCTCGTCCGCGAGCTCCGCTGAGCTCTGGTTCGACCGGAAGAGCTCATCGGTGATCTGCAGGGCTGCCAGGATCGCCGCCTTGTGCGTTTCCACCACCACCCCGGCGTTCATGACCTTGCGAATCGCGGCGTCCACATAGGCTGCCACCGCCCGGGTGTGTTCGGGCGGAGCGTCCGAACGGATGGTGTACTCCTCGCCCACGATGCTCACCTTCACCGAGGACTTGCCTGCCGAAGACTTGCGATCCGTCACTGGGTCTCCTGTTCCCGCAGGAAGCGCAGCCGCCCGAGAAGCACCTTCACCCGCTTCCTGACCAGGGCAAGCCGCTTTCGCAGCTGCTCGTTCTCCTTCATCAGCGCCGCCTCACGCTCGGACACCTGCTCCGGCGAGAGCGGGGCCGAAGCCTTCACTTCGGCCCTGGCCGCACGCTCCTCCGCTCGCTTGAGCTCCCGCTCCAGTTCGCGAGCCTGGGCTTCCGCCGTCTGCGCTCGACGCCGGAAGCCCGCCAGCTCCTCACCGAGGAGCAGGACCGTCCTCCGAAGCTCCGAGAAGGCACGGGTGGCCTCCTCGGGCGCATTCGACTTCACCGTATCAGGAACGTGCGTGGACATCGAGCTCCTGTGCCAGACTCTTCAATAGTCGTGACCTCCGTCCTTCGATCTCCTTGTCCCGAAGCGTGCGCTCCGGGTGGCGAAGCACCAACCGCCATGCGAGGCTGCGCTTGCCGACCGGCACTCCACCGCCGCGAAACTCGTCGAACAGTACAAGCGACTCCAGCAGCTCGCCCAGCGAAGCATGCATCACCGCCTCAACATCGCCAGCCGGAACGGACTCCGGTACGAGCAGTGCCAGATCGAACTCTGCCGCCGGGAACTCGGGAAGCGGAGCGAACTTCACGCTCTTCGGCCCGGCGCCCGCGAGCAGGGTGCCGGTGTCTTCGGCAACGGCAAGCTCCACCCCGAAGGCAGCGGAGGCCCACACGGGCGCATCCAGCTCCATGCGGCGGACTTCACCGCGCTCTACCCCATCCACCTCGATCTTCCAGAGCACAGTACCCTCGCCAGGGACCAGGCGGGCGGCAGCCGAAGGATATACCTCCGCGAGCAGCAGTTCTGCCAGCCCCTTCGCATCCCACTCGTCGTACGAAGGCGGACGCGGCTCGGTGAAGTGCGCCGGGCGTCGCTCGCCGAGCACGACCAGCCCCACACGCACTTCCTCATGCGGCCGCTGGCCCTTGGCCCCCGGCCTGAATGCCGGCCCGATCTCGAAGAGGCGCACGTTACGCTGCATGCGCGCGAGGTTGTATTCCGCGCGACGCGCCAGCGTATCCAGAACCGCGGTTCGCAGGAAAGCCTCGTTCTCGGCGAGCGGATTGAGCACGCGCACGGCCGGCGTGCCGGGATCGGGCACGAATGGAAGCGGGCGCGCCTCCAGCAGTCCCTCTGCAGCGAGAACCCGGCGAATGCGATCCGTGAGCTGCACGAGCGGAGCATCCGGTACCGTACTTGGACGGCTGGGCTCCGGATCGCCCGGAATCGTGTCGTAGCCGTACAGCCTGGCCACCTCCTCGATCAGGTCCACCTCGTCCACGATGTCGGAGCGCCAGCTTGGCGGCTGGATCGTGAGGCGGTCTGCCGTGGACTCCACGGTCTCCAGGCCGATTGATGCCAGCAGGTCGCGGCAGGCGTCGGCATTCACGTCCACGCCGAGCAGCTGCCTCACGCGGCGGACGCGCAGCGTCACGCGCGGACGCGAAGGCTGCGGCGCGCGAACGTCCAGCGGTTCCGCCGCCAGCTTGCCGCCTGCCAGCTTCTCCAGCAGTGCGACCGCCTCGGAGAGGGCGAGCGGCGTCACTTCCGGGTCCACACCACGCTCGAACCTCTGCGAGGCGTCGGTGCCGAGGCCGAGTGCGCGACGGGCGCGACGAACCCGCTTCGGGGAGAAGTTGGCCACCTCGAGCAGGATGTCCGTCGTGTCGTCGGACACCTCCGTGTCGGCGCCGCCCATGATCCCCGCGAAGGCGACGGGCCGCGATGCGTCGGCAATCACGACCGCATCGTCAGGCACGGCGCGGTCCAGGCCGTCGAGCGTCGTGAGGCGCTCGCCCGGGCGTCCCGTACGCACCACCACGGTGTCGCCGAGCCTGGCGAGGTCGAACGCGTGCATCGGCTGCCCGAACGCGTGGAGGCAGTAATTGGTGATGTCCACCACGTTGTTGATGGAGCGCACTCCCACCGCCTCCAGGCGCTGTACCAGCCAGTCGGGAGACGGAGCGACCCTCACGCCACGGACGATGGCAGCCATGTAGCGAGGGCAGCCGTCCTCGTCCTCGATCCGAAGCGTGAAGCCGTCCTTCGACAACTCACCCCTTCCCTGCACCGACGGCAGGGACTGCCACTCCCCGCCGCCAAGCTCGGCGGGACGTATCATGGAAACGTTCGTGGCGGCGGCAACCTCGCGGGCCAGGCCGATGTGCGAGAGCAGGTCCGGCCTGTTGGGCAGTACGTCCACCACCAGGCGAACGTCGCCCACGGGCATGACGTCGAGCAGCGGGGTGCCGGGAGCAGCGTCCACCTGGAGTTCCAGTATCCCCTCGTGGTCGCTGCCCAGTCCGAGCTCGCGTGCCGAGCACAGCATGCCGGCCGACACGGCGCCGCGAATCTTCCGGCGCTCGATCTTCAATCCGTCGGGCATCACGGCGCCCACGGGGGCGAACGGGTAGAGCGCCCCGGCACGCACGTTAGGCGCACCGCAGACCACGTCCAGCAGCTCGCCGCCGCCGGCATCCACCCGGGTCACCGACAGGTGCTCCGAGTCCGGGTGTCGCGCAGCCTCCACCACCTTTGCCACCACGATCGGGGCGAGGTCCTGGCGCAGCGAATGAATCTCCTCCACTGTTGCACAGCGCATGGTGAGGAGGTCGGCAAGATCGGCGGCCGAGCGATCGGTGGGGACGAACGCGCGAAGCCAGTCGTACGAAGCGTTCATCTGTTCACCTGCCGCAGGAACCGCATGTCGGATTCATACAGGATACGGATATCGGGAATGCCATAACGCAGCATCGCTATTCGGCCGGGACCCATGCCGAACGCCCAGCCGGTGTACTTCTCGGAATCCACGCCGGCTGCCTTCAACACGTTGGGGTGCACCATTCCCGAGCCAAGTATCTCCATCCAGCCGCTCTGCTTGCAGCCCGCGCAGCCGCTCCCGCCGCACAGCTGACACTCCACGTCCATCTCGGCCGAGGGTTCGGTGAACGGGAAGAAGCTGGGACGGAAACGCGTGCGCGCACTGCCGAAGAATCGCCTGGCGAATGTGGTGAGGGTTGCCTTGAGGTCCACGAAGGTGACGCCCTCATCAACCGCCAGGCCTTCGATCTGTGCGAACGCCGGCGCGTGCGATGCATCGAAGAAGTCGCGCCTGTACACGGTGCCGGGAACGAGCACCCGGATGGGCGGCGCGTACTCCTGCAGCACGCGAACCTGAACCGGAGACGTATGAGTCCGCAGTAGGACGCCGTTGTCCAGGTACAGCGTGTCGTGGAGATCCATGGCCGGATGATCGGCCGGGAAGTTGAGCGCCGTGAAGTTGTGCCACTCGGTTTCGGCTTCCGGACCTACGGCAACCGTGAATCCGAGCTCGCGGAAGATCTCCCTGATCTCGTCCACTACCTGCGTGACCGGGTGTACTCCGCCGCGCCAGCGCTCGCGCGAGGGCATGCTGTGATCTATGCCGGTCGTGGCAGTAGTCCGCGTCCCGCGCCGTTCGTACTCGGCCAGGGCGGAGTCGAAGTGCCGCTTGAGGGCATTCAGGGCAGCGCCTGCCTCACGCCGGGCCTCGGGCGGGACCGAGGTGATCGAGCGCTGGAGTTCGTCCTGTCGCTGTCGCCAGTCCTTGAGGGCGCCTTTCACGGCGTCCAGGCGCAATCCTGGTTCGAGTGCGGCCAGGCGCTCATCGAGCTCCTTCTCGAGGGCGCCGGCCAGGGCGAGATATTCGTCGAGCAGCACGGTGGATAGGGAAAGCCGGGATGCGTGGTTGGCCGGACCGCAGGGCTGCGCGAGTCCGGCCGAAGATGGTGCGGATGGACACCGGTGAAGCGACGATCGGCGGCAGCGCGACGCTGGGTCGCACTGCCGCCGATCGGTTACGCGAGGGTTCCGTCGTCAGGACGTCGTCTCACGAAGTCCGGCCTGCCGGCCGGTTGCGGTCGTCAGGCGGCCTGCAGCGCGTTGCGAGCCCTGTCGGCCAGCGACGCGAACGCCACCGGGTCGTGCACCGCGAGGTCCGCGAGGATCTTGCGGTCGATCTCGATGCCGGCCTTGCGCAGGCCGTTCATGAACACGCTGTAGCTCATGTCGTTCTGGTGGGCCGCAGCGTTGATGCGGATGATCCAGAGCTTGCGGAACTCGCGCTTGCGATTCTTGCGATCGCGATACGCGTAGCGCCATCCGCGCTCCACGTTCTCCTTCGCGGACTTCCACAGCTTGCTGCGGGCGCCAAAGGCGCCGCGCGCAGCCTTCATAACCTGCTTCTTCCGCTTGAGGCGGACGACGTTTGACTTGACGCGTGGCATCTCTATTCCTCCTGGATCACGCCTGTATCAGACGCTTCATGCGCTTCTGCTCGCCGTTGGTGGCGATGAGCGCAGCCTGGCGGAGGCGACGCTTCCGCTTGGATGTCTTCTTGGTGAGGATGTGGCTCTTGTAGGCGCGGTTCCGCCGCACCTTCCCGGAGCCCGTCACCGAGAAGCGCTTCTTGGCGCCCCTGTGGGTCTTCATCTTAGGCATCGAACGACTCTCTTATTTCGGCGATAGTATCATCGTCATGGACCGACCCTCGAGCTTCGGATCCGACTCCACCCTGGCGATGTCGGCCAGTTCCTCTGCAACCCGGTCCACGACCTCACGACCCAGCTCGGGGTGGGTGATCTGACGGCCACGGAACATCATCGTGACCTTCACCTTGTTCCCTTCCTCCAGGAAGCGCCGAGCGTGCCGGGTCTTGGTCTCGAAGTCGTGGTCATCGATACCCGGACGCATCTTCACTTCCTTCAGCTGGATCACGTGCTGCTTCTTCTTCGCGGCACGTGCCTGCTTGGCCTGCTCGAACTTGTACTTGCCGTAGTCCATGATGCGGGCTACGGGCGGGCGAGCCATCGGCGCGACCTCCACGAGGTCGAGCCCCAACTCCTGAGCTGCCGCGAGCGCGGCATCCACGTCCATGATTCCCATCTGCCCGCCGTCCGGGTCTATGACGCGGATGGGACTGATACGAATCTGACGATTGACCCGGACGCGCTTGGTTGGATCCTGGATTGCCGTGCTCCGTGTGATGGTCGGAAAACAAAGACGTGCGAACTTCCATATACGGAGTCCGCACGCCATGCGCCGCTCCTCCGCCCGAGGAACGACGCAGACTGCCTGTGAGGACTCCTGCAGCACACCGCGAAACCGCGGAGGCCAGAGGGTGGGAACGCTCAGGGCGCTCCACTTGACAGATTGTGACCCCTGAAACTAGGGGCCGCCCGGATCGCAGTCAAGCGCTCCGACGCAGCTATCCTGCAAGCCTGTACGCCTTCCCGTCGTGCTCGAGCTTGCCCCAGGCCGTGTGGGCATCGTGCTCGAACATCAGCGTCCAGCCTTCCTCGAGAGCACGAGCCAGCAAGCGCCGCTTTGTCTCCAGCGTTACCAGCGGCTCCACGTCGTACCCCATGATCCAGGGCAGAGGCAGGTGCCACTGGGTGGGCACCAGATCCGCCAGGAACACCAGCCGCTCATCCTCACTCTCCAGGAGAACACTCTGGTGGAAGGGCGTGTGCCCCGGCGTAAGCAGCAGCCGAATGCCCGGCAGCAACTCCCGCTCGCCATCCACAAGTTCCATGGCGCCGGAGGCGATGAGCGGTTCGTAGTTGTGCGGAAAGTAGCTGGCCGTGGTCCGCTCGTTCGCTCCGCGGGCATACTCCAGCTCGCCACGCTGCACCACGTAGCGCGCATTCGGGAACGCAGGGGCTACCCGATCGCTCCGCATGACCGTGTTCCCGCCGGCATGGTCGAAGTGCAGGTGGGTGTTGATCACCAGGCTCACGTCGTCAGGCGAGAAGCCGGCAACCCGGATCGCGGCCTCCAGCGCCGTGGGACCCGGATCCTCCGGCACTCCGGCCGCCGCGGGAGTGTTCTCGATCCCGTAGATCTGGTAGAACTTCTCCGGCTCCTTGATGCCTGCACCCGTATCCACGAGCACGAGTTCCGACTCGTGCTCGACGAGCAGGCAGCGCATTCCCATGGGTATGCGGTTGCGCTCGTCCGCGGGCAGCCGCCGCTCCCACAGCGGCTTGGGTACCACCCCGAACATCGCGCCCCCGTCCAGCTGCTGTCCTCCGGCCTGCAGGGCATGAATGGTCCAGCGCCCGAAACGTCGTGACTCGTGCAGCGGGGCAGGAAAGGTCATCTCTGGAGTAGTCAGTGGTCAGTGGTCAGTCTTCGGTACGCGCACCATCGCGCAGCCGGCGCGCGTGCGGAACGGCCGCGTCAGGCGGTGGTATCGCGATCCACCGGGCGCGGCAGGCCTGCCGAACGACGCCGCCTCTTCCTGGCGGCTGGCGTGGACAGCATCTGCTCCAGGCGTCCCCACGTGTCCACGCCCCTGTCCGCCGCATCGCCGAGGAGCCTCTGCAGGACTTCCGCCGTCGCAACGGCATCACCGGCCGCACGGTGACGCGAACCGATCTCCACGCCGTAGTGGTGAGCCACCCAGTCCAGCGACCGGCGGGGCAGCTGCGGCAGAAGCTTGCGAGCCAGGCGCACCGTGCAGAGACGGCGCCCGCCTAGCGAGAGGCCCCGCGCCCTCGACACCTCCGCGGTCACGAACCCCCAGTCGAAGGTGGCATTGTGCGCCACGAAAACGTTGCCCTGAAGCACCTTCAGCACGTCGTCGCAGACCTCGGTGAAGCATGGCTTGTCGGCAACCATGCTCCAGGAGATGTTCGTCAGGCGCGTGATCCACGGCGGGATCGGCCGCTGAGGATTCACCAGCGTCTCCCACACGTCCACCACCTGCCCTTCGCGCACCGTCACCGCCGCGATCTCCGTGATGCGGTCGTCGCCCTGAGCTCGTCCACCGGTGGTCTCCACGTCAACCACCACGTACGACAGCCTGTCGAGCCGGTCGTCGGCCCCGGGCGACGCGCATCCGGGTACCGGTTCAAAGCCCATCGCGTCGGCACGCCGCTCGGGCGGCGCGACAGCCGCTGCAAGCGCCCATCGCCCGTCTGCATTGCGCACGAACGCGCCGTGCGAGCCCAGGAGCGCCATGGCCATGTGCTCCGCCACCGGACCGGGCGTGGCGGGCTGCTGGCAGATGCACGAGATGAGTTCAGGCGCCGTTGCCGGACCTGCGGCCAGGAAATCCCGCGCGCGCCTCACGAGCAGGCCCTCGTTCGGCTGCACCGTCACGCCCGGGCTGTTGCCGTCGAACGCGGACGACACAGGTGCCGCGTGCTTCAATTCCATGGATCCTCGCGAAGCACCGGACAGCTCATGCACCGCGGGCCTCCCCCGGCACGTACCAGTTCCGCACCCTCGAACGTGATGACCGCACGCTCGTCGTCGCCGATCCTCGCACCGCCAGTGAGGAAGTCAACCGCCCTCACGATGGAGAAGCCGTTGCGCTCCATCTCGCGCAACGTGGCATGGTTGCGCGCATACGAAATCACCAGCCCCGGTCGCAGCGCCACGAAGTTGCAGCCTGACGCCCACTGCTCGCGCTCCTGTTCCACTCGCCGCTGTCCTCCGCAGAAGATCGGCTCCAGCGGCATCCCCACCTCCTCGAGCGCGGCGAAGATGCTGGGCATCTCGCGCAGGCTGCTGAGTCCCTTTCGCCAGTAAAGCACCGAAAGGCGCTCGCTGCCAACGAAGTGCGGCGGAAACACGACGGCGCGATCGCGGTCCACCTGCGTGAAGATCATGTCCAGGTGAATCGCCGTGTTCTCCTTCGGCATCACCACCACGATCACGTGCTCGATCGGAGTGTGCGCGAACAGCAGCTCAGTGAGGGCGTCAATCGCCGCGGGACTCGAGCGTTCGCTGAACCCGATCAGCACCACGTCCTCGCGAAGCGGGTGAACGTCACCGCCCTCGAGCGTGAAGTTGTGCCTGCGCTCGGTGGACCCGTCATACAGGATGCCTGCATTGGACAGCGCGGGGTGCGAACGGAAGAGCACCTTCATAAGCAGCTCCTCCGTCCAGCGAACCGAGTAGCGCATGGAACCGATGAGCACATGCCGGCCGATGCTCATGGCGGAGTCCCGGGTGAAGAACAGGTTCGGCAGCGGCGGAAGCGCGTAGCTCGCCTCGTTGAGCGTGCGTGCGAGCGGACCCTGCGGCTCCTCGTGTCCCTCGATGAGGCGCTGAACCAGGTGCGGCGTGGAAATCTCCAGCAGCTCGCGTCCGAGCGGCTCGGACGGCACCACGTTCATCGTCTCCCTCACGACGAACTCGCGCACCTCCGGACTCTCGAGAACCTCGGTCAGCAGGTCCCTCACCTGGTGGACCTGTGCGAAGCGCTCCACTATCGCGATGAACCGGCGATGCTCGCGGTTCGCCGCGTCGGCATCAATGATGTCGTCGTAGAGAAAGTCTTCACGCGTATCCGGCGTGACAGCGAGCAGCTCGGGTCCGGGCGTGTGGACCAGGACGCTCTTCAGCGCGCCGATCTCGGAAGTGACGTTGACGGTCATGACCGAAGATAATCCGGCGGCCCCCCGGAGCGGGACGGCCGGCCGTCACGCCGGGACAGTCTGGTGCGATGGCGAGGGCGGCGGTAACTTGTGAATTGATTCACAAGCACCCTGCGCCAGCGGCACATTGAGACACATCGCTGAATCCACAATACGCAGGCTCTCCCTGTACCTGCGCTTCCTCGAGGAATTCGAGCAGCGCGGCATTTCCACCGTGTCCAGCGAGGAACTCGCACAGAGGGGCGGCACCACCTCCGCCCAGGTGCGAAAAGACCTCTCCTTCTTCGGCTCGTTCGGGAAGCGCGGCCTGGGCTACGACGTCCACGAACTGGCCGAGCGCCTTCGACAGATCATGGGGCTCGGTCGGGAGTGGAAAGTCATCATCATCGGCGCGGGCAAGATCGGCACGGCGCTGGCCGCCTATCGCGGGTTCCGCGAGCGGGGCTTCAGCGTGATCGCCGTGTACGACTCGAGCCCCGACAAGATCGGCGGAAAGGTGGACGGCTTCACGGTGAGGGACATCCGCAACCTGTCCCGTGACGCGCAGCGCGAGAAGCCGGACATCGCAGTCCTGACCATACCGGCCGAGGGTGCCCAGGAGGTGGTGGACAGGCTGGTGGCGTCGGGCATTCGTGCGGTGCTCAGCTTTGCGCCGGCGCAGCTTCAGGTGCCGCCCACCGTGGCCCTCAAGAACATGAACATGGCCATGGAGCTCGAGTCGCTGTCCTTCGCCCTCACGAATCAGGACTGAGCACGTCGTCGGCCGCTTCGCGCGCCCGGAGCCGCGTCAGCGCGCGCGATGGTGGAGCACCTGAGCAGGATCGTTGCGGGCGGCAGCGTGGAGCTGCCGCCCGCATGAGCCGCACGGGACGCCTACGTCCCTCAATTGCCGCCGCTACACCCCTCTCGCCGGCGCGAGTCGGCCAGCTGGAAGATCCGCCAGCCTTCGGCAGTCCGAATGAGGTTGAACGTGTTCGCACCGCAGTGGCTGAACCTCTCCCCGGCCCAGAACTCGTACTCCGTCCAGGCGGTCGCGAGGGCGTCGTCCACTTCGATGACCACGCGCCCGAGCCGTTCGTCGAGAACGAGGTCGGGATCGCGGGACTTCGTCTGCGCGACGCTCGCCAGGAAGTCGTCCATGCTGGTCGTGTCAACGCGCACAGGCGCCTGACGACTGTTCACGCTCAGCAGCACGACGCCTGGCATGAACGTGGCCCGCATGGCTGTAGTGTCACCTGCGCGCATCCCGTCGAAAAGCGCTGCAATGGTCGCGCGCACGCCGTCCCTGGCCGCGTCAGGCGCCTGGCGAGCGGACGCAGGAGACGGGGCTGACTGAGCGCCTGCAAGCGAGGCGTGACACATGATTGCGACCGCTACGGCGGCGTGGAGTGCGCGCATCTATCCGGACCTTTCCATGTGGGTTGTTGACGCCTACTGCGGGTTTCCTCCATCCCTGCGCCCTGCGAGCGTACGGTAGTATCGCTCCACTGCCTCACGATACTCCGGCGAGATGGCCTCCAGGCGCCTCTCCAGCGGGGCAGCGCCCTCACCGGCGACGGCGGCTCGCAGCACCTGGAACTCCACGAGCTTCCATCCTTCCACTAGCGCGGCCTGAAGCCTGGCCACCTCTTCGGGGTCGTTCGACACGCGCATACTCTCCAGGCGACGCATCTGCTCGAGCAGGCGGTCCACGTCCCGCACGTCCATGCCCTGACGAGCCAGCTGCCTGCGCAGCTCTTCGCCTTCGGCACGACGGGCCGCGACCTCCCTCGCGCGCTGCCTGTCGGAAAGTCCGCCGGCCGGAACCACTCCCATTCCACCGCCTCCCGAATTCACCGTGGAGCCGCTCGTCACGCCGCCGCCCCGCTCAGCCTCCTGCCCGGAGCCACCGCCCGTTCCCTGACCGCTTCCCTCCTCGTTCGACCTGCCCTGCGAGTCGCCTGACTGAGCTCCCTCGCCTGACTGTTCTCCCTGCTGTCGTGAGGCCTGCCCCCTGTCCCCCTGCCGCTCTCCTGCCTGCCCCTGCTCGCCACGCTGAGCGTCCCGCTCCTGCAGCGACTCCAGTCCCCTCACGAGCGAGCGTGCTCGCTCCAGCGCGGCTGCAGGATCACGGCCTTCCGCAGACGCCGCCGCACGCTGCGCCTGCTCCACCCTCTCGCGGACACCGGCGAGGTTCTCTGCGATCATCTCCTCCAGCGACGTGGCGCTCCTGCCGTCGAGCACGCCCATCCGATCCGCCGAGTAGCGAAGCTTGTCCGCAATTCGCTCGTTGCGGATGGCGTTGGCGGCCGCCTGTGCCTCACGCGCGGCCTCGGGCCGCTCGCGCCGTCCCTGGCGGGCAACACGATCCAGCTCGCGTTCCAGAGCTTCCACGGCTTCTGCTCGCGCCAGGCGGTCCTGCTGGGAGCCCTGCCGGGCACCGGTCGAGCGCTGCGCCTCGGCTGCTTCGCGGGCCGCGCGGCCGGCCGCCGACCGCTGATCCTGCTCCAGGCGACGCGCAGCCTCGGCCGCACGTTCCAGCGACTCGCCGATGGACGACCCCGCCTCACGATCCAGCGCGCGCGCAGCCTCGCGCAGCCTGTCCAGCGCCTCTGCCGACTCCCGGGATCCGGACCGCGAAGATGCGGCCGCCGCCCGCCTCATGGCCTCTGCTGCATCGCGCAGGCGCTGCGCGCCCTCCTGCAGCGCTGGCGACTGTCGCTCCCTGGCCAGACGCTCGAGCCTCCTCGCCTCCTCCTCCGCCTCTTCCGCGCGTGCACGCTGCGAACTGGCCGCGGACGAACCTCCACCCGTGGCCTGTCCGCCCGCTCGAGCCAGAGAGTCGAGCAGGCGTCGAGCCTCCTCGTTCTCGCGCTGCTGTCGTGCGGCGAGCTGGCGCAGGCGCTCACGAAGTTCATCCACCTCGCGATCGAGCTGTGCCTCCTGCTCCGAGCTCCGCGCGAGTGTCTCGTACTGGTTGCGCAGCTTGTCCGTCTCGAGGCTGAAGAGATCGGCGAGGTCCTCTGCGTTCTGCGCCTCACCGCCCGGGGCGCCGCCTCCCTGCTGGGCACCGAAGTTCACGGTGACCTCGTTGAAGATGGCCTGCGCTCTCTGTGCGTAAGCCAGTGCGCGCCGCTCGTGCGAGAGCGCGCCGTCAGCGTCGCGCTGCGTCAGGCGCCGCTCGGCCTCGGTCATGGCGGCTGACGCAGTATCCAGCGTGGCCGCGAGAACCACCATCGTCGTGTCGCCGGACAGGAATCCGCGCTGCTGGATCCGGCCCACCAGCTCGCGCACTTCCGTCTGCAGCCTGCCCTGGGACAGCGCCAGGGTCGCCAGGCGCTCGCGATACTCGGTCTCGCCGGTGCGAGCGCGATCTCGTGAGGCGTTGTACGTGCCCGCCACTATCTCGCGCTGCACTCGCACTATGTCGGATGGCTGCTCCCCTCCCTGCCCACCCGGCATGCCACCGGACTCCCCCTGCCGGTAGTCCCGTGAGAAGGGACGGATGGTGACGAAGAAGATGTCCGTCTGCGCAGACTTGGGTCCCTTCACCGCGTCGGCGTCACGAGCGCGTGCGTGATAGGCGACAAGATCGCCTGGCTGGAGCTCGAGCTCCTCGAGGTAGAACGTGTGGCCCGCCGACACCTCCCGCCGGCCGGGCGACCCGCCCCGCCACAGCGGCACCACCACGTCATCTCCGCCGTTCACCGAGTAAACCAGCTCCAGCGACGAGACCCCGAAGTCGTCGCTGGCCTCTGCCTGCAGGTAGAGCTCCTCCAGCGAGGTGGCCTGCACATCGCGACCGGGCCTGCTCATGCGGACGAGCGGCGCCGCGTCAGGCACGATGTCTATTACGTAGTCCAGCGATGCAGGGTGCCAGCGACCGTCGTCGGACTGCAGTTCCACACGGTAGAAACCGGGCGCCACAACGGAGAACGTTCCCGTCATGAGGCTCGAGCCGTCCAGGGGCGTGAGCGCCACGGTGTCGGCGCCCTCCATGACCACCCTTCCGCCCCGGGCAGGTATGGTCGGCGTGACGGTCAGCGTGACCGCGGTGCCGGCGACGGCGACAATGTCCCCGCCGTTCTGCACCGTATCCGGCGCGAGTCCGGTATAGCGCGGATAGCGGTACTCGAGGTCCAGGCTGGAGACGTAGGGCAGCGCGCTCACGGTGACGCGGAACCTGGCGGACTGAATGCCGCCCGCCTCGACGAGGTAGTCAGCGATCGTGTCGAGATCGAACAGACGCGCCGTCCAGCGCCCGTCGGACTCCTGCGCCATTCCGATCCGCTCCTCGAGCCCCGTCTCCCAGCCGCCGCGCCTGACGACCAGCGTGGCCTCCGACGCATCGTGGTTGCCCAGCGTCGCGAACACCGCCAGGTCTGCGTGCTCGGCCACATTTATGTCGCCTGGCTCCACCTGGATGAACGGAAGCGCCTCTGCCTGCGCGCTGCCGGGCAGCGCAACGAGGAGTCCCATCGCGCGGCGCAGCTCCGGTGGGCCGCCAGCGAGAACTCCGATCATCAGGGCAACCGCAGATGCGAGGACGGTCGCCGCGAAAAGATCAGATCGGGTATCAACCCGCCGCCTTCCGGTCGCCCGGGCCGCACGGGACACCGCCGTCGCCTCCAGTCGCTGTGCGAGCGCCGGCACGGCCGTACCGACAGCCGGATCGGCGGCGGTTACCAGGGCACCGTCCAGCGAAGGATCTATCTCCTCCACATAGCGTGCAATGGCCGGACGCGGAGGACGCCTGACGAAAGCCACCCCCACGGCCGCGGCCACGAGCAGTGCACCGGTGATCCACAGCGCAAGCCGCAGTGCGCCGATAGTCGTCTCGTGGAAGCCCGACGCCCGCACGCCGAACGCTGCGCCCACGAGCACGAGGAGGAACACGGCAGCGGCGACTGCCAGAAGGCGCACAAGCCTTCGCCGACGCCACCGGCGCAAGGCGGCGCCGAGGGCGGAGTCAAGCGTGGGGATCGTGGTGCTTCCTGCCAGAGTGCTCATGGCTTCGCTCCTCCGCCATTCACCTTCGTTGAGACGTACGGCCTCGCGAGCCTGTTCGCCAGTGCACCCTCGGCGGCAAGCATCAGGCCCGCGGCCAGTAGTGCCCACCACCACAGCCTCTGCTCGCGCTCCACGTCCTCGCGCGCCTGAACGGGAGACAGGACCGCTCGCTGTGGAGACATCTCCTCCTCTGCGACAACCGACTGAGCCACGTCATCCGGCATCAGCCGTTCCAGGTTCCACTCGGCGGCGGGCACGTTCACCGCCAGCACCAGTGCCGACTCGGAGCCTCGTCCGCGACGAACCTCGTAAAATCCGGGCAGGCTGAGGCGCGCGACCGCCGAACCGCCTGCAACGGCGACCTCCTCCCGGTCGCCGTTGGGCAGGGCGAGCGTGAGCACTTCGCCGTCTGCAGGCGGGGTACCGCGCACGGACCTCGCCGCGATGAGCGCTGCGAGATCCACGGCCTCGCCGGATTCGAGCCAGGGCGGAGGTGGTTCGGCTCCCATGGCTCGCAGCACGATTCCGTGGGCGAGGGGAACGAAGCCGGGATGCCTTACGAGTGCGTTCCAGCGATCATCGAAGGTGGATGCCCAGGTGAGTATCCGCCCGCGTCCCAGAGGTTGCTCCAGAAGGAGTGGCGATCCATCATCGGCACGAACCAGCACCTCGCCGTTGGACGCCGGGGACAGCCTGTGGTACCGAAACACCGAGGTGCCGGGCAGGGACGCGGCAGCCGACCTGCGCGCTCCCGCAAACGCGGGATGACTGGCATCCACCGATGCGATGGTGCCAGTGGCACGCTGTACTTCGGAGCCGCGCGAAAGGCCGGCGGCCGAAGCGAGTGGCGCGGGCAGGTCGGAGGCATCCGGGCCTGGCGACAGCACCAGTCCGCCACCGTTCTGCACCCATTGCAGCAGCCGTTCCGCGTCGCCGCTGCCGACGGACACGCCATCCAGTACCAGCACCGGGATCCCGGCGAGATCTCGATCCGGCGGCAGAGCCCCACGCCAGACGGTCGCCTTTATGGGAGGAGAATCGGACGCACGCAGCGCGGTGGTCAAGAAGCCATCGCCGCCGGAGCCGGCAGGACGCACCACGGCAACTTCCGGAAGCGGATGCCGCTCGAGTACCAGGCGCATGGCATCGTCAGGCCCTCCGGTCGCCAGAGGGATCCGCGCCCGCACCGGCCGCTCGGGAAGCGGCAGCGCGGGAAACGTTGCCACCCCTCCCTCTCCTGCAGCTCGTCCTGCCTCACGACCATCCACCTCTAGTACCCACTCTCGCTGCGCGGGCGAGCGAAGCTCCACGGACGCCAGTTCCCTGTCTACCCGGATCGCGCTGGTGAAGCCCACGGCCGTCGGACGATCCACCTGTGCCGCTTCACCTCCCACCGGCACCACTCGCAACTCCGTACCGGCCGGCAGCACGCCATTCTCGGCTGGAGACCATCCCACGTTCTGCAGGTCACCGATCAGCACTATGGTGCCGTGGCTTCGCTGACCGTCCGCGAGCAAGCGCGACGCCAGGTGCAGCGCGGGCGCATAACGCGTGGCTCCCCCTGACGTCGCGACGTTTCGCAAAACGCCCTGCAGCAGCCCGTGGTCTCCGGTGAGGTCTGTCAGGGCGGCGGCGCGATCGCTGAAGGCCACGATGGCCGCGCGATCACCTCCGCCCAGCGCCTCGAGCTCTCGCAGGGCGGCCGTGCGCATGGCGTCAATCCTGTCGCCGACATTCATGCTCGGCGAAATGTCCAGCACCAGCACCACGTCGCGACCGCCCGCGAGGAAGCCTTCCGGCAGCACTCGCTCCAGCACCGGCCGGGCGAACGCGAACGCGAGGAGCAGCACCACGCCCACACGAAGCGCGAGCAGCAGCAGGTTGTCCAGGCGACGTCGGCTCGCGTCAGGCGGCGGCGACCCGCGCAGGAACATCAGCGACGGGAACACGATGACGTTGCGGCGCTCGCGCCTGCGAAGGTGAAGTAGGATCGGGACTGCCGCGGCGAGGGCACCCAGCAGGAAGAACGGCGACAGGAAGGACATCAGCGAGTCCTCCGCAGTCGCTCGCGCTCGGCGAGATAGCGGTAGAGGGCGTCGTCCAGCGGCTGGTCCGTGGAGAACAGGGCCGTGTCAATGCCCCTCCCGCCGAGCGAACGCTTCACCTCGGCAATGTGACGTTCGATCTCCTGCCGGTAGCGCTCCCGCACGTCAGGCGCGGACAGGGGGAGCTCCTCACCGGTCTCGGCGTCCACGAACGTGGCCGCTTCCACGTAAGGCAGTGCAAGCTCGGCGGGATCCAGCACGTGCATCGCGATGACTTCACCGCCGTGTGCACGCAGCGCGCCGACCGCGTCAGCGAGCTCGCCAGGCGGGCTGTAGAAATCGGAGACCACCACCCAGATGCGCCGACGGCGCGAAGACGCCGCCGCGGCTCGCAGCGGTTCGCGCAGTCGTCCGGCCCCCTCCGCCTGCATCTTCGCAAGGTGCTGCAGAATTAGCGGAACGTGCTTGAGCGACGGCGGGATCAGGGTGTGGACGTCACCCCCGAAGAGCACGAGACCCACCCTGTCGCGCTGACGGGCGGAGAGGTGGGCGAGACACGCAACCAGCACGCGCACATACTCCAGCTTCGTGGCGCCCGTAGTCCCGAAACGCATGGAGCCGGATGTATCCACCGCGAACATCACCTCGGTATTCGTCTCGGCCTCGAACTCACGCACGTGCAGCCTGTCCGTGCGTGCATAAAGGCGCCAGTCCACGCGGCGGATATCGTCGCCCGGCTGGTAGGACCGGTGCTCGGCGAAGTCGGTGGAGACGCCGAGTCGAGGTGACCTGTGAAGACCGGAGAGGAATCCGTCCACCACGGTGCGCGCCACGAGCTCCAGGTCCTCGATGCGCGAGAGGACGACCGGATCGAGCAGGGATGCCGCCGCAGGAGTTCGGGAGGGCGCGCTCATGCCAGTCTCAGATTCCGGAACGTGGAGGCTGTACGGAGCGGACCACGTCCGTGACGATCTGGTCCACGGTCACAGAATCTGCCTGCGCCTGGAAATTCCGCAGCACACGGTGGCGAAGTACAGGCGCAGCGAGAGCCCGCAGGTCGTCATAACCTACGTGCGCACGGCCGTGGAGCAGCGCGCGGGCCTTCCCGCCGAGGACTAGACTCTGAGCCGCACGAACGCTTGCGCCGTAGGACACGTACCTGCGCACCATCTCGGTGCTGCCGGGCTCACCGGGGCGAGTACGTCTCACGAGTTCCACCGCGAATCGGGCAACCTCGTCGGCGACCGGAACGCGCCTCACGAGCGCCTGGTACCGCAGCAGGTCGTCACGGCTCAGCACCCGGTCCAGTGTCGGGACTTCAGCGCTGGTGGTTCCGCGCACGACCGCGACCTCGTCGTCCACCGGCAGGTAATCAACGACCACCTGGAACATGAACCTGTCCAGCTGCGCCTCCGGCAGCGGATACGTGCCCTCCAGCTCGATCGGGTTCTGCGTGGCAAAGACGAAGAACGGTTCCTCGAGATTGTATGTGCGACCCTGGATCGTTACGTGTCGCTCCTGCATTGCCTCCAGAAGTGCGGACTGCGTCTTGGGAGGCGTACGGTTGATTTCGTCGGCAAGCACGACGTTGGCAAAGATCGGCCCCGGCACGAACGAGAGGTGTCGCCTGCCCTCCTCGTCTTCCTGGATGATGTCCGTACCTGTGACGTCGGACGGCATGAGGTCGGGCGTGAACTGGATGCGCGAAAAGCGCAGGTCCAGCACTCTTGCCAGCGTGCTGACCAGAAGCGTCTTCGCAAGCCCGGGCACGCCCACAATGAGGCAGTGTCCGCCGCCAAGCAGCGCTATTAGCGTCTGCTCCACGACTTCGCCCTGGCCAACCACCACCTTGCGCAACTCGCGCAGCACGTCGTCGCGCGAGCGCGCCAGACGGTCTGCCAGTGCTGCGTCATCAGCGGCAGTGGCCGCATTCTCGCTTCGAGGTGCCGGAGTGGATGCTGTAGTCACAGGTGCTCTGTGTTGTGAGTGAGTTGCGGGCCGGTTGGATCAGTTCGGGAGCTATTCGCAGTTGCAGGCAGGACAGGAGCGGCAGGACGCCCTGCCTCACGAGCACGGGTCTCAGTGTGTCATTGCGTAGATCACGTAGTTGACACCGAGCTTGTAGGCCTCGTTCGACAGCTCGATCGGCAGGAAGCCCTGATCCGACCATTCCCAGTAGTCGCCGATGTCGTTGTTGTAGTTCGCGATGAAGAGCAGTCGCCCGGACGGGTCGTTGTCCTCGAACATGCCCCAGAACTCGGAAGGGATGCCGCGGTTGGGATCGCGAAAGTCGAGCGACTCGATGCGGAAGAAGGAGTCGAAGACCGGGTGCGACGTGTCCGTGAGCCGAATGAGCCGATTCTCCGGGAATACGCGGCGGATCTGCTCCTCGAAGTTCACCCAGTGGCGCGGCCCTATGAAGTCGTCGAAGATCACGAAGCCGCCCTTGAGCACGTACTCGCGAAGTCGGGCTACCTCCTCGTCCGACGGCCACCAGAATCCGGGCTCGCAGAGGTACAGCACGGGGTGCCTGAAGATCTCCGGATCATCGAGCGTGAGGACGTTGCTTCCCTGCATGTGCACGTCCATCAGGCTCACTTCGTGGAGTATGCGCGTGAAGTTGCGCTCAGCGCGCGGGTAATCGTGGTTCCATTTCAGGTCACCCCACCCGCCGCCGAATCCTCCGTCGCCGACGTCGAACTTCACGCGCGCAAAGGTGAAGCGACCGTCATACGGAATGGCATCCAGGACTTCCGTTGCGTCGCGCTGGCGGAATCGCTGCGCGGAAAGCGTAGCCGCAACTGTGATAACCGCGGTGGCGGCCATCAGGAAATGACGGAGTCTCATCAGGGCCTCTCCGGTGTGCTGCCTGAAGTTCGAAGCTCGAGCAGCAGGTCCTGCGCCGCTGCGAAGTTGGGCGCTATGTCCAGCGCGCGAAGCACCTCACTTCGTGCGCCCTGCATGTCGCCCGCATCTCTCAATGCGAGAGCAAGCTCGTAGTACGCGCCCGCCAGGTCAGCGGGCGCCAGCGCAACGATCGCGCGACGTTCCCGGACTGCAATGTCATGCCTGTCGGCCGCTCTCGCCGCTCGCGCCAGTCGTTCGTGCAGCGCCGGCTCGTAAGGCAGCAGCCATACTGCTCTTTCGAGTGGCTGTACGGCTTTCGCGGAATCGCCTCGTGCCTCGTACAGCGACGCCAGCAGGAGATTGGCGTCGAGGTCCGTGTCGGACAGCGCCGTGTGCGACTCCAGCGACTGAATGGCGGAGCTGGTGTCGTTGAGCGCGAGGTGCGCCAGTGCAGCCAACCGGCGCGGCGCATCACTGCCGCCGTAGTCAGGCAGTGCCTCCACGGCTGGCGAAACGACCTGCAGTGCCTCCCGCGCCCGGCCAGCCTGCAACATCCGCGACCCTTCCACGGTCGCGCTCGCGATATCGCGCACCCTCCGCTCGGGATCATCACCCAGCACGGCCTCATAACGAGACCTCATCCAGCTATCGAAGCCGGCGTCCAGCTGCGACGGACTCATGCCAAGGGCAACTCGCATGGCCTCTTCCTGAGTGACGCCGTCCGCGAAGGCTCGCACGAACGCCGGGAGCGCATTCTCGCCCCCCGCCTCGGCGATGTACTCAGCCACCAGGGAAGCGAGCACGTACGCCTGCCCCAGTCTTGCGGGCGTGCCCGGATTCGCGAATGCGTCGCCGAGCCGCGAAGGTGGCGGCAACTGGCCGGATGCATACGCCAGGAGCATTGCCGGATCAGGTCTCGATCCCCAGCCAGGGCGTGAGCGACGCTCCTCGTACACCGAGATCCCCTCGGAGAGCCACCGTGGGACCATGCCGCGGCTGAGGCCCAGCGTGAAAGTGTGGGCGAGTTCGTGCCATGCTGTGGAGCCAAAGTTGAACTCGCCTGCCGAGCGGGCCGCGGGAGAATCCATGGCCAGCACGTCACCGAAGCTCACGCCCAGCGCCCCCAGCCCCGCGAGCCCTACAGTGCGGACCGAGAAGTCGGCATGACGACGATAGAGCTCCAGCCGGACAACGCCGCGAGGCTGGTAGTCGTACCTGCTGGACAGCGAATCGTAAGCAGCCGAAAGGAGACCAAGCAGATAGGGCGAAAGCAGGTCGGCCTCGTCTCGCTCGACGACGAGCACGAACTGTCCCTGGCGTCGCTCCTCGAAGCGATCGAAGCTGTCCAGCAGGTCCAGGGTATTCTTGGTCCAGGGGTCGTACGGATCTCCAGAGAAGGCGCGCTCCAGCGCAGCGCGCGCGGAATCCACGTCTCCCGTGCGAAGGAGGTTCACGCCTGCGACGGCGTGCGCGCGCCATTGCCGCGGATCGAGCCGCGCGCCCTCGAGCGCAAGCCTCGCCGCCTCACGATACCTCCGGACCCGAGCGGCGTGTTCGGCGAGTATCGCGTAGAACTCGCCGGCTGCAGATCCTGCCGTGCGAGCTCGGCCTTCCACCTCGCGCAGCCCGTCCGCGTCTCCCACGAGCAGGCGCGCGGCGGCGAGAACGGCCAGCGCTTCGGCGTCCGTGGGGTCCACGGCGAGCGCCGCACCTGCCTCACGTTCCGCGGCCTGCGCATCCTCCGCATCCAGCTCGAGCACTCCCGCCAGTGCGCGTGCCCGTACCGACTGCGGGGCCAGCTCGATCACCATGCGTACCAGTGAGTCTGCGCCGGGCTGGTTCTCGAACCTGCGACGACGCGCCTCCGCCAACCGAGCACCCGGGTGGCGGGGATTCGCTGCAAGCGCGCCGTTGGCGGAAGCGCGGGCGTCAGGCGCGTTGTACTTGGACAGAAAGAGGTCGGCCAGTGCGGCCTGGACCCCCGGATGTTCGGGATCCAGCTCGAGGGCCCGGTCCAGGACAGCAAGTGCGTCGCGAAAGCGTTGCGGATCCAGACGGCCGGCGCGCGCATGAGCACCGGCAACCGCGATCAGGGCGTCCGGATCAGAGGAGGCGCGCCCGGCGAGCACGGCTCGTTCATCCGCGGCGTACGCATCCTCCCACCTTCCCTGGCGGGCGAGGACGTTGCCCAACTCGGCCAGCAGGCGTGCGCTGTCCGGCGACGCGGCAGCGAGGGCTGCGCGATAGGCGCTCTCCGCCGTTCGGTGCTCGCCTCGTGCGGCGGCAACGTCACCCACGAGCGCCGAATCCCGAGTGTCGCGCGCGCCGTATCCAGCAGCGGCCCGGGCGGCATCTTCGTAACGAGCGAGTTCGAGCAGCACGTGAACGTGCGCCCTGCGCATATTCCACGCGGAGTCGGCGCGTGCCGCCTCGGAGAGTTCCCTGATGGCCTCGTCGTATCGCCCTGCGTGCCAGTGCGACACGCCGTCGCCGGATGGGGCACCACTCGCCTGGGCGAAACAGGAGCTGCTGGTCGCAGCCAGGGCGAAGGATAACGGCAGGACCCAGCGCCTCACGAAAGCCGCGGCCGGAATCCGCGTCCGGCGGGGCGATGCGAGCGGCCGCCTCACGATTCCTCCCTGGGTGGCTCGAGCGCCCTGCGGATCTCTGCCAGCCTGGTCACTAGAGCCTCGAGCTGACGCTCGTACTCGTCGGACTGCATGTCCGCACGCCTGGACCGGAGCTCTTCCAGGGCAAGCTCCACCCGCCTGCGTTCGGCGAGCAGTGAATCCGACCCGGGAGAACCCGAGGTCACAGCGGTCGCCGCAGGAGCGAGAAAGCGCGTCGCCGCCAGCCTTCCGTCTGCCGCAGCGGCGCCTGGAGCAGAGCTGCCTTCACCGTCGCCGTTGTCGTCAAGCACCGCGTGCTCGGTCTGCAGGCGACTGCTGGACGCGTACTCCCGTTCCACTTCCCTTGCTGCATGGAGAAACGCCTCCAGCATGGACACTCGGCCGTCCTTGTCCACGTCTGCGGTGCCGTTGACGAACGCCTGGGCGAAATGCGCGTGGAACACGCTCTCGTTGCGTTCAAAGGGGGTGCGGGTGGCTGCAATCACCACCCTGCCCGGCGCCGCCAGGGCTGGCACCCAACCTCCCGCGGCGCTTGCCGCGACGACGATCGTCAGTTGACGGCCCGCGAGAGAATTGAGCGCTGAGGCAAGCTCGGCGGCCCCGATGTCGGGGCCGGTGAGGTTGAAGCTGTTCCCCTCGCCTCCACTTCCGTGCCCGATCAGAACGATGGTCACCTGGTCGCCGCGGCTGCTGCTTTCGGCGATGCTCCTGATGGCGGCGAGCATGTTGTCGCGAGTGGCGCGGCCGTCCGCATCCGACATGCTCGTGGAGCCGCTCAGAACCTGTGCCTGGCCGGCCGGCAGCCCGGCTGCCTGACGAATTGCCCGGGCGGACGCGCTGAACTTCTCGGCAAAGCGCGGCTCACCGGGCGCCCCGGTGATGATGAGGAGGTGTGAGCGCGGGTTCTGCGCGTCGGCGCGGGGGCCCCCCCCCAACAACAACGATACCACCCCACAACCCACCACCAACCACCGCGGCAACGCGAGCAGGCTCACGATCACTCGAAACGATCCTCCGCGCAGGCAAGGCATCATGCCAACCCCCTCCACCGGCGGTACCCCCACTCCGCGCCGAGTACCGTCAGCAGCGCGAGCAGCAGCGCCGGGGCGTCCCAAAGGTCCTTGCGCTCCTGCCTCGTGGCACCGGCGGACGCGTACACGATCTCGTCGGGCAGGACACCCGCGTTCCCGATGTCGTACGATCGTCCGCCGGTCACACTGGCGACCCTCGCGAACGTCTCCCTTCCCGCAAGTACGCTGAAGAACTCGTCCCGCGACTCCTCCACCGCGAACGCCACCTCGTCCGACTCCACCGATCCGTCGCTGCCTGACGCCGACACCCTTGCCCGCCAGAGACCCGGCTCGTCAGGCGTCACGAACCCGGTATAGCGCCCGTCCCCCGCCAGCGTGAGGACAGTCTCGGACACGGCTCCGGAGGGCGTCCTCACGGTTGCCGTGACCATCGCATCGGCCACTGGCGAGAACCGGGCATCACGAGGCGCGGCTCGCAACTCCACCGACTCGCCCGGCTCGCTCACCGCTCGCGCAACGGTCGTCGTGAGGCGTCCGGGGGAGTCACCTGCAAGCCACCTCAGGAGCTGTCGCCACAAGGCCTCGTGCGATTGATCCTCCAGCGGCACGTCAGCGTGCATCTGCCAGATCCACGAGTCCTGGGCGAGCAGGATGGCACTCCGTCCTGCACCGAATCTCTGATAGGCGAGCAGCGGTACGCGTCCCGATGCATCCGTCAGCAGCGTCACCGCGCCGGGCTTCGGCGCTCCAACAGTGTTCACGAGCGTCACCGCAGGCATGCCGCGCCACCTACGTTCCGCCGAGTCGGCCGAAGCACCCAGTCGTACCGCCGAATGCTCCCGACCGGCAGCCGTGAGGCGGGGGAAAATAGTGTCGAGGCGGGCGGCACCAGGCGCCACCTCCGGGAGTGTCACCGGTGAGAGCACACCCACGGGCGTGTTCGCAAACCCGCCTTCGCCCAATGCTCGACGCCCGCCGATCAGGAGCAGGCCGCCTCCCCTGTTCCCCACGAAGTCCTCGATCATGCGAAGCTGCTCGAAGGAGAACTCACTCGCCTCCACGCTTCCCAGAATGATCGCGTCGTACTCGAACAGCTCCTCACGGCTCGTCGGGAATCCCGTGGCCAGTTCCACGCTGTCGCGCACCCCGAGCCGCAGGTACTTGTCGTCGGCGGTCCGCTGCAGGAGCACTACCTGCAACTCACGATCTCCTGCCACTGCCTGACGAACGAACCTGGCCTCCGGCCGTGGCTCACCTTCGAAGTACAGGATTCGCAGCGGCGTCGCGTCCACCCTCACCACCGCGACGCGCTCGTTGTTCCCCGCAACCTGGTCGCCCTCCACGCCCGAAACACGGAATCGAATGCGTCGGGCACCTTCTTCGTACATGGGCACCGGGAGGCTCACCGACGCTCGTCCGGATCGCGGCAGCGCAAGGTCGCGCACTGCCACCACCCTTCCCTCATCCTCCGCGACCACGCGGACGGTCGCCCCGCCCAGCCCGCGATGTTCCACCGTTACCCGAGCGTCTGCAGCAGAACCTCGGACTGCCCGATCCGGGATCTCAACAGCCGCCACAGCCACGTCCCGACCTGGCTCTCCATCGGAGAGAACCGTGAACACCGGTACCTTGCGAGCTCGCAGACTCCTCAGTGCACGGGCCAGGTCGCCCGCCCCATCGTCGCCACCGTCACCCACCACGACGACTCCAGCGAGCGCCTGTCCATCCAGTTCCGTAACCACCTGTTCGAGAGCGCCGGCGAGAGCGGTGCGCGGTGAGTTGAATTCCAGCTCTGCCGGTGTCCGTAGGCGACGCGTCTCGCGACCATAGCCGTACAACCTCAACTGGAATCGCGAGCCGAGGGACGCGAGCAGCCCGTCCTCGGCCGAGAGCAGGGAGCGCGCCGCGTCGGCCCTGCTCCGGCCTCGACCATCAGGCACGAGCATGCTGCGTGATTCATCCACCAGCACCGCGAGCACGTTCGCGCGTGTCGCCGATTCGGCAACGACCACCTGCGGCTGCATGAGGGCGAGAAGCAGCAGCAGCACCGCGACAACACGGAGGACGCCAAGTATCGCACGATCCTGCGGGCGCCCGCGTACCCGCCGGGTGAGAAGCGCCCCCGCTGCCACGAGCGCGATGACCGCGAGAAGCACCACCAGGACGCGCGGAGTTCCCACCGTGCCGAACGAGAGCTCACCGCGCTCGAACACCACGGGCCGATAATTGAACAGGAACTCGACGAGGGCGTCGAGGGAGGCACTCATGCGCAGCTTTCCTCCCATGGCGGGGTTCAGTTGCATGATACGCCATGGACCGCACGAATGCTGCCCCGTGCGAGCAACACCCGTGGCCGTCTTCGACCCCGCGCCGCAGTTCTGCACAGCGCGCCGGACACAACGCTCATACCACCGCCGGCCGCGTTGTGTTCACCACCGGGACCGGCGGCTCGAACCGAGCCTACGGCAATGCGCGCAGCAACTCCACGAACCTCTGCGGCGCCAGCTCCTCCGGCCGTGCAGTCTCCGGGATCCCGACCGATGCAAGCACCGTCGCGGCCGTCTCCGCATCCAGCCCGCGAGCGGTCCGCAGTGCGCGCCGCATCTGCTTCCGGCGAAGTGCGAAGACTCCCAGCACGAGATCGCGAAGCAGCGGTTCCTCTTCCGGAGACACGAGCGGCGAAGCGAGCGGCTCCACGAGCACCACGGCCGAGTCCACCTTGGGCGGCGGGGAGAAGGCTCCCGCGGGCACCCTCATCGCCACTCGAACGCTCGCGAGCACCTGCAGGTTCACTGTCAGTGCGCCGTAATCGCGGCTTCCCGGCAGGGCCACCATTCGCTCGGCAACTTCCCGCTGCACGAGGAAGACGGCCCTCTGCGGACGAGGGTGCCTGAGGGCGTGGAAGAGAATTGGCGTGGTGATGTAGTACGGCACGTTCCCCACCAGCGAGTACGGCCCTCCCGCAAGTGCGGCGAGGTCCGTCTCGAGCACGTCGCCTTCCACGATCGTGACCGACGGAACGTCGGCGTACCGCGCCCGAAGATGCGCCACGAGATCGCGATCCAATTCGACTGCAGCGAGCCGGCGTGCGCGAGTTGCGAGGAGGTCAGTGAGCGCTCCCTTGCCGGGGCCGATTTCCACCACACACTCGGCGTCCTCCGGTGCCACGAGTTCGACTATGCTTTGGCGCACCCCGCGGTCCGCGAGGAAGTGCTGGCCGAACCTCTTGCGGGCGCGATGTGTGAAGCCGTTGTGGTCCGCGCCGCGATTGCCCGGGCCGCCCGTCAAGTGCGCGCCACCACCAGGGTCAGGTCGTCCCTGCGAGGGGTGGTTCCTGCGTGCTGGTCCACGAGCCGGAACACCTGGTCGGCGAGCGCGCCGACCGGCACGCTGCGCTCTCGTGCGGCGAGTTCCAGCACGGCGTCCTCGCCGAGCCTTGCGTCCCTCCTGTCGCGCGCGTCGCTCACGCCGTCGGTGAAGAGGAGAAGGACGTCGCCCTTGCGCCATGGCAGGACGTTCACGTTAGGCGGGTTGTCCACCATACCGAGCGGCGGATGCGTGGCTCCCAGCCTCACGATCTCGCCTTGCGCGGGAATGATGAACGCGTGAGGGTGACCCGCATTCGCATAGCGGAGCTCGCCAGCGCGACTGTCAATCACGCAGTAGAAAAGCGAGATGAACATCTCGGTGCTGGTGAGCTCTTCGTGCAGGGACTCCAGCAGGGCCCCGAGAACCTCGGCAGGATCGGCGGTGTCTCGCGCGTGAATGGCGGACGCACTCATGGCCAGCGCCATGATCAGAGCAGCACGATAACCGTGGCTGGAGACGTCGCCGAGCATTATTCCCGCGCGCCCTTCGCCAAGCCTGAAGAGGTGATAGAAGTCGCCACCGACACTCTCCGCAGGCACGACGCGGGCAGCCACATCCACCACCGGAGACAGCACCTTCGGATCGGGAAGGAGCCGCATCTGCAGGTCATGCGCGAGACGCATCTCCTGCATCAGGCGCTGCTGGCTGAGCGACTCCCTGACGAGCCGGGAGTTCTGGATCGCGGTTCCGATCTGCGTGGCGATTGCCGCCACGAGCTTCAGGTCGCCCGCGGTGAACGGCTGCCTGGAGCGACGGTCGCTCAGGTTGACGACACCTAGCGTGACCGGTCCGTCCGGCGCCGTCCACAGGATCGGGACTGACAGCATGAGGCCGCGCCTGTATGGCTGCTCCGCCGGGCAGGTGAGCTCGTCCTCGGCGACGATGAGCGGGTGTCCGGAACGGAACACCTGAGCCGACGCGCTGTCCGGATTGTCCACCGAGATGGGAATCATCGAGGTTCCAAGTTCCGGACGAGCCACGACTGCGTTGAGCGTGTCGGTGGCCCGGTCGTGCACGAGAATGGCGCCTCTGCGTGCGCCGACCGTCTCGGCAATCTCCACGAGGATCGTGCCGGCAGCCTCCTCGAGGGCCACCGTTCGTCCCAGTATCTCGGAGATCGTGTACAGCAGGTTGATCTCCTCGTAGCGTTCGGCGAGCTCTCGTGCGGCGTTCTCCACCTCCTGGTTGGACTGGAGGATGTGCGCCACGAACGGAGTCATGAGGCCCACGACGGCGGCGGGCTCGAGCCGGAGCTCGCGGGTGGGACGCACCACCAGCCATCCGCGCAGGGGAGATGGGAGCGCAGAGACGAATACGCTCTCGTGAGGCGAGGGCATCGCGACCGGCAGCTCGTCCCTCGGGAGCAGCTCCGGCGCCGGCGGGACAACGTCCTCGATCCGCCCCGCGAGCTGCCTCACGACTTCGCCGCCGTCGTCCAGCCAGACCGCAGCGTCGCAAGCGAGCGTGTCCGAGAACCTTCGAAGAAGCGAGTCGAGCGCGGACATCATGGGCGGCGAAGCGTCAGGCGCACGACGTTACCGCCGTCGTCGAAGCGCTCCACACGATCCATCAGCGCGCGCATGAGGAACAGCCCGCGACCGTCCTCACGCAGGCGCTCTTCCGGAAGCGTCGGATCCACCATGCACTCCTGCATGTCGAATCCCTCACCCTCGTCGCGAACCTCCAGCACGAGTTCGCGCCGGTCCACGCACATCCTGACGCGAACGGATTTCTCGGGATCCTCCTCGTTGCCCCGGAGGATGGCGTTGGAGAGCGCCTCTGCGAGCGCCACGGGCACGTTGAGCGAGCAGTGCCTGTCCGGGAAGTCGAACGCACTGCACTCCCGGCGAACCGTCTCGATGACCTCCTCGATGCACGCCACGTCGCTCGGGATCTCGAGCTCCAGGCGCACCCGGTCCGAATTCTCCGCCGTTCGACGCAGCACGCGCTGGGTCACGTGTGAGCCGGACGGCCGCTCACTCACGACAGCCGACCCACACAGTCCTCCCGCAACACGCTCCCGCCCGATGGATTCCGGCGCGCGACAGTCCTGCGGACGCCGACACTCCTCAGAACGCCTCCATGGCGCGCTCTCGCGTGTCCGCGATATGGAAGAGCGTGTCCAGCTTGGTCAGCTCGAACAGCGTCTTGAGATCCTCGTTGAGGTTGGCAAGCCGAAGCTCGCCCCCCTGCTCACGGATCTTCTTCGACAGGGACACGAGTACGCCAAGTCCCGAGCTGTCAATGTAGCCGGTCTGGCTGAAGTCTATCAGGAACTTTCGCTCGCCCCGGTCGAGCTCGTCCAGGACCTTCTGCTTGAGCTCCTGCCTGTTGCCCACGATCAGCTGCCCTTCAACCTCCACCACTACCACTTCTTCCTGCTTCTGAATCGAGAAGCTCATATCCTCGTCCTCGAGAGTGTCACGACGCGGCCGCCGGCATCGACTGAAGTGCCGTGAACGCCGCGACGTTCAAAATGTCGCCTGCCGACGCGCCGCGCGAGAGGTCACTGCAGGGCCGGGCCAGCCCCTGCACGATCGGACCGATCGCGGTCGCCCCGCCCAACCGCTCCACCAGCTTGTAGGCAATGTTGCCCGCGTCCAGGTCGGGGAACACCAGAACGTTCGCCCGGCCCGCCACGCCGCTGCCCGGTGCCTTCCGCTGGCCCACTTCCGGGACAATGGCCGCATCCGCTTGCAATTCCCCGTCCACCGCAATCTCCGGTGCCCGACGCTTCAGCAGCGCCAGGGCCTCCCTCGCACGATCGGCAGATGCGCTCGCGGCACTTCCTCGCGTACTGAACGAGAGCAGCGCGACCACGGGCTCGTCGCCTACGATCCGCATTCGGTCCGCGGCCGCGGCAATCGCGATGTCCGCCAGCTGCTCTGCAGTGGGCTCCGGAACCACGGCGCAGTCCGTAAAGGTAAGCACCTCATGCCCGCTCGCGGCGGTCTCACCGCCCCTGAACGCGCGAACCACCATGTAGAACGCGCTCGAGACAGTCCGCACGTCGGGCGCGGGCCCGATGGTCCACAGCGCTGCTCGAAGCACATCCGCAGTGGAGTGAACAGCACCGGCCACGCAGCCATCCACCTCGCCCAGCGCCACCAGCCCATCCGCAAAGAACAGAGCCTGCCTCGCGAGTACTGTCGCCTGCTCGGCACTCAGGCCCTTCATCGCTCGGCGCTCGTGAAGCAGCCCGGCGATTGCCGAGGTGCGTGGGTCGGTCTCGGGATCCGCTGCGGGCACGCCGAGCTCGCTCGCAAGCTTCCGAACCGCCGAATGGCTTTCGGGAGCCCGTCGGTCGAGAATCAGCACGGGCCTCACGACACTTCCCTCCACTGCCGCGCGCACCGCCGCCAGCACGCGGTCGTCTGCAGACTCGGGGAACACGATCGCCCTGTCTGCCGCGCGCGCGCGCTCGCGGATCGTGTCAACGAAGCCCGCGTCCGTCATCACTCGCTCGCGAACCTGCCCTTGAGCGCCTGGTGCACTTCGGGGTGCACGAAGGGACTCACATCCCCGCCGAACCGCGCAACCTCCCTCACGAGACTCGAACTCACGTACGTCGTCTCGACCGACGGCAGCATGAACATGGTCTCGAGCTCGGATGCCAGCCTGCGGTTCATCAGCGCCATCTGGAACTCGTACTCGAAGTCGCTGACCGCTCGCAGTCCCCGAATTATCACACGCGCTCCGCATTCGCGGGCGAACTCCACGAGCAGTCCGTGGAACGACCGCACTTCCACGCGCGGATCGTCGCCGAGTGCCCTCCGGATGAGGTCCACTCGCTCGTCCACGGAAAAGAGCGGCTTCTTGTTGACATTCGTGGCAACTGCCACGACCAGCTTGTCCACGAATGCGAAGCTTCGCGCGATCAGGTCGCTGTGGCCCAGGGTGATCGGGTCGAAGCTGCCGGCATAGATGCCGATTCTAGTCATCCGCCATGCGGTAGAATGTGATGGCCGTGTCGCCGTACCGGCGGGTGTCGCCGCCAACTGGAACCTGTTCCTTCGATGCGTGCTCGACTGCGAGTATGCGTGCGAATGGGCGTTCCTTCCAGAGCTCCACCAGCCTTTCCATCATCCCGGTCGCGTACGGAGGGTCCGCGAAGGCTATGTCGAAGGCTCCTTCGGGCAGCCCTGCGGCGTGGCGAATGGCGTCTCCGCGCCTCACGACGGCCCGATCGCCTGCGCCGAGTTCCCGAGCATTCCTGCGAATCAGCTCCACTCCGGCGGGGGTGAGTTCCACGAACTCGGCAGACGCAGCTCCCCGCGACAGCGCCTCCAGCCCCAGCGCTCCCGAACCCGCGAACAGATCCACCACCCGCGCACCGGGAAGCTCGCTCCCGAGTATGCTCATCCACGCCTCGCGAACCCTGTCCGGCGTTGGCCGCACGCGCCGATCCCGCGGCGGCTCCAGCCTCCGACCTCGCCACTGGCCCGCGACTATGCGCAACGCGGGCTACCGCCGGATGTCGGCCAGCCGCGCCTGAAGCCGGCTGACTCCCCGATACTCGTCACGCTCCAGCCGGAACGCGATGTCCACGGAATCGCCAGGCTGAAGCTGCCTGGCGAGATGACCCATGCCCCAGCCCAGTGCATCCAGCCCTTGGGACCCGTTCGTGAGGCGGAGCCGCAGGCCGTCCCTGCCTACAAGCCGCGCAGGCTCCGCCACCGAAACGCCGCGTGACATGAACACGGGAGTCGGGTTGCCCACTCCAAATGGCTCGAAGTGCCGCAGCAGGCCCTCGAGGTCCTCGGTGACGTCCTCCAGTGGAATCTCGAGGTCCACCCTCAACTCCGGAACGAGATCGTCAGGCGTCAGCAATGACTCGGCGACGTCGGCAAATCTGCGGGCGAACTCGTCCACCATCTCGCGACGAATGGTCACGCCGGCCGCGGCCTTGTGGCCGCCGTAGCGCACCAGAAGATCGCTGCACCGTCCGATACCGGCATGCAGGTCGAAGGCCGGGATCGAACGCCCCGAGCCTTTCCCCTCGTCTCCCTCCAGCGCAATGAGGATGACGGGGCGCGCGTACTCCTCCACGAGACGTGAGGCAACGATGCCTATCACCCCGGGGTGCCAGCCCTCCCCCGCCACAACGATGCCCGTCGGAATCCTTCCCGAACGCTCTATCATCGCACGAGCGGCTTCCAGGGTATCACGGTCCATCTCCTGCCGGCGCCTGTTCAGCTCCTCCAGCTCCCTAGCGATGGAGTTGGCCTCGTGCTCCGACTCGGCACACAGCAGCTCCACTCCGCGAAGGCCGTGACCGATGCGGCCAACGGCGTTGAGGCGCGGAGCCAGGATGAAGCCGACACGTCCCGCAGTGATCGCCTTGCCGTCCAGGCCGGAAGACCTGACGAGCGCGCGAAGTCCCGCGTTGTTCCCTTCGCCGAGCAGGCGCAGACCGTAGCGAACGAGAATGCGGTTCTCGCCTCGAAGTGGCGCAACGTCAGCCACCGTTGCCAGCGCCACCAGGTCGAGCATGCGGAGCACCACGTTCTCGTTGCCGCCCATGGCACGAGTGAGTGCGATGGACAGCTTGAAGGCGACTCCTGCCGCGGCAAGATCCACGTCCGGATACGCGCAGTCCGTGCGGCGCGGGTTGAGAATCGCGAGGCAGTCGGGCAGGTCGCCTCCCGGGAGGTGGTGGTCGGTGACGATGACGTCCACGCCGTGCGCGCACAGCGTAGCGATCGGCTGGATTGCACTGGTCCCGCAGTCGGCCGTGACCACCACACGGGCACCCGCGTCGAGCGCGGCACGCACGCCGGCGTCGGTGAGGTCGTATCCATCCTCCACCCGACGCGGAATGAACGGGACTGCGCGCCCGCCTAGTGCGGTAATCGTGCGCGTGAGGATCGTGGTGGAGCACATTCCATCCACGTCGTAGTCGCCGTGGACGAGAATGGTCTCACTGTTCCGGATGGCCCTCGAAAGCCGGTCCACCGCCTCGCTCATGCCGGCCATGAGCATCGGATCGTGCAGCCGCTCCAGCCGGGGTCGCAGGTAGGGCCGAGCGAGTTCCGGCGTCGCGTGTCCGCGATTCAGCAGCAGCCTGCAAATGGTCTCGGGCAGGCCCAACTCCGTTACCAGGGCGGCAACGTCGCCAGGATCATGCGGCTCGGGCAGTACCCAGCGCGCCTGCGGGCGTGTTCGCACAGTAGGGGCAGTCACGTCCGGAAGCTAGGCGGCGGCCGGTGGTGCTTCAAGCACGCTTCGGCGCCGCCGAAGCCATGATTACGCACGGAGTGCCGCGGTCAGGCTCCCGATGTCTGCTCGGCGTTCTCCACGGCCGGCTGGTGCGAGGCGTATAGAAGCATTCCGCACGTTTCGCATACGTCAATCGCGCCGGAGAGCATCGCGTTCTGCCGCTGCAGCGGGATGGCGGTGTTGCAGGCGCCGCACGAGTGCTCGAGCAGTGGGTACACGGCCTGCCCTTTCGCACGGTTCGCGATGCGCTCGTACTTGCGCAGCATGGTGGGCGAAATCCGCGCCGCCTTCGCATCCCGCTTCGCGCGTATGGCTCGGGCGCGCTCCTCGATGGCCGAGCGCTCCGCCTGCAGCTGCTCCCTGTCCGGCTTCTGGCTTTCGAGCAGCGCGGAGTGCCGCTCCTCGTGGCCGGCGATCCGCTCCCGGATCCCTTCGATTCTCCGGTCCAGGTTCTCCAGCTCCGCCTCTTCATCAGCCAGGATGCGGCGGGCCATGTCCACCTGGGCCTGCGCCACCGTGGCATCGCGCAGCCGTTTCACCTGGTCCAGCTGGGCAACGTTACGCTCGTGCATTCGCCGATGCTCTGCGATTCTGGATGCGAGCGCCTTTCGCCTCTCGAGTTCACCCGCAACTTCCGCCTCCGCGCGCGCGGCCGCGCCCGACTCCACTTCGAGCTGCCTGTTCAGTTCCCTCTCTCGCGGCGCCAGCGCCTCCAGCTCGCGACTCAGCTCCCTGATCCGCTCATCGTCTCTCTGCACTGCGAGAAGCACTTCCAACTCGGGGTTCACGTAACCTCCTCCTCGCGCGGCTCGGCCGCGCGCGATTGTGATTGACCCGAACGATCCCCGCCCCCGCGCAGAGCGAGGATCTCGTCCCTGATCCGGATCTTCTCGGCGAGCAGCAGGTCCTTCCTGTCCTGCCGCGTCTCCTCCAGCAACATCCTCTGCACTTCGAGCGACTGGTCGCGAAGTGCCCTGTGACGCAACTGAATAACGCTGTCGTCCACCAGCCGATTGGGCGACACGAGTTCGTCCGCTGATTCCAGCAGACGTTCCAGCTCTGCGACAGCCTGATCCGACAGCTGATCAGCGAGCAATTCCGGGTCCGCCGGTCCTTCAAGCGTACTCAACAGTGAGAAGAGCTCCGCATAGACCGGCGAACGGAACTCCTCCTCGGAAACCTGGTGCAACACTCGCGCACGTTGCGGGGGCAGATGGAGCATGGCGAGTGCTATGTACCGCTCTGCGCGCTCACCCGGCGTGGCGGCGCCGCGCGGCCGGCTTCGATCGCTCTGCCATTCGGCATCACGGCGCCTGTCGCGCCAGCGGCGCTCCCGGAAGCCTCGGCGCTCGAATCCGGAAGCAGGACCGCTACCCTGCTCCTCGATGCGACGTGGCTGATTCGGGTGGCCGGAGGTATCAGTGGCGGCCGTGTCGGTGCCCGACCCGCGGCTCATGATGCCGGTGCGGCGTGGCTCCTGATCCGCCTCACGAGCGAGGAGCTCCCGATCCACCCCGGAACGTTCCGACAGGGATGCCAGGTAGAGCTCCCGCGTTACAGGATCGGCCGCTGCGCGAATGGTGGGCAGCAGCTTGTCTATCGCGCGCCTGGCACGGTGGAGATCCGCGAACCAGCCGCGACGCTCCAGCATCTGCAGCTGACGCTCGAATATGTCCACGCCGGCAGCCAGCTGCTTCTCGAGTCCCTCGGCACCATGCGCACGAACGTACGAGTCCGGGTCCTCGCCGTCAGGCAGGGTCACCACCCGAGGCGCAACGCCGAGGCGGAGCAGTTCGAGCCCGGTACGGAAGGTGGCCTTCTGCCCGGCCTCATCCGAGTCGTAGAGCAGGAACACGTTACCCGTCATGCGGGCGAGGCGCTCAGCCTGCTCGGTGGTGAGCGCCGTGCCGAGCGGCGCCACTACAGCCCCGATTCCAGCCTCGGACACACGAATCACGTCCAGGTAGCCCTCCACAACGAGCACGCGCTCTTCCTTTCGAATCGCCTGCCTGGCCATGTGCAGGCCGTAGAGCAGTTGTCGCTTCGAAAAGACATCCGACTCCGGCGAGTTCAGATACTTGGGCTCGCCGGGTCCGAGCAGGCGGCCGCCGAAGCCTGCAGTCCGGCCGAGCGCATCCCGAATGGGAAACATCAGCCTGGAGCGGAAGCGCGGCCGCACGCTCGACTCACCCTCGCGACGGAACAGCAATCCGGCCGCGAGCAGTCGCTCGTCGTCCATGCCCAGGGCGTGCAGGTGGCTCAGCAGCGCCGACGAATCTCCCGGCGCAAAGCCAAGCTCGAAGCGCTCTGCAAGTTCACCGGAAACTCCGCGACCCTTGAGGTATTCGCGTGCCTCACGACCCGACGGCTCACGCAGGAGCTGCGCTGAATACCACTCGATAGCCGCGCCGATCGCCTCGCGCAGCGGCTCCCGGGGATCGTCCTGCTGGCGAGCTCGCGACTCCTCGCGCACTTCGATCCCCACGCGCTCCGCCACCTGTCGGATGGCATCGGAGAAGGAAAGACCCACGTGCTCCCGAAGGAACGTGAAGACGTCGCCGCTCACGCCGCACTTGAAGCAGTGGTAGAAGCCCTTCTGCGGAGATACCGAGAAGTTGGGGTTCTTGCCCTGATGGAACGGGCACGGCCCGCGCCAGGTGTTCCCCATCCGGCGCAGGCGCACGTGCTCGCCGATGATCTCGACGATGTCCGCCGCCTCGCGAACCCGCTCAACAGTCTCCTGCGAGATCACGACCGGCCCTCCACGTCAGGCACGCCCCACGGCGGAATGCACCACGTCACGCCACACCATCCACGCAAGGCGTCACGAGAATTCCGCGACGGTCACGCCCGTTCCGCCCTCGTTCCACGCCGCGAGGCGAAAGCTCTTCACCCGCGTGTCCTTGCGAAGCATCTCGGCCACTCGCTCCCTCAATGCCCCGGTCCCCTTTCCGTGAATGATCCTGAGATCCCGCATGTCGGCCCGCACCGCCGCGTCAATGGCCTGAAGCACGATACCCTCCATTTCGTCCGCCCGCATCCCCCGCACGTCGAGCTCGCCCGGCACGTCGTCCTCCGGCAGGTCTCCACGAAGGCGAACCGGCTCCACCGGAGGCGCAGCGGTTGGAGTCAGCTCCCGGAGCGGAACGGTAAGCTTCATCACTCCAACTGCCACCACCGCGTCCTCCTGGCGAATCTCCAGAACCTTTCCGGACGATCCGCCCAGGCTCCCCACCTTTACGGTGTCGCCGACGGCGATCGGTGCGAGCACGGCTGTACCGCCTCGCCGCCCGCCACCGCCGCTTCGCTCGAACCTCGTATCGAGCCGCTCTATCTCCCGCTTCTGCTTCGCGGCAAGGTCTTCCACCTTTCGCCTCGCGTCCCGGGCAACCTCATCCGCCCTGTCAGCGCCAGCAGCCCGAAGCTCCGCAATCGTGCGCTCGATTTCACGCCTCGCCTCCAGCAGGTAGTCGCGCGCCTCCTTGCGCGCCTGACGATCCGCCTCGCGCTCGCGCTGCTTCACCGCTGCTTCCCGCCGGGACACCTCGCGAAGTCTCGCGAGCGCATTCCCGGCCTCATGCTCCACCGCGGCCTCGCGCTCGCGAAGCTCCACCTCGCGCTTCTCCAGGTCCGCCAGCAGCGACGCCATGTCGCGCTCACCTGTCGGCAGCCTCTCCTCGGCGCGCTGGAGCACGGACTCCGGAAGCTGCAGCCGGCGCGCAATGCTCAATCCGTAGGATCTTCCCGGAATTCCCTTGATGAAGCGGTACGTGGGGGCGAGTTCAACCTCGTCGAACTGAAGCGAGGCATTCACCACGCCGGGCACTTCAGTCGCCAGAAGCTTGAGTGCACCGAGGTGCGTGGTGGCAAGCGTCAGCGTGCCTCGTCGCGTGAGTTCCTCCAGGATCGCGCCGCCCAGCGCGGCACCTTCCACAGGATCGGTACCCGAGCCGAGTTCGTCCACGAGCACCAGGGATCGCGAAGTAGCGAGTCGCAGGATCTCCGAGAGGTTCCGCAGGTGCGCGCTGAACGTGGAGAGGCTCGCTTCGATGCTCTGCTCGTCCCCGATGTCGGCGAAGATGTCATCGAAGATGCAGAGCTTCGATCCGTGCCCTACCGGAGTGGGAATGCCGGCCTGGAACATTGCCGAGACCAGTCCCACCGTCTTGAGCAACACAGTCTTTCCACCCGTGTTCGGACCGGAGAGGAGCAGCGTGCGCTCTCCGGGTTCCATCGTCAGGTCGAACGGCACGACACCCTCGATCTGCGCGAGCAGCAGCGGGTGTCGGCCGTGCCTGACGACCATTGCGTCGCCGGGACTGCACACGTCAGCCGGAACGCAGTCGAACCTCTCGGCATAACTGGCACGGGCATACAGCGAATCCAGTTCGGCCAGCGCGTCGAGCGTTTCGGCCAGCCTCTCGCGCAGCGGCCGGAATTCTTCCGTGAGCTCTGCCAGGATTCGCTCCACCTCCCTGGCCTCCTCGGCCTCGAGGTCCCGAATCCGGTTCATGAACTCCACGGCGGCCGGCGGCTCCACGAAGAGCGTGGCACCGCTCGAGGAGGCGTCATGCACGATTCCTCCAACGTCCGCGCGTGCCTCACGACGAATCGGGATGACATACCGGCCGTTTCGAACCGTCACGCTCATGTCCGGCACCGCCTGATGCGGTTCCAGGCGCGACATGGCTCGTTCCAGCAGCCTCACCAGCTGGCCCTGGGCACCGCGAAGCTCCCGACGCAACTGGCGCAGCACCGACGAGGCGTCGTCCTTCACGCTGCCGTCATGGTCAATCGCGCGCTCCACCTTCTCCTCCAGATGACGCGCGATCGTCAGGCGGGAAGCCAGCGGGCCGAGCACGGCGGCCACGATGCGAGGGCGGCGCTCGTCGCGAAGCTCGTCGTCAGTGCGCCGCGAGCTCAGCAGCAGCCGGGCTCCGTCGAGCAGTTGCCCTCCGTTCCACGAAAGGCCCTCCACACGCAAGGCACGGAGCGCACTGCGGAGGTCCGGTACCGGTTCCGGAGTCCAGCCACCCTCGCTCGTGACCAGTGCGCGAACCGCCGCGACACGGGCGTGTTCCCCGCGAATCCACTGGAGGTCCGACACGGGAAGCAGCGTGCGCACCCTCTCGGCACCCACCTCGCTTATCGCCCGTTCGGCGACCAGGTCGAGGACGCGCGAATACTCCAGTACTGCCAGTGCGTGCTGATTCACTTCAGAACCGCTTCCCGTTGTGAGGGAGTGTGTACTGCGATGGTTGGACGAGAGGTTGAAGGTTGCCGGACCGCGAGGACGCTACTTGCCTGCCGCCAGCTCCTCACGGACAATCGCGCTGATGATGCTGCCATCGGCCCTTCCCTTGAACTGCGGCATCACGGCTGCCATCACGGCTCCGATCTGTGCAGCACCACCCTGGATCGCAGTCCGCACGGCCGTGCGGATCTCATCCGGGTCGGCCTGTTGCGGCAGATAGCCTTCAAGGATGACCACTTCTGCGCGCTCCCGTTCCGCCAGCTCCTCGCGCCCGCCCTTTTCATAGGCTTCCGCAGACTCCCGCCGGCGCTTGATGCCGCGCTGAAGCACTTCCACCACCTCTTCATCGGTGAGCTCGCGCCGCAGCTCGATCTGCCTGTTCTTCACATCCGACACGATGGTGCCGAGCAGAAGCGTACGCGGCTTGTCCTGCGCCTTGCGCGAGGCGTTCAGGTCGTTCTGAAGGCTCTGGAATAGAGTGCTCACGTTTGCTCTGGATGACTGTTGACTGAGACCTCTGCTGCAACCACTGCCACGCCGCCAGCGCGGATCGGGCGCCTTTCGGATTGTACGCGCGCAGGCAGCGTTGTGACAGTCACCCTGCGCGAAGGAGCCCGACGGCTACGACTCCCGCCGTCTCGAACCTGAGTATGGAGGGTCCCAGCGAGACGGGACGCCAACCGAGCGCGGCACAGAGATCACGCTCGGAGTCCTCGAATCCGCCCTCGGGGCCAAGCGCGACGGACACGGGGAAATCGATCGAGGTACCTGCCATGGTCGTGCCGCCCGCGTCCAGCAGTAGTCGCTCACCCGGTGCGTCAGCGAGCGCCTGCCCGGGGATCGCCTCATCCAGGATGTCCGGGAGCCATGCGCCGCCCGACTGCAGTACCGCGCCGATCATCCTCGCACGCACCTTCGCCCTGAACGCTTCGCCCTCGCCTCGCGGAGAGACGGACCGCGACCGATGCCAGACCACCGGCCGCCAGCTGGCAACCCCGAGCTCCGTCACCTTCTCGGCCAGCCAGAGCATCCGGTCGCGATCGCCAACCGGAGCGAGCAGGTGTACCGATGCCTGACGCGGCACGCTCTCGCTGCGCGACACCTCAACCTCTGCGCTGCCTCGCTCCAGCCTCACGATGGTTCCTTCGGCAACTCCCCCCTGTCCATCCGTGATTCCCACTGAGGCTCCTTCACGAACGCGCCTCACGCGAAGGTGATGGGCTGCCTCGGAATCGAGCTCGATGCGGCTGCCCGAAGCGTCGGCTACGGCGACATGCGAAAACACCCTCGGCATGCCGATGCCGGGTCGGTTCGATGTCATGCAGTGCGCGATGCTGCCAGGGGGTCGTAACGACGCAGGGCAGCCGCACCGCTCTCACGCATCGCTCGCAGTGAAGCACCAGCCTGGCTCATGACGCCGGAGATATCTCCACGCTCCACCAGATGTCCTCCATGTCCTCTGCCTTCACCGCCCAGCCGGCGTCCGCCAGTACTTCGAGCATCATCGGGCGCTCCTCGAGGAGGATCCCGCTGAGTATCGCGACACCGTCAGGCGCCAACGATCGCTCCATGATGGGGAGGAGCGACACCAGAACCGATGAGATGATGTTGGCCAGGATCACCCTGACGGGAGCCGCGAGCGGAAGTATCGCCGCGGCGTCACCCTGAACGACCACGACGCGGTCGGCGACACAGTTCGCCTGCACGTTCTGCTCGGCGTTGGGAATGGCGTCCTCGTCGAGCTCGACGGCTATGACCTTTCGTGCGCCAAGCTTCGCTGCCGCGATGGCGAGAACTGCTGAACCCGCACCGAGGTCCGCAACCACGTCGCCCTGCCGAACCACGTTCTGGAGCAGCCTTACGACGCCACGCGTGGTCGCGTGCTCACCGGTGCCGAACGCCATTCCAGGCTCCACCACGATGGTCGTGGCAGGGTCCAGCGATCCGGCCAGCCAGGGCGGCGCAACCGTCAGGCGGCCAAGCCTGTGCGCCGCGATTCCGTCGCGCCAGAGGAGCGACCAGTCCGCGTCAGGCACCTCCCAGGAGTCGGTCTCGGACTCCGGGTCCGCGGCGGCCACCGCGCTGGCGACAGTCTCGAGCTTCACATCGGACGGAAAGTGCGTGACGACTGCGTCGTCCAGCTCCTGCACTCCCTGAGCACCTGCCTCGAAGAGCGCAGCTATCACTGACTCGGTCGCACCATCCGACGGGCGGACACGAAACGCGTACCAGCTCAAGCGCCCAACGCCTGCTTCATTCGCGCCCAGATTCCGCGCGAGCGCGAGTCGGAGGCGGGGGGCGCACCCTGAAGGTCGGCAAGCCTGCGAAGCAGCTGTTCCTCTTCCTCGGTCACACGATCGGGCGTCCAGAGCTGCACCCTCACGTGCAGGTCGCCCACTCCCGATCCGTTCACTCGCGGAAGTCCCTTGCCGCGCAGGTGGAACACATGTCCGCTCTGTGTGCCCGGCGGCACCCGCAGAGTAACGGTGGACGACACCGTAGGTGCCTCAACGTCGCCGCCAAGCACGAGCGTGGTGTAGGGCACCAGAACTTCGGTGTAGAGATCCTCACCGTCTCGCTCGAACCGCTCGTCCTCCTCGACGTCGAAGACCACGATAACGTCGCCGCGCGGCCCCCCGCGCGGTCCGGCGTTCCCTGCCCCGCGGAGCGTCATGTACTGTCCGGTCGCGACTCCCGCGGGAATCTGAACCTTCACCTCGCGCTCGCCGCGAACGCGCCCCTCACCGCGGCAATCCCGGCACGGTGTCGCGATTCGAACGCCCTCTCCGGCGCACGCCGGGCATGGTGCCACGCTCACGAACTGTCCGAAGAACGAACGCTGCGCGCGACGCACCTCTCCGGTGCCGCCGCACGTATCGCATCGCTGCGGAGAACTGCCGGGTTCCGCACCCGAAGCCTCGCAACGATCGCAGGGTTCCAGCGTGCGCAGCTTGTACGTCTTCGTTACGCCTGACGCCACCTCAGCCAGCGTCAGCTCTGCGTTGAGCTTCAGGTCGGAACCAGCACGCGGTCCGCCAGCCTGGCCTCGTGCGGCAGCATCGAGAAAGTCGCCCAGACCCGCGAAGCCGCCAAAGTCACGCATGAAGATGTTGAGCGCCTCCGAGAGGTCCACGTGATGGAAACCTCCGGCACCGCCGCGCAGTCCCGCCTCGCCATAGCGATCGTAGGCCGCGCGCTTCTGCGGATCACGCAGGACGTCGTAAGCCTCCGTGATCTCCTTGAACTTTTCCTCGGCCTCGCTGGAGCCACCGTTGCGATCCGGGTGGTACTGCATCGCGAGCTTCCGATAGGACTTCTTGATCTCCTCGTCGGTCGCTTCGCGCGATACCCCGAGTACGCTGTAGTAATCTGCCATCAGAATGGTTCAGTCCAGCAGCTCGGTGAGCAGACGGGACGTGTGGAATACGATTGAAATAACCTTCTCGTACGGCATGCGCGTGGGACCAATAACGCCGATCACACCCGTCAGCTCCCCCGTCTTGTACTCGGCGGTAACCACGGTGAAGCGCTCCAGGCGAGGATCCGCATGCTCGTTGCCGATCGTGATCGTCAGTCCCTGCTGATCGGCACGATCCTGCAGCACCGAGGCCAGATGGTGACGCGTGTCGGTGAGCTCCAGCAGTCGCCGCATGCTCTCGCCCGTGGAGAACTCCGGCTGTTCAGCGAGCACAGCAGCCTGGCCGAGCACGATGCTGGACTCCGCAGACGCACGATCCACGTCGAACAGCTGCTCTCCCTCCTGCACGAAGACATTCAGGAGTTCCCTCGCGAGCTCGCTCCGTGCGCTCGTGTCCCGCAGTCGAGAGGCGAGCGTGCTTCGCACCTCACGAACCGTGAGCCCCGCGAGACGCTCGTTGAGCACCTGCGTGACCTCGGCAATCGAGTCATCCGCAATCTCGGTGCGCACCTCGACGAAGATCGTGCGCATCGTGCCGCCGCTGAGCGTCAGGACCACGAGGATCCGATCGGACGACAGCTTGGCGAGTTCCAGCTTCTGAAGGTTGGAGCGATCGAACTGGGGACCGATTGCAACGCCCAGCTCCTGCGTGATCACGCTCAGGCTCTGCGCCGCACGGCGAAGAATTGACTCGATGGCCGACCCGCCAGCGCTCAGCTCCTCTGCCAGCTGATCCCGAAGCGGTGGCGCTATGGGCTGCACCGAACCCAGCGAGTTCACGTACGCCCGATACGCCTTGTCGGTAGGAACGCGCCCGGCTGACGTGTGCGGATGGAAGAGATATCCCTTCTCCTCCAGGTCGCTCATGGTGTTGCGAATCGTCGCCGGCGACACGCCCAATCCGAATCGCTTCGAGAGCGTACGCGACCCCGCAGGCTCAGCCGTCTCGACGTAAGCCTGAATCACGGCCTCGAGCACCCGCCGCTCGCGTTCGGTCAGCTCTCCAAGTCCCATAAGTTGAAATCTATGAATGACTTGGGGCCATCGTCAAGGACGCAGCGAGCCCGTCCAGACGGAGCCATCCCTCGGCCGTCAGCCGTACTCGTTCGTCTCCTGCCACGGCCCACCCCGCCTTCACCCAGGGGTCGATCGCCTCGCGTGCACCGGGAAACAGTGGCAGCCCCTCCACGGTCCGCAAACCGAGATAGATCGCCTCCGCCGCGCGACTCTCCGCGTCCAGCGTCTCGGACCCGCCGAGCGGGTCCTCACCGGCTGTCAGCCGCTTCAGCCAGTCGGCATATGCCGAGACGTTCCAGGTGCGCCGTCGGCCGTCGAACCCGTGCGCGGCGGGACCCAGGGCAGCGTACGGCACGTGCCGCCAGTATGCCGAGTTGTGCCTGGCGCGGTAACCGGGGAGCGCGAAGTTGGACACCTCGTAGTGCTCCAGCCCCGCCTGAGTGACGATCTCGTGCGCCCGCAGAAACTCCAGCGCGTACCCCTCTTCCGGCGCCTCGATCACTTCGCCTCGCGCCACCCAGCGTCCCAGAGGCGTGGCAGGCTCCACCGTGAGGCCGTACAGCGACAGGTGCGTGGGCTGGAGCTGCAGGGCCAGGGCCAGGTCCCGCTCCCAGTCGCGCTGCAGGAACTCGGGAAGGGCGAAGATCAGGTCCAGGCTCACATCACGGATTCCAGCCTCGCACAACGCCTCGAAGGCGGCCGCGGCCGCTTCGGCGCCGTGGCTGCGGTGCATCCACGCCAGGACACCCTCATCGAAGCTCTGGACGCCAAGCGACACCCGATTGACCCCCGCCTTCGCCCACGCCCGGGCAGACTCGGTCGTCACGTCGTCCGGATTTGCCTCCAGCGCCACTTCGGCGTCAGGCTCCAGACGCGTCCTTCGGCTCAGGGCGTCGAGCAACATTACGATCCCTTCGCCCCCCAGTCGGGACGGCGTTCCACCACCCATGTAGAGCGAGTCGAGCGTCCAACCCGCTTCGGGCGCCCGAAGCTCCAGCTCACGCTCCACCGCCCGCACGTACTCGCGTACCGGCACGTCGCGACGAACCGCGATGGAAAAATCGCAGTACGAACAACGCCGAGCGCAGAATGGCACGTGCACGTAGAGATGCCTGGGAGCGGACATTCTCGAAAGATACTGGCCGATCCCCGCCTCGAACGAGCATGGGGTGCCCGGGAGCCAGAAGTCCGCTGCCGCGGGCGCCTGGACGAGCGGCGGTCAGCGTCGTCGGGTTCCGCCGTCAGATACGCCGGGTCACCTCGCCGGTGA
>CAYQAO010000001.1:100147-295433 GCA_964415485.1 uncultured Gemmatimonadaceae bacterium
GCGGTCAGCGTCGTCGGGTTCCGCCGTCAGATACGCCGGGTCACCTCGCCGGTGATATCGCAGATCACGGCGCCTTCTATCTCGAGCTCCGTTATCGCGGCGAGGCACCGCTCCACGGGCAGTGCCACCCGCGCAGGAAGATCCTCTACCCGCACCGAGCCGGTGCCGATGGCGTCGTAGATTGCTCGAGCGTCGCCGGAGAGCTCGGGCCCCGGTCGCCGGGGCGGCGGCGTCATGCCCATGAGGGAAAGGGCATCGGTGACGTCCGCGATTACCTGGGCGCCGTCCCTTATGAGTGCATTGGTGCCACTGCTCTCAGGAGAATCGATCTGCCCCGGTACCGCCGCGACGATTCGACCGATCTCCAGCGCGTGTCCTGCAGTAAGCAGCGCGCCGCTGCGAAGCCCGGCCTCGACCACCACGGTCAGCTGCGCCAGAGCGGCGATGATCCTGTTCCGGCGAGGGAACGCGCCCGGCCCCGCGCGCTCCTGCGGCGCGTGCTCCGAAAGGAGAAGTCCCGAGGCGGCGATTCGCTGATGCAGGGCGCGGTGCGCAGCAGGGTACGGAACGTCAATCCCGGTTCCGAGTACGGCGATGGTGAAGCCCCCGCAATCGAGCGCGGCGCCATGCGCTGCGCCATCCACACCGGTGGCCATACCGCTCACTATGCATGCGCCGGCGCGAGCAAGGGTGCCCGCGAGCGTTCGCGTGACCCGGTCGCCGTATCGAGATGACCGCCGCGTGCCGACGATCGCCACGGCGGGCCGCTTGAGGAAATCGAGATCGCCCATAGCGAACAGGACCGGCGGCGGATCGGGCAGATCCATGAGCCGGGCCGGGTACCCGTGAAGCCCGATGCCGATGATGCCGGGGTTGCACTCCGGTCGCTCACGCGCGAGCCGCTCAATCGCGTCGAGCACCCTCCCCGCCTCACGAGAGGCATTTCGGATGACGTCCGCCGTCGCGAGAGACCAGGCCGCCCCAAGCGCCTCACGGGCACTGCCCTCGCGCTCGAGCAGCGCACGAATTCCCACGGGGCCGAGGCCCGGAATGCGCTCGAGAGTGAGCAGGGCGTGGAGCTGGTCGCGTCTGTCCAGGAACGGCGGGTCGGCGACCTGCGGGTTCGCCTGCGGCGAAGAACGCACCCGATCCATTCCTGTGGCATGCAATTGGTCCGCCTTCACGCGCACCCGCTCCGCACTCGTGATGCGGGGGATGCGCGACTCCTCCATTCGTCAGGCGGCCGGGACCGGCAACGAGTGACGGCCACCTCTCATGGCAGCTCGACCTCCTGCACCACGGTTTCCTCCTCGTCCGGCTTGCGCATGGACAGCAGCATGCTCCACCAGCCCGCCAGCAGCTCGTCCAGTCCAACGCGCGCCGCTGCAGAGATCGAGTACATGGCGAACGCACCCGGCGCCTCGATCTCGGGAACGTACTGCTCGCCCATGAGGTCGCACTTGCTGAAGACCACGCAGTGCGGCTTCGCGGCGAGCTCCTCTGAATAGGCCCGGAGTTCCGTCCGCAGCTGATCGTACTCCGCCTGCCAATCCAGGGCGTCCATGGGAATGACGAGGGCGAGAAGGCGCGTACGCTCGATGTGCCGCAGGAACTGCAGTCCCAAACCCTTTCCTTCGTGCGCACCCTCGATGATTCCCGGGATGTCCGCAACCACGAAGCTGCGATGGTCGCTGAGCCCGACCACGCCGAGGTTGGGTGCGAGCGTGGTAAAGGGGTAGTCGGCGATCCTGGGCCTGGCGGCGGAGATGACCGACAGCAGCGTGCTCTTCCCCGCGTTAGGCTGCCCGACGAGGCCCACGTCCGCTATGAGCTTCAGCTCCAGCTCCAGCGAACGCTCCTCGCCCTCCTCGCCCGGCTGCCAGTGCCGCGGGGCCTGCTGCGTAGCGGTGGCGAAGAAGGCATTCCCCTTCCCGCCCCTTCCGCCCTTCGCAACGAGAAGCGTATCGCCGTCCCGCAGCACCTCGCCGATCAGCTCACCCGTGTCCAGATCGCGAACCACGGTGCCAGGGGGAACCGGCAGGTACAGGTCCTCCCCCGACCTGCCCGTCTTGTTCGAGCCCATTCCGTGTTCACCGCGATCCGCCGTCCAGCGATCGCGATAGGTGTAGTCCAGCAGCGTGGTGAGGTTGGAATCGGCACGTACGTACACGCTGCCTCCCCGACCGCCGTCACCGCCGTCCGGACCGCCCATGGGTACCTTGGACTCGCGCCGGAACGACACGCTTCCCGACCCTCCGCTTCCAGCGCTCACGCGCACTACCACCCGATCGATGAACACAGCTAGCAGTTCAGTGAGAAACGACCCTGTCCAGCAACCTGTAGAACCGCTCGGACACATCCGTGGCCAGGAGCGGAGAGACCATGTGCAGCACGTCGTGCAGTTCGCGGTAAGTCGCTCCGGCATTGATGGCTCCGTGCAGGTGCGAATGCAGCTGTCGCTCCTGCATGTCCGCCGCGCAAATGGCCACGATGCACAGCTCGCGCCGCCGAAGGTCCAGCGCGGGCCTGCCAAGCAGCTTGCCGTAACCCTCCACGACCATCCACTCTTCCAGCGACGGATGCAGGCCCCTTACGTTGCTTCGAAGCCGTTCGTAGAAGCGTCCGTACACCGTTCTGCACGTCTGCTCGCCGCGCTCCCGCCATGCGAGCACGTTGTCGTAGTCCGTACCCTCGTCTTCCGCAGGCGCTGCGAGTCCCGACGCCCTTCGCCATTCGCGCGTGGCGTTCAGGCAGCGCGGGAACCCGCAGAACATGTATGACTGCAGGAGAAGCTCCTCCACCCACTGAGGCGGCACCGCCGCCTCCACCGCGCCCACCATCGCCTGACGAAGCCCAGGCTCGTCCGCGACGGCGATACTGACCGCCAGCGACACCAGGCCAGCCGTGGCAGGGTCCAGTGCGCCGGTTGTCGCGCTGGACCGGGATGGGGATTCTCCGGTGCCGCCAACGGTATGCTCCTCCGCCTGCGCCTGCGACACCGGATCGCCGCGAGTGAAATCGTTCGGCTTCAGCTCCATCGCGCACGCACTCCGAGCGGATGCGTCATCTGTCCAGGAGTTCCACTCGTCCCACCACCTCGCCGCGCGTGTTGCGGATCGGCTTCGACATGAACTCCTGGAGCCTCGGCGGCAGCGGATCCGGAAGCCCGCCGGCGTACTGCAGCGCCTTCAGCAGTGCCGGATACTGGGCTCGCGGAGCACCGTCCTCCACCTTGATCGCAACACCGATCCCGGCATCGAGCACCGCGGCCGAATGCACACCCTCGGCGCCAATCTTCGCGATCACCTTGCCGCCGCTGGCCTCCAGGAGCACGGTGTCGAAGCGGTCCGTGCCGGCAAACAGGAAGGGGCGCTCCAGGATGCCATCCACTATGCGCGACGGCACTTCTTCCTCGCGAAGGGAGGCGCCGGCCAGACGCGCATAGGCGAGAGCCATGTTCCGCAGCGGCATGCCGAACACCACTACCCCGCAGCCGTCCGTGGCCTCGTGCAGCACCTCACGAGGGAGGCCGCACCAGCGTGACACACGCAGCGCGGCCTCCTCCTGCACCGGATGACCCTGTCTCTCGTAACCGGCCAGGGAAAGGTCCCGGCTGCGAGCGAGCGCGAGCATGAACGCATGCTTGCCCGAACAGTTGTTATGCAGCCGCGTGAGGCGCTGGCCGGACTCGCGAAGCAGCCTGGATCCCCTGCTCGCCAGCGGTTCGTGAGGACCGCACGCGAGGTCGCCCTCCTCGAGGTCTATGTCCGCCAGCATTCCGGCTACCACTTCAACATGCTCGGGCTCGCCGCCGTGCGACGCGCAGGCAAGTGCGATCTGGTCTTCGCCCCAGGCCAGCTCGTCGAAAGCTCCCGATTCCAGGAGCGGCATGGCCTGGAACGGCTTGGCGCAGGAGCGCCACCAGGTGGCGAGATCGCCGTCGCCGGCGGCCGCAAGCAGGGTTCCGTCTTCAGACACCACGGCACAGTGAACTCGGTGCCGTGACTCCATGAAGTCGCCGCGCCAGATCGCGACGTCGAGATGCAGGGAATCCATTTAGCGGGAACGGGTGCCGGGGTGCCAGGGGGCGGCGGTTCGAGTTCGCAAGATAATCGCCTTGCCGCCCCCATACGTCCCACTCACGCGCCCCTCGGGTGCCGGATCCGGCCGCGCCGGAATCCCCGCGGACGTCCCTCCGCCGTCAGAAGATCCGGATCAGGCCTGGCGTATAGCGCCTGGGGTTCTCCCGGACGTCCTCCAGAACAGCCGTGAGTTCCCGTACTGCACGGGCGAGCTGCTCATAAAGCTCGTCGTCGCGAAGCAATCGTGCGGCGGTGCCGTTGCCGTTCGTCATCAGGCCGAGCACCGAGTCTGCCGTGGTGGTCACGCTCACCATCCGACGGTAGAGCGTATCGTCGGCCATCAGCCTCCCGAAGGTGCCTTCGGGGTTGCCGAGGTTCCGCACGAGGGAATCCATGGAGCCCGTGAGGCTCGTGAGGTTCACGTAGAGCTGCGGATCGTCCAGGATGCGTCCGAGGCTGCCGTCAGGGTTCTGCATCCTGGTCAGGAGCTGATTCGCCTCCGCCAGGGTGCCGCGCAGCCTGTCGTACAGGTCCGGACTCATGAGCAGCTGCCCGACGGTTCCCTCGCCCTCCACGATGGAGCCCGTGATCACACGCAATTCCCGGGTGAGTCCCACTACCTCGGTCACTGCACGACTCGCCTGGAGCAACACCTCGTCGTAGTCCACCGACTCACCCACCTGCACCGTTCCGCCGTCCGCGATCACGGCGAACTGAGGGGTGCCCGGCGAAATGTCCAGCACCTTGTCCCCGAGGAGCCCGAGCGGACGAAGCCGCGCGCGCGAGTCCTCCCGCACCTGCTCCTGCAGTGCCCTGTCCAGTTCGAGGAAGACGACGAGGTTGCGCGTCGTGTCCTCGTCCACGGGCATGAACTCGATCCGCCGGATGGTACCGGCGAGCTGTCCCGCGACCAGGACGGAGTTGCCGACGCGAAGGCCGTTCGCGTTCGGCAGGAACGCCTGCAGCGTGTATCGGGAAGAGAACAGGCTCTGGGACTGCCCGAGCTTCAGCACTGCCACCGCGATGATGGCGAGCGCGATCAGGACGACAGTGCCGACCTTGAGCTGCTCCCAGGTGAGGAAGGTAGAGCGCTTCATGAGTATGAGGCCGGGTGTCCCGTTTGTTCGCCGAAGGACGACGTGTCGCGCAGCATCAGTAGCCCCCCAGGAAGTCGCGTATGTATCTGTCTTCGCTTGCCGCCATCTCTTCCGGTGTCCCGACGAAATGTATCCGGCGATTGTACAGCAGAACCACGCGGGTGGCCATGCGAAAGACGGATCGGATGTCGTGCGATACGACGAGGCTGGACACCTGAAGCTCCCGCTGAAGTTTCACGATCAGTCGCGTGATGGTACCGGTGGTCAGCGGATCCAGCCCGGAGGTGGGCTCGTCGTAGAGCATGATCTTCGGGCGGGCCGCCATGCCCCGCGCGATTCCCACGCGCTTTCGCATTCCGCCGGAGAGGGCTGAAGGCAACTTGTCGGCCACCTGCTCGGGATCGAGGTCCACGAACCGCAGGCTCTCGTTCACCCGCTCCTCGATCTCCTCCTCCCGCATCTTCACGTGCTCGCGCAAGGGGTAAGCCACGTTCTCGAAGACGGTCATGGAGTCAAATAGCGCGGCGCTCTGGAAGACCATTCCCAGCTTGCGCCGCATCTGGAGCGCCTCGGTATACGACACGTCCGTGACGTCCTGGCCATCCACGAACACGCGCCCCGCGTCAGGCACCAGCAGCCGGAGTATCAGCTTCAGGATGGTGCTCTTGCCCGAACCCGACTCTCCCACCACGCAGACCGTCTCGCCCGGGTACACTGCGAAGCTGATGTCCTCCAGAACGGGACGGTCGAACGAGAGCGATACGTTCTGCAGCTCGATGACGGGGTTCCTGGGCGCGGAGACATGCGCCGCGTGCGCCTCCTCCTCCATGTCCAGCAGGAGTTCGCGTCGTATGGCCTCCCGGACCTCGCGCTCGCGATCGGCCACGGCCTCGCCGGCTTCGACGGCTGCAGGGTCCACCGGCGTCCGGCGATCGATGCCCGTCCTGCGGTCGCCGCCAGAGGCGCCGTTCGACTGACGATCGTCTTCCTCTGTCATGCGTTGAATGCGGCGAGCATGATCTGGGTCAGGAAGTAGTCCACGACGAGTATCATGATACTGGCAGTGACTACCGTCCGCGTGGTGCTGAGCCCCACGCCCTCGGTTCCGCCGCGCGTCTGCAGCCCGAAATAGCACGCGGTAAGTGAGATGAGGCCGCCGAACACGAACGGCTTCACCAGCCCCTGTATGAAGTCGTTAGGAATGTAGCGAAGCGTGAATCCGCCGGAGCCGATCTGCTCCCACACCGTCTGCCAGTACGTGCCGGTGGGCAGACCCACGTAGATGCTCGCGATCACGTTGCCGCCAAGTATTCCCACGAAGTCGGTGATGATCGTGAGGATCGGGAGCATGAAGAGGCTCGCCAGAAGCCGCGGCGTGACGAGCTTCTTGATCGGGTCCGTGCCGAGGGTGTTGAGAGCGTCAATCTGCTCGGTCACCATCATGGAGCCGATCTGCGCCGCGATGCCGGATCCCACGCGACCGGCCACCATGAGCCCCGCCAGCACCGGGCCGAGCTCGCGAATCATGGAGGCTGTCACGAGACGCCCTATGTACTGGGTTGCGCCGAACGCCTCGAGCTGCACCGAGGACTGGAGCGCCAGCACCATTCCCGTGAAGAATCCGGTGAGGAGCACGATCGGTATGGACTGCACACCGATCATGTCCATCTGCTGCACGACGTCGTTCCAGTAGAACGGCCGGACGAAGGAATAGCGGATTGCCTTGCTGGCAAGGGACGCGTACTCCTGGACTGCCAGCACTTTTCGTTTCGCGGCGAGATTGAGCCGCTGGAGAAATTCCATTACGTGTCCGGGTTCGCGTCTTCCTGCAGCCGCGCGGGGCAAGGGCCATGCCCCGGAGCGAAGTGCGCAAGACTGGCCGCGGAAGCGACTCGCTCATAGCTTCTGCGGCCATGCCTCGCTCTCTTTCCCGCTCCCGCCTGGAGGAGCTGCTGAACGGAGCTCGCGGCCGCCGCATTGCGGTGGTTGGCGACGCGATGCTCGACGTCTATCTCCGCGGTGACGTAGATCGAATTTCGCCCGAAGCGCCGGTTCCGGTAGTGCGCGTTCGCGAAAGGCGCTTTGCGCTTGGAGGTGCCGCGAACGTTGCCCAGAACGTCGCCGCCATCGGCGCCATGGGACAGCTGGTTGCCATCGTGGGTCGGGATGCTGCGGGAGAGCAGCTGCGATCCATGCTTCGCGAGATCGGCGCCGACCCGCGTGCGCTCGTGAGCGGGTCGCGTCCCACCACCACGAAGACGCGAGTCCTGGCGCGCGCACAACAGGTGGTCCGTTTCGACGAGGAGGACGACGCCGACATCACGGGGGAGGACATGGTGGCGGTGCACGAAGCAGTGCAGCGCGCCGTGTCCGAGGCGGACGCCCTCGTGCTGGAGGACTACAACAAGGGAGTCCTCAGCGTCGAGGTCATCGAACAGGCCGTGAGCCTGGCGGTGTCGCGCGGCATTCCGGTGGTCGTGGACCCCAAGTACCGCAACTTCTTCGCATATCGAGGCGCCACCGTGTTCAAGCCCAACCGGCGCGAGCTCGAAGCCGCGCTCGGCGCGGCGGTGGACCTGGACCATCCGGAAGCACTGCCCGAGATCCTCAAGCGGCTGCACGTGGATCATCTGCTTATGACGCTCGGCGAACAGGGCATGGCGATTCTGGGTCGTGAAGGAGGACTCCACAGGATTCCAACCACGGCGCGGGAAGTTTACGACGTAGTTGGCGCCGGCGATACGGTAACGGCTTACCTCGCTTCGATGCTTGCCACTGGAGCGAGCGTGCTGGAGGCGGCGATCATAGCCAACTACGCCGCCGGTGTGGAGGTGGGCAAGCTGGGGGCTGCCACCGTGACGGGCGAGGAGGTGCTGGAGGCTTACGACGCCCACATGGCGGATTACGAGGGCTGAGGCCGGGTCGGTTGCAGCCGTACACCGGGATGGGTTAACGTTAAGGGATAGGGCCCTTAGCTCAGCCGGTCAGAGCAGCGGACTCATAATCCGACGGTCGCAGGTTCAAGTCCTGCAGGGCCCATGGGAGCCACGATGGTTTCGGCCGCACTGGAAGTCGTGGCTGGCATTTGCTATTATTTGGTGCTGCGGCGCTTTCGGCGACCGCAACCGGTCGCGTAGCTCAGCTGGTTAGAGCGCTGCTTTCACACAGCAGAGGTCCGGGGTTCGAGTCCCTGCGCGACCATGTCATCAATCAGAAAGCCCGGCCTCTCCGAGGCCGGGCTTTCTTCGTTGTATTGACTTGGCGTCCGAGTTCCAGGCGACCTCAGTCCGCAACGCGATAGAACTCCCTGTACCACGCCACGAAGCGCCTGACGCCCTCCTCGATGGGCGTGGACGGTGCGAAGCCGACGTCCCTCGAAAGCGCCTCCACGTCCGCATACGTGGCGGGAACGTCACCTGGCTGCATTGGCTGCATGTTCTTCTCCGCGGTCTTGCCCAGGCAGTTCTCCAGTACCTCGATGAGGCGCATCAGCGGCACCGGCGTATGGTTGCCGATGTTGTACAGGCGGTACGGTGCGGCGCTGGTTCCCGGGTCCGGCTCATCCGAGTTCCAGCTGTCGGATGGCGTCGCGGTGCGGTCCATGGTGCGTATCACGCCCTCCACGATATCGTCAATGTACGTGAAGTCGCGCAGCATGTTGCCGTGATTGAACACGTCTATCGGGCGGCCTTCCAGAATGGCCTTCGTGAAGATGAAGAGCGCCATGTCGGGACGGCCCCAGGGACCATACACCGTGAAGAAGCGCAGGCCGGTGGTGGGCAGCCCGTACAGGTGCGAGTACGTGTGCGCCATCAGCTCGTTCGCCTTCTTGGTGGCTGCGTACAGACTCACGGGGTGGTCCACGTTCTGGTGAACCGAGAATGGCATCGCGGTGTTGGCGCCGTACACGGATGACGACGACGCATACACCAGGTGCCTGACATCGTTGTGGCGGCAGGCCTCCAGGATGTTCATGAATCCCACGAGGTTGCTGTCCACGTACGCGTGAGGGTTCGTCAGGCTGTAGCGAACGCCTGCCTGCGCAGCCAGGTTGACCACGATCTCCGGCTTGTGCTCGGCAAACACGCGATCGAGCGCCTCACGATCCTCCAGGGCGGCCCTTACGAACGTGTATCCCCGGTTGCCCGCGAGCCTCGCCATGCGCGCTTCCTTCAGCGACACGTCGTAGTAGTCGTTCACGTTGTCGAAGCCGACAACTTCATCGCCGCGCGCAAGCAGTCGTTCGGCAAGGTGATAACCTATGAAGCCGGCCGTGCCGGTGACGAGGATCCTGGACATTCAGAAACGATGTGTGTTCGAGTTGCCTGTGGACATGCTGCTGGCGTGGCGGTCGTGAACCACCGGATGCGAATCCGGCCGTGACAGCCGGCTCCGCGACGAAGGGGCACACAAGGACCGGTGACGCTAGATGGACCGATGGACGGGGGCGTTGGTCACTGCGTAGCCGCCGCTCCGGAGCCGCCCCACGGTTGCCTCGTCCATCCTGGCCCGGACGACGATCGCATCCTCCTCGGTGTGCTGGTCCACGACCTCCGTGTTCCTGTGCAGCTCCGCGAGCGTGCGCCCGTCCGAAGCCGGCAGGCGGATCTCCATCACGGGACGGCTGGCGCGAACCGCCTTCAGCAGCGCCCGCCGAAGCGGCTCCAGCCCGTCCGGCTCCGCGGCCGACACGAAGATGGAACCCGGAAGCGCCCCCTGGACTCTCTGCTGAACGGCCCTGAGCGACTCGACATCCAGGCGGTCCGTCTTGTTGAAGACGTGGATCACCGGCACGCTGCCAGCTCCGATCTCATCGAGCACGTCGTCCACCACCTCGCGGTGCTCCTCCCACATGGGATGGCTCACGTCCACCACGTGCAGCAGCAGGTCTGCCTCCCGGGTCTCGTCCAGCGTGGCGCGGAAGGACGCGACCAGGTTGTGAGGCAGCTTCCTGATGAATCCGACAGTATCGGTGAGAAGGACCGGGTGTCCCCCTACGTCCACCTCGCGAGTGAGCGCATCCAGGGTCGCGAAGAGACGGTCCTCCACGAACACTTCGTCCGCATTGGCCATCGCACGCAGTATGGAGGACTTCCCGGCATTCGTGTAGCCCACGAGCGACGCGCGGAACATGTGGCGGCGCGCGGATCGCTGCACGTCGCGACTGCGCTGTACGTCTGCCAGTCGCTCCTTCAGCACCTTGATACGATGATTGATGAGCCTGCGGTCCGTCTCCAGCTGGGTTTCGCCGGGTCCGCGCATCCCCACGATGCCGCCTCGCGTCTTCTCGAGGTGGGTCCACATCCGCGTAAGGCGGGGGAGCATGTACTGCAGCTGCGCAAGCTCCACCTGCATCTTTGCCTCGCTGGACCGCGCGCGCGTTGCGAAGATGTCCAGAATGAGCTCGGCCCTGTCCATGACGCGAACGCCTATTGCGTCCTCCAGGTTCTTGCCCTGGGCGGGCGACAGCTCGTCGTCGAAGAGCACGAGCGTTGCGCCCTTGTCCACGAGCAGTTCGCGCAACTCCTCCACCTTGCCCTTGCCCAGGTAGGTTCCGGGATGCGGACGGTCAATCTGCTGCGTCAGAGAACCCACCGCCTCCACCCCGGCCGTATCCGCCAGTCGAGCGAGCTCGGCAAGGTGCTCTTCCATGACATGCTTCGCGCCAGTGCGCTTGATCGGCGCGCCAACGAGCACGGCACGTTCGATTGGCTGGTCGAGTGAAATCAGTTCGCGCGAAATGGGACCCTCTGAGGTGAGTGGCTGATCGTCTGCAAGTCGAGTCTATCGCGAGGCGCCGCGCAGTGCGTTGAACGTGCCACGCTGGCTGTACGGCCGCGTAAAGTTTCCGATCGGGGTGCCGACGGTGACATCTCCCGTCACACGGTAGTCAACCGAGCCGCTGTTGATGAGCTGCGTTCCGGCAGCACCCAGTCCGGCATACGTGAATCGAACCGGAATGGTCACGATCGTGGAGTCGCCCGAGCGTACGCTGAACAGGTTCTCCAGCTCACCGTCGGCGATCTGCGTGCTGTCCATCATAAGCCGATAGGTGAACCGCTTCGCGTCGAGCGCGAAGTTGTTCGGATTGTAGATGCTCAGCTCCACGTCCAGCGATCCGCCCGTCACTCCGAGCCCGCGAACGCGGAGATCACGGAAGTGCACCACCGGCTCCTCGAAGATCGCGCGGCCCAGCGTCTGGCAGCCGGCAGTCGTCAGTATCACGGCCATCAGTATCGCAACGGTCCTGCGCATTGTCATTCACTCCTCGTCAGTTGATCCCGGATCGATTGATCCGCGTTGCGGCGAGTCATCCGTTTCGCCGGCCAGCCTGGCCTTAAGTCCTGCCCACCAGTCCAGTCGCTTCGCGATATCCCGCTCGTAGCCGAAAGGTCCGGGTTCGTAGAGAACGGTTCCCTGCAGTTCCGGTGGCAGGTACTCCTGCGGGATGTATGCCTCCGGAACCGCGTGCGCGTACTGGTACCCCTCTCCGTAGCCCAGTTCCTTCATGAGCCGTGTGGGCGCATTGCGAATGTGGTGCGGAACCGGAGCCGCCGGTGTATTGCGCGCGAGGTCCAGGGCAGCCTTCCACGCCTCGTAAATTCGCGCGGACTTGGGCGCCGTCGCCAGATAGACGGCCGCCTCGGCCAGTGCCAGGTCGCCCTCCGGCGATCCGAGAAAGTGATACGCGTCACGTGCGGCGATCGCGACCTCGAGTGCGCGCGGATCTGCGAGGCCGATATCCTCCGATGCGAATCGAACGGTGCGCCGGGCGATGTACATGGGATCCTCACCGCCTTCGATCATGCGGGCCAGCCAGTACAGCGCGCCGTGCGGATCGCTGCCGCGAAGCGCCTTGTGATACGCGGAGATCAGGTTGAAGTGCTCCTCACCGCCCTTGTCGTAGCGCGGGAGCCTCCGCTGCAGCGCATCGCGAATATCGGACTCGGAGATGGTGGAACCGTCATCCACGAGCGCAGCGGCCGCTTCGAGCACCGTGAGGGCACGGCGGGCATCCCCATCGGCGTGAGTGGCAAGGAGCTCGATGGCCTCGTCGCTTGCCTTGACGCCCCTATCGCCCAGCCCGCGTTCGGTATCCGACAGCGCCCGGCGAAGCAGTATCTCGATGTCCTCTGGCGCGAGGGCCTCGAGCACGAACACGCGCGACCGCGAGAGGAGTGCGCTGTTGATCTCGAAAGATGGGTTCTCGGTCGTGGCGCCGACCAGGGTGATCAGCCCGCTCTCCACGTGAGGCAGGAATGCGTCCTGCTGTGCGCGGTTGAAGCGGTGAATCTCGTCCACGAAGAGCAGCGTGCCCTTCCCCTCCGCCTGACGCGACCTGGCCTCCGCGACGATTTCACGCACCCTGGGCACGCCTTCCGTGACCGCGGAGAACGGCACGAACACGCGGTCGGTGTGGCTGGCTATCAGTCGCCCGAGGGTGGTCTTGCCGGTTCCCGGCGGACCCCAGAAGATGAGCGATGATACGACCCCGCGGTCCAGCATCTGGCGCAGCGGCCTGCCCGGTGCGAGCAGGTGATGCTGCCCGGCCACCTCATCGAGGGTCCTGGGGCGCATTCGATCGGCCAGTGGCCGTTCCACCGCCGCGGCGAACAACGTGGGCTCGTCCCCGCCCTGTTTCCTGCGCCTGGTGCTCACTCGCCCAGGCCTCCATTCGCCATGTGCCGCAGCGACATCAGGCTCGGCGCTCCTCGAGCCCCAGCTGCTCCACGGCGCGCGCAAGTGCATCCTGCAACTCGACGGACGCCTCCAGGTCGTCAGGGCCCAGGCGCCACGCAGCGCCAGGCAGCTCGTTGCTCTCGATCAGCCCCTTCCCGAGAAGCACGTACAACCAGCGGTCGGTACGAGCGTAGATGTACAGCTCGAGCTCCGGAGTGAGCGTCAGCTGGTCGTCGGCCGTGTAGACGCAGAACTCCACGCCCGCATGCGACGTCAGCGGAAGCTTGAGGCGCGCGAACGTGTCGCGCACGTCAGGCAGCGCGAGTCGCTCGCCATGCCACGCACGATCGGTGCGAATGTCCTCTACGTACACGTTCACGGCGGGCGGCAGCTCCTCGATGAGGGCGTGCAGCAGCTCCACCACGCGCTCGGTGTTCGCCACCACGTGCGCGCAGTAGTAGCCGTCGTCTTCGGTGAACGTGAAGGAGTCCACTCCGGACCGGAACCTGTTCCACACCACGGATGCCGGCTGTCGCCCCCGAAACAGCGCCATCAGCAAGTCTCCTCCCGAAGGGTGCGCACACGTTCCATGAGGTAGCCCACGTCGTTGCGGGATGGGTCCTCCAGCACCTCGTCCAGCAGCCTGTCCAGCAGCCTGGCCATTGACGGACCGGGCTGAACGCCCGCCCGCCGAAGATCGTCGCCGCCGACCGCGAGATCCGCAAGCTCCACCGGGTCGCTGAGAGCCGTCTCGCGTGCGCGCCGGTAAAGGCGAGCCACGCTCGGGAAAGCCGGCACGCCCGGCCTCTGCGAGCCGCTCGATCGTTCGGAGGCGACCGGGCCTGGCGGACTGTCCTCCCTGGCGCCTGACGAGACACGGTTCGACACCAGGCCTTCGCGACCGACAGACCAGCGGGCCGCTGCCACCCGGAGAAACGGGCCGATATGCAATCGGCCTGCCCGAGCCACCCACCGCCGCACCTCGGCATCCGTCGGAGACATGGGGCCGCTGGTGAGAGCAGCCGCAATCTCGCCACCGAGCTCGTGCCACAACTCCACCAGCTTCCCGATCCACCGGATATCCGCGTTGGAGAACCGCAACGACTTGAGGACCCGCCGTGCCTCGTCAGGCACGAGGGCGGAGAACAGCGTCGCGAGGCGCAGCATGCGACGATCGCCGGTGCGATGGCCGCGCGGCAGCGCATGCACGTCAACTGCCCGCAGTATGTCGTCAGGCACGCCGGCGAGCTGCGGCACGAGCGTGGCGAACGCGCCGGAATCTCGCCACCAGGCCAGTGCCACCGACGGACAGCGCACCTGCTCCATGGTCTTCTCGAGTTCCTGCTTCACGCGCTCCGGCGACAACCTGCCCAGGTGAGGCGAGCTGTCCAGTATCGCCTGCCAGGTGGCCGGATCGATCTCGAAACCGAAGCGGGCTGCGAAGCGGAGCGCACGGAGCGCCCGCAGGCGGTCCTCGACCATTCTCCGGGATGGGTCTCCGACGGCACGAAGAATACCGGCCTCAAGATCGCGCTGCCCTCCGAAGGGATCATGGATCACCCCACGCGACGGGGAGTAGGCGATGGCGTTGATGGTGAAGTCCCTTCGCGCCAGGTCGTCGTCCAGCGACACGCCGAACTCCACCTCGGCGTGCCGGCCGTCCGTGCGTATGTCGCGCCGGAAGGTCGTCACTTCGTGCATCCTGCCGTGCTCGTCCAGCACGCCAACCGTTCCGAACTCGATCCCCACCGGCACCGTGCGCTTGAACAGTCGGCGAACGACCGTCGGCGGCGCGGCAGTCGCGAGATCCCAGTCCAGGTTCTCGATCCCGAGAAGTGCGTCCCTGACGGCGCCGCCCACGCACCAGGTCTCGAATCCGGCCTGCTCGAGTCGCTTTGCGATCCGGTAAACGGGACCCGGCGGGCGAAGCCGTCGCTCCTGCGTCACGGCAGCATCCGTCCGTGCGCTGGCGTCGTCAGGCATCGAGCGCACGCGCAAGCTCGTCGTGCGTCAATCCGGCGCCCAGGGCGAGCATAAGGTCAACTCGGGCCTGCTGCGGACGGCGCGCCCCGGCGAGCACGGCGCCCATCTCCACCAGTCGGCGCGCGCCACCCTCATAGCCGTAAGTCGCTCCGGTCCGGCCGGAGCCCGCTCGTGAGGCGATCACCACCGGCTTGCCGGCGCTGACCCATGCCGTTATGCCCGGGAGCATCGCAGGTGGAACGTTGCCGCGCCCCAGGGCGGCGATGACCACGCCGCGCGAGCTCGGAAGCAGCGCCTCGAGCAGGCGCGAGTCAGCACCTGCATGCGCCGTGACGATGTCCACGGGAGCGGCGGGCTGCTCGCACTCGAGGAACGCGGGGCAGGCTGCCGGCGCTCGCTCCAGACGCACTTCCTCGTCGTCCACGATGCCGAGCGGGCCGAACTCCGGGCTCCCGAACGCATCCATCGCATCCGTGTGTCGCTTCGTCACGTCGAGCGCGCTGAAGATTCTGCCTCCAAGCACCACGTACACCCAGCCGCTCCGCGTGCGGCCGGATGAAGCGACTCGTGCGGCGTCACGAAGGTTGGCCGGTCCGTCCCAATCGAGGTCGCTGGCGTTTCTCATGGCGCCGGTGAAGACGATCGGCACAGTGGTGGGAACCGAGCGGGCAACGAGGTATGCCGTTTCCTCCAGCGTATCGGTGCCGTGGGCCACCACGATGCCGTCCACGGAGCCTGACAGCGACAGCTCTCTGAGGTGATTACGCAGCGCCCACTGACGTTCCAGCGTCATGTGAGGCCCCGGCAGCCGGGCCCACTCCTCCGCCCTGGGCGTGCAGATCCGGTCTATCCCTCGTGCGGCAGACAGCATCTCCTCGGCTGACAGGGCAGGAACGGCACCGCCCAGCACCGGATCCACCTTCATGGAGATGGTTCCCCCGGTGAACACGAAAGCGATCACCCGCAAAGCACGCTCCCGCCATTCACGTTCATGATCTCGCCGGTAATGTGCCTCGCCATGGGCGTGCAGAGGAACACGATCGGACCGGCGACGTCCTCTGCCGTGGCCACGCGCCGGAGCGGAATACCCGCCATCGCCTTCTCCCGGCCTTCGCTCCGCAGTACGGAGGCGGAGAGATCCGTGTCCACCCAGCCGGGCGCCACGCTGTTCACGGTTATTCCGCGCGGCGCCAGCTCCACGCACAGCCCCTTCACCAGGGACACCAGCGCGCCCTTGGAGGCAGCGTAATCGCCATGTCCTGCCTCACCACGCTGTGCCGCCGTACTCGTGACGAGAACGATCCTTCCATTGTCGGCCATTGCCCTGGCGGCCGCCTGAGTGACATGGAACATGCTGTCCAGGTTGGCTTCCATGGTTCGCCGCCACTGACTGAAGCTCATCTCGGTCAGGGGTACGTCGTCCGGCGGCCAGACGCCATGGTTGCCCACAAGGCAGTCGAGCCCACCGAACCTTTCGAGGGTCTCCTCTACCACGCGTCGCGAAGTAGCCGGGTCGCTCAGGTCGCCGCCCATCGCCACGCACTCGGCGCCGAGCGCGCGCGCGTCCTGCACCACCTCGTCGGCGGCGTCCTTGCGACTGGCGTACGTGATTGCGACTCGCGCGCCGCATGCAGCCATAATCAGGGCCGTCGCCCGACCTATCCCGCGCGAACCGCCGGTTACGAGTACGCGCGCGCCGGCGAGGCCGGCGAAGGGACGCTCCGCAGCGGGGCGGGATGCAGATTCCTTCATCAGGATTCCTCTTCGGTTGCACGGCCGTCAGCGGATGCCACGTCAGGCACGCGAAGCCGTCCCTCCACCAGCTCGCGTTCCACACGATCGCAGATCGCATGCTGGATGCACATGTGAATTTCCTGCGCCCTGTCGGTGCGCTCGGTAGGCACTATCACGGAGTGGTCGGCGAGCCCGCGCAACTCGCCGCCGTCCCTTGCCGCGAATGCCAGGACGCGCGCGCCGGCGCGGCGGGCCGCCTTCGCCGCAAGGAGTACGTTAGGCGACCGGCCGCTGGTGGAGTGGATCACCAGGAGGTCACCGGGCCGGCAGAGCGCCTCCACCTGGCGCTCGAACACCGTGTCGAAACCGAAGTCGTTCCCAGCCGCGGTCAGCAGCGACGTGTCGGTGGTGAGCGCCACGGCCCGGAGGGCTCGCCTGTTGCGTGCATAGCGTACCACGTACTCCGTGGCCAGGTGCTGCGCATCGGCGGCGCTGCCGCCGTTGCCACAGAAGTAGAGCGTGCCGCCGCCGGCGAGCGTCTCGAGCACCATCCCGGCCGCTCGTTCGGCATCCGCCTCAAGCGCCCCTGCCGACCGCAACGCAGTCTCGGACAGTTCGCGCAGGCTGTCGGTAAGCATTGATGAGGACATGTACCCGATTGAATCGGCTGAAGTGCGAGGAGGTCGCCCTCAGCGTGAACACGCGCCGAACATGTCGCACGCGACCGGAACGATCACGACGGCAGGGATCGACCGCGATCTCCACCGACAAGGATAACCGGACGGGCCGCCTGCTTCACTCGACCAGGCACCAGTCAGGGCGAAGCGGGCGAATCGTCAGTCCCGTCCGAGGATGAGGTTCCTGAGTCGCTCCAGCGCTCCGCGCGGCGGAACGACCGGGGGTACCGGCATCAGTTCTCCGTCCTGAAGCAGCGCCCTCGGATTCGCGCTGGTGAGGAGCATCGCTGCCTCACCTTCGCCAAGCTCCTCCAGCCAGCGACGCGGAGCTGCCAGGGTTCGACTGTCGCCGTGATTGTCGCTCGCCAGGATGTCCACGAGCCCCTCAGCCAGGAGCGCGCGAGCGAGGCGAGGGACACGCGCAGTCCCGGCGAAGGACACAGCCTCGCACTGGATCGCGGCGCCCACGGATCTCCACTCCTTCACGTGGCTCACCGAGCATCCGAAGTAGCGCTCGGGGTGCGCCACCAGTGGCCTCAGGCCGGCCTCGGTAAGCCGCGCGAGCTCCTGTGTGGCGCGCATCGGCACCCCCATTCTCGGGAACTCCACGAGAATGGTCCGGGACCCACCGAGGGTGAGTCCCGGGCGCGTGAGATCAGCCCCCATCACGTCCAGCATGATCTCCCAGCCCAGCAGCAGCGCCGGGGAGTCGCCAACGTGAAGGCGCAGGTCCACCAGGATCTCGCGGTGGCGCTCGAGCGGGGCCTCACCTGCACGCGACGCCAGCAGGTGCGGGGTGCACACTACTGCTTCAACTCCATCGCTGAGGAAGCGGCGCAGAACCTGGGCGGACAGTTCGGCGGAGCGGGAGCCGTCGTCCACTCCGGGCAGCAGGTGCGAGTGCAGGTCTATCATGCCGTCTCTGCCTCGCCAACTCGAGGCTGTCTGGTCAGTCCGATCCTCCCAGGCTTGCGAAGCGCACCATGGCCCACCGGGCCAGCTCCGCGACGGACTCCGGCTGGTCGGCTGCGCTTTCGAAGGCGTAGGTGACGAGGGCATCCACTGCGAGCAGGTCCACGGCCGTGTCGCGCGCCGCGCACCCCTTTTCCAGCAGCCGAGCGAGCAATCGCTCCGCTGCCTCAAGATGGACGTGCGAGACCTGCTGCGGGTCTCGCGACCCGGCCATTTCCTCGCCGATCACCTCCTGGAGGCGCCGGGTGAGGGACGGCGGCGGCTCGTCAGGATAGGGCCCGGGAATCGAGGAGAAGGCGCTCAAGCGACACCTGCCAGCAGGCCGCGCAGTACTTCGGGCGCCTGCGACAGCGCCTCCTCGAGTCGTGAGGCCTCGGGAATTCCGGCCTGGGCCATGTGAGGCTTCCCCCCTCCCCTGCCGCCCGCAACCGAGGCTACGCCGCGTACCATGGCGTCCGCGCGCACCCCGCGCTCGCGGAGGTCGTCGGTCACGACCACCACGATGGACGCCTTCCCGTCGCCGGCAGTGGCCAGCACTGCAACTCCGTTCTCCATGCGTTCGCGAAGCGCGTCGCCCAGCGCCTGCAGGGACTTGACGTCAGCGTCAGGCACCGAGTGAACCACGAGCCTGGCACCCTCCACGTTCTCCGCCTCGGCTATGAGACGCGCGACTGAATCCTGGCCACCAGCTCCGCCGCGCATCGCCTCCGTCAGGCGGCGCTCCAGGGTGCGACGCTCCTCGAGCAGCGCGCGCACGCGCTTCTCCACACCCGTGACCGGCGTACGCAGCAGCTCGCCGACCTCGACCAGCTGACGCTCGCGCTCGCGCAGCCACTGGTACGCGTGAGGCCCGGCCAGAGCCTCGATGCGGCGAATGCCTGCACCCACTCCGGCCTCGCTCACGATGACGAACAGCCCGATCATCGCCGTATTGGACACATGCGTTCCGCCACACAACTCGGCGGACAGGCCCGGGATCTCCACGACCCTCACCTCGTCGCCATACTTCTCGCCGAACAGCGCCATGGCGCCAGCGGCGATCGCGTCCTTGTACGGGCGCACCGACGTGGCGACCGGCACCGCGTGGAAGATGGCGTCGTTCACCCACTGCTGCACGCGCTCCAGCTGCTCGGGCTTCAGCGGCCCGTGGTGCGTGAAGTCGAAGCGCAGCCTGTCGGGCGCAACGAGCGAGCCTGCCTGGTGCACGTGCTCTCCCAGCACGTTGCGGAGCGCCGCGTGCAGCAGGTGCGTGGCGGTATGATGACGCTCGGTGTCGCGTCTCCTGCCGTGAGGCACGCGCGCGGTAACCGGCCCGAATGCAACGTTGCCGGTGAGCCTGCCGACGGCAGCAATGCGGCCTTCCACCTTGCGCACTTCGTCCACGTCCAGCCGCCAGCCATTGCCGACAATCTCGCCCAGGTCGGACACCTGGCCGCCGGACTCGGCATAGAAGGGAGTCTCGCGCAGGAGTACCGCGGCGCGATCGTCGCCCAGCCGGCGCAGCGCTGCCACCTGCGTGGTTATCTCCACCGTGTCGTAGCCGACGAACCGCGAGTCTGCCGATTCGTCCGCACGTTCCCAGCTCTCCAGATCCGCGAGCTCGTCTGCGGACACGCCGATCTGCCTCGCGCGACGATCCTCCTGCGACTGCGCACGCTGGGCCTCGAGCGCCTCGTTGAAACCGGCCGTGTTCACCGTGTATCCGCGTTCACGGGCCATGAGCTCCAGCAGGTCGATCGGGAAGCCGTAGGTGTCGTAAAGGCGGAAGGCATCGCGTCCGCTGATCGTGCCTCGAATGGCGGTGGAACCCTGCGTGCTCGCCGCCGGCGCCAGCTTCTCGAACCGCGCCATGCCCTCGTCTATCGTCGCGAGGAATCGCTCCTCTTCGGCGCGCGTGGTGTCAACGAGGTACTGGCGACGCGCGGAGAGTTCGGGATAGGCGTCGGACATCAGCGTGCAGACCGCGTCCACCACCGGGGCCAGCGTCGGCTCGGACCTGCCGAGCAGCCACGCGTGCCTCACGGCGCGGCGCAGTATGCGCCGGAGAACGTACCCGCGACCTTCGTTGGACGGGAACACCCCGTCCGCCAGCAGGAATGCAACCGCGCGTGCGTGGTCGGCGATCACGCGGAAGGAAGCCGGATCCACCGCGACAGTTCTTCCATCCGCGCGCCGCGCCTCGTGAGGCTCGTCGCTGGTGCGGCCGCGGTACTCGATGCCAACGGTCTCTTCAACAGTGGCGATCAGCGGCAGGAAAAGGTCCGTGTGGAAGTTCGACGTCACTCCCTGCATGACGGCCGCAATGCGCTCCAGGCCCGCTCCCGTATCAATGCTGGGCTTCGGCAGCGGAGTGAGAGTGCCGTCCGCTGAACGGTCGAACTCCATGAACACCAGGTTCCATATCTCCAGGAAGCGACCGGCCTCCGCGCCCTCCACGAACTCGTCTGTGGAGAAGTCCGCTCGATCGGGATCGGTCCATTCGCCCGTACCGCCCGGGGGCGGCTGCCAGTCCTTTGCCACCCTGGCGAGGTCCACGTAGATCTCGGAGCACGGGCCGCAAGGTCCCGTGTCGGCCATCTGCCAGAAGTTGTCCCGTTCGCCGAGTCCGTAGATGCGCTCGTCAGGCATGCCGGCGATCTCGCGCCAGAGCGCACGCGCATCGGCATCCTCGTGATAGACGGTCACGAACAGGTGCCCGGGGTCCAGACCCAGCTCGGAGGTGACGAACTCCCACGCGAAACGAATCGCGTCCCGCTTGAAGTAGTCGCCGAACGAGAAGTTCCCGAGCATCTCGAAGAAGGTGTGATGCCGGGCGGTGTGCCCCACCTGCTCGAGATCGTTGTGCTTGCCGCCGGCGCGCACGCACTTCTGCGCGGTGGTCGCACGGTTCCCGAAGGCCGGCGTCTCGAGCCCGAGGAACACCTTCTTGAACGGGACCATCCCTGCGTTGACGAAGAGCAACGTAGGGTCGTCGGCTGGCACCAGCGACGCGCTGGGACGGATGGCGTGGCCGTGGCGCTCGAAGTACTGCAGGAAGCGGCGGCGGATCTCGGGAGCTTGCATATCCGCGCAATATACGGGGGTCCGGGAGTGGTGGGAGGCGGTGCAGCGAGAACGCCCAGCCCGGCACCTCGTCAGTCTCCTCCGAACACCTCGTTGCCTCCCTCCTCCGCGCCCAGCTCGGCGAGCACGCTGTTCACGGCGGCGGCAGCGTCCGCACTATCGAAACCGCGCCTCGCGAGGTAGCCGTACAGCCGTCGGCGCGCCACATCCGGCGCAAGCCCGCGCATGGCACCGGCACGGCGCCTCGCCAGCGCAAGCGCGGACTCGGCTTCCTCTATCGCCTCCTCCTCCACGACTTCGGCCACGGCCGTCCGGGCAACCTCCCTGTCTACGCCTATCCTCAGGAGTTCCTGCTCCACCCGCCTGCGCCCCGCGTTGCCCGATCCAAGCTTCACGCGCGCCACCTGCCGCGAAAGACGCTCGTCGTCCAGGAAGCCCTGTGCCGACAGCCTCGCGATAGCCTGCTCCACAGCTTCCGACTCATGGCCGTTCCGCTGAAGGCGTCGCTGAAGCTCCACGGTGCCACGGGCGCGAACCGCAAGCAGCGCGACACCATTGTCATATGCAGCGAGCGCTGCGCTTTCCCTTGCAAGCGAACGTCGGAGCGCCTCGTCCAGCACCCTGCCCACGGAAAGCGACAGATCGCTAACGAGCGAGGCCGACACGAGGGCGACCGGTTCTCCGCTGGCGATTACCTGGTAGCGCCCTGAAATTCGCGGGTGCGCCACTATGTCCTCGATCCTTGCGCCTGGGGGCATCTGCTGCAGCAGATCCTCCTCCTGCGCCGGCATTCGCTTCCGCGAGCCGCTCTTCCTGCCCCGCTTGTTCGTCATGCCAGCTCCGGCTCCTGCTCGAGTACGGCCTTCCAGTAGTCTCCCATCAGGCCGCGATCGTCGAACTGCGACGGACTACCCGTCAGCGCCACTCCCTGATCGCCGGCCGACTCCGCCACCTGCCTGACGACCGACAGTCCCGGGTAGCGAAGGATTGCAAGCGGAGCCTGCTGAACGTACCACGGGACCATGAACCGGAGTTCGCTGTCGAGCGGTTCCGTCCTGCAGCTGGCGTCCAGAGCCTCGAGCGTGAGGCGCACGTCGAACTCCGGCAGCTCCGCGATGCCCGTCTGGATGGACGGCACGATGGCGGAGTACCACGCGAGGAACACGGCGCGCTTCAGTGCCTCCAGCCCATGCTCCCGGGCCTGAGCGTCCTCCGCCTCCGACGCCAGCTGCACGTACTGCACGTAGCTACGGAACACGGCCGAATACTCCGCATACACGCCCAGCCTGACGAGCTCCCGCTCGAGTTCGTCAGGCTCCCCGCGCCGGGACCGAACGACGTCGCCTATGCGACGCTCCCACGAGGACAGCTCACGGAGCGTGATCATGCGAAAGCCTCCGGGCCGACTCCATCAGCTGCGCCGAGGGCCGAAGAGCCACTCTCCGGCCGACGCGGGGTACCGGGCCCCAGCGTGGACGGTGAGCAGCGCCCCGGCCCCCATAACGAGCAGCCTGCGCGAACCAACTCACTCCAGAGGATCGCCGTCAGTCGCCCTCGACCTCCGCCGGCTCCTTCTCCGCCTTGGAAACTCCGAGGACGACCTTCACCTTCTCCTCGATCTCGGCCATCATCTCCGGGTTGTCGCGCAGGAAGAGCTTCGCGTTCTCACGTCCCTGCCCGATCTTCTGACCACCGTAGGAATACCACGCGCCAGCCTTGTCTATGATGCCGGACTCAGCACCGATGTCCACGAGGAGCGACGTGTGGCTGATGCCCTCCGCGTACATGATGTCGAACTCCGCCTGACGGAACGGCGGGGCAACCTTGTTCTTCACCACCTTCACGCGAACGTGCGAGCCCACCACTTCGTCCTTGTCCTTCACCGGGCCGATGCGGCGAATGTCCAGGCGAACGGAGGAGTAGAACTTGAGCGCCCTTCCACCCGTGGTGGTCTCGGGGCTGCCGAACATCACACCGACCTTCTCGCGAAGCTGGTTGATGAAGACCACGGCGGTCTTGGAGCGCGCAATTGCACCCGTGAGCTTCCTCAGCGCCTGGCTCATGAGACGTGCCTGAAGGCCGACGTGCGCGTCGCCCATATCGCCCTCGATCTCCGCCTTCGGCACCAGCGCGGCAACCGAGTCCACGACCACTACGTCCACCGCTCCCGACCTCACGAGAATCTCGCAGATCTCGAGCGCCTGCTCACCGGTGTCCGGCTGTGAGACGAGCAGGTTCTCCACGTCCACGCCGAGCTTGCGCGCATACTCCACGTCCAGCGCATGCTCGGCATCAATGTAGGCGGCTACGCCGCCCAGCTTCTGTGCATTGGCCACGACATGGAGGCAGAGCGTTGTCTTTCCGCTCGACTCCGGGCCGTAGATCTCGGTGACTCGTCCGCGCGGAATCCCTCCGACGCCGATGGCAGCGTCCAGGTTCAGCGCTCCGGTGGATATGGCATCCACCTTGGGCCCGGCGAAGTCCTCGCCCATGCGCATGATAGCGCCCTTTCCACAGGTCTTCTCGATCTGTGAAATCGCGAGGTTCAGGGCCTTCTTCTTGTCGTCCTGCAGCGTTGACACTGCCATTCTGCACCCATGCGTTGGTCGTGATCGCCGAGTGGGGCGAGGGCGAGAGTGCCGCTGCCCGGTTGCGTCCATCACCCCGAAGAAACTACGAAGGTACGTGTGTCGGAGCAAGGGGAGCGGAAGGAAAAACTCGCCGATTTCTCAACCTGTTTCAGCCTCGTCACCGCGCTGCCCCGGCGCAAGGGGTCCGACGCGCAGCCGCGCGAGCCGGCACCGCTGGCGCCCGGATCGCTCCCCTCACGCGTGATGCATCGGGAACGCGTCCGCCACGTGACGTACCCTCACTCGCCTTCCGTGGATCAGCACGGCAACCACGTCGAACCGGTATGTCATGCCGCTGTGGCCGTGCCGATCCACCCAGGCGAGCGCGGACCGCGTCAGCTCTCGACGCTTGCGCCAGTGCACCGCAGAGGACGGATCTCCGAAGGCCAGACCTCGGCGAGCCTTGACCTCGACGAAGGCTACGGTGGAGCCCTGCCGGACGACGAGATCGAGGTCCCGGTGGCCGGAGCGCCATCGCCGCGCGAGTACGCTCCAACCGGCATGGCGCAGCCAGCGCTCCGCAATTCGCTCTCCCAGTTCGCCCAGCTCCTGGCTGGCCGACTTCGGCCCCTTCACTGATTCCGACACACGGCGACTATGCGTGTCGCGCAATACCGGAGCGTTACCGGATTGCGGCCGATCGGTGCGGAAGCGTGCTGCAGGTGAAAGGCGGTCGTCCCGGCGTGGCCGAGGGCTGCCGGTACCCGGGAGCCTCACCCCCGCGCCTGACGAGCCGCTTCTGCCAGAAGCGCCCTGTACAGACGCACGTTCCCGATGGCGCAGCGAAGGCCGGTGTGCAGGTCCGGCCCGTCAGGCAGCTCCGCGACTCCAAGGCGCGCGGCCAGGCGTCCGCCCTCCAGGTCACGAAGGCCGAGCATCCAGGCCATGGAGGGGATGTCGAGCACGTAGTAGTAGTACATCTCGCGCCAGCTTCGGCCGCCCGCGCGGAACAGCTGGTCCAGGAACGCGGCGTCGAAGTGGCTGTTGTGCGCCACCATGAGGGTGGGACGGTCGCCGGCGACGCGCCTGTGGAACGCGGCGAGCGAGTCTATGGCCTGCGTCGGCGAAAGGGCGCCGTAGCCGCGCCACTTCTCCACCTCGAAGTCATTGATGGCCGCAGCCTCCGGACTGGTGCGCTCGGGATGGTCGGGCTGCACGCGCACGAGAACGGAGTCGAGGATGTTTCCATCGAGATCGGTGATCACGATTCCGACGTCCACCATCTCGTGATAGCCGGGCACGAGTCCGGTCGTTTCCACGTCCAGGAAGGCGAGGCGCCACTCGTCAGGCGCGTCCGCGGGATTCGAAGGCATTCTACCGCCGGGCGCGAACGCCCTCACGAATGCGGGCTCGCTGCCATTCGAGTCAGCGTCGCTTGCAGGCGGCTGGCACCCCGCGACCGACGCCGCGAGAGCCAGGGACACTGCCAGCAGGGACCTGTCATGCATCTTCTCGACTCCTTGCCTGTGCGGGCCGCAGCCGCCTGACGCGACACGCAGGTGCAGCGGAAACCACGCCTCCCCTACTCGCCGCAGATTCGATCGAGGTCCTCGAAGCCGGCCAGCACCTCGCGCGCCTTGGAGCCGTCCGGAGGACCGAGAATGCCAGCACTGTGCAGCTGGTCTATTATGCGCGCAGCGCGACCGTAGCCGATCCTGAGCCGGCGCTGCAGCAGCGACGTGGAACCCTGCTGGAACTGGATCACCACTTCCGCAGCATCGCGGAACAGCTTGTCGCGCTCCTCGCTGTCTCCGTCCTCGTCGCCAGCCACCTGTCCGGCCTCCTCGGCCTCGCGCTGGCGAACCTGTTCCAGGATGTCGGGCTCCAGCAGCGAGGGATCCTCGTAGTCCAGGCCCGCCTCCGCCAGCTCGGCCATCTGCCGTTCCTTCTGGGCTTCGTACCAGCTGGTGATCTGCTCCGTCTCCTCGGTGGAGATGTAGGCTCCCTGGAGTCTATTCGGCTCGGACTTGCCGGGCGGGATGAAGAGCATGTCACCGTTGCCCAGCAGCGCCTCCGCGCCTACGCCGTCCAGGATGGTGCGGCTGTCCACCTGGCTCGCGACGCGGAAGGCGATCCGGCTCGGGAAGTTCGCCTTGATCAAGCCCGTGATCACGTTCACGCTCGGACGCTGCGTAGCGAGAATCAGGTGGATGCCGATGGCTCGTGCCTTCTGCGCGAGCATCGCCAGCGGCGTCTCCACTTCGCCCTGCACGGTCATCATCAGGTCTGCCAGCTCGTCTATGATGACGACGATGTAGGGAATGATTCCGCCCTTGTACGTCCGGTCTTCGAAGGCCACGTCGGGGCGCGGCGGCGTCTTCAGGGACGGCCCTTCGCCGTTCACATGCGCCTGCACGCGACGATTGAAGTCCTGCAGGTTGCGGCAGCCGTTCGCCGCCAGGAGGGCATATCGCTCCTGCATCTCCATCACGGCCCACTTCAGCACGGCAGCCGCATCGCGATTGTCCGTGATCACCTTGTGCCGAAGATGCGGAAGCGAGTTGTAGACGCTCAGTTCCACCATCTTCGGGTCCACCATCAGGAAGCGCAGCGTGCGCGGCGAGTGGCGGTAGATGAGGCTGGTGACTATGGTGTTCACGCAGACCGACTTTCCGGAGCCCGTGGCGCCGGCAATGAGCAGGTGCGGCATCTTCGCGAGGTCGGCGACGACCGGATGCCCTTCCAGGTCCTTTCCCAGCGCAATGGGCAGCGCCGCGCGTGCCTGACGAAAGGCGCTCGATTCGATCAGGTCGCGGAAGTAGACCATCTCGGGCGTAGGGTTCGGAACCTCCACGCCCACGGCACCCTTGCCGGGAATGGGAGCGACGATCCGGATGCTCGGCGCGCGCATGGCGAGTGCGAGATCGTCGGAGAGGTTCGCGATCTGGCGCACCTTCACGCCGGCCGCCGGCACCACCTCGAACTGCGTCACCACGGGCCCCGTGGTGCGGCCGCCGAGTTCGCCCTCCACCTTGAAGGTGCGGAGTGCGTCCATGAGCTTCTGGCCCATCGCGTCGAGCTCCCTGCGAGACTGCTCCACATGCTTCTGCGGTGCTTCCACGAGCAGGTCAGTGGGCGGTACGGCCTCACCCACGTCGTCCGGAACGTGCTCGGTCGCATCTATCTCGGCAGCGATGCGCTCCTCTCGCGTGGCCGGGGCTCGTGAGGCACGCGAGGCGGGCACGAGCTCCATCTGCTCCGGCTCGTCGTCCGCGCTCTCCTCGCTCCGTCGCTTCCGCGATTTCGCGCGCTTCGGTTCCGGCGCAGCGTCATCCAGCGCCGGATCGAGCGACGGGTCCATCGCGGGCATCTCCTCGGGCGCTGGCTCGAGCGCGAGTGCCGCCGGCATGGACTTCGCCCTTGCCGCGGCCGCACCTAACGATCCGAGCACTCGCGCTCCCATCACCGCCCGCAGCGGATTCCAGCGAAGCGTAGCCACGGTCACCGCCGAGAGCAGAAGCACCACGAGGATCCACGCCCCGGCCATCCCGAACGCACGGGCGAAGTAGAACGCCAGCATGCCGCCCCACGTGCCGGACAGCGCACCCGCCTCCCGGTCCGCGCCGGCCGCAAGGCCGAACGCGATCGGCAGCACGACGGCGAGACCGAGCAGGCAAAGCAGCCAGGAACGGTCCGTGTTCGCCTCCACGCGGCCCAGCATGCGGAGCCCATGCACTGCCAGCGCGGCGACTATGAGCGCGAATGCAGGGAGCCCGATGAAGCCGGCTATGACGAAACGCACGCAGGAGCCCACCGGGCCGAAGATGCCGGTGTCTTCCGTGCAGGAGATTCCTACCGGCGCGCGTTCCACCGCGAGCGCACCGGCCAGGAACACGGCAAGCAGCAGCAGGGCTACGCCGATCAGCTCACGCTTCAGTTCCGTGCGACCCACCTTGCCTATTCCGAATCCAGGCTCTGGGCGACGATGCGGTGGTCTCGATAGATGGGCACCACCGGGAACGCATCGGTCGTCGCGCAGATCTCCAGATCGCGCTCGAATCCCGCCTCGGCCAGCGCACGGCCATGGACGCTGTCGGCGAACAGGGTACGCAGGTCCCCTCCGTAGGCGCGCTCGGTGAGCATCGCTGCACGCGCGGCGTCGTTGAGTTCCACGCCGTCCAGGGTCTCCATCAGGTGCCTCACGACCCGCCCTGCGCACGCAGCATCCTCGAGCGAGAACTGCCGCTCGCGACCCGCACAGATGATGGTGATGTCAACGCCCTCGCGCATCGCGGACTCCAGCTGGGACACGGCCGCGGTGAAGTTGACGTGCGCCATCACGATCGTCTCACGCGCGCCCTGCACCGCCATGAGGGCCGACGTGCCGTTCGTCGTGGTCATGAGGACGATCCTGCCCTCCACCACCTCACGCGTGTACTCGTGAGGCGAGTTGCCCACGTCGAAGCCAGGCACGGCCAGCATCTTCCGCTCGCCCGCCAGCAGGACCTCACGACGCTCGTAAGCCTTGGCGCGCGTGATTACCTCGTCCGCGCCATCCAGCGGGATGATGGTACGGGCGCCGTTGTGCAGTGCTGCGGCGATGGAACTCGAGGCGCGAAGCACGTCAATGACCACGGCCGTGCGGCCCGCCGTATCGGCGGCCGACATCGTGCTCGTACCGAAGAATACGTCTATGCGCATCTATTCCTGCGATTCCTTCACTGCGAAAAGTTCCTTCTCCCGCTCCAGGAACTTCGTGTCCACCTCACCGGCGCGGAATCGCGGGTTCGACATCACTCGCGCCAGGAAGGGAATGGTGGTCGTCACGCCTTCGATGACGAACGCCTCCAGTGCCACGCGCATGCGAATGAGGGCTTCCTCCCGGTCCCGGCCCTGCACGATGAGCTTCGCCAGCAGCGAGTCGTAGTAGGGCGGCACCGTGTAGCCCGCATATACATGCGAGTCCACGCGTACTCCCGGTCCGCCAGGCGTATGGAATGTCTCGATGCGGCCCGGAGATGGCTGGAAGTTCCTGGACGGATCCTCGGCGTTCACCCGGCACTCGATCACGTGTCCCCGCATGGTCGGCATCTCGCGAACCGAGAGCGGCTCGCCGGCGCACACGCGAATCTGCTCCTTCACCAGATCCACACCGGTGAGCATCTCGGTAACCGGATGCTCCACCTGGATGCGCGTGTTCATCTCCATGAAGTAGAAGCTGCCGTCCTCGTCGAGCAGCATCTCGATCGTGCCGGCGCCCACGTAGTTGATCGCCTGCGCGCCGCGCACCGCGGCCTCTCCCATGCGCTCGCGAAGCTCCGGTGTCATGGCCGGGCTTGGCGCTTCCTCGATGAGCTTCTGATGGCGCCGCTGCACTGAGCAGTCGCGCTCGCCCAGGTGGATGACGCGTCCCTGCTGGTCGCCCAGAATCTGAAACTCGATATGTCGCGGCCTGGCGAGGTACTTCTCCACGTACACGTCGGCGCTTCCGAACGCGGACAGTGCCTCGCTGCGAGCGAGCTGGAAGGAACGCGCAAAGTCGTCCTTGTCCTTCGCCACGCGCATGCCCTTTCCGCCACCTCCCGCCGCCGCCTTGATGATCACCGGGAAACCGATCTTCTCGGCGAATGCGAGGGCTTCGTCCACGTCCTCCACGGGGCCGGGAGTTCCGGGCACCACCGGAACGCCCACCTCGGACATCGTCTTCCGTGCGGTAGCCTTGTCGCCCATGGTCCGTATCTGATCCGGCGTGGGACCTATGAAGGCGATGTTGGACGCCGCGCAGGTTTCCGCGAACTCCGCGTTCTCGGCGAGGAAACCGTAGCCGGGGTGGATTGCATCTGCGCCGGTGATCTCGGCAGCGGCGATCAGGCGCGGGATCTTGAGATAGGAGTCGCGTGCGGGGGCCGGGCCGACGCAAACGTCGTCATCGGCGAAGCGCACGTGAAGGGATTCCCTGTCGGCCTCGGAATAGACGGCGACGGTCTGCAGGCCGAGTTCGCGGCAGGCTCGGATGACACGGAGGGCGATCTCGCCGCGGTTGGCAACGAGAACCTTCCTAAACATCACGTCTTCCGGCTGGCGCCGGCGAGCAGCCGGCGTGGAGGGGATCGAGGGTCATTCCTTATATCTGGTGAAGTCCGGCCGCCTGACGACGGCAACGGACGTCAGGAGCTGCTGCCGCGCTGGAAGGGATCCCAGCTGGTATCGCTGGAGCCTGCCACTCCCTGTGCCCTGAGCGCAAACTCCGCCGGGCTGGTGGCATAGAAGAGCGCGGAATCGAAAGAGATAACGCCGCGAGTATACCACGACATGAGCGACTGGTCGAAGCTCTGCATTCCGTACTGAACCGTACCCTCACGAATGAGTTCGGGAATGTTCAGCGACTTCGACATGTCGCGAATGTTGTCACGGACGGCGGCGGTGTTGACGAGAATCTCGGCTGCCGGCACACGACCCGGACGGTCAATGCGCGGAACGAGCCGCAGCGAGACCACGGCGTGAAGCGCACTCGCGAGCGCGAAACGAACCTCGGCCTGCTGGTGCGGCGGGTAGAAGGACAGCACGCGGTTGATCGTCTGCGTGGCGTCCGTGGTGTGCAGCGTTGCGAACACCAGGTGTCCCGTGTCCGCCGCCTTGAGGGCGGTGTCCAGCGTCTCGAGGTCGCGGATCTCGCCGATCTGGATGATGTCGGGATCCTGGCGCAGCACCCGGCGCAGCGCCTGTGCGAAGCTCCCCGTGTCGGTGCCGACCTCGCGCTGGTTGATATGGCACTTCTGGTCGCGATGGAGGAACTCGATGGGATCCTCGATCGTGATGATGTTAGCCTGACGACGCTCGTTGATGTGCTGCAGCATCGCCGCCATGGCGGTGGACTTTCCCGATCCGGTGACCCCGGTGATAAGGATGAGTCCGCGCGGCGTGAGCGCGATCTCGCTGAGCACCGGCGGCAGGTGAAGCTCGTCCAGCCGAGGCACGCGGTGCGGCACTATTCGCAGCGCGAACGCGAGCGTACCGCGCTGCAGGTACACGTTCACGCGGAACCGCCCAATGCCGGGGACGCCGGTGGCGAAGTCGGACTCCCGCTCGTCCGCGAACTCCTTCAGCTGCTGCGGAGTCATCAGCTCCTTCGCAAGCGCCACCAGGTCGTTGGGGCGCAACGGCGTCAGGTCCAGAGGCACCAGTTCGCCGTTCACTCGCAGCGTGGGCGGGCGGCCCACCTTCAGGTGCAGGTCCGATGCGCCGCGCTGCACCATCTGCTGCAGCACCGCCTTGAAGTCGAAACCGGATCCCGCAGGAGCCGAGTAGCCCTGTGCCGCGAGCGATGCGCCAGTTTCAGCCATTCGGATCGATTCGGAAGAGGACCTGTCCGTATTCGACCGGATGCGCGTCTTCGCTGAGCACCTCCACGACGGTGCCCGCGAACTCGGACTCGATCTCGTTCATGATCTTCATCGCTTCGATGATGCAGAGCACCTGACCCTTCTGGATGCGCTGCCCGACGGACACGTACGGCGGTGCGCCCGGCTCGGGAGCCTGGTAGTAGGTGCCCACCATCGGCGACTTGACCTCGAGCAGGTTGCTCGCGCGCGCCGGCGGGGGTGCTTCCCCACCGGAAGACGCTCCAGGTGCGGCCGCCGGCACGGAAGCGGGGGCCGGAGCGGCCGCCGGGAGAGCCGCCGGGGCGGCTGCATACGGCGCGGACACCTGAACGCCGCCCCTGACCTGCGGCGACTTCGATATCCGGACTTTCATGCCCTTGTCGGATGAGATCTCGATGGAGTCCACTGTGGACGCATCGAGCATCTCTATGAGCTTCTTGAGGTAGCGAAGATCGATCATGGCGTGGATATGGGTCGCCGCGACGCGGGTCGCGTCAGGTGAGCTCCAGCAGGTCGCGGGGAAAATCTGTCAGCACACGTGCTCCCCCGGCCAGCAGCAGCACATCGTCCTCAACACGGATACCGCCCCAGCCCGGGACGTATACCCCCGGTTCGATGGTTACTACGGCATTTTCCGGCAGAATAGCGTCGGAGGTCCGCGCCAGGCGAGGCGCCTCGTGAACTTCCAGCCCTATCCCGTGGCCGAGGCTGTGACCGAAAAGCGGTCCGTGGCCAAGGAGGTGAATGTAGTCCCGAGCGAGCGCGTCGGCATCCCGCCCGCTCATTCCGGGTCGAATCTCGGTGGTGGCGAGGGCGTTGGCGTCCCGCACCACGCCGTACAGTTCGCGCTGTTGGTCGTCGGCGCGTCCAAGGACCACGGTACGGGTCACGTCAGAGCAATAGCCGCGCACCACGGCACCGAAATCTACCAGAAGCAGGTCTCCGGAACGCAGTTCCCGCTCCGAGGAACGCGCATGCGGCAGCGCGCTCCGGGGCCCGGAGGCCACGATGGTCGGAAATGCGAAACCCTCGCTCCCGGCCGACCTGAGTTCCATCTCGAGGATGCCGGCCACCTGAAGCTCCGTAAGCCCGGGGCGTACCTGCTCGAGGGTGCGCCCGAGCGCTGCTACCGCCACGTCCGCGGCATCCTGAATGGCCTGGACCTCTTCCGGGTCCTTTCGTTCGCGCAGGGACTCCACCAGGTCGGTCGTGGGCCGCCACTGCCACCGGCGCCCCTGCTCGAGCAGCCGCTGGAAGTCCCGGTGCAGCATATGGGCACTCTCGAAACCGATGCTGCTCACAGTGGTGACGGCGGCCAGCGTCCCCCACAGCCCGTCCCAGAGGCTCCGCGGTTCCACGGACACGCGCGCAAAACCGCCTACCTCGTCCCGCACCTGGGTCTCGTACCGGAAGTCGGTGAGAAGCAGAAGTTCCTGCTGCGAGACCAGGAGGAGCGCGTTGCTTCCGGAAAACCCGGTCAGGTATCGAACGTTGGGAAGGCTCGAGACCAGCAGCGCGTCCAGGTGCTGGCGGAGCAGCGTCTCGCGTAGCTCGGCGATACGCTCGGGGCGGCGGTCAGCCACCTTCGGGCACCAGGGTGGACACGAGGCCGCGAAGTGCGAGCTCGTATCCAACAGGGCCGAAGCCACCGAGCGTGGCGCGTGCCGCGGGCGCGAGCATCGAGTGTCGCCGCTCCGGCTCGCGCGCGTACACGTTCGTCAGGTGCACCTCCACGAACGGCAGGCCGGTGCCCGTGAACGCATCCCGGAGCGCCAGGCTCGTGTGTGTGTACGCGCCTGCGTTCACCACCGCACCGTCGCAGCTCTCGGCGAGGCGGTGAACAGCGCTTATTAGCTCTCCCTCGCCGTTGTGCTGCTCGCAGACGATGTCCACGTGGAGCTCTGCCGCGACTTCCCGAAGGTGCTCCTCGATCTCGGCAAGCGTGGCGCGACCGTAGAGCGCGGGCTCCCGCGTGCCGAGGAGGTTGAGATTGGGACCGTTGAGAATTGCGATCTTCACGACTTCCTCAGGCCATCGAGCCATTCGCGGAATCCATCCTCGTCGTCTTCGGGCGGGGGCGGCGGGGCGCCCTCGTCGCGCGCGTCAGGCGCGGCGGGCGAGTCCTCCTCGGGCATGGCATCCCGGAAGAACTGGTCGAAGGAGAATGTCGGTGCCTGACGCGGCGTTATGCGCGTGGGCGCGGTGTCGGCGGATGCGTCGGAGGACTCGGACGCCACCCTGGCGAGCACAGCGCTTATGGGCTCCGGCTGGGAACTCACCGCAGCCGCGATTCGCGCTTCGGCGGACGGATCGGCAAGCGCAGACGCCGCGTCCGCGAACGTGCGCGCGGCACGCTCGGCATCCTGTTCGGACTCGGCCATCATGCCCGAGATGGTGCTTCGCGCAGCCGCACGAGCGTCACCCGTTGAAACGTATTCCTGTGCGTCGTGGTACGCCGGCGGCGTGACCGTAGCCGCGCCGGGAGGCGTGTACGCGAGAATCCGCGACAGAAGCTCCCGCATGGGCAGCGTACTCCCCTCGGCGGAAACCGCCGGGGAGTCCCCCGAAGACATCACCGACTCCATTCTCTCCCGAATGCCGGGGTCCTCCGGCTTTCTCTCCATGATCTGCTGGTACAGGCGTGCGGCGTCCTCCCGCCGCCCTTGCGAGGCGAGCAGTTCTGCCATGGTCTCGGTTGCGAACGCCACTCGTTCCGCCGGCGGCACCTCGGCCTCCTCGGGCAGTCGGGTGAGAGGCGGATCGGCCGGCGTGGGGCCTGGCGGACCGGCCGCCGCCTGATCGGCGCTGCGGACAGGGGCGTCCGCAGGCGAGGGCGCGGGCGTGTCGCTGGCGCTCGGAGCGGCGTCGGCGGCGTCGGAAAATGCGTCGGAACCAGGAGGTGAAGACTCCGCCACAAGGTCCGCAGCGGCCTCACCGGTGCCCGCGTCAGACGGCCAGTCCAGGTCCGGCCAATCTACCTGACCGCCCGATGATGGGGTTGGACGACCCTGCGCATCGGCCTGCGCCACTGCCTCGTCTGCCGGCTCCACGACCGGAGAAGCTTCCAAGGTCTCGTCGGGCTCGTGCGGAGGAAGGAGCGCATCTCCGTGGGGAGTGGTCTTGGGCGAGCGCTCCGGTGGGGTGAACTCGAACGACTCGAACTCCTGAGCGCCAGCGGGTTCCGCGCCGGACGATTCCGCATCCGCGGCGGCAGGCTCCGGCTCGGAAACCGGCGCGTCCTCGAAAACCGGTGCGTGAGAGTCGCCCGGCGCGGACTCGGCGGGCTCCACAGCCGACATGTCCGCTACCTGCTCGGCGATCTGCGGCTCCGCGCCAGCGGGCACGTCCGATGAAGTCTCGATAGCCTGCGGCTCGGGAACGTCCGTCGCGAGCTCATCTGCTGGCGTCCCTGGATCTTCCGACGCGAACCCGACATCCGTCGTCGCCCCACGTGCAGAGGTTGCGGACTCCGGGACTTCGGCCGCGGAATCCGGTCCGGCGACGGCGGCCCCAGGCCAGTCGGAGATCATGTCATCCGGGATCTCGAGGTCGTCCGGCGGCGGTCCGTCCCAGACCTCACTCACGTCGCCCGGCGGTGCCTCCGGTGCGTGAGCCTCGGCTGCCGCAGGTCCCTCGCTTGCGCCCATGCCGGCGACGTGAGCCGGAGACTGATCCTCGCTGGTCTCGCCTTCGTCGCTGGCACGAGGTTGCTCCCCGGCAGTGCCGGCTTCGACCGGGACCGACATCTGTTCGTCGGTGACGTCACGTTCAGCGGCCGCAGCCTGCACCTCGCGGACGTCGGCGGGAGCGTCAGCAGCACTTGGCGCCGGCGCCGCAGGCTGTTCGGGCGCCGGCGCGCGCGGAGGCGTCTGGTCTGCGGGCAGGTCTCGAAGGAGCTCGTCCACGGCGCGCGACTGGGAGAGCATCGTCGTCGCCTGAGGCGGCGGGGGTGTCTCCGACGGCAAGTCCTCGAACATCGCGCGCGGATCGAAGGACGGCGGAGCTACGTCCTCGTCCGGCGGCGCGGAGAGGTCCGCGGCCATCGCGAGGAGCTCGGGATCCTGTGGATCCACCGCAAGGGCGCGCCTGGCGTAGTCCAGCGCGAGCACACCCTGTCCCTCGTCCCTTGCCAGGAGGGCCAGCTGGTGGAGCGCGTCCAGGTTGTCGGGATCGGCTACGAGGGCAGCCTCGAATGCGCCGCGAGCACCGTCTCGGTCACCACGGGCGAAGAGGGCCTTGGCGAGCACCACGTTGCCGCTCAGGTGGCGGGGCTGCTCGCGCAGATGCTCCCGACAGAGTTCGATCGCCCTGTCGAGATCGCCCGTGCGTCGGTACTCGTTTGCGAGGGCAGCGAAGTGTCGCCCGGGGTTCTCCTGGAACTTCCGCTTTAGATCGTCTATGCGGGCCGATCCGGACATGCAGCTCCTCGGGAAGCCTCGTGAGGGCAGCGCTTCTGGTGAGCCGTAACATGGAGCCCACGGAGGGCGGGCGCACCCCGGTCCCACTCGCCTTTGACGCGCGCCGCAGGAATGACGATGTCATTCACTGCGGAACGCGCGTCGAGGCAGGGCACGTGTTCGCGCTCCCGGCGTCCGGGGATCCTTCCGCTACGGTCCACCAGGGGGAGGTGAACCGGCTGAAGATACATGTGGCCGGAGCGGCAAGTCAATCAGAAGTCGCTCGCTCACTTGCCTTTAGCGCCTGTTTTCAGGTACGTTTTCCGGCTACACCGTTCAGTCCCAACCCCTCTTCATCGCCTGTAAGGAGTCGAGCGCCGTGCTGCAACAGATGCGGAGCGCCGCGAAATACATCTGGGTCTTCGTCTTCATCTTCTTCGTTGCGCTGATGGCATTCGAGGGGTTGATGGACCGTCCCACCGTGAGCCCCGGAGACACCGTCGCTTCGGTGAACGGAGACGACGTCACCTATGGTGAGTGGATCACGCTCACGCAGCAGCTTGCCCAGCAGCGTGAGGCGGAGATCGGCCGCGGCCTGACGCTGGATGAGCGGACGCTCGTGGAGGAGGAGGCATTCGAGCAGCTCATAAACGAGAAGCTGCTCGGCCAGGAAGTCCGCAGGCGCCGCATCAGCGTGACCGACGAGGAGATCCGACAGGCGGCGCGCGTCTCTCCGCCGCCGGGGTTGATGGGCAGCCCGGAACTGCAGACGGACGGGCAGTTCGATCCCGCCAAGTATCAGCGCTTCCTCGCGAGCCCGGCCGCGAAGCAGCAGGGCATCCTGGTTCAGCTCGAGGCCTATTACCGCCAGGAAGTCCCGCGCACCAAGCTCTTCGAGCAGGTGGCCAGCGACGCCTACGTCAGCGATGCGGAGCTCTGGAGGCTATGGCAGGACACGCGTGACAGCGCGGTGGTGTCGTACGCGCTCTTCAGCGTCGAGGACGTGCCCGATTCCGCCGTGGAGGTAAGTGACGCAGAGATTCGCCAGTGGTACGACCGGAATCGTTCGCGGCTGGAGCGACCGGGGCGCGCAAAGGTATCCGTGGTGGAAATTCTCCGTCAGATCTCGCCCGCCGATTCCCAGGCTTCGCTCGCGCGTGCGCAGGAGGTGCGCGCTCGCATTCTCGCCGGCGAGGACTTCGCCGAGGTGGCGCGCATGGAGTCGGCAGACAGCCTCTCCGCCGTGCAGGGAGGCGACCTCGGTCGTGAGGCGCTCTCCGCTTACGTGCCGGAGTTCGCCGAGGCCGCGCGACAGCTTCCCGTCGGCCAGGTGTCCGAGCCGGTGCTGTCACAGTTCGGCTACCACCTCATCCGCGTGGACGAGCGGCAGCGCGACACGGCCGCCGTGAGGCACATCCTGATACCGGTGCAGCAGAGCGACTCCAGCGCGGTGCAGACGGACCGTCTTGCCGACCGGCTCGCGAACATGGCTGCGATGGCGGAGGATCCGGCGCGCTTCGACAGCGCCGCCGAGGAATTGGGCCTGCGTATCTACACCGGTGAAGCCATTGAAGGCCAGCGCCTCGTGGTGGACGGCAGGGTCATCCCCGACGTGAGCGCCTGGGCATTTACTGGAGCGGAGGAAGGCGAGACCAGCGACCTCATCGTCGCGGACGAGGGCTACTACCTGGCGCGCCTGGACGAGCTTCAGCGCGGCGGCATTCCCACGCTGGCCGAGGTGCGGGATGAAATAAGGGCGGAGGTAGCTCGCGAGAAGAAGCTCGACATCCTCGAGGAGCGCGCCAACGAGTTCGCTCGTCAGGCGGCATCGAGCTCCCTGGAAGCCGCCGCCGCCGCTGCGAACATCACCGTCACGCAGAGCGAGCCTTTCACTCGCGTCTCCGGCTCGTCAGGCCTCGGCTACGGCAACCGCGCAATCGGTGCTGCCTTTGCGCTCCCGGTGGGAGCGGTGAGCTCGCCGGTGCGGACGGACGAAGGCGTATTCGTGATGCGTGTGGACAGGCGCACCGTGGCAGACCGCGGAGAGTGGGAGGCGCAGCGCGAAATCCAGCGCATGCTGCTCTCGCAGCAGGTCCGGCAGCGCCGTGTCCAGGACTACCTGATCAGCCTGCGTCGTTCGGCCGACGTTAAGGACATGCGCGCGAACATCCAGCGGAAGCTTCGTCAGGCCCAGAGCTGAGCGGGAAACCTGCTGGTTGCGACGGCATCCGTCGTAACCAGCACGCCGAACGAAACGAAAAAGCGCCTCGAGTATTCACTCGAGGCGCTTTCTTCATTCACCCCAGAAGCCGCTTCGGCTCCTCGCGATCCCGGCTCGAAGGCGCGCTCTCCGGTGCCGGCGACGCCAGTGGCTCCGCGGGCCGTCGCTGCTCCATCGCCGGAGGCTGGTCAACCTCCTTGAATGCCCTCTCCACGTCCGTGATGTTCCGCTTGAACTCACGGATCCCCTTCCCCATGGATCCTGCGATCTCCGGAATCCGCTTCGCCCCGAACAGAAGCAGGACGAGGAGGAGAATCAGCAGAATCTCCCACATGCCAAGATTGCCAAACATGAGTGCCCCCTAGAAAAGCGATCGGGCCACGAGATACGCAATCACGACACCGACCAGGCTCAGCAATGCTACATCGACCGCGATCGGCCCGATGGACATCTTCAGGATAACCAGATCTATGCCCAGCGGGCCAACTGATGGCGTGACACCCGTGGTAAGGAACTCCTTCACGGCGCCGGCCGGAAGAAACTTGCGAGCGAACTGAGTGAGAAAGCCGCCCACCACGAAACCTATGGCCATCACGAGAACGTGAAAACCCAGGCGATGACGGGCGACGGACGAGCGAGCCATTACCAGCGACGATCCATTACGTAAGCGATAGCGTCCACCAGCGCGGAGTGCGCAGGGCCGCGCGGAATATCCACCAGCGCGGCCTCCGCGTTCCGGGCGAACGCCTCTCCCTGCTGACGGGCATACTCGAGGCCGCCATGCGACCTGACCAGGGCTACCACGTCGGCAATTCCCGCGTCGGACGGCTCGCACTCGGCGAAAAGCTCCCTCACGATCGCGATGTCGGAGTCCGCCATGTTGCGCATGGCCGCGATCAGCGGAAGCGTCACCTTGTGCTCTCGCAGGTCGTGTCCGCTCGGCTTGCCGGTGATCTCTTCGACGGCGGTGTAGTCCAGCAGGTCGTCCGCAATCTGGAAGGCCATTCCAAGCTGGTCGCCATAGCGGGCCAGGGCCTTGCGGTGCTCGGGCGCTCCGTAGATGGCCCCCACCTCGCAGGATGACGAGAAGAGCGACGCGGTCTTCGCACGGATGAGGCTGTAATAGCCCTCCTCGTCGAATCCGAGAGCGCTCGTGGCGACGATCTGGTTCATCTCGCCGAGAGTCATCTCGCGCGACGCGCGCATGAAGACGCGAAGTGGCTCGCGCGTCTCCAGCTCCACCAGCTCGGCCAGGGCGCGGATGTACAGGTAGTCCCCCGTGATCACCGCCACCTGGTGACTGAAAAGGCTGTTGATCGTCGGCATTCCGCGGCGGAGCGCGCTGTGATCAACCGAATCGTCATGAACGAGCGTGGCCAGGTGGATGAGCTCCGCGATGGCAGCCACCGTAAGGGCGTGCGGATCCGGCTCATTCTCCACGCTTGCCGACAGCAGCGTGAGCGTGGGGCGGAACATCTTCCCACGCATTCCCATGAGGTGCTCGCTGACCTGGGCCAGCAGGGGTGCATCGCCCGCGATGATCCGCCACATCTCGTCGGGCACCCGGTCCAGCAGCGGCCGAACGGGTGCCTGAATGTCAACGAGCGCGTCGGCAACGCGCGAACGCGCCGGTACGCTCACGTAACGGCCCGCGCGGTTCCGGACGCGCGTTCCGCGGCATCGCGGAAACCATAATCCACGGCAAGCACCCTCTCGTACAGAGTCACAGCCTCCTCACGCTGTCCAAGTGCCTCGAGCGAGACTCCCAGCAGGTACCACACGCCCACGAGCTGGTCGTCCTCCTCGTTCGTCTCCTGCATTGCGCGACGCAATGTAGCAGCAGCGAGCTGGAACTGCTCCTTCTCCACGAAGCACTCTCCGAGCGCCTCGAAAGAGCGGAGCCGCTGACGCGAGCCGCGCAGGGCCTTCTGGAACTCCACGATGGCCTCGTCCAGAAGACCCATCTCGCGGAAGGCCACCCCGAGATCGTGATGACTCTCGAAGTCGTCCGCGTCCACGTTCTCCTCCAGTCCCTTTCGGAACTTCGCGAGCATCTCCGCAAAGTCCGCCTGCTCATCACCGGACGGAGCCTGCTCCTCGACCACCATGCGGGTGGTGCGTTCAGGTTCGTCCGCCCGCAGAAGATCGCCGAGGTTGACGAATTCTGCCAGTGCATCACGAGACGAACTGTCGGCTGAAGCGGTGGTCGTCCCTCTCTCCGTGGCCACGGGCTCATGCACGCTGCTCGGTGCAGGTGCGGTCGTCCCAGGCCTGGAGGCGGCGTCGAGCTCTGCAATGCGCTGCCTCACGGAGGCTGCCTCCACGGTCTCGCCCGCGGCTGACAGCGCGTTCGCCAGACCTTCGTACGCGAGGCGCAGGCGCACCCGATCGTCGCCCCTGAAGGCCAGGTCCACCCGCTCGCGGTGGTAGCCGATGCGGGGCTCGATCGAGATCATCTCGTCCAGCACCTCACCCGCGGTCAGCAGGTCTCCGGTGCTGACGAAACCTTCGAGGACGGACTCCAGCTCGCGAAGGGCGCCCTCGATGTCTCCTTCGTCGCGCATCATGTCGCTCGTGCGCCGCCAGCTCGGAGCGTTCTCCCGCGACTGGCCCACGACAGGCGAAGCATCCCAGAGCTGGGTGGCGGCGTAGCTCTCCTCCGGCTCCACAAGGTCGGCATCAACCTCGAGAGGCGGCAGCTCCAGGAGTTCCTCGGCGTCTCCCAGCGAGAGCGACAGATCGGGGCCGGAGAGGCCGACCGAAGCGGTCGGCTCCGCCGTTTCCATCGGGGGAAGCTCTTCCGCATGGGGCGATTCGAGCTCGAACTCGGACACATCGGCGGCACCCGGCTCCACCGGAATGGCGGAGTCCAGGAGCGGAAGGTCTGCGAGTGCGGCGTGCGCGTCGGAGTCAACATCTCCGACACCGAGCTCATCCATTACGTCGCGCTGGTGTCCTCGACGCTGCGCCTCGGCAGCCAGTTCTGCCGCGGCATCGCCATCCTCGCTGCGGTGCGACCGCACGTCGTCCTCGTCCATCGAGGCCGAGTCGTCGGCTTCGTCATGCGAGAGGATGAAGTCCCCGTCCAGCAGATCGTCGCCATCGGGGGAATCCGCGATGCCGGACGTCTTCATGGGGGGCAGCTCGAAGTCCGGATCGGGCGTGTCCAGCTGGTCCAGCGTGGCTGCTGGTGAAATCAGGTCGCTGCGGCTCTCGGAGTGCTCCGAGTGCATGGCCGTCGGCTGGAAGCCGTCGAGCGAGACCTCGTCGGCGCGGGTCACGCCCAGCGCGGCCGGGTCGTCGTCCTCGTCCTCGATCACGTCCAGCGCGCTGTGGGGCGGCTGGGCGGAGGCCGGCGGCTCGAACTCCCCGGTGAGCTCTATTCCCTGCACCGTCTGCGTGACTGGCGCCGCGGTGGCCTCCGGACCGATCAGGATGAGGCCATCGGAATCCGACGGCGAGGCTCCCCGGCCCGCGCGCCCCTCGAGGACCATGAAGTCGCCGTGATCGTCAGGCGGCGGGAGCACGGCGTGCGGCTCGTAGTCAGGATCGAGCGAGCGGATGCGCTCGAGTGTGGCCTCCGCCTCGGGAATGCTGCCGGTCTGGCGATATCTCGCGTGCAGAAGGTCGAGCTGCTCCAGCGCCTCGGGAATCCTGTCGTGCCTGATGAGCTGCTCGGCCAGGGACTGCCGTACGTCCTCGTGCTCGGGGCAGAGATCGGCGAACTCCTTGAGGGCCTTGAACGCCTCGTCCATCTCGCCAAGCCGCTGCATGCGGTCGGCGTACTCCAGGAAGTGCAGCTTTGCGTCGTTTCGGAGACCCTTCTTCGCGTGCATGACGCCCAGCTTGTGGTGCACGCCCACGCTCGCGGGCGACGCACGGAGGATCTTGCGGCAGATGGCGATGGCGTTGTCCAGGAAGCCGCGTGCGGAGTACATCTCCACCGCCCGCTCCCAATAGGAAATGGCCTCGTTGACCCTGCCGGCACGGTGCAACAGGTCGCCGACCCTGTTGCACAGCGCGACGTCGGCGTCATCGCCGTCGCCCTGTCCGTCCACAATCTGCTGGTACAGAGGGAGTGCCTTGTCCAGCTGCCTCTTCTGCTCGAGGTCAGCTGCCTTCTTCTTGAGCTTGGCGAGGTTCGACATCGCTATTCCGGGCGAGGGCGACTGCCGTGTGTGCCGGCGGGCTTGCACGGCAGGTCACGGACAATGCGGCGAGCCCGCCCCTGCGGGGGGCGGACACCATTGGCAAGACGCTTGGGAAACGCGCGGGCAACCTGATGGCGGCAGCGGACTTCCACCGGGTGCCCCAGCAGGGCCGGCTGCTGCAGCGGCCCCGCATGGCGGGAATATGGCACGTTCTCAAGGGCAATGACTCGTGCACGCCGAAGGCCCGCCGAAGCCTGCCGCAAGATCAGGCGTTCAGGCGGCCCCGTCCGCCCTTTCCCATCACGTCCTTCACCCTGGAGATGCGTATCGGCGCCTGCGCCTCGCCACGACAGGCGTAATAGCAGGCATTGCAGTCTATCGGCTCGTACCTGCGGTACTCGCTCCAGTGGAAATCCACCGGAAAGTCGGGGCAGCGGCGCACGAAGCCGTGTGGATCCACGTGGATCGTGGTATTGCCGCTCTGGCAAGGTTCCGTCATCTCGCCGCGCACGTACCGGGGAATCTGCTCCAGGTAGTAGTCGGAATTCGTGATCACGCCGCGGTTGCGTCGCTTGTACGCCAGCAGTTCCCGAACGAGTTCCTCGAGCTGGCGCTGCTGATCGGCGCGCAGCAGGTGATCCCGATTGCCGTTCTTGGCGTCCGTGTACACGCTGAGGTTCACGCCGCTGCCGAGTTCCGCGGCGCGCCTCACGATCGGCATGATCTGGTCGAGGTTGTCGTCCTTGATGACGGTGTTGAACCTCACGTTGTCTATTCCGCGCTCCTGGAACGCCGGCAGGTTGCGGAAGATCCTGTCCACCAGGCCCGGAATGCCGCGAGCCTGGTCGTGTCGCTCATCCAGGTAGTCGAGGCTGATGTTGAACTGGTGGACGCCAGCGTCCCAGAGCGACTGCGCACGCTCCGGCGTGAGCATCGCGCCGTGAGTGATCAGGGTGACGTACTTCACGCGGATGGCGCGTGACACCCCTGCCACCAGCTCCTCCAGGTCACGCCGGAGCAGCGGCTCGCCTCCCGTGAACGTGACCAGCATGGGATTGAAGTGGCGAGCTACGTCCGAGAAGCTCGCCAGCTCACGGGACTTCTCGGAGGAATCGGTCTTCCAGTAGTCGCAGAACGGACACCGCGCGTTGCAGCGCAGCGTCACCTCGAAGTGAACCAGAACGGGACGCCCGCGGGCCCGCAGCCATGCGTACTTGGCTAGGAAGACGGGGACGTCCCATGGCTTGAAGCGTGACGATAGCAAGGCGTGCCTGACGTGAACGGCGCTGCTTCCAGCCGATCAGTTGGAGGAACTGCGGTACGACTGGCGGTTGTAGTCGAACTTGAAGTCGGGCTCGGCCTTCAGCGAGATGAAGAAGCTGAAGGCAAAGGCCCCCATGGGAGTTCTCGTGAAGGAGAAGTTCGCCATCCAGTCGTGCAGCTCACGCTGCAGGGTGACCACGTGAGTGGCAAACTCGTTCGTGGTGAAATCATAACTCGTGTTCCAGTTCGCCGCCCATTTCGGCGTGAGGTTGAAGGCGAGCGACCCGGAAACGGAGCTGAGCGAAGGGCTCACGAATATCGGCCGTCCGATGGTGCCTGGGGTCTCGAGTGCGTCGTCGGGAGGGTTCAGGCGCACGCGTTCGAGACACTGTTCGAACGCAGCCGGATTGAACTGCAGCGGCGCGCACTCGATGGCCGGGTCCTGGATGATCACGTTCTCACCGGTCACCGGTCGCCGCCTGCTGGAGCTGTAGGTGAGCGACAGGCGCCACCCCTGGCCGGACGGAATCTGCCGCATTGCCAGGCGGTTCTCACGTCCCACGATTGACTGCCCGCGCTCGCGACCGAGCGGGTCCATGTCACTTTCAGGGAGCGTGGAGATCTGATCGCTGGCGGTGGTCCGGCGGTCCAGGTCAATGCCGAACAGGCTCGCCACCCCGCGCACGAGCGGCGACCGCGCATCGAGATTCAGCGACGCCCTCACGTTGGTGCGATACGGATCGAACTCGGCGGTGTCGCTCAGCACGCTGCCGCGGAACAGGTCGTAGTCCACGCTCAGGTCGAACCCCGGCAGGAGGTCCGAACGAACGGTGTAATTGAAACTCTGGTTCGTCAGGCCGTTCCCGGTGGAGTCGGCCTTGTAGAAGTCGTAACCCAGCGACGAGAGGTTCAGCGTGAGCAGTCGAATCTTGTCCTGCTGCGACGACTGCTGCGCCGCGGTGGTCGTGCTGTCGCCCGGCGCGGCGCGCCTGCGATACCTGGCCTCGATATTCGTGTTCACGGAGAGCCGCAGCTGGCTCTGCGGCAGCGCGCCAAGGTATCCGCGCGGGTCGCGTCCGATCGCCGCGAGGAACTCGTCGCTGACTCGCGCAGCCGGCGAGTAGTCGTAGTTCAGTCCAAGCTGGATTGCGTGCCGGAACCGCTCGAACGGGCCGACTCCCGGATAGAGCCTGAAGAACGTGGGTGAGATGCCCACGCCGTATACCAGGCGCTTGGATTGTGTAACGAACTTCGTGCCGGTGCGCTCGCTGCGCACCATGAACCCTGCGCCCGACTCCACGTTCTGCACGCTAACCGACGGCGTGAGGTTCCACGTTCCCTGGAACAGCGACGGCAGGGAGAACGACGTCCGCCAGTCCAGGGACGTGAAATACGTTCTCGAGTAGAGCCGCTGCTGAAAGCCTGTCGGCGACAGCGTGTCCACCACTTGCACCATCTGCGGGAAGTCGTCTTCCGTATCGTTGATGGTGAAGTCGTTCTGCCAGTCCCAGCCGAAGATGCGGAGCGGCGTGCCGAACGAGAGAGTCGTCCGCCTCCGATCGGCCTTGACCCTTACGGAGTCCACTCCTCCGCCGGGCCGTGGGCGGAGCTGCAGACCGGACGCGCCGCTGAGCTGCTCGTCCAGGCTGAGCTGGTTCGTGAGGCTCACGCGCGGGTTCCATACAAGCCAGTCGCCAACGGACAGCGGCGTGGACGACAGCGAGAAGTTCGGGAACTGGATGTCCTTTGCATCGCGGCCCGGATACTGTGCGGCGGTGCCACCGATGCTGTAGCTGAACGGTCCGCGCTTCTGCTGGAAGTTCGCGTTGGACCGAATGGTGGCCAGCGAGATACCCGGGTGCAGGGCGTTGTTGCGCTGGACGGTGGTGTTGGTGGTGTAGTTGAGGTTGAAGTTCAGGTTGGTGTTCGCCGAGAACGACTGCCGGTGCCCCCATGAATACTGCTGCATGCGGGTGCCGTCGTTCTGAGACGTGTACGCTACTCCAAGCTCACCACTCATGAACCGATTCAGCCACGTGTACCGCAGCTGACCGGTATATCGCATGTAGCCGGGGTCCCCTTCCGTGGGTCGCGCGCCAGAGCGCCAGTCGAGCCATGCCTTCGCGTCCATGTAGTCGCTGAGCGCGAAGTAGTAGCCCACGTTGTCCACCGACCTGCGGTAGTCGCTTCCGGAGCGCACGAAGGTGGCAACGCCCAGTCGCGGCGGGAGGAATCCGCTTCTTCGCCCGCGCCGAAGGTCCTGGAAGAAGAACGGGAACCACGCCACCGGCACGCCTTCCACGTACATCACGGCCGGTCGTCCCACCAGCAGCCTGTCCTGGATGACCTTCACGTTGCGCGCCTCGAAGTGATAGTGAGGCACGTCCAGGTCGCAGGTGGTGAAGCGGCTGTCGTGCGCATAGAAGCGCGAACCGCTGGTTCCGCTGGTGTCTCCCACGATCGCGGCCTGCTCGCCGCAGACGAACCAGTCGAAGCCCGCGTTCGCAACCGTGGTGCACAGGTTGGTCACGAGGCCATGCCGCCTCACGACATCGTACACCAGGCGCCCGCGCGCGATGATGTTCTGCGTCGGGTCCTCCAGGTACACGGTGTCGCCGCGAACCTCCACCACCTGCGTGGAGTCGTTGAAGCGAATCGTGTTGCCGATCACCAGCGTCGAGTCGCCACGATTCACCGCGGCGCGCTCGGCACTGTCGCCCTGCAGGAGCAGCGTGTTAGTGCGGGCATCGAGGCCCACGACCGCGCCCTGGTATCGCGTCACGGTGTAGCCCTGACGTGACATCAGGCTCTGCATCACTGAATCCGCAGGCAGCCAGTCCACGCGCGGCCGGCTGGCTGAATCGGCCGGTATGGAATCACGCCCGAACGGGATGGTGTCTATCGCCGCGCGCAGCGAGTCGGCCCTCAGCGAATCGGCACGAAGCGAGTCTGCCCGCGTCACCGGCGCCGGCGGCGGTACGGGCTCCTGGGCCTGCACCGCGGGCGCCGGCACGCCTGCAAGCAGAAGGGCGATCCTCCAGACCGGGACCGATGCACTCGTCAGGCGCGAGAAGCCGAGCGCGATCCGGCGAACGCACCACGTGCGCGCCGGCGCATCCGGCAACCCGGCTCCGCCGCGCCGATAGGTCATGCGGTGGCTCCGGCGGCCTCGTCTCGTGCGGCCTTCGCTGCCTTGCGCCGCTGCAGCCGGTAGATCACCTCCGATACCACCACACTGAACTCGTACAGCAGGTAGAGCGGGATGCTCATTGCCGCAAGCGATATGGGATCGCCGCCGGGTGTGATGAAAGCGGCGAGCACCACGCACACGATCAGCGCGTGGCGTCGGAACCTGTGGAGGATCTTCGGCGTCACTATCCCCAGCGCGGTAAGCGCAAGGATGATGATCGGCAGCTCGAACACGGCGCCGAACGCAAGCGACATGGTCGTGGCCATGCCGAAGTAGCCGCTCGCGGTGATGAACGGCGCGAAGATGTCGCTCTGAAAGCTGAGCAGGAAGCGCAGCGTGAGCGGAAGGATCACCATGTACGACAGCGCCACTCCGCCCAGGAACAGGAGGGTGGCGAAGAATATCATGGGGACGATCACCCGCTTCTCGTGGCGATACAGCCCGGGCGACACGAAGGCCCAAAGCTGCCAGAGCACCACCGGCAGCGCGAAGATGAGGCCGAGTGCGAACGACAGCCCCATCACGATCTTGAAGGCGTCAGCGGGGTGGGTGTAAACCAGTTGTCCACCCTCCTGCCCGCCCTGCAGGAAGGGCAGCACAGGCCTGGCCAGAAACTGCACCACCTCATACCTGGTGATCACCGCGAACGCGACGATCACCCCGACCAGAAGGGCAGCGAGGGACTTCAGGATCCGACGCCGCAACTCCTCGAGGTGATCGAGGAAGGGCATCTCGGCGCCTGAAGACGTCTGCGCCATGGCTGAGACCGGCCGGAGATTGAGGGTCAGTTCGACGGCAGGCGCGAGCGCGCCAGCGTCGCCGCATCGGAGCGGGGGTACTGCTCCACCACGTCCCGGAACACCCGCTCAGCCTCCTGGGAGCGGCCCTGGTCTTCCAGATACACGCCGTGCTTGTACATCGCGGTGGGGGCTTCGTTGCTGCGAGGGAAGCGGGTGTAAACCTGAACGAACACGCTGTCTGCCGTGTCCAGGTTGCCCTCTGCGGCATGTGCCTCGCCGAGGTAGAACGTTGCCTGCGGAACGAGGTCCGAGGTGGGATACAGGCGCAGCATCTCCTCCAGCCCGCGACGCGCCGTTCCCGCACTGCCGCGGCGAAGCTGGTCAATCGAGAGCTGCAGAAGCTGCGCCGGACCCGGCGCCGCCGCTGGCGGCGGATCGCCGGGCGTGCTGCCGGACGGAGGTGTACCGGAATCCGGCATCGGCGGCTCTGCCCTGTTGCGCTGCTCCAGCTCCGAGCGAAGGTCCAGCAGCCTGGCCTGGCTCTGGCCGGTCAGTTCCTGGATCTGGATGAGCAGCTGCCCGATGTTGTACAGGTCCTCACGCGTGCTGCCCTGCAGCCTCGTGAGGCGCGTGCTGAGCGTGCGCAGCGAGTCGTCCACGATCGCCAGGCGCTGCGACAGCTGCTCCAGCATCTGGCGATTGAGCGAGTCGGAGCGAAGACTCTGCTCGTGCATGGTGCGAACGTCGCTCTGGAGCACCCTCACGTCGTCGCGCGTCGCGAAGCATCCTCCCGCCGCGAGCAGCAGCGGGAAGATTGCAAGACGCGCGCGAACCGAAAGCCCGCTCACTGCTGCACCCGTATCTGGCCGCCGAGCATGTCGAACTCGGCGCGACGGTTCATGGACCACGCCTGCTCGTTGGATCCCATCTGCGCGGGCTGCTCCTCGCCTGCGCTGGTGGTCTCGATCCGGTTGCTGGCGATCCCGAACTGCTCCAGGTAGCGGCGGACCGCACCGGCGCGCCGCTGACCGAGCGCCAGGTTGTACTCGTCGGACCCGCGCTCGTCGGTGTGACCCGTGATGCGGATGTGGATGTCCGTGTTCGCGACCAGGATCGGCACCTTTGCGTCCAGCGTGGCGCGCGCCTGCTCCGAAAGCTCGGACTGGTCGAACTCGAAGTACACCGGCGCCAGCAGGGTTGCGCGAGCTTCCGCGATTCGGCGCTCGCGTTCCGCCGCCTCACGAGCCGCCGCGTCCCGCGCCGCCGCCTCCGCATCGAAGTCAGTGGGCTGCGTGGGCGTGGTCTCCACCTGCTGCGGCTCCTGCTCCGGAAAAGGCTCCGGCTCCGGCTGCCGGCGACAGGCAGCAAGCGTAACTGCACCTACAGCCACGAGTGAAAGGATTCGCCTGAATGAGGTCATGTTCGCTTCGATTGAAGGATGTCGCGACGGAACGCGGGTAAACTAATTCACACCGCCAGACTGCGGAGCAGCGGTGAACCTGCCGCCCAGGTGCCCGGACCACGATGCCAGGCGCGCTCCCGCATCACGCGTGAGCTGCCGCGCACGTCCGGTCTCCGAATCCAGAATCCACAGCTGACGGCTGCCGCTTCGCGTGGACGTGAACACTATATGCCTTCCGTCCGGCGCCCACGAGGGATCCTCGTTCTGGCCGTCGCTCGTGACCTGTCGCACCCGGCGATCGCGAAGCCCCTGAACCACGATCTGGAAGACGCCGTTCACTCGCGACTGGAACGCCACCGACTGGTTGTCGGGCGACCAGCTCGGATTGCTCCGGTAGCTCTGGTCGCCGAACTGGAAAGGCGTGAGCTGCTCGGGGTTGGAGCCGTCAATTCCGGACACGTAAACCTCGGGATTCCCCACCCTGTCCGTGGTGAACGCGATCCGGCGACCGTCCGGGCTGAACGTGGGCGACGTGCTTATGCGACCGCGGCTCACCGTAAGGCGGCGCACCGGGCCCGTGGCGAAGGCGGCCGTCATGTAGATGTCGGTACCCCCATCGTCCGCCACGGCGTAGGCCAGGTTGGAGCCGTCAGGCGAGAAGACGGGCACCATGTTCGTGCCGCGGCGGGTATGAGGGTGGATTCGGCTGGTGCCGGCCTCCACATCATGAATTACGATGCGCGCACCGTCGTCCTGCAGCAGGCTGAACGCCACGAACCGCCCCGTGGGATGCCAGCTCGGCGACAGCGCGATGCCGTCTCCAGCAATGGTGTTCACCACGTGGCCGTCGCTGTCCACCAGGCGGATGCGCCCATTGGTGGTGTACGCGATTCGCGAGGCCGCAATTCCACGCACGCCCGTTACCCATGCTTCGATCTCGTCGGCGACCGCATGCACGGCCAGCCTCCACTCGGATGAAAGCGTGGTGGACGGAAGCTGGAAGGTGCGGGTGCGAGCGACATTCTGCCGGTTCACGTCGTGCACGCGTACCGTGAGCGAGCCGCCAGCGGCTGAAGTTGCTTCCACCAGGCCCGTTGCGCCCAGCCGGGCGTAGAACGCGTAGTTCTGCGCACCTCCCGCACCGGGCGGAACATTCAGCTCGTTCCCCTGACCGCCTATCACGTTGATGCGATCGCCGTAGTCGAAGTCTCGCTGAAGAATGGTGCGGATCGAGTCGCCGGCAGGTCCGGCGACGGGAAGCACCACTATTCCGGGCTTCGACGTCGGATCGTACGTGAGTCCGATACGTACGCCTTCAACGTCCTGCTGCGCCGCGAGAGGCGCTGCGAGCGGATTGAAAAACGCTGCGGCCACGAAACCGACGAGCGCGAGAGAACGATGGTGCATCACCTGATAAGTTTGGGGTCAAAGCTGAAGAACACGGGCAGGATGTCGTCCGTGAACCCGCTGGGCAACGGTCCGAAGGCCCCGGCCTTTCCGGCCGCCTCGATGGCGCCAAGCGCTTCCTGGTCGAAGAGGAAGTCTCCGGAGCGCTTCACGATGTTCAGGTCGGAAACGGATCCGTCGCGGTTGATCTTGAAGAAGACCTCAGCCGTGTAGTTGCGCGCGTTGTCCGGCTTGAAACGTACCGCAATCTGGCGAACCACGTTGTCCAGGTAACCCTGATAGGGGAAGTTGATCCCTCTCAGTTGCACGTTCGCCACGTCCGTGCCGCTCCCGCCTTCGGGTCCGCCCCCGGCGACGGGCGCTTCGCGAGGGGCGGGAGTGGCCTTCTCCGTGACGTTCGGCGTGGCGCGCTGCTGCGGACGCTGCGGCGCTGCCTTCTCCGACGGAGGCGGTGGCATGCGACTGGGCTGCACCTGCTCGGGAGCCGGTGGCGGTGGCACGGGCTCGGGTGGCGGAGTCGGCGCAGGCTCGCTGGTTGGAGGGCGAACGACACCCACCTGCCGGGGTCCCGCCGGCGCAGCCACCAGCGACACCTTGTAAACCGGCGGACGCGCCAGCTTGTCGCCGTCCGAACTGCGCGCGGCCAGCATGGCAAGCGCAATGAGACCTGCGTGCAGCAGGACTGAGGCGCCGAATGAATATCCGAACGCCGGTCGCTCTGCCGCCCGCACCCGTCGCGTCATCGGGGATTCCCCTCCGGTTCCACGATCATTCCCACGTCGCCGACTCCCGCAGCGCGCATGTGCGCGAGAACCCGCGCCACGGTGCCGTAATCCACGCGCTCGTCAGCCCTCAGGTACACACCCTGATCCGTCCTTCCCTCGGCAAGCGCGCTGAACGACGCACGGAACTGCTCGAAGGTGAACTCGATGTCGTCCACGAACACGGCACCGGACTGATTGACGGTCACCACGAGCCCGCTGCGCGCGTCGAGCGGCCGCGCCTCGCCCTGCGGGAGGGAGATGTCAACACCGCCCTGCATCATGGGAGCCGTGATCATGAAGATGATCATCAGGAGCATCATGACGTCGATCAGGCTGACGACATTGATCTCCGCGTTGATCGGCATCCTGGCCCTGCCGCGGCGCCGCGAAGTCATCAGATCCTGCCCTCTCTGACCAGCAATGCGATTAGCTCGGAGCCGAAGCCCTCGAGGTCGCCCTCAACCCGATTGAGGCGGTTGGCGAAGATGTTGTAGCCGAACACGGCCGGAATGGCCACGGCGAGTGCCGCCGCGGTAGCCGTGAGCGCGATTGCCACGCCGGGCGCCACGGCAGCCAGGTTGCCCGACCCTGTGGTCGCTACACCCAGGAACGCGTCAATGATCCCGAACACGGTCCCAAGCAGACCCAGCAGAGGGCTGGCCGAGCCTATCGTCGCAAGCCATGGGAGGAAGCGGGCCAGATGGTCTCGTTCGGCGCTCGTTTCGGAGTCGAGCACGAAGCGGAGCGCCTCCACCTGCGAGCCGCTGAAGCGAGCGGCGCGCTCGGCAGTTCCACCGATTGCGGGAACCGTCTCCACCAGGAACAGGCGCGCCCTCTCGAACACGCGACTGAACGGACCTGCCGGTGCACGCCGGGCCGCGCTGATCGCCTCGTCCAGCGTCTGTGCCCGTTCGAAATCGCTCATGAAACGTTCGCCGGCCCGCCTCACGCGACGGAACTCCACCGCCTTCGCCAGGATGATCATCCAGCTGACGAGCGACAACACCGCGAGCACCACGAGCACCCCCTGCTCGATGGTGCTCGCCTGAGTGACCATCTCCCACGGCGTGGTTGGTACCGCCTGGCCTACCTGTGCGATTACGAACGGTTTCATGCGCTGGATGAGGTGGATTCGGCCCGCTCCGCGAACCAGTTGAATGTGTCGGCGAGACCGCTTTCGAGAGCCGCCTGCGGCGCCCAGCCGAGTTCCAGAAATGCCTTCTCGATCCTGACTGCGCTGCGCTTCTGCTCACCGGGCCTGGCAGGAGCGAATTCCACTCCCACCTCTCGCCCCGCCGCCTTCTGCAGCAGCTCGGCGAGCCGGGTGACGGATGTCTCCACGCCGGTACCCACGTTCCACGCGCGCGAATCCAGCCTGCCGGCCGGTGGCAGCGGACGCGTGGCCGCCTGGGCAACCGCGCGTGCCACGTCCTTCACGTACACGTAGTCCCTTGTCTGCGAACCGTCGCCGAAGACGGTGAGCGGAGTGCCGTTCAGGATGCGGTTGCAGAAGATCGCAACCACACCGGCCTCCCCGTGCGGATCCTGCCGCGGTCCGTAGACGTTCGCGAAGCGCAGTGCACCGGTCTCGAGGCCGTGCAGGCGTCCGTAGTACGACAGGTAGTACTCCGCGGCAAGCTTGGCGATCCCGTATGGCGACTCGGGATCCTTGGCAAAGATCTCGTCGTTCGGCGGCGTGACGAAGTCGCCATACAGGGCGCCGCCCGTGGATGCGAACAGAACGCGCGGCGACTTCGGGGCGGAACGCGCTGCCTCCAGCAGGTTGGTAGTGCCCACCACGTTGACGGTCGCGTCGAACGCGGGATCAGCAACGCTCTTGCGCACGTCAATCTGCGCGGCCAGGTGGGCAACCACGCTGAAGCCTCCCTCCCTCACGAGCGCGGCCGCCTCGCCACTCGTTATGCTGGCCTCGTGCAGCTTCACTCCCTGAGGAATGTTCTCGCGGCGACCGCTCGAAAGGTCGTCCAGAATCTCGACCTCGAACCCTTCGGCCATTAGCGCTTCCGCCACGTGCGAGCCGATGAAGCCCGCACCTCCCGTTACGAGTGCCCTCGACATCATGACCTCACCGCCAGCTCACGATGCTCGGCGCCTCGCTGGAGCCGGACACGCGAATGGCCGCAGCATCGTCCGAAAGCAACGGCGGAATCGTGTGGCACCTGACGCTCAGCGCCCGGTATGCGAACGGCCAGGCCCGGTCGCCTGGCAGGCGCGCAGTGGAACGGGTTCATGTTGTTCCGAATTGGGTGGTCGGGGGCTCACGCTTCCTTGCGGAGCGTGAGGGGTTCGGGTGGCCGGGCAGCGCCCAGCCGCTTTGCACTGCTGCGGGCTCGGGCCGCCGCGCCACGGTCTCTCCAGGATTCTCCTGCTGGCGAGCGCTGGCAGTGATGGCAGCTCGAGGCACCATGACGGCTCGAGTCGGTGCGGAACAGCTCGATAATGTAACTGGACGGGAGCGCCAAATTCACCGCTGCGCGGGGGGTTGTTGGTGCGACCGGTCACGTTGATGGCAGATGTGCTCCGTTGCCCCCAACCGACAGCGCTCTGTCAGGAGCGAAAAGCGACAGCGCCACTCCCACGTATCGAGTGGGAGTGGCGCCGGGACGCCAGATGGCTGAGACGATTCCGGATCAGTTCCCGCGAGCGGAACGCCGCGCTAGCGTGCCCTCGGAGATCACGCCGTGCCTGATGTGAAGGAGTCGGGCAGTGACCCCATGGGTACCGCTGCGCACCACGATCGCCTGCCCCAGTTCTTCTTCGGGCAGCATGATGTCGAACCGGGAATCCGCCTGGGCGGGTCTGACGAACGTTATCTGATCGCCCGGCGCAAACGTGGCACCGTCAATCGGCTCCAGCACCACCCACTGCAGCGACCCGGGAAGCGCAGGTGAGCCCGGACGCCACGCCAGGCGAGCGCCTGGCGCTTCGGACACCGGGGTAGGGTTGGGCGTCGCTGCCGGAACGTCGTCCATGCCGATCAGGAACTGGCCCACGCGAATGGGAGCGAACTGCTGAACCACCCGGGCAGTGGATGCCTGCCCTTCGGCCGTCCGCTCGATGCGCACGACTCCTGTGGGCTGCATCACGATCCCTCCTCCGGGCAGCACGGCCACCGAATCCACGATCACGAAGCTCATCCCGAGGCTGCCGCCGCCGGGCGGTACCACGTACACGGGATCCTGGTACTGCACCTGGTCTGTGTTGGCGAAGGACGGGCTCTCGAACCGTCCGGGCGCGCCTACTACGCGGCCGCGAGTGATCGGCCCTGCCGGCGAAAAGACGATCGGTGCGGCACGGTACTCACCGGGCAGTACGCTGGTGGAAGCGGCTGCACGCGCCCGAACGGCGGCAGAGGGCTCCTGGGCCTGGGCCGCGACGGCAGGTGCGCCGAGCGCGAGGAGGAGCGCTGGCGCGAGCGTGCGCCGGGCAGACATCAGTCGATGCATCATCGGAAGCGCTGGTGAGAGGAATGACACTCGGCGCGGCCTCGCCCCGACAAGTACAGCACGCGGCGCGATCCACGGACGTGAGGATGACGACCGAGGTGGGCCGGGAGTCATTTCGGGCCCGGTGTCCGGCAGGCCGAAACCCGGATGGTCCAAGTTCCGTGGACACGAAGTGGAATCGTTCGATAGCCAGTCGGTTATCAAAGCGGGATGCGCGCCTTCTCCAGCAGCTTCCCGAGACTCGAAGGGCCCGGCGAGGAGCTGTCGCATCCTCCGGCCGAGCCCTTCGAGTCTCGCGATACTGCGCGAACATCGCCTGCAGGCCTCTAGAACGGCAGATCGTCGTCCTCGTCCTCCAGGGCGCCCGGGAAGTCCTCGAAGTCGTCTCCTCCACCCGGAGCGCTCCTCGCCGGGGCGGAGCGCGAACGGCTGCCAGCCGGCGCGTCGTCGAAGTCTCCGCCGCGGTTGGGGCCGGAGAGCATGATCAGCTCACGCACGTTGATCTCGGTGGAGTAGCGCGTCTGGCCGTCCTTGTCCTGCCACTGGCGGTACTCGACGCGGCCCTCCACGTAGAGCTTGTCGCCCTTCTTCACGTAGCGCTCCACGATATCGGCGAGCTGCGAGAACTTCGTGTTCCACACCACGCAGCGGTGCCACTCGGTCTTCTCCTGCCGCTCGTTGTTCGCGCCCATCCAGGTGCGGCTCGTGGCGAGCGAGAACGTTGCGACACGGCCTCCGCTCGACGTGGAGCGAACCTCGGGATCGTTGCCGAGGTTTCCTATCAACTGAACCTTGTTCAAGCTGCGACTCACGTTTGCCTCCTGTCCTGGTCTTCGGCTAAGTCAGTGGTCGGTCGGGAACGTAACAGTCACCACTGACCGCCGCGCATCCGATCCACTCCGTTCCAATTGTTCCACCGCATGTCGGCGTACCGCTACTCGGCGACGCCATCCTGATCGTCCTGTTGCGACAGCAGGTGCTCTCGCGACCATCGGAGCACTATCGCGTTCTCGGTCGGATTGCGGTAGTAGCCGCGCCTCAATCCCACTTTCCTGAAGCCGCGGCTTGCGTACAGGCGGCGCGCGGCGGCGTTGGATTCACGAACCTCCAGGTAGACGCTGCAGACACCACGCGCCTGCGCCTCGTTCAGCGACGCATCGAGCAATGCTGCGCCGATGCCTCGCCCCCGGAGGTCCTTCCGCACAGCAATGTTCGCGATCTCCGCTTCGTCTGCAACCATGAACGCCACGAGATAGCCGGCGACTTCCCTGTCCACCTCGGCGACCGCGAACCACGCCACACGCCGCTGGAGCTGCGCCTCGAACGCCTCCTCCGGCCACGAGTCCGCGAACGCCGACCGCTCTATGGCGGCTACGGCCTTCACGTCGCCGTCCGTCGCGCGCCTGACGACTGCGCCATCCCCGCCCTCTCGTGAGGCACCCGTGCCGGTCGCACCGGACGAGGAGGTCACGTCAGGCGCCCGCGAGTGGCCGCCCGTGCGCCCGTTCCCACTTCGCCTGTGCCTCCGCCACCCTCCCGTAATCGGGCTCCCACGATCCAAGGTCCACCGCGACGCCGAGCGCATCGGAACGACAGCCGCGCAGCGCCGCTGCGTCCGGCCACAAGTCGCCGTGCGCCGGTCCGACCAGGCGCATGCCAAGCGAGCGGGCGAGTTCCGGCAGCGACTCGGTGTCGCGCAGCTCCATCGGCCCAGCCGCGGAGGCCACGCCCGACCTGCCCTCCACGACCAGCGTGAAGCTCTCGCCGCGCATTGCGTCGAAGGCCACGAGATAGAGTCCGTCTCCCGAATGCAATGCGGCGTTCGCGCCAGCGAGCAGCAGCGACGACACCGAATGCAGCGGGATTCTTGCGGCCTGCGCGAATCCCTTTGCTATCGCGGCTCCGATCCGCAGCCCCGTGAAGCTGCCCGGTCCGGCACCGCAGGCAACGCGGGCCAGGCTGGTGGCCAGGACTCCCGCCCGCGACAGCGCCTCAGCCACGGCGGGCATCAGCCGCTCTGCCTCGCGATCCCGAAGACGTGCCTCCACACTCGCGATGAGCTCACCGCCGTCGAAGACCGCGGCACTTCCGCGAAGGGTGGATGATTCGATCACCAGCGTCAGGCCGGTCGGGAATGCGTTGCCGGACCGGTCGTCCTGCGCATTCGAGCGCGAGAAGGGCGCTGTGGAACTGCTCTCGCTTTCCATTGACGCGAACTGTGGCGTGAGGAACCGTAAACTGCCGTCAACGCTACGACGGCTCAACTGCCAAGGTTGCTGACTTCCGCCTGCGACCATCGAATGAGTGTCACCGCCCACGCGCGCGTCAGCCCGCCAGGAGAACGCGATGGTCGGGATCGCCTTCCACGTGTTCCAGCGCAATTTGCACATGGTCGGACGGCAGCCTGCCATCCGCTCGCTCGGGCCACTCGACCAGCACCAGCGCGTGCGAGCCCATGAGCTCGTCCCAGCCGAGTGAGTCCAGATCGGAGGGCCTGTCCAGCCTGTACAGGTCAAGATGCAGCACCGGGGACTTCGGTGCGGAGTACTCGTGCACCAGCGCGAACGTGGGACTCGTGACCGGCTCGGTTACACCGTAGCCCTGGCAGATTGCCTGCACCAGCGAGGTCTTCCCCGCGCCGAGCTCACCTGCGATCGTGACCACGAGCGGCGGCTTCGCCACGGCTCCGAACCGACGCCCCCACTCGCGGAGGCCCGCCTCGTCCACGAGCAGGGAGCCTCGTGAGGCGCCCTCCGGCGCATGCGGATGCGAGGAGAACGGCATAGTCGTCAGGCCCCCAGGTCGGCGGCGAGGGACTTCCTGCGGCGCGGGGCGTCTCCCGACATCTTCGCGCGGATCTCGAACACCTCGTCGCGCAGGCGCGCCGCCGTCTCGAAGTCCAGCGCTGCCGCCGCATCGCGCATCTCCTTCTCCAGCTGCTCCACGAGCGCGGCAAGGTTCTTCGTGTCGTAGCCTGCAACCCCCTCCTTCACCGCGCCGCTGCGCTTCCGGTCGCTGCCTTCCTCGCCTTCGCGCTCGATGCGAGCGTCTGCAACGCGCGTGATGAAGCGCACCTGCTCCACGCTCTTCTGCACGCTCACCGGCACGATGCCGTGTTTCTCGTTATGCTCCTTCTGCAGCTCCCGCCGGCGGCGCGTCTCCTCCATGGCACGCTGCATGGAACCCGTGATGCGATCGGCGTAGAAGATGGCCCGCCCGCCCACGTTCCTCGCGGCACGACCCACCGTCTGGATGAGCGAGCGGTCGCTGCGCAGGAAGCCTTCCTGGTCCGCATCCAGGATGGCCACCAGCGACACCTCCGGCATGTCCAGCCCTTCCCGCAGCAGGTTGATGCCCACGAGCACATCGAACTCGCCCAGGCGGAGACCGCGCACGATCTCCATGCGCTCGATCGCATCAATGTCCGAGTGCATGTAGCGAACGCGAACTCCCATCTGCTGCAGGTAGTCCGTGAGGTCCTCGGACATGCGCTTGGTTAGCGTGGTGACCAGCACCCGCTCGCCCCTGCGCTCGCGCAGCCGTATCTCGTGCAGCAGGTCGTCCACCTGGCCGCGCACGGGACGCACCTCGATCTCCGGATCGAGCAAGCCGGTTGGGCGAATCACCTGCTCCACCACCGCACCTTCCGAGAGCTGCAGCTCCAGCTCACCCGGAGTCGCGGATACCGCGATCATTCGCGGCACGAGCTCCAGGAACTCGTCGAACACAAGCGGCCGGTTGTCCAGCGCACTGGGCAGACGGAACCCGTAGTCCACCAGCGTTAGCTTGCGCGCGCGGTCCCCGTTGTACATGGCGCGCACCTGCGGCAGCGTCACGTGGGACTCGTCCACGAACACGAGGAAGTCGTCCGGGAAGTAGTCCAGGAGGCACGCGGGTCGCTCGCCCGGGGCCCTGCCCGACAGGTGGCGGGAGTAGTTCTCGATGCCGGCGCACGTACCGATCTCCAGCATCATCTCGATGTCGAAGTTCGTGCGCGACTCGAGCCTCTGCGCCTCCAGCAGCTTGTTCTCCGCCTTGAGGATCGCCAGTCGCTCGTCCAGCTCGGCGCGTATGGCCTTCACCGCCCTGACGAGTGTGGGCCTGGAGGTGATGAAGTGCTTGGCCGGGTAGATGGCGGACCGCGGGAGCTGCGCGATGGTGTCGCCGGTGAGGACGTCGATCTTGGAAATGCGCTCGATCTCGTCGCCCCACAGCTCCACCCGCACTCCCTGCTCCTCGTACGCCGGAAAGATCTCCACCACGTCGCCGCGCACGCGGAACGTACCGCGCTCGAACGCTATGTCGTTGCGGCTGTACTGTATGTTCACGAGCCCGCGGAGGATGTCGTCGCGGGCGATGCGCTGGCCCGTCTCCAGCGTGAGCATCTGCTTGCGATACTCCTTCGGGTCGCCGAGTCCGTAGATGGCCGACACGGTGGAGACGATTATCACGTCCTCGCGCTCCATCAGGGACGACGTTGCGCGAAGGCGCAGGCGGTCTATGTCCTCGTTGATGGATGCGTCCTTCTCGATGTAGGTGTCGGACGCGGGGACGTAGGCCTCCGGCTGGTAGTAGTCGTAGTAGGAGATGAAGTACTCGACCGCGTTATGCGGGAAGAAGCTCTTCAACTCTCCGTACAACTGTGCAGCGAGGGTCTTGTTGTGCGACAGGACCAGCGCGGGTCGTCCGGCATTCCGGATGACGTGCGCCATGGTCATCGTCTTCCCGGAGCCGGTGACGCCGAGGAGGGTCTGGTACTTGTCGCCGCGCCTGAGCCCCGCCGAGAGTTCGGCAATGGCGGCGGGCTGGTCGCCGGCGGGCTCGAAGGGCGCCCTCAGGTCGAACGGGGACGATGACATGGGGCGAAAGTTAATACTACGGGTTTTATTCGGGCAGGGGTGAGAATCGAAGGGAAGAGGGAAAAGGGACCAGGGAATAGCGCTCCCATGCGCGACCGTCTGCCTCGCCGCAGCGGGCCGAGTGGAGCCTGGGGCAAGCCGAGCCCCTCCCTAACCCCCGACACCTGACTCCCGGCCAAACATGCGAAGCGCGGAGCGCTTCGCGCTCCTCTTCCCTACGCCTCCGCCGTCAGATGCTCGCGCCGTGCCACCTCGGTGATGCCCTTCACCCTTCGCGCGGCCTTCATGATCCTCTGCAGGTGCGCCAGGTTCTCCACCTCCACCAGCGCTGCGCCCGTCACCCTTCCGTCCGTGGACTTGAGCTCCATGCTCTTGATGTCCGTCCCCGTGGAGCTCATGGCGGCAGCCACGTCGGCGTAGAGGCCGCGGCGGTCGAAGCCCTCGAGGGCGATGCGCACCACGAACCGCTCGCCCTGCACTTCCTGCCAGTCGATCTCCAGGCGGCGCTCGGGCTCGTTGGCCAGGTACAGCAGGTTCGGGCAGTCGGCGCGATGGATGCTCACTCCGCGCCCGCGCGTCACATAGCCAACCACCGGATCGCCGGGCACCGGCTGGCAGCACTGAGCGTAGCGCACCATGAGTCCGTCGGCACCCTGGATGCGCACACCGCGACTTCCGCCACGCATGCGATCCACGAGCCTCTCGAACGCAGACGGCTTGGCGGGTGGCTCGGTTGCCGCAGGTGCGAGCTCGGGATACAGCTCCTTCAGCACCTGCGCCATGGCGATGTCTCCCTGGCCGATGGACGCGATGAGGTGCGTCGTGTCGTTCAGGTTGAAGGCCTTTGAGGCGCGCTCGAGCGCGGCGTCGTCAGGCTTGGGCAGCTTGCGGCGACGCACCTCTCGATCCAGGATCTCGCGCCCGATCTTGGCCGACGTGCGCTGCTCCTCGTGCTTCAGCCACTGGCGAATGCGGTGTCGCGCACGGCTCGTGCGCACGTGTGCCAGCCAGTCCCGGCTCGGCCGCGCCGACGGAGACGTCAGGATCTCGACCGCGTCCGAGTTCCGCAGCTGCCGATGCAGCGGCGCGATGCGCCCGTTCACCTTGGCGCCCTGGCAGTGCAGCCCCACTTCCGTGTGCACCGCGAAGGCGAAATCTATGGGCGTCGCTCCCTTGGGAAGCTGGATGACGTCGCCGGTGGGCGTGAACACGAAGATCTCGTCCTGGTACAGGTCGAGCTTCAGGAACTCCAGGAACTCGTCAGGCTCCTTGGCATCCAGCTGGAGCTCGAGCACCTGGCGGAACCACGCGAGGTGGCGGTCCAGCTCGTCAGGCGAGTCGTCGCCCTCCTTGTAGCGCCAGTGCGCGGCGATACCCAGCTCCGCCGTGCGGTGCATCTCGCGCGTGCGGATCTGGATCTCGAACATCTGCCGGCCAGGACCCCACACCGTGGTGTGCAGCGACTGGTAGCCGTTGGACTTCGGCTGCGCGATATAGTCCTTGATCCGCTCCTGGATCGGCGTCCATCCGTCGTGGATGATGCCAAGGGCGTGGTAGCAGTCCGGGACGGTGTTCACGAGGACGCGAATGGCGAGGAGGTCGTAGATCTCCTCGTACGGCTTGTCCCGCTGCTTCATTTTCTTGTAGATGGACCACAGGTGCTTCGGGCGACCCGTGACCTCCACGTCCGGAATGGAGCTTCGCTTCAGCTCGCGCTCGATCGGGTCGCGAAGCTGCGCGATGAGCGCCTCACGCTCGCCCCGCTTCTGCACCACCAGCTTCGCCAGCGAGCGGTACTCGTCAGGCTCCAGGTGCTTGAAGGCAAGGTCCTCCAGCTCCCACCGCAGCCTCGCCATTCCGAAGCGGTGCGCGAGCGGCGCGTAAATGTCGCGCGTCTCCTGCGCTATGCGACGCCGCTTCTCCTCCGGAAGCCAGTCCAGCGTGCGCATGTTGTGCAGCCGGTCCGCAAGCTTGATGATGATCACGCGCGCGTCCTTCGCGATCGCGATGAGCAGCTTGCGGTAGTTCTCCACCGCCTTCTCGGCCGCCGACGTGGTGAGCGGCAGGTTTCCGATCTTGGTGACGCCGTCCACGATGCCGGCGATCTCCGCACCGAACTCCCGCTCTATGTCCTCCAGCGTCGCGGTGGTGTCCTCCACCACGTCGTGCAGCAGGCCGGCGGCCACCGTGGTGGTGTCCAGCCCGAGCTCCACGAGAATCCGCGCAACCTCCAGCGCGTGGGATATGTAGTTCTCGCCCGAGCGGCGCTTCTGGCCCGCGTGCGCCAGCTCCCCGAACCTGTACGCGCGCGCGATGAATTCCAGGTCGAGCCGCTCGTTCGTCGGCTCGCCCGAAATATCCCAGCCCGGGATGATCTCACGCAGCGCAGCAGTCGTCAAAGGAGTCCAGCCTCCGCAAAGCTCAGGTAGCGTCCACGACCCACTATAAGATGATCGTGGACAGGTATGTCCAGCAGCCGCCCGGCCGCCACCAGCTGTGCCGTGACCGCGCGGTCGTCGGCCGACGGTGTGGGATCGCCGCTCGGATGATTGTGTACCAGCACGATGGCCGCGGCCTTCTCGGCGATCGCCTCGCGGAAGACCTCACGCGGATGCACCAGCGACGAGTTCAGGATGCCGCGCGTGACGGTGACGTCCCGCTCCAGGCGGTGCTGCGAATCGAGCACGGCGACATGGAACTCCTCCACGGGCAGATCCTCCAGACGAGGCGCGTACACGGCGTACACGTCGCGCGGTCCGCGCAACGGAGCGCCATCCTCTCGCGACTCGGCTGCCAGCCGCCGGCCGAGTTCGAGAGCGGCATGAATTACCACTGCACGCGTGAGGCCCACCCCAACCGTGGCAGTGAGTGCAGCGACCGGCCGCTGGGACAACCGACGCAACGACCCGTCGCACCCTGATAGTACCCCACGAGCGACGTCAAGAGCCGATTGCCCCACCGCGCCGCTCCCAACCAAAATGGCGAGCAACTCGGCGGTACTGAGGCTGGTAGCCCCCAGTGCCCTGAGTCGCTCGCGCGGCCGTTCGGATCGCGGTAACTCCTGAATTCTAAGTGGCTTCTGGTGCGAGTCGCCAGTCGTGGCGGTCATGCGAACCCTCCATCTGGGGTGGTTCCGGCGCACGGTGCCGGTCACGCGGCAAGATGCAGGTTACGAATCCGCCCGGGCTCACCGTTCGGGCGCAGGGAGTGGCTGGTTGCGTCGCGTGACTCATCAGGGGCTGACTGCACCCTGGCTGCGGCGCCTCGCATCGGTATGGAGCTGGGGTGCCAAGAATTTCATTGACCGCTCGCGAAGAGCCTCCACATATTCGGCGCCGGCGATGTCGCCCGCGAACTGCACCCCGAGACCAGGCCAATAGACCAGGCTGTCACGGTACTCTCGCGAGGATCTCATGATGCGAAGACTCTGGTCCACCTCCCTGCTGGCTGTCGCGGTCGTCGTGGCCGCCTGTTCCGACGCAACGCCGCCAACCGCGGCCGACGACACTGGCGGCGTTCAGGCCAGGGTGGGTCAGGGCGCGGGAGACTACATCGTAGTATTCCGCGACGGCGTTCAGGACGTGCCCGGACTGGCGAGGCAGCTGACCGGCGCGGCCGGCGGCGAACTCGGGTACACCTACCAGCATGCGATTCGCGGCTTCTCGGCACGGATGCCGGCAGCGGCGCTGAACGGATTGCGCAATCATCCGCTCATCGAGTTCATCGAGGCGGATCAGCCGGTGACTGCCTTCGTCACGCAGACGAATGCAACGTGGGGGCTCGACCGGATCGACCAGCGTGACCGCCCCCTGAACGGCACCTACGTGTATGAGGCGGACGGGTCTGGCGTACGGGCGTACATCATAGACACCGGAATCCGTCCCTCGCATAACGACTTCGGCGGTCGCGTGGCCGGTGGCTTCACGGCCATCAACGATGGTCGCGGAACCACGGATTGCAACGGACACGGAACGCATGTGGCGGGTACCGTAGGCGGCACCACCTGGGGCGTTGCAAAGAAGGCGCAGCTCATTCCCGTTCGCGTTCTCAACTGCCAGGGCAACGGTACCACGGCCGGAGTGATCGCCGGCGTGGACTGGGTCACCGCGAACCACGTGAAGCCGGCCGTGGCGAACATGTCGCTGGGCGGCGGCGCGAGCACAGCTCTCGATGCGGCAGTCGCGAACGCGGTATCAGCCGGAGTCACCATGGTCGTTGCCGCCGGAAACGACAACGCCAACGCGTGCAACTACTCGCCGGCGCGTGCGGCATCGGCCATAACGGTCGGAGCCACCACCAGCAGCGACGCACGTGCTTCCTACTCGAACTACGGAAACTGCCTGGATCTGTTCGCGCCCGGGAGTTCGATCACGTCGGCGTGGTACACGAACAACTCGGCGACGAGCACGATCAGCGGAACATCCATGGCATCGCCTCACGTGGCGGGAGTCGCGGCGCTCTATCTTCAGCAGAACCCCTCCGCATCGCCGTCCTCCGTGACGAACGCCATAGTCGGCAACTCCACGACTGGAAAGGTCACGAGCGCCGGTTCGAACTCGCCCAACCGTCTTCTCTACTCGGGCTTCATCGGAGGTGGTGGCAGCGAGAACATGCCGCCCACGGCATCCTTCGGCTTCAGCTGCACCGGCCTGACGTGCACGTTCAACGGCGGTGCATCGAGCGATCCGGATGGCTCCATCGTGAGCTATGCGTGGAACTTCGGAGATGGCAGCAGTGGCAGCGGGGTCACGGCATCGAAGACCTATACGTCCGCCGGCACCCGCACCGTGACGCTCACGGTAACTGACAATGCCGGTGCCTCTGCGAGCACCCAGCGGTCCGTGACGACCACAGCGCCAGGCAGCAGCATCAGCCTGACCGTGAGCACATCGAAGGTACGCGGCATCAATTCAGCGCACCTGTCGTGGAGTGGAGCGACCGGAACGGTGGACGTCTATCGCGGCAGCCAGTTGCAGGCCACCGTCAGTGGCACCACCTACGTGGACGAGATCGGCCGTGGTAGCGGTTCGGTTTCCTACAGGGTGTGCAACGCGGGCACCTCCACCTGCTCGAACACGGTCACGGCGAACTACTGACCCGCGGGCGATACGATCGCGGCCGGCCATCCGACGCGTGATGGTCCGCGCCGCCTGACGCGACGAAGATTGCGACGCAACGCCGATCGGCCGGCAACACCAGGGTGTTGCCGGCCGATCGTCGTTCAGCGAACCGGGCTCAGGACGCTTGCCCGTGGCACTTCTTGAACTTCTTCCCCGAGCCGCACGGGCAGGGATCGTTGCGGCCCACATTGGACCAGTCTATGTCGCCGGCAGGCGCGCTCCGCTGCCGCGGAAGTCCCACCACCTCGGCGCGTGATGCCGACGCATCCCCGCTCGCCGCTGCCGGGCTCCCGGCCGCCACCGGCTCCGCGCTCCCCGACGCAGCAGCATCGCCTGACGCGACCCCATCGCCGGCCACAGGTTCCACCTCGCCCTCCGGAATCTCCTCCAGGATACCGAGCGCGTTGTAACGGCGCCTCACGGCCGGCCGCTCCGACGGGCCTGACGACACCGCCTGGTCGCCGAGCAGCGACGGCGGCGGCGCAGGCGGAGCTTCCACGCGAACCTGCAGGCGCAGGAAGCGCTCGGCGAAGGTCGTCGCGAGGTCGTGCATGAGGTCCTCGAACATCGAGAAGGCCTCCTGCTTGTACTCGATGAGCGGGTCCTTCTGGCCCCACGACCTGTACGTGATGGCTGCGCGGAGCTGATCGAGGTCGTAGAGGTGGTCCTTCCACTTCTCGTCTATCACTCCCAGCATCACGTAGGCGAGGATCTGCATCGAGTCGAGCCCCTGATAGCGACTGAACTCGGCAAACTTGGCGTTGAACGCCTTGCGTGCAGCCTCGACGCCGTACTCCTGAACCTCGGCCACCGACGAAGGACGCGGCGCGTCAGGCGAGATCTCCGGCACCTGAAGCATGTAGTGCATCAGAAGATCCTGCTGGAGCAGCGGCAGGTCGAAGTCCTCCGGATCGGCAACGTCTGCAAGCGACGTCTCCACCCGGCGGGACACTGCGCGCTCCACCATGCGAACTGCTTCAGCCTTCAGCTCCTCCCCGCCCTCCAGCGCGAATGCACGAAGGTTGTAAATCACCTCGCGCTGCTGGTTCATCACGTCGTCGTAGTCCAGCAGCCGCTTTCGTGCCTGGAAGTTCTGCAGTTCCACGCGCTTCTGAGCCTGCTCGATGGACCGTGTGATGAGCGGGTGCGTGAGTACCTCGCCCTCCTGGGCTCCCATGCGGTCCATCAGACGCGCGATCCGGTCGGAGCCGAACAGGCGCATCAGGTCGTCCTCGAGCGAGAGGAAGAACTGAGATGCTCCCGGGTCTCCCTGACGACCCGCACGACCGCGCAGCTGGCGGTCGATCCGTCGCGACTCGTGGCGCTCGGATCCGATGATGTGGAGACCGCCGATCTCCTCCACCTCGACTTCCTTGCCGTCCGGATCCCGGATCACGGACTTCTTCGAAGCGATTACGTCCGGATGCAGCTTGATGTCCGTACCGCGGCCGGCCATGTTCGTCGCGATGGTGACCGCCCCGGGCTGGCCGGCGTTCGCTACGATCTCTGCTTCACGCTGGTGGTACTTGGCATTGAGCACGTTGTGCTTGATGCCGGCGCGCGTGAACAGCTTGGACAGCGTCTCGGACGAATCCACGCTCGCCGTACCGACCAGCACCGGAAAGCCGAGCCCGTTCAGGCGACGCACTTCATCCAGGATGGCGTTGTACTTCTCGCGCCGCGTCTTGTAGACCAGATCCTGGCGGTCATCCCTCGCGATGGGCTTGTTGGTCGGGATGACCGCTACGTCCAGACCGTAGATCTGGTGAAACTCGCCCTCTTCCGTCTCCGCCGTTCCGGTCATGCCGGCCAGCTTCTCGTACATGCGGAAGTAGTTCTGGATGGTGATGGTCGCGAGTGTCTGCGTCTCGCCCTTCACCTGAACTCCTTCCTTCGCCTCCACGGCCTGGTGCAGCCCCTCGCTCCAGCGCCGGCCGGGCATGGTGCGGCCGGTGAACTCATCCACGATGAGCACCTGGCCGTCCTGAACCACGTAGTTGACGTCCTTCTCGTACAGCGCGTGCGCGCGCAGGAGCTGGTGCACGATGTTCAGCTTCTCGCTGCGCTCGGCGTACTCCACTTCAACCTGGCGACGCCGGTCGAGCTTCTCCTGCGGCTCCAGGTCGGGGTCGTGCTCGATCTGGTGTACGAGGCTGGAGATGTCCGGAAGGACGAACTCGTTAGGATTCTCCGGCGAGAGGAAGTCCACGCCCTGGTCCGTGAGGTGCACGGTGTGCCCCTTCTCGTCCAGCACGTAGAGCAGCTCCTGGTCTATGTCGCGGAAGCGCTGCTTCGACACCGGCAGCTTCCTGTCAGCCAGGTGCTCCAGCTCGGTCTTCTGCACCAGCTGCTTGATGCCCGGCTCCTGCAGCGCCTTCATGAGACGCTTGTGCTTCGGGGCGCCGAGCTGTGCCTTGTACAGGGCGATGCGCGCGGTTTCCGTGTCGTCGGCTTCCAGCGCGCGCTCGGCTTCCGCCACGAGGAGTCCTGCCATCTCCGTCTGGCGCCTCACGAGACGCGCGATCGCCCCGTTCAGTTCCCGGTAGCGAACATCGCTGTCCTTGCCCACTGGACCGGAGATGATCAGCGGCGTGCGGGCCTCGTCAATGAGGACCGAGTCCACCTCGTCAACGATGGCGTACACGTGGCCTCGCTGAACCCGCTGGTCCAGCGAGAGCACCATGTTGTCGCGCAGGTAGTCGAAGCCGAACTCGTTGTTGGTGCCGTACGTGATGTCCGCGCCGTACGCAGCGCGGCGAGCATCGGAACCGGGGTCGGTGTCGTCGAGACAGCCAACCGTGAGACCGAGGTAGTTGTACAGGTGGCCCATCCACTGCGAGTCACGCCGGGCCAGGTACGAGTTGACGGTGACCAGGTGGGCTCCGCGTCCGGTGAGCGCGTTCAGGTAGAGCGGCAGCGTGGCTACCAGCGTCTTTCCTTCACCCGTGGCCATCTCCGCGATGCGGCCGAGGTGCAGCTGAATACCACCGATCAGCTGCACGTCGTAGTGGACCATGTCCCACGTGAGCTCCTGGCCGGTCACCGAAACGGCGGTGCCCACGAGCCTCCGGGCAGCTTCCTTGACCGTCGCGAACGCTTCGGGAAGGATCTCGTCCAGCACCTCGGCGAACCGCTCGCGCAGCTCTCCTTCAACACCGCCCTGCCCGTCCGCACCGCCCAGCTCCACGTCAATCCGCTCGCGCTCCTCGGCGGACTCGGACACGCGCTTGCGCTCCTTCAGCTCGGCGATCTTCGCCTCGAGTTCCGCCGTGCGCTCGCGGATGATCCCGCGGAACTTCTCCGTCTGACCGCGCAGTTCCTCTTCAGGAACCGAGGACAGCCGCTCCGCGTGTTCGTTGATCGCATCCACGATCGGCTGAACGCGCTTGCGCTCGCGTTCGTGGCGCGTTCCGAAGACGCTGGAGATTAGTGTCTTGAGCATGTATTCCCTCTATCTGTACAGTCCGGTGCTCGCCAGGTAGGCGGCTACGGACTCCGGGACGAAGCCATGGATTGGCGCGCCCGACCTTATGCGCTGGCGAATCTCCGTGGAAGACACGTCCACGCGCCTCGTATCGAGCACCTGGCCCTCGATTCCGGGTGGAAAGACGAATGGCTCGTCGCCCCGCCGCAGGACCGCGATGCTGGCCAGCGACACTATCCGCTGCACGTCATGCCAGGCATGCAGCGACGCAGCGGCATCCGTGCCCACGAGAAGAGTCAGGCTGGCCTCGGGCCACCTTCCATGCAGCGCGGACAAAGTATCAGCCGTGTAAGATAAACCAGCCCTGTGGATTTCGACTGGATCCACCGCGAACCGGTCGTCCTCGCCCACCATGAGCTCGAGCATCTTCAGTCGGTGGGCCCCCTCCGCCGGGGGCTGATGCGCCTTGAAGGGCGACACGCCCGCGGGAATGAACAGGAGCCTGTCGAGTTCGAGCGCCTCCACGGCGTCGGACGCTACCAGCAGGTGACCAACGTGCGGAGGATCGAAGCTGCCGCCGAGGATGCCTATCCGCACTGTTCGGCGTCAGGCACCGGAACTGTCGGCCACCTGCGCGAAGCCTGCGCATGCCTGCTGCGCTTCGGCGTCGTTCGCATAACGCTGCTGCATCGTGCGGCACACCTCGGCGGCCTCTTCCGTGTACCCGATGGCGCGATACGCGTCCAGAAGTCCGAAGTACGACAGTCTGGCGGCCCTGGTGTCCGGGTAGCGTTCGACCACGTCCAGGAAGTAGAGGATGGCCGAATCACGGAACCGGCGACGCAGGTAGAACTGGCCGGTCAGGTAGTCCTTCCGCGCCCGGTCTTCGGTGAGCGTCGCGATCTCCATTCGAGCGCTGTCCGCGAGCGGGCTGTTCGGGTAGTCCGAGAGCAACGCGCGGTAGGAATCGAGCGCCAGGTCTCCATACTCCGGGTCCAGCTGGGGCTTGCGCCACAGTTCGGAGTACGCCTTCCCGGCGCGGAAGAGACCGTCGTCGGCGAGCGTGTCGCCAGGGAAGGATCCCGTTAGCCGCGTGTAGCTCTGGGCCGCGAGCAGGTGCTCACCGCGCTTCTCCCGGCTGAGGCCCAGGTAGTACATGGACGGCGCCATGAGGGCGTCGCGCGGCGCGAGTTCGAGCGTGAGTCGCTCGAACCCGGCGGCTGCGTCGCCATACTTGCCGCGTTCGAAGCGCTCCACGGAGGCATCGAACAGCGGGCGGCCCAGGTCGTAGGTGTATGGACGGAAGGAGCGGCCGCAGCCGGAGGCCAGCAGAGCCAGCCCTAGCACGGCGGCGGCGGCGAGTCGTTTCGTACGCATTCCGGGAAACATACCCGAATGGGGGCCGTGTGTTCAGGGGGGACGAGCGAAGGACTGGGGAAAAGCGGAATGGGACCTGGCAGTACCGACTGCCAGGTCCCATTCCGCTAGTCCCGGGGCCTCTCCAGCTTCCCCTTCTCCAGGAGCTCGCGGAAGTACGCGATAGTCTTCTCCAGCCCCTCGCGGAGCTCCACCTTCGGCTCCCAGCCCAGCATCTCGCGGGCGCGGGTAATGTCGGGCTGGCGCACCTGCGGATCGTCCACGGGAAGCGGTCGCTCCTCGATGCCGCTCGACGATCCCGTGACCTCGAGTACCAGCTCGGCGAGCTGACGAACCGTGAACTCGATCGGATTGCCGATGTTCGTGGGATCCGCGTCGCCGTTCATGAAGAGCCGGTACAGCCCCTCCACCTCATCCGAGACGTAGCAGAAGCTGCGGGTCTGGCTGCCGTCTCCGTAGATGGTGAGAGGCTGGCCGCGGAGAGCCTGCACGATGAAGTTGGAGACCACGCGTCCGTCGCTGGGACGCATGCGCGGGCCGTAGGTGTTGAAGATCCTGACGATTCGCGTGTCCAGCCCGTGGTAGCGGTGGTACGCCATCGTCAGGGCCTCGGCGAACCGCTTCGCCTCGTCGTACACGCCGCGCGGCCCCACCGGGTTCACGTTGCCCCAGTAGCTCTCCGGCTGAGGGTGCACCAGCGGATCGCCATATACCTCGCTCGTGGACGCAAGCATGAAGCGAGCGTTCTTCGCCTTCGCTATTCCGAGCGCGTTATGCGTGCCGAGTGCGCCCACCTTGAGCGTCGGAATCGGATGTTCCAGGTAGTCCACGGGGCTTGCCGGACTTGCGAAGTGCAGCACGCCGTCCAGCGGGCCCGCGATGAACGTGGGAGTGTAGATGTTGTGGTGAATGAACTGAAAGCGATCGTCGCCGGAGAGGTGGGCGAGGTTGTCCGGACTTCCGGTGAGGAAGTTGTCCAGCCCCACCACCTCGTGACCATCGCGCAGGAAGCGGTCGGTGAGATGCGAACCCAGGAAACCGGCAGCGCCGGTAATGAGAACTCTCACGACAGTCTCCCGAAGCAGTCGTAGGTGAAGCCCATGCGCGTGAGCTTGGTCGGGTCGTACAGGTTCCGGCCGTCCACGATCACGGGTGCCCGCATCTCGGCCTTGATCCGTTCGAAGTCGGGATTGCGATACTGGTTCCACTCCGTCACGACCACGAGCGCGTCCGCCCCTTCTAGCGCGGCGTAGTTGGACTCGGCGTACTCGATGCGATCGCCGAGTCGCCGGCGTGCCTCGGTCATCGCCACGGGGTCGTGACCGACGACGGTGGCACCGGCGTCCAGGAGCTGCTCGATGAGCACGAGCGCCGGTGCCTCGCGCATGTCGTCGGTATTCGGCTTGAACGCGAGCCCCCACACCGCGATCCGCCTGCCCTCCAGGTCGCCGTTGAGCGCAACGCTCAGCTTCTCGAAGAGACGCCGCTTCTGCTTCTCGTTCACGCGCTCAACCGCCTCCAGGACCTCCAGGCAGACGGAGTTGTCGGCGGCAGCGCGCACGAGGGCCTTCACGTCCTTGGGGAAGCAGGAGCCGCCATAACCCGGTCCGGGAAAGAGGAACGACGGCCCGATTCGCGGGTCGCTGCCCATGCCGCGCCTCACGAGCTCCACGTTGGCGCCCACACGCTCGCACAGGTTCGCCACCTCGTTCATGAACGAAATGCGGGTGGCGAGCATGGCGTTGGCGGCGTACTTGGTCATCTCCGCCGAGGCGATGTCCATGTAGAGAATCGGCTTGCCCGTACGGACGAACGGCGCGTACAGCTCCGCCATGGCCGAGCGCGCGAAGTCGCTCTCGCAGCCCACCACTACCCGGTCCGGATAGAGGAAGTCGTCAACCGCGTTCCCTTCCTTCAGGAACTCCGGATTGCTGCACACGTGGAACGGCACGGTGGCGTGCTTCGCCAGCACGGCTTCCACCTTGCGCGCGGTTCCGACCGGCACGGTGGACTTGGTGACGACCACCGCCTCACGCGTGAGGTTCCTGCCGATCGTCTCGGCGGCGGCAAGCACGTACTTGAGGTCCGCCGACCCGTCCTCGTCAGGCGGGGTCCCCACGGCCACGAACACCACCTGCGCCTTCGTCACCGAGTTCGGGACGTCCGTGGTGAAGGTCAGCCGCCCTGCCGCCTGGTTCTCCTCCACCAGCCTGTCCAGGCCCGGCTCGTAGATGGGAATCTCGTTTCGCCTCAGTCGCTCGATCTTGCTCTCATCGAGGTCGGCGCAAACGACGTCGTTGCCCGTCTCGGCAAGGCATGCGCCGACGACGAGGCCGACATAGCCCGTACCGATTACCGTGACATTCACGTGCTGTAGCTCCCTCGCGAGGCAGAATGGCTGCCCCGACTGTCGTTGTTCATGGAAGGGGTGCACCACCGCGGTACACCCACAGGCATCCTCGCCACCTGCCTCAACTTCCCCGGCGCCTTCGGCCTCGAAACGTCAGCCAGCGATTCCCGAGGCGGGAACCGCAGACAGCGCCACAAGCCGTGCCCGTGAAGGATGCATCCGGGCAGTCGCATTACGAGTGTCCACGACCACCTGCGCGTTGTCCAGTACGAACTGGTAGTCAACGCCATCGTGGTCGGTGACGATCACCACTGCATCCGCCTTCCCCAGCTCCTCCGCCGTAAACGGCACGCTCTCCATCTCGTGGTCGCCTTCCCTGAAGCGCGGGATGAACGGGTCGTGATACACGACCTCCGCTCCCCGCCCCTCGAGCAGCCTGATGACGTCCAGCGCAGGGCTCTCGCGGATGTCGTCAATGTTCTTCTTGTACGCCACTCCCAGTACGAGCACCCGGCTGCCATTCACGGCCTTGCGAACATCGTTGAGGGCGCGAGCCACCTTCTCCGCCACCACGTAAGGCATGCTGCTGTTGATCTCGCTGGCCAGGTCAATGAAGCGCGTCTTGTAGTTGAGCGTGCGCATCTTCCAGGCAAGGTAGTGCGGATCGAGCGGGATGCAGTGCCCGCCAATCCCGGGTCCGGGTGTGAACTTCATGAACCCGAACGGCTTCGTGGCGGCGGCATCTATGACCTCCCACACGTCCACGCCAAGCTTGTCGCAGACGATTGCCATCTCGTTCACGAGGCCGATGTTCACCGCCCGGAAGGTGTTCTCGAGCAGCTTCACGAGTTCCGCGCACTCCGTGCTCGAAACCGGCACCACCGTGTCAATGGTGGAGGAATACAGCTCGAAGGCGGCCGACGTGCAAGCCGGCGTTATGCCGCCAACCACCTTCGGCGTGTTCCTGGTGTGCCACACGGCATTCCCCGGGTCAACGCGCTCGGGGCTGAAGGCCACGAACACATCCTCGCCCACCGTCAGGCCGGCATCCTCCAGTCGCGGCACGATCAGCTCACGAGTGGTTCCGGGATAGGTGGTGCTCTCGAGGACGATGAGCAGTCCCGGGTGCGCGTTGCGCGCCACGGCATCCACCGCGGACAGCACGTAGCTCATGTCCGGGTCGCGCGTCTTGGACAGCGGTGTGGGAACCGCGATCGAGATGGCGTCGGCCTCGTGCAGGCCCGCCTCGTCCGTCGTGGCGATGATCTTCCCTGCCTTCACGAGCGACTCCAGGGTGCTCGACGACACGTCCTGGATGTGCGACTCGCCGCGGTTGATGCCGTCCACCGCACGCTGGCTCACATCGTAGCCAATCACCTTGAAGCCCGCGTTTGCGAACTCCACTGCGAGCGGGAGGCCAACGTAGCCCAGCCCCACGACGGCCACGGTGGCGGATCGGTCTGCAACGCGTGCGAGCAATTTGCTGTGAATCTCGGACCCTACTGGATTCATCGGAGGTCGTGGCTGTGCGCTATGCGCGGTCATCGTCCATAGAAGGCCCGAACCGCCGAGACGACCTCGTCCAGCTGGACCTGCGTGAGTTCAGGGTACACCGGCAGCGAAATCACCTCGCGGGACGCCTTCTCGGCCTCGGGGCAGCTGCCCGGCCGATAGCCCAGGTACGCGAAGCAGGGTTGCAGATGTAGCGGCAAGGGGTAGTAGATGGCCGAGCCGATTCCGCGCTCGGTGAGGTATGCCTGCAGGTCGTCACGTCGCTCCGCCCGCAGTGTGTACTGGTTGTAGATCGACTCGTTATCGGGGTCCACCCAGGGAGTGACCACATCGGGCAGGTCCGCCAAGGCCTGGTCGTAGAACGCTGCATTCTCCCGTCGCCTGCGACTCCACTCCTCCAGGTGCGGGAGCTTCGCGTTCAGAACCACCGCCTGCAGTGCATCCAGCCTGCTGTTATAGCCAACTTCCTCGTGGTAGTACGTTCGGAGGCTCCCGTGCGTCCTGAGCCTCATGAGGCGCTGGTACAGGGCCTCGTCCTGTGTGACGATCATCCCCCCGTCTCCGTACCCACCCAGATTCTTGGAGGGGAAGAACGAGAAGGTACCGATCGTCGCGGAGGCTCCCGCCCTGGTCCACCTGCCGCCGATCCGACGTCGGGCTCCGATGGACTGGGCCGCGTCCTCGATGATGGGCAAGTCTCCTGCCGCCTCGGCCACGCGCTCGAGAGGCGCGATCTGGCCGAAGAGGTCCACCGGGATCACGGCCCTGGTGCGCGGCGTGACCGCGGCCTTCACCGCCTCGGCGGAGATGTTGAAGGACCGGGGCTCGATGTCCACGAAGACGGGCTTCGCACCGGCGTTGTGGATCGTTCCCGCGGTGGCGAAGAAGGTGAACGGGGTGGTCACCACCTCGTCATCGCGCCCCACGTCCAGAGCCCTCAATGCCAGGAGAAGGGCGTCGGTGCCGCTCGCGCACCCCACCGCGTAGCGGGTGCCCGAAAGCTCGGCGATCTCTCGCTCCAGCTTCGCGACCGCATCGCCGAGTATGAACTTCTGCTCCTCGATGAGCCGCAGGACGCCGGGCAGCACTTCGTCGCGTATGGTGTCGTGCTGGGCGCGAAGGTCGAGCAGGGGAACAGGCATCGGGGCGTGGTCAGAACCTTTTCGGGGTACGTGCGCGAACAGTCGCGAAAGGTGACGGCACACCGCACCTCACGTCAACGTGAATCGCGCACTCAACGACGCGTCTGGAGCGGAATGGACACCTCGCAGCCGGTACGCGCAGACTCGTAGATACCCAGCACCAGCTCCAGCGACTTGCGGCCTGCGCGACCGTCGGTGTCGGGACTGCTCTCGCCCCGCAGCGACGCCAGAACGTTCCTGTAGTATCCCTCGTGGCCATAGCCGTAGACATTCGGAGGGTTGGTGTCCACGGTCTCCACGAGCTTGTCGTCGTCATCGTAGTCGGCGAACTGCCAGGTCTCCACCTTGTTCACCGCGGTGCCGCCGATCTTCACTGTCCCCTTCTCGCCGAGGATCGTTATGGAGCCCTCGAGATTCCTGGGATATGTGAGCATCGTCACCTCGATGGTGCCGAGAGCGCCGCTTCGGAACTTCAGGACCGCCACTCCGGTGTCCTCGGACTCGATCTGCCTCGCGAGAGTTGCGGTCTTGGCGATCACGCTCTCCACGGGGCCCACGAGCCACTGGATCAGGTCCACGTAGTGTGAGGCCTGGTTGAGGAACGCACCGCCGTCGAACTCCCACGTGCCGCGCCACGGCGCCTGATCGTAGTACTCCTGCGGGCGCGTCCACCGCACCGTGCAGTTCGCGAGGTAGATGCGCCCGAACCGTCCCTTGTCTATCGCGCGGCGCAGCAGCTGGATGGGCGCATTGAGCCTGTTCTGCTTCACCACGAACAGCCTGACGCCGGCCTCGTCGCACGCGTGAACGAGTTCGTCCGCCGCGGTGAGGCTGATCGCCATCGGCTTCTCGGAGATCACGTGCCTCCCCGCCCTCGCCGCCATGATCCCGTGCTGCGGGTGCAGCCCGCTCGGCGTGCAGATCGCAACGGCATCGCATGGGACCTCGGCCAGCATCTGCTCGTAGCTCGTGAACCCGGGCACACCCTGGGCTCGTGCGGCTTCCTCCGCGCGTTCGGGCACGATGTCGCACACGGCAGCCAGTTCGAGGCCGTCAACCTTCGCGATGGCGTCAAAGTGGTTCCTCGAGATGCGGCCGCAACCGATCAGTGCGATGCGTACCGTGGCAGGAACGGTCAATTCTCCTCCTCGATGATCCTCAGTCCTTCCCGCGCGCGCTCGTAGCGCGTGCCGCACGACTCGCAGGTGGCCGCGCCCGAATCGGCCAGCCGCTCGCCGCAGCGGCACATCCATCCTACGCGACGGGCGGGCATGCCCACGACCAGGGCAAACGGCTCCACGTCCCTGGTGACCACCGCACCCGCACCCACGAACGAGTACTCACCGAGCGTGACGCCGCACACGACGGTGGCGTTGGCGCCGATGGTTGCGCCGCGCCTCACGAGCGTGCGCCGGTACTCGTGCTTTCGCGAAACGGCGCTGCGCGGGTTGATAACGTTCGTGAACACCATGCTCGGCCCGCAGAACACGTCGTCCTCCAGCTCCACGCCCTCGTATACCGACACGTTGTTCTGGATCTTCACGTTGTTGCCGATCCGAACGCCGTTCATGACCACCACGTTCTGCCCCAGCGAACAATCGCGACCGATGCGCGCTCCGGGCATGACGTGGCAGAAGTGCCAGATGCGAGTGCCCGCACCGATCTCGGCGCCGTCGTCCACGTAGCTGGACTCGTGAATGAAGGGGGCAGACATGCCGCGTGTTCCGATGCTTCCGTTCGCGTTGCTCAGACTGCACCCGCCGCAGTGAGCGTGCCGTGCCACTCCTGCAGCGAGCGCACGGAAGGCTCGCGGGAGCGCAGCGAGAGGATTGCGTCTCCGGCTGCGGAAGCTGCCGACAGCGTGGTGGTGTACGGAACCCGGTTGGCAATCGCCGCCTGACGAAGCGTGTAGTCGTCGCGCTGGGCGTGCTTTCCGAGCGGAGTGTTGATCAGCAGCTGGATCTCGCCATTCACGATCTTGTCCATGCCGTGAGGCCTGCCCTCGTGGACCTTCAGCACGCGCTCGGCCGGGATGCCCATGCCGCGAAGGTACTGGGCAGTTCCCGACGTGGCCATGATGCCGAAGCCCATCTCGTGGAAGCGCCTCACGATCGGAACAGCCGCAGCCTTGTCGCCGTCGTTCACCGTCACGAACACATTCCCTTCCAGCGGCAGCGCGTTCTCCGCCGCCACCTGCGCCTTGGCGAAGGCAGTGCCGAACGTGGTGGCGATGCCCATCACTTCGCCCGTCGAGCGCATCTCGGGTCCCAGGATGGGGTCGAACTCCCGGAACTTCTTGAACGGGAACACGGCCTCCTTCACGCTCACGAAGGAAGGCACGATCTCGCTGGTGAACCCGATGTCCGCGAGCCGCTCGCCGGTCATCACCCGCGCGGCGTACGATGCCAGCGGAACGCCGATGGCCTTCGACACGAACGGAATGGTACGGCTGCCGCGAGGATTCACCTCCAGCACGTACACCTCGCCGTCCTTCACGGCGAACTGCACGTTGATCAGCCCAACCACGCCAAGCGCCCTGGCGAGTGCGACGGTATGCTCGCGCATCGTCTCCACGTCCCGCGCACCGATAAGGTAGGGCGGGAGGACGCATGCGGAGTCACCCGAGTGGATGCCGGCATCCTCGATGTGCTGCATCACGCCGCCGATGACCACCGCCTCCCCGTCGGAGATGGCGTCAACGTCCGCTTCGTATGCGTCCTCGAGGAAGCGGTCAATGAGCACCGGACGGTCCTCGGACACGCGCGCCGCCCTCTCGAAGTAGCCTCGCAGCTGCTTCTCGTCGTACACGATCTCCATTGCGCGACCGCCCAGAACGTAGGAGGGACGCACGAGCACCGGATAGCCGATGCGATTCGCGATCTCCACGGACTCGTCCACACTCGTGGCGGTACCGTTCTCCGGCTGGCGAATGCCCAGCTTGCGAGCGATCTCATCGAACCGCTTGCGGTCCTCCGCGACATCAATCGCGTCGGGCGACGTACCGAGTATGGGGACGCCGGCTGCCTCCAGCTGCCTGGTGAGCTTGAGCGGAGTCTGGCCGCCCAGCTGCACGATCACGCCGAGAGGCTGCTCCCGGTCCACGATTTCCAGCACGTCCTCGAAGGTGAGGGGCTCGAAGTAAAGCTTGTCGGACGTATCGAAGTCGGTGGAGACCGTCTCCGGATTGGAGTTGACCATGATGGTCTCGAAGCCGCGCTCCCTGAGGGCCAGCGCCGCGCGAACGCAGCAGTAGTCGAACTCCACCCCCTGGCCGATCCTGTTCGGTCCGGAGCCGAGGATCATCACGGACTTCCGACCCGTGCGCGGCGCCTCGCTCTCCTCGTCGTAGCTGGAGTACAGGTACGGCGTGGCGGACGGAAACTCTCCGGCGCAGGTGTCCACCATCTTGTAGGACGGCCGCACGCCGAGCGCCCAGCGGCGTTCGCGAACGGACTGCTCGGTCTCGCCACGCAGCGCGGCGAGCTGGCGGTCGCTGAAGCCCATGCGCTTCATGCGGCGCAGAGAGTCCTCGTCAGGCTCCCCTGCCGCGTACTCGCGCTCGGCCAGGATGAGCTCCTCGAACTGCCAGAGGAACCAGCGGTCTATGCTCGTGAGCTCGTGAATCTCGTCCACGCTGAAGCCCGCGAGGAATGCGCGCTTCACCTGGAAGATGCGTTCGGGCGTGGGCTGCCTGAGCGCGGCGCGCAGGGACTCGGGTGATTCGTCAGGCAGGCGGTCGTCGTCCAGCTTGTCGGACACGTCCCAGCCGGTGCGGCCGGTCTCCAGCGCGCGAAGGCCCTTCTGGAACGCCTCCTTGAACGTACGGCCGATCGCCATGGACTCGCCCACGGACTTCATCTGCGTCGTGAGGCGCGGATCCGAGGCCGTGAACTTCTCGAAGGCAAAGCGCGGGCACTTCACCACGACATAGTCGAGCACCGGCTCGAACGATGCCGGCGTGGTCCTCGTTATGTCGTTGGGAATCTCGTCCAGCGTGTAGCCCACGGCCAGCTTGGCACCGATGCGCGCGATCGGGAAGCCGGTGGCCTTCGACGCCAGCGCCGAGGACCGCGAAACGCGCGGGTTCATCTCGATCACCAGCAGCTCGCCATTCTCGGGGTTCACCGCGAACTGGATGTTGCAGCCGCCCGCCTCAACGCCGATCTCGCGGATGACCGCGACGGCCGCGTCGCGCATCACCTGATACTCGCGGTCCGAGAGCGTCATCGCCGGCGCCACCGTGATCGAGTCGCCGGTGTGCACGCCCATGGGATCTATGTTCTCGATGGAACACACGATCACCACGTTGTCCGCGTGATCGCGCATCACCTCGAGCTCGTACTCCTTCCAGCCCAGCACACTGCGCTCGATCAGCACCTCTCCCACGGGCGACTCGGCCAGGCCGCGCCTTACGATCGCCTCGAACTCGTCGCGGTTGTACGCAACGCCGCCGCCGGCACCGCCGAGCGTGAAGGACGGACGGATGATTGCCGGATAACCGGTATCCTCCGCTACCTCCAGCGCCTCCTGCCAGCTGTTCGCAACCCGCCCCCGAGGCACCTGCAGGCCGATTCGCTCCATGGCTTCAGCGAAAAGGGCGCGGTCCTCCGCCACCTTGATGGCTCGCTCCTTGGCGCCGATCAATTCCACGTTGTACTTCGCCAGCACGCCCCTCTCGGCAAGCGCCAGGGCCGTGTTCAGTGCAGTCTGGCCGCCCATCGTCGGAAGGATCGCGTCAGGCCGCTCCTTCTCGATGATCAGCTCCAGGTACTCCGGAGTCACCGGCTCGATGTAGGTTCGGTCGGCATACTCCGGGTCCGTCATGATGGTGGCCGGATTGGAGTTCACGAGGATCACCTCGTACCCCTCCTCGCGAAGCGCCTTGGCCGCCTGCGTCCCGGAGTAGTCGAACTCCGCAGCCTGTCCGATGACGATCGGCCCCGAGCCGATGAGCAGGATGCGGTTTATGTCAGTGCGTCGCGGCATGGATGAGATCGTCTATCAAGTCGTCGAGCGTGCGCGTCGGCGCCCACCCGGTGGCTTCGGCAATTCTGGCAGGCGAGCCTACCAGAGCAGGCACGTCAGCGGAACGAACGAGTGATGGATCGGGCTGCAGTTCCGCGCGCACGCCCGCGCGCTCCAGAACGCGGCTGGCCAGGTCGGCAACGCTGTAGCCCCGTCCGGAGCACACGTTGTAGGCCGTTCCAGGCACGCCACGCTCGGCGAGAAGAATATACGCACGCACCACGTCGGCTACATGCGAAATGTCGCGCACCGGCGTGGTATTCCCTATGGACAGCACCCGCCCGCCAGTGGCGCGCAGTTCCAGCGCCCGTTTCACGAGAGCCGGCAGCAGGAATCGGCTGCTCTGCCCGGCGCCACTGTGGTTGAACGGCCGCACGGGAATGACCCGGACGCCGTCCTTCCGCCAGCGCTGCAGGGCGGCAATCTCCTGGGCTGCCTTGGTAGCCGCATAAACGCCCATGGGCCGCTGCTCGGCCGCCTCCGTAAGCGGCAGCTCGCTCTCCGGGTGGCTGCCGTACTGTTCCGCGCTACCGACTATGAGGACGGCCGGATCCAGCTCTCCAGCCGCCTTCCTGCTGGCAATCAGCCCGAGAAGGCGCGCAGTGGCTGTAACGTTGATGTCGTAAGCCTCCCCGGGGTCCGCGTCCGCGGAGGGAACGAAGGACACTCCCGCCAGATGGAACACTGCGTCGGGCCGGGCCTCGTTCAGAATGCGGGCGAGCAGTTCGCCATCGCGCACGTCGCCGAAGTACCAGCGAATATCGGACGGTTGACGGTCGGCGCCGCCTCGCGGCGCACTGGCCTGGCCGACGGCCACGTCCTCCGCCACTACCGAAAGTCCGACAACCGTCCAGCCTTCCTCGAGAAGCGCGCGGCATAGCCAGCGACCGACGAAACCGGCTGCGCCAGTCACAAATGCGGTACGCCCGCTGCCGGCCACCCGGTTCACCGCGTCGCTCCGTTCCCGATCAGCGCCCACCGCGAAGCCTGTCTATGTCCGCTTCCACCATCATGCGGACGAGCTCGGGGAACTGCACCTTCGGCTTCCATCCGAGCTCCGCCTCGGCGCGCGCCGGGTTGGCCACCAGGAGATCCACTTCCGCCGGGCGGAAGAAGCGCTCGTCCTGCCGCACGTAGTCCCTCCAGTCCAGGTCCACGACGGCGAACGCCTGCTCGACCAGGTCGCGTACGGCCCAGGTGCGTCCGGTGCCGATCACGTAGTCGTCAGGCTCGTCGCGCTGCAGCATGCGCCACATGGCGTCCACGTAGTCGCCCGCGAACCCCCAGTCGCGCCTGGCGTCCAGGTTACCCAGCGCCAGCTCCTTCGCCATGCCCAGGTGAATGCGGGCGACGCCGTCGGAAACCTTGCGCGTGACGAACTCCAGTCCGCGGCGCGGCGACTCGTGGTTGAAGAGGATCCCGCTCACCGCATAGAGATTGTAGCTCTCGCGGTAGTTCACCGTGATCCAGTGACCATACACCTTGGCCACACCGTACGGGCTGCGCGGATAGAAGGGCGTGGTCTCGCTCTGCGGGGTCTCCACCACCTTGCCGAACATCTCGCTGGACGACGCCTGGTAGAAGCGCGCGTCAGGCGCCGCCTTGCGCACCGCTTCCAACATGCGCGTCACGCCGAGTGCGGTGAACTCCCCGGTCAGTACGGGCTGGGTCCAGCTGGTCTGCACGAAGCTCTGCGCGGCGAGGTTGTATACCTCGTCAGGCCGGGCCTCCACCATGGCGTCCACCAGGGACGTCTGGTCCAGCAGGTCGGCCGAGAGCAGTTCCACGTCATCGAGCAGGTGACCGATGCGCTCGAAGGTGTGGGTGGAGCTGCGCCGCACGATGCCGACAACGCGATAGCCCTTGTCGAGCAGGAGTTCGGCCAGGTATGAGCCGTCCTGACCGGTGATTCCGGTGATGAGCGCGGTGCGCTGGGTCACGGGCTAGGGAGTGGGCGGTGGGATGTTCATGCAGGCTGCTGCGGGCGCCGTGGATTGCATTCGCCTGCCGGGCACGAGGGTTACGGACACGAAACAGGGGACACGGGTGCGGGCCGGAAGCCCGTCACGTGTCCCCTTTCGGGACGCGGGTTACGGCGAGCGCAGTCAGATGACGGCGGCCTCGCCGCGCGGTGCGCGCTTCACCTTTCCACTGGTGAGGCAGCGGGTGCACACCTTCACCTTGATCACGCGATCGCCTTCGACGATGCGAGCGACCTGGAGGTTCGGGCGCCACACGCGGCGCGTCTTGTTGTTCGCGTGCGAAACGTTGTTGCCGAAGGCAACTCCCTTGTCGCACACGTAGCAGCGGTTACGGGCAATGGCCATGATTCAGCCCTCCACGAGCTCAATGCGCGCCATCTCTGCACCGTCACCCTTGCGGTGGCCGGTCTTGAGGATGCGCGTGTAGCCGCCAGGACGGCCCGCGTAGCGGGGACCGACTTCCTGGAACAGCTTGTCTGCCACCTCGCGCTTCTGCACGTGGCGGATGGCAAGACGACGGTCGTGCAGCGTGCCCGACTTCGCCTTGGTGATCAGCTTCTCGACGAACGGGCGAAGCTCCTTGGCCTTGGCCTCGGTCGTCTCGATGGATTCGTGTTCGATGAGCGAGCTCGCGAGTCCGCGCATCAGGGCGAGCTTCTGCTCGCTCGTGCGCCGCAGCTGCCGCCCGGCTTTGCGGTGACGCATGTGTTACTCCTCTTCCTCGTCTGGGACGTTATCGGCAACCGGGCTCGGCGGCGATCCCCAATCTATGATGCGAACGCCGTCGCCTTTGTCCTCGTAGCGCATTCCAAAGTTCAGTCCTTCCCGCTCGAGAAGCGTGGCAATCTCGTGGAGGGACTTCTTGCCGAAGTTCTTCACCTGCAGGATCTGGGACTCGGTCTGCCGCACCAGGTCGCCGAGCGTGCGGATGTTCGAGTTCTTCAGCGAGTTCACCGAACGAACCGAGAGCTCCAGATCGTCGATCGGCGTGCGCAGCACCTCCGCCAGGCGAATTGCATCCGCGCTTGCCTGGTCGTTGCCGGTAACGGCCGGCGCCGAGGCGTGCGAACCGAAGCTGGCAAAGTACTGGAAGTGCGTCTGCGCGAGCGCCGCCGCGTAGCTCACCGCTTCCTCGGGGGAGACGGTTCCGTTGGTCTCCACCGTGAGAAGCAGGCGATCGTAGTCAGTGCGCTGGCCAACGCGCGTCTCCGCAACGGCAAAGTTGGCGCGACGCACGGGGTTGTAGATGGCGTCAATGCGCACCAGGTCAACGGGCGCGCCGCGCTCCAGCTGGTGCTGATCGGCCTCCACATAGCCGCGGCCCTTGTTCACGTGCAGCTCGAGGTTGACCTCACGGTCGTCCTGAACGGTGAACAGGTGGTGCGACGGATCCACGAGGGTGACGCCCGGCGGGAGAACGAGGTCGCCGGCAGTGACCGCGCCGGAGCCGTTGCGGCTGAAGCGGATCACCGCCTCCTCCACTTCGTCGTCCAGTGCGAGCTTCAGCGTCTTCAGGTTGCCGATGATCTGGTGGACGTCTTCAACCACACCGGAAACGGTCTGGTGCTCGTGCAGCACGCCGTCCAGGCGGAAAGCCCATACGGCCGCTCCCCTGAGCGAGGAGAGCAGCATGCGCCGCATGGCGTTGCCGAGGGTGTGTCCGAAGCCGCGCTCGAGAGGCTGGATGCGGAATTCCGCAACGCTGGGCGCGTCCTCCCGCTTGATGACTTCCACGAGCGTCGGGCGAACGAGCCCGCGCAGATCGATCGTCTGTGCCATTCGAAACCTGATGGATCCTGGAGTTGGTCTGACCGGGCGATTGTCGCCTGGCCACGCTCTGCCCCGCCCCTGACGCGCGGCAGACCCGTATGGGAGTCAGGGTCCCGACCGAGCCGTTCGAGAAAAGGGACCGGAGTAGCGGCGGAGAGATTCTTCCGGCCGGTTCCCCGATCCCGAGTTTCCTCCTGCGGCTCCTTACTTCGAGTACAGCTCGACGACCAGCTGCTCCTGTGCCGCGATCGGGATGTTCGGGCGCGTGGGGCGCTCGAGCATGCGACCGCTGAACGACTCGCGATCAACGGCGAGCCAGGAGAGCGAGGCGCCGCGTGCGGCCTGCTCCATGGCGGCTGCGACGAGCGTGAGCTCGCGCGAGGCCTGGCGGAGCCGGACTTCCTGGCCGGGCTTCACGAGGTAGCTGGGAATGTCCACCACGCGGCCATTGACCTCCACGTGGCGATGCCTCACGAGCTGGCGCGCCGCCTTGCGGCTGGGTGCGAAGCCCATGCGGTACAGCAGGTTGTCCAGCCGCGACTCGAGAGCGGCAAGCAGGTTGTGGCCGTGAATGCCGGGAAGCGTCGCAACGCGATCGAACGTGTTGCGGAACTGCTTCTCGCTCACGCCGTAGATGCGCTTGATCTTCTGCTTCTCGCGCAGCTGCTTGGAGTACTCCGACATCTTGCGGCGACGCGCAGTGCTCTGGCCGTGCTGGCCGGGCGCGTACGGACGGCGCTCGACCGGGCACTTCTCGGTGAAGCACTTGGTGCCCTTGAGGAAGAGCTTAGTCCCCTCGCGGCGGCACTGGCGGCAGCTCGGACCGGTGTAGCGCATCGGTCAGACCCTCCGCCGCTTCGGCGGCCGGCAACCGTTGTGCGGAATGGGCGTCACGTCCTTGATGGACCGGACCTGAAGTCCCGCCGCGGCGAGCGCCTGGATGGCCGACTCGCGACCGGAGCCGGGCCCCTGCACGCGCACGTGCACACGGCGCATACCCATGGACATAGCCTCACGAGCAGCCTGCTCCGCAGCCACGGTGGCGGCGAACGGCGTGCTCTTCTTTGATCCCTTGAAGCCGGCCTTGCCGGCAGATCCCCACGTCACAGCGTTGCCGCGTGCGTCCGTGATGGTAATCGTGGTGTTGTTGAAGGTCGCCTGCACGTGCGCGACGCCTTCGGCATCCACGACCTTCTTGCTCTTCTTCGTTGGAGTCGCCATGGGTCGCTTACTTCGTCACTTTCTTCTTGCCGGCGATTGCGCGGCGCGGGCCCTTCTTCGTACGGGCATTCGTGTGCGTGCGCTGCCCACGGACCGGCAGACCGCGGCGATGCCTGATGCCGCGATACGAACCGATGTCCATCAGGCGCTTCACGTTCATCGCGGTCTCGGTGCGCAGCGCACCTTCCACGCGATACCCGCGCTCGATCTCCTGGCGCAGGCGGTTGACCTCGGCATCACCCAGGTCGCTGATTCGCGTCTGAGGATCGATTCCGGTCGCCTCGAGAATGCGGGCTGCCGTAGCACGCCCGATCCCGAAAATGTAGGTGAGCCCGATCTCAACCTTCTTGTTACGCGGGAGATCGACGCCAGCAATACGTGCCATGGATCAGCCTTGACGCTGCTTGTGCTTGGGATTGCGGCTGCAGATGATGCGGGTCACGCCGTTCCGCTTGATCACCTTGCAGTGTTCGCAAATCGGCTTGACGCTGCTGCGGACTTTCACGGGCGCGCTCCAGATCTACTCGAACAGGGTTTATTTCCGGCCAAGACTTTGAGCATAACGGGCTTGGGCAGCCCACGCAAGAGCGGCCAACCGCCCCATACTGCGCCGAGCCCGTCCCTCCAATCCGGCACCTTCCAGCACCGGCCCATACACTCGCGTCCCACCGCTGCACAGCACTCCTGCACAACGGCAGCCACGCACGCTAAACCATTCCGGTCGCGTGCGCTACCCCGCCCGAGCAGCCAGCTCGAGCTCCGCGTTCACCGCCTCCATCGCGGCCACGGGGTCCGCCGCCGCACGCACCGCACGACCCAGCACCAGGTACCCGGCTCCAGCCCGTGCCGCCTGCCCCGGTGTCATCACACGCCTTTGATCGTGTGCATCCCCGCCCGGCAGCCTGATCCCAGGCACCAGCGGCACCAGCTCGCTTCCGTAAGCCGCTCGCACCGACTCGGCCTCGTGACCGCTGCATACCACGCCATGAGCACCGGCAGCCCGCGCCACGCCCGCAAGACGCAGAACCTCCGCCTCCACATCCACTCCTCCGCCCCTGCCCCACGTGGTCGCCAGCGACACACCATCCAGAGACGTCAGCACCGTGACGGCCAGAATCCTCGTCTCGGCTCCCGCACCCTCAACGGCTGCGCGCACACCCTCCTCCCCAGCCGAGGCGTGCACCGTCAGCAGACTCGCCCCCAGCCGAGCCGCCGACCTGGCCGCACCGCGCATCGTGGCGGGAATGTCGTGCAGCTTGAGATCCAGGAACACATCACACCCTTCATCTCTAAGGCCCTGCACCACTTGCGGCCCCTCGGCGATGAAGAGCTCCAATCCCACCTTGTAGAAGCGGCAGTGCGCTCCGAGCAGGTGCACGAGCTCGCGCGCCTGCTGCCACGACGGGAAATCGAGCGCCACGATCGGCGTGGCAGATAGCTCCGCTCCTCCCGCACTGCCTCGCGCACGGGGAGCACCACCTTTCCCGACAACCCCGACGTCCGAGGCCGACGCCTCCGCTCCTGCCCGCTCGCCAGCGCTCATTCAGGCCACTCCAGGCTTCCCAGTATCTCGTCCACGCTCCTCACGCCTTCCCTTTCGAACCACCTCGCAAGGTCACGCACCACCCGCTCGGGAGCCCGCGGGTCACGAAGCGCTGCCGTTCCCATCCCCACCAGGGACGCTCCCGCCATCATGTACTGCAGGGCATCCGACGCGGACTCTACCCCGCCGAGCCCCATGAGCGGAACGCCGAGCGCAGCACGATGCACCTTCCAGGTGGCCAGCACACCGATTGGAAGCAGCGCGCGTCCGCTCACGCCACCGCCACCGAAACCGAGCACGGGCCTGCGGCGCTCCACGTCAATCACCAGCCCCGGCATGGTGTTGACCAGCGTGATGGCATCCGCCCCGGCCTCCACCGCGGTGCGAGCCGCGCCCACGATGTCCGGCAGCGTCGGCGAGAGCTTCACGAACAGCGGACGACGGGTGGCCTGCCGCGCACCGGAGACGACGCCGCGAAGCGTCTCCGGAGATGCGCCGAACTCCATCCCGCCCGCCTTCACGTTCGGGCAGCTGACGTTCAGCTCGTAGCCGTCCATCCCGCCGGAATCGTCCAGCCGGGCCACGACATCCGCAAACTCCCCGACCTCGAACCCCACCACGTTCACCAGGACGCGCGCGTTTCGGACGTTGGCGGCAAGCCATGGCATATCCGAGGCGCGAACGGACTCCACGCCCGGATTCGCCAGCCCCACCGCGTTGATCATTCCGCCGCGGAACTCGCCCACCCGAAGCGGCGGCGCGCCCTTCCGCGGCTCGCGACTCACGGCCTTGGTCACCAGGCCGCCCATCCTCTCCAGGTCCACAACCTCGGCAATCTCGCGCCCGTAGGCCGCAGTTCCGGCGGCGAGAACGATCGGGTTCTGGAACGCGATACCGGCTACGCGTATTCCGAGAGGTTCAGGAAGGGGGACGTTGCCCGAGGACGGAACCGGTGAGGCCCCTGTGCCGGCCGGTACCTGATGCTCTACTTTAGCTGAAGCAGCCAACTCGTTGCCATCACGCACCTTCATGGCACACCGTTCGTGCGCAACTCGAAGGCCGCCAGGTACTCCTCGGCAGCGTCCACTATGGACCGGGCTATCCGTTCCTGTTCGGCCGCATTCGACAGCCACCTGGCTTCGTCCGCGTTCGTGCCGAAACCCAGCTCTATGAGCACGGACGGCATGAACGCCGTGACGAGCACCCTGAACGCCGCCTGCTTTACGCCTCGACTGGGGCCGGGGTGAATCCTGGCCAGGTGCCCCTGCACCGCCGCAGCCAACTCCTTCGACTCGCGAAGGTGCTCGTTCTGCTGCATGTCGGTGACGATGAAGGACAACGGATCGCCCGCCGCCACATCGCTCTCCGTCTCGAAGCGCACCGCGTCGTTCTCCATCTGCTCAACGCGCCGTGCGTCCTCCGTCTGCGCCTCGGCCAGGAAGTACGTCTCGAATCCGCGTGCGGAGCCGGCGTTGGTCCAGCGAGGGTTGGCGGCGTTCACGTGGATGGAGAGGAAGAGGTCACCCTTCTCGCGATTCGCTATCCGCCCCCGGTCCGAGAGCGCTATGAGGGTGTCCCGGGTGCGTGTCATCACCACGCGATGCCCGCGGGCCTCCAGCTCCCGCTGCACCAGGCGGCTCACGGCAAGCGTGATGTTCTTCTCGTAGATGCGTGGCGCCCCTCGCGCCAGCGGGCCGGACATGCCGTTGTCCACGCCGCCGTGGCCGGCGTCCACTACCACCGTGTACTTGCCTGCGGGGGCACCCGAACGACCGGCTGCCGCCGGCCTGGACGAGGCAGTCGGTCGCGGCGCCGAGGTCGGCGGACCGCTGCGAGCGCCGGGCCCACGGATGGTTGGCAGGACCGTGGTCTCCGATGACCGAGGTTCGTTCGGCATGGCGGACAGCGGCCCGCGCTGCGGCGGCTCCCTGCTGGGCGCGGCAGGCGGCGACTCCGGAGGAGTCGCCGCGGCCAGCACCCGGGCGGGCACGTGCAGCGCGCGCTGTGAGCCGTCCCAGCGCATATCGGGGATCAGGCGCGGCAGCACCTCCCTGGCCAGCTGCTGGGGCACCAGGAGGCGGTCGTCGCGCAGCACTGGCGGGTGCGCCAGGGGGTGCACCACGTTACCGGCTCGCGCGAACGGCAGGCCATCCGCGAGCTCCACTCTCACGCCGCCCAGCTGCAACTCGAAGCGCGAGTTCGGGAGCACCTCCACACTGCCGCCCAGTGCGAGCGCGAGCGGCCCGATCGGAAGCGAAGGAATGGACGCGCTCCCGACTCGCTCCACTGCAATCGCGACCCTTCCCTCGCCGGCGGTGATCACCGCGAGCGAGTCGCCGCCGCCCGTGGAGGCGGCGAGGGCCGACTGCAGGAGAAGTGCGCCTATCCGAAGCATTCGAGACCGGGATTCATCATCGTGAGCGGAGGGCTCGCTCCATTTCGCGCTGGTCGTCGCGACGGCGCGCATCCTCCCTCTTGTCGTGCAGCTTCTTGCCCTTCGCGAGAGCGAGCCGCACCTTCGCCACCCCGTTCCGGAAGTAGAGTTCCAGCGGAACGAGGGTCAGCCCCTGCCGCTCCACTGCGCCGATCAGCCGCCGGATCTCCTTCTTGTGCAGCAGGAGCTTCCTCGTGCGGGTGGGTTCGTGCGCAAAATGGCTGGCCTGGTCGTAAGGCGACACGTGCATGTTCAGAAGGAACACCTCACCGTCCCGAACGATCCCGAAGGCATCGGTGATGTTCGCCCGCTTGGCGCGAAGCGACTTCACCTCCGATCCCTTGAGGACGATCCCGCACTCCCAGGTATCAATGATCTGGTACTCGTGTCGGGCCCTTCGGTTCTGCGCTATCGGGACGATCTCGGCCCGGGATTCCTCACCTTTGGACATCAACGAAGGAGGAAGGACATGGCGCACGCCTGGCGCACGGAACCCACTGCCCCCCATGGGCGATGGCGGGCCGGAAGTGGTGAACTGCTCCCAAGTTAGACGTTCACCTGCTGTGGCTGCAACTTGTGTATGACGTTGACTTGGGGGCCTGTCGCCTCTAGTATTCGCGCTCTGCCGAAGTGGTGGAATTGGTAGACGCGCTGCGTTCAGGGCGCAGTGGGCGCAAGCCCGTGGGGGTTCGAGTCCCCCCTTCGGCACTGCACGGCAAATGAGGCCTTCCGATGTCGATCGGAAGGCCTCATTTGCGTACGCGCCGTATTGATCGCGCGCCGAACGCGCAGCGCGCTCAACGACGTCCCAGCGAGGATGGCTTCACGTCCTCCGGAAGTGCGGCCTGCCCGAATGCCTTGCGGAGTTCCGCGTTGGTGTTCGCGAGAAACTCGGCTACGGCGCGGGACAGGTGCTCGACGGTCTCCGGCTCCCAGTCGCGATCGCCGCCGGCAAATCGCAGCAGCACCCTCGCCACGCGTTCGGCGGTAGGCACTCCCGGCTCCCTCTCCCGCACGGCTTCGCCGTATGCTGCGAGGCGCTGGTTGAACTGCCGCTCTGCGAGAGCCACGCGATCGCTTGCAATTGCAGGATCCCGCCGGAACTCCTCGCTCAATGCGCTGGCCACGAGCGACGCAGTCCGATCGTCGAGGGCGTCCCGCTCGGCAGCCAGCAGGCCCAGTGCTCGCCGCGCATAGCGGAGTTCCCAGAGCGCGTGGTCCACGTCGCCGCGAGTGGCGGTAACTGACAGCCAGGAGGCGAGATCGGGGTCGGGATCGGCGCTCAAGGCGGCCGCAAACGCCGCAGCCGATGCGCGCACTCCGCGTTCCGCTCGCCACCTGCCCAGGAACGGCACGTGGAACTGTACCGGCTAGTTGGCGGCGGCCGGCAGCGGCACGCGTCGAGTCAGCTGCACCGGCTCGGGTGAGCCGAGCCCGACGGTGGCCCGCACCTCGGATTCGTCCTTCATGAGGTCGGACAGGCGCACGCCTTCCAGAACGTCGTCTATCCGCTGCTGCAGGAGAATCCACACAGGGCGAATACTGCACTCGTGCGCCGCGGAGCAGCGATCCTCTCCTACGGGATGGCTCACGCAGTGGAGCTCGAAGGTGCTCAGCTCGGAGGCGGCGATTACGTCGCGCACGCTGATGTCGCGCGGCTCACGAGCGAGAGTGTAGCCGCCCTTCGCTCCACGGGTGGAATTGATGAGCTCCGCCCGACGCAGGCGCAGGAGAATCTGCTCCACGTAGTCGGCCGGCAACCTCTCGCGCTCGGCGATCTCCCGTCCGGAGACGGGGCCTTCGCCCACGCGGTGCGCCAGGTGAAGGGCGCAGATCAAGCCGTACTCGGCCCAGGTCGTGATTCGCACGTCCTCAGTGTAGGCCTCGGGCACCGAGGTAACAAGGGGCGCGGGACTCCGCTTCCCTTCCCGCCTGCCTCGGCCGCAGGAAAGAGCGCCGGACTCCCAGCGGGAATCCGGCGCTCTCGACCCGGGGTACGCAGGCCCCGCCCTTCAGCTCTGCACGCGCGCCAGCACAGCGAGCATGCAGGGACGCCTCACGCGCCCGGCACTCCGATTTCGGTCATCTTGCGGAGGTCGAGCACCTCGTCAATGCGATCGGCCGGGAGCACGTTGTCGCGCTTCACCATGTCGCGAATCAGCACGCCCTCCTTCACCGATGCCTTGCTGATCTCGGCCGCCTTCGCATAGCCGATGTGGGGCATCAGCGCCGTGGCGAGCGCAGCGGAGCGCTCCACCCAGTAGGAGCACATCTCCTCGTTCGCCTCGATCCCCTTCACGCAGCGATCGGCAAGGATGTTCGCCGTGTTCGTGAGGATGCGCATGGAGAGCAGCAGGTTGTGCGCGATCACCGGCATCATCACGTTCAGCTCGAGCTGACCATGCTCGGCCGAGATCGCGATGGTGGTGTCGCAACCCATGACCTGGAAGCACACCTGGTTGACCATCTCGGGGATGGACGGGTTGATCTTGCCGGGCATGATGGACGAACCGGGCTGCACCGCCGGAAGCGTGATCTCATCTATTCCGGTGCGCGGCCCCATTACCATCAGGCGCAGGTCGCTCGCGATCTTGCTCAGGTCAATGGCGAGGCCGCGCAGGGTTGCGCTGAACGCCGCAGCGTCGCCCATGCTCTGCATGAGCTGAATGCGATCCTGGCCCACGCGAACGTTCAGGCCGGTCATCTCATTCAGGTGCTTGATCATCAGCTCCGGATACTGCGGCTCCACGTTCACTCCGGTGCCAACGGCGCTGCCTCCGATGCCGAGGTCGCGCAGGTAGTCCGCTGCCTCGATGACGCGGCGCAGTGCGCGGTCCATGGAGCCGGCGTAGGCCGTGAACTCCTGTCCCAGGCGAATGGGCATGGCGTCCTGCAGGTGGGTGCGACCAGCCTTCACTATGTGGTCGAACTCCTTCCCCTTGGCGGCCAGCGCATCGCGCAGGTTCTCGAACGCACTCACCAGCGCAGGAAGCTGCGACAGCGCAGCCAGCCTGATGTTCGTGGGGATGGTGTCGTTCGTGGACTGCGCCATGTTCACGTGATCGTTAGGGTGCACGGGGGTGTACGTGCCCCGCTCGCCACCCAGGATCTCGTTGGCGCGATTGGCGAGCACTTCGTTCGCGTTCATGTTGTGCGAAGTGCCTGCACCAGCCTGGTAGGGATCCACCACGAAGTGCTCGCGGTGCTGTCCTGCAAGGACCTCATCCGCTGCCTGAACGATGGCGTCCGCCAGCTTCGCATCGAGACGCCCGGTCTCCTTGTGCGTCAGGGCAGCAGCCCGCTTGATCCACACCTGCGCGACCACGAACGGCTCCAGCGGCGTGAGCCCGCTGATCGGGAAGTTCTGACGCGCGCGCATCGTCTGCACGCCGTACAGGGCATCTGCCGGCACTTCGAGAGTGCCGAGCGGATCCTTCTCGGTGCGAGTGGCGTTAGCCATCCCGTGCATCCTCCTTGAAGTTGTGCAGTGACGGCGCTCGCGCCGTCACGGTGGATATCAGATTCGTGCAGCCGTGAGGCTGCTGCTGCAGTCGCGCCATGGTGCAGCGCGACGGGTGTCCCGCAATCGTGAGGCGCTCTCCCGGAGCATCAGCGCCGCAGCACTAGGCCGACGCACGTGCATCGGGATTCCGGGCAGCGGCCACCGCGGTCGCGAGCCCGCCCGCCCCCGCCAGAAGTCCGATCACGAGCCAGGCGAGGCTTCCCGCATGTGAAGCCGCTGCTGCGTCAACCTGCGCGGATCCGGCAGGCGCGTCGTCAGCCGCGTGCAGCATGTTGTCGCGGTCGCCTGCGCCGAAGCCCGCGAGGGCGCCGCATGCCACGAGCACGGCTGCGCAGGCAATGCGCGCTGCCCGCATGCGTGCCCGAACGGCGAGTTCGGCCACCATCACCAGCGCTCCCGTGGCAACGGCGCCCATAGCGACTAGCGGAATGAGCCGATCGAGCGCCGCGGCAGCACCGCCGTCACCCGTGTCCGCCACCAGCATAACGAGGGCCAGCATGGCCCCGCCCAGCCACGCCGCCAGCAGCAGCGCGCTGGCCAGCGGCCTTCGTGGACGTGCCGCCCTGTAAAGGTGCGATCGACTCATGACACCTTCAGGCGCGCTGCGCCGGTGAGGAATGGATTCGAGCGTCGTTCGGCACCGATGGTAGTCTCGGGACCGTGTCCGGGAAACACGCGGGTGTCGTCAGGCAGCTGCAGCAGGCGCCCGAGCGAGCGCTCCATTGCGGCCGGGTCCGAAAGCGGAAGGTCGGTGCGCCCGATCGAGCCCGCGAACAGGCAGTCACCCACCAGCGCCACGCCATGACCGTACAGCACCACATGACCTGGAGCGTGTCCCGGCGCGTGTATTACCTGGAATGACAGCGCGCCTACCGACACGGTGTCACCCTCCCGAACGGACCGTGGCACGGCGGTGGGCTGGTCGATTCTCAGGCCGTACGATGCGGCCTGCCGGGCAGCGCCATCGTAAAGCGGAAGGTCGGACTCGTGCAGGTAAACCGGAACGCCGTACTTCGCGGACAGTTCCTCCACCGCACCCAGGTGGTCGAAATGCGCATGGGTGAGCCAGATGGCAACCGGAGTACATCCGGTTTCGCTCACCACGGATGCAATCCTGCCGGCCTCGTCCCCCGGGTCCACGATCGCGAGTTCACCGCGCTCGTCATCAATGACGAGCCAGCAGTTGACCGCGAGCGGTCCCACGGGAAGACCGACGATTCGCATCAGACCGCGTACCCTCCAACGCCTTCTATCACCGGCTCGGCCTGCCCGTCCCGAAGCGCCGTCAGGTACTTCTCGGCAGCGATCGCGGCGGTGGTGGCGTCTCCCACGGCAGTGGTCACCTGCCTCACGAGCTGCGCGCGCACGTCCCCGGCCGCAAAGAGACCCGGAATGGACGTCTGCATGTTCGCATCGGTGATCACGTAGCCCATCTCGTCGTGGTCCACGTGGTCCGCGATGATTCCCGTGTTCGGGCGGAACCCGATGAAAACGAACACTCCCGTCACGGGAAGCTCGCTCTCCTCGTTGGTGTTCACGTTGCGGAGGCGAATGCCGCGCGCCAGCCCCTGCTCGTCACCGAGGATCTCCTCTACCACGGAGTTCCACACGAACTCGATCCTGGGATTCTCGAACGCGCGCTTCTGCAGGATCTTCGACGCCCTGAGCTCGTCGCGCCTGTGCACGAGGTAAACCTTCTCCGCATAACGCGTCAGGAAGTCTGCTTCCTCGGTGGCCGCGTCTCCGCCGCCGATCACGGCGATGGTGTGCCCGCGGAAGAAGGCCCCGTCGCAGATGGCGCAGTACGACACGCCCTTTCCGGCATACTCGACCTCGCCGGGCACGTTCAGCTTCACCGGCGTGCCGCCCGCCGTCACGATCACGGCCGGTGCGGTGTACACCTCACCCGCGTCGGTCGTAACGTCGAACTTGCCGTCCTCGCGGCGCTTCACCGACTCGACGTTCTTTCCCAGGTGGAACTCCGCCCCGAACTTGCGGGCATGCTGCTCGAACTTCTGGGCCAGTTCCCACCCCTGAACGCTTTCGAACCCTATGTAGTCGTCGATGAGCTCGGTATTCAGCAGCTCGCCGCCGGGCGCACCGCGCTCCAGCAGCGCAGCTCGAAGCATGGAGCGACCTGCGTATAGAGCCGCACACATGCCGGCCGGACCGCCGCCGATGATGAGAACGTCGTATTCGAGCGTGGAATCCACAGCTTCCTCTGGTGATCAGCGCCCCGTTCCTGGCGCATGCGGAAGTTCGCCGCAAACTTGCGGCCTACCCTTCCAAATGTCGCGTGCGTGAGCGGTGGATGGAAGCGGCTCAGCAGCGTACGCGCCGCCCGCCGTCCACGGTAAGGACCTCACCGGTCACGAATCCGGCGCCGAGCAGGTAGCAGACCGCCTCGGCCACATCATCCGGCGAACCGAGCTTGCGCAGGGGGGTGGTCGCTGCCAGGCGTTCGCCAGACTCGCGGTCCCAGTCATCGGGAAGGAGAACGGCCCCGGGCGCCACTGCATTCACCCGTATGGCGGGAGCGAGCACCCGCGCCAGAGCCCGCGTCATCTGTACCACGCCTGCCTTCGTAATTCCGTGCGGCACGTAGTCGGGCCAGGTCTCGAACGCGGCCAGGTCGGCAATGTTGACGATGGCACTGCCTTCGGGCATCACGCGCGACGCAGCCTGCGAGAGGAAGAACGGAGCTCGCAGGTTGAGCGCGAACATGGAGTCCCACTCGCTCACGCTGGCTTCCGCCACGGGCGTACGCATCATCACGGCAGCCGAATTCACCAGCATGTTCAGTCCGCGCCAGCGCTGCACGGCACCGACCAGGGATTGAGGCGCACCCGGTGACGTGAGATCGGCCTGAAACAGCTCCGCCTCACCGCCAGCGGCGCGAAGCATCTCCACGACTTCCCCCGCGCCTTTCACCGACTCGTTGCAGTGCACGGCCACGCGTGCTCCGCGTCGGCCGACCGCCAGGGCGATGGCGCGGCCCACGCGGCGTCCTGCCCCCGTTACCAGGCAGGTTCTGTCGCTGAAGTTCAGCTCACCGCCTGCCGGCCCTTCGGACTGCGACTCGCTCATCCTGTTCCTCCAGCCACTCGTGAGGCACGCGCATGGAATCGAGAATGCGGTGGCCGTCGGGAGAGCCGTGCCAGTCCGACCCGCCGCTCCGCACGAGGCCGAAGTCGGCCGCGATGTTCGTCAGGCGGCGCTCGTCGTCCGGCGCGTGGCCGGGGTGGCGCACCTCCAGCCCGTCGAGTCCCGCCCGGACCATCGGTTCCAGCGTGGCGCGACGGCCATATGCACCCGGGTGAGCCAGCACCGCCAGCCCGCCTGCCTCGTGAATCATGCTGCAGGCCTCGGCCAGCCCTATGAGATCCTTGTCCACGAATGCGGGCCGGCCGGCGCCGAGCCACCTGTCGAACGCCTCGCGAAAGTCGGCCACGTACCCGCGCCTGACGAGCACCGCCGCCACGTGCGGCCTGCCTATGGATCCGCCGCCCGATTCGGACAGGATCTCCTGCAGGGTTACCGGCAACCCGAGTTCCACCAGCCGGCCCACGATTCGCTCGGCACGCGCGAGACGCGCCTCACGATACACCGCCAGCCGGTCGTCCAGCCCCTGCACGTCCGCCACGTGCAGCGCCAGAAGGTGCCACTCCCGATCTCCGAATCGGGTGCTCAGCTCGGCGCCCGGCACCACGCGGATGGACAGCTCGGCTCCGGTCGAGAGCGCCTCAGGCACACCGCCCAGCGTGTCGTGATCCGTGAGCGCCACTGCCGCCAATCCCGCCTCGTGCGCCGCGCGAACAACGTCGCGCGGCGCATACACTCCGTCGGATGCCGTGGAGTGCGCGTGGAGATCTACGGTCGCCGCGCGGGAGTCCGGTAGCCCGGCGCCCGGCAGACTCACGAGAGGTATCCGGCCTCCGGCGAGGTGTCCGAAGGCTGCGACTGCTCGAAGAGTCGGCGAAGGTCCGCATCGCTCAGCTCGCGAAGCGAACGCTCGCGGGAGCGCGAGCCCCACGGCGTGTACCGCGTCACGCGCACCTCACGCTCCCCCGCCCTGCCCCTGACGAAGATCAGGCCGAACTCGTCGTACGAATTGGACGTCATGAACCCCGATGGGTACACGTTCCACACTTCGCCCCGGAGTTCGATCTTGCGGCTAGGCATGCCTCAGAGCTCCACCCGAACGTAAATGCGCTGCGCGTCCAGCGGCGGCCCCGGCGCGTCCGCGTGTGCGTCGGCGAGGGTCTGCGGATCGTCCGCCTCCGTGAACTCCATGAACGCACCTGGAAGGTCTGCCTCTGCGAAAACGGAGAAACGGCAGTTCCGTTCGGCGTAATAGGCCTTGCGCTCGCGCGCGCGCACCAGATAGCTGTCCCGCTCGTGCTGGGGGACTATCAGGCGCTGGACTGTCATCGAACCTGCCATGGTCAGAGCACGTCCTCGGAAATGGATTCCAGCCGCTTCTTGAGGTCCGCCATGAAGTAGTCGGCGTCCGCTCCATCCACGATACGATGATCGAACGAAATGGAGAAGTAGGCGCAGGTGCGGATAGCGATCGTGTCCTCACCGTCAGCTCCGCGCACCACCTTCGGCCGCTTCTCGATCGCACCAACCCCGAGTATCGCCGAGGTGGGCACCGGGATGATCGGCGTTCCCATCAGCGACCCGAACACACCGGGGTTCGTGATGGTGAAGCTGGCGTTCTGCACCTCGTGAGGCTGCAGCTTCTTCGACCGCGCACGGTTGGCCAGGTCGTTGAGCTTCCGCGTGAGGCCGGTGAGCGAGAGGTCGTCCGCGTTGTGGATCACGGGCACGATGAGACCCTGCTCCAGCGCCACTGCAATGCCGACGTTGTACTGCTTGCGGTACACGATCTCGTTCCCGCGCACGGCAGCGTTGAGCACCGGGAAGGCCTTCAGGCTCTCCACCACCGCGCGGATGATGAACGGCATGAAGGTGAGCTTCTCACCCGTCCTCTTCTCGAACTCCGCCCTGTTCGCCGCACGGATCCTCGCCATGCGCGTGAGGTCCATCTCGAAGAAGCTGGTGACGTGCGCGTTCCAGCGCCTCGAGAGCGTCATGTGCTCCGACGTGAGCTGCCGGATGCGCGACATCGGTTCCACCACGTCGCCCGGCCACGCTTCCACGACCGGCGCGCGCACACCACCCAGCTCAGCGCCGGCGGATGCCGCCGCCGGAGCCGGAGCCGAGGGCGCGGCCTTCGCTGCACCCGATTCCAGGTACTGCAGCAGGTCCTTGCGCGTCACGCGACCGGCTATGCCCGTACCCTGCAGTGCCGAGAGCTCCACTCCGTGCTCGGCGGCCATCTTCCGGACCAGTGGCGAGCTCTTCGTTCGGATGCGCTCCTCGAACGAGGCTCCGTTGCCCCCTGCCGACCCGCCCGGCGAAGCGGGTGCAGGGGCCGGGGCAGCGGAGGGCGACGCAGCCGCAGCGGGCGCCTCGGCCGAGGCTGCGGGCTCCGGAGCGGGAGACGCTGCCTCGACGGCAGCGCCCTTCTCGGTCTCCAGCCTGGCCACCACGGTCTGCACCGGAACCGTCTGTCCCTCCTGCACCAGGATCTCCACCAGCACGCCGGCGGCCGGCGAGGGAATCTCCGCGTCCACCTTGTCGGTGGAGATCTCGAAGATGGTCTCGTCCCGCTTCACCTCGTCGCCGACCTTCTTCAGCCAGCGGGACATGGTGCCTTCGGCGATGGATTCCCCCATCTGGGGCATTACGACGTCAATACGAGCCACCGGTCAACCTCTGTCGGAGGGTGCGGCGCCGGAACGCAGGCGCCTGATGGTCAGGAACGGAAGCGTGATCAGGCCGATCACGGCTCCCGAAAGCATGTATATGTGCCAGTTGCAGGCCGGCGTCCCCGGGTCCGGCACGCAACCCGAGATTCCGCCGACCACCTTGCCGACGAGCACCGCGATCATGCCGCCACTGAAAAACCCGGCGACGGACATGAGGCAGCCAATCCCAAGATAACGCGCCGGATGGGGACGATCAGTACCCTGTGTCTCCATTGCCCGGCTCAGTACTCCGCCAGGCGCAGAACCGCCCGCACCACGTCCGAGGTCTGAGGAAGTACGTAGTCCTCCAGCGGAGGCGAGTACGGCAGCGGAACGTCCGCAGCGGTCACCCGCAGCACCGGAGCGTCCAGCCACTCGAATGCCAGCTCGTTGATTCGCGCCGTGATCTCGCCCGCGATGCCGCCGGTGCGCGTGTCCTCGTGCAGCACGAGCACGCGGTTCGTCTTCTTCACCGACGCGATGATCGCCTCGTCATCCATCGGCAGCAGGCTGCGCAGGTCTATCACCTCTGCGGATATGCCGTGCTCCTGCTGCAGCTGCTCCGCCGCCTCCAGGGCCTTGTAGACGGTGGCGGCATACGTGATGATGGAGACGTCGCTGCCCTCACGAGCGGTGCGCGCCTTGCCGATCGGCACCACGTGGTCGCCCTGCGGCATCTCACCCTTGATGCGGCGATACAGGTACTTGTGCTCGAAGAAGAGCACGCAGTCCTCGTCGCGAATGGCGGCCTTCATGAGGCCCTTCGCGTCGCTCGCCGTGGACGGATACACGATCTTCAGCCCGGGAGTGTGCAGGAACGCAGCTTCGGGGTTCTGCGAGTGGAACGGACCACCGCGCACGTATCCGCCGCTGGGACCGCGCACCACCATGGGAACCGGCAGGAATGCGCGATACCGCGCGGTCGCCACGTAGTTCGTGAGCATGTCGTAAGCGCACGAGATGAAGTCAATGAACTGCATCTCCGCAACCGGCCGCATACCCATGTGAGCTGCGCCGGCAGCCGCTCCCACGATGGCGATCTCGGAAATGGGCGTGTCTATGACACGGTTCTCCCCGAACTTCTCCTGCAGGCCCTCGGTGACCTTGAACGCTCCGCCGTACCTGCCGATATCCTCACCGAGGAGGAAGACGTTGGGGTCGCGCTCCATCTCCTCCGTGAGCGCCTCACGAATGGCCTCGAGGAAGGTGATCTCAGCCACGGGATCCCTCCTTCGAAGCGTTCCACGTTCCCCACCCTTCCGGCCGTTCATGTGCGTCCACCGCGCTCGCCACACCGGTGCGGAACCAGAGCGGTTCCACCTCCGGCGGATCTGCATATACGCCCACCAGCGCGTCGGTCGGCTCCGGCATCGGCGAAGCTTCCGCCTCGTCGGTGGCCGCGTCTATGATCTCCTGAACGCGCGCGTCCATCGCGTCCAGCTCGGCCTGCGTCACGCCCTCGTTCTCCAGCAGGTGCGTCGTGTAGCGCGTGATCGGGTCGTTCGTCGCCTCCCAGTGCTCGATCTCGCCAGGGGGCACGTATGACTGGTTGTCATGCTCCGCGTGCCCCTTGCGGCGATACGTCATGAGTTCGATGAGCGTGGGGCCTTCGCCGGCACGGGCACGTTCCACGGCCTCCCTGGTCACGGCGTAGGTGGCGAGAACGTCGTTGCCATCCTCTCGAACGCCGGGTATGCCGTAGCCGATTGCCTTGTCCACGAACGATGCCGCAGCCGTCTGGCGATCGGTTGGAGTGGAGTACGCGTAACCGTTGTTCTCAACGATGACCACCAGCGGGCACTTCATCACGGCGGCGAAGTTGATGCCCTCGTGAAAGGCTCCGGTGGACGTGGCGCCGTCACCCACGTACACGAGTCCCACACGATCCTCGCCGCGAAGCTTGAACGACAGCGTCACGCCGGCCATCACGGGTACCATGTCACCGAGATGGGAGATCTGTCCCAGGAATCCGCGCGTGACGCCGGGTTCGCCTATGTCGCCGAAATGGATGTTCAGCTCGCGCCCCCGCGTGGGCGAGTCGCCCTTGGCCATGTACTGGCGGATGACCTCGACCGGAGTGGCACCCTGCACCAGCATGGAACCGAGGTTACGGATGAGGGGAGACAGTACGTCGCCCTTCTCGCGGTCGAGCGCGTATGCACTGCCTACAGCGTCCGCCTCCTGCCCCAGCGACCTGAATAGGCCGCCCACCACCTTGGTCTGGCGGTAAAGGTTCACCAGGCGCTCCTCCAGGGAGCGCGTCAGGCGCATGTAGTGATATAACTCCAGCTTGCCGTCACGACCCAGCCCGGCAGCACTGCCGGACGCGCCGCGACGCCTGCTCGCGCGCGAACGCGCGGAACGAGTTGACATGTGGAACGTTATGGAAAGTGATGGCGCCGTCCGCCGAGCCTGCCAGGGCTGCCGGTTCGGAGGACGGCAGGGATTCAGTACGCCGCGTCAGGCACGTGCCTGGGGTCGAGTGCCTTGTGGAGGCGCACGAAGAACTTCTTCACGTTCCGGTCCAGGCGGCTCTCGCCCATCTGGTCCGTCTGCGCCTCCACGAAGGTGTAGTGCCCGCCCTCGGCCTTCACGAGCAGCGTCAGGCTGCCAAGCTCGCCGGCGAAGCCGCGGGAGCGTGCCTCACGAGCGGTGCCGGTCATACCCAGCGCGGAGAAGAAGCCGTCCGCGATCGTGAGCACCTCGTCAGGCGGCAGCTGCGTTCGATGGAAATGCTTCATGTCAGGCGATTCATCACGGCCCGGTACCGGGCCTCAATTGCTCCTCCACGCTGCGCTCCGGCCCAACCTCCTGCTGCCACTCCACCTTCTCCAGGGCCTGCGTGGAATCGCGGCGAAACTCCACCGCCATCCCCCACTGCCCCGACGTAGGGAACATCACCGTGGCCGAGTAGCTGCCCAGCTCCGCCCCCTGCGCCAGCCCGTCCCAAACCGTCACGCGCTGGATGTTCGACGCGTAGAGGCGACCCTCGCCACCCTCCACAGGCTGGCGCGTCTCCCTGTCCCGTACCGTCACGTTCCAGACCACCCGCTCCACCGCGTACGGCGGCAAGGGCTCCGGCGTTATCAGAAACGTGTAGGAATCCGATGACAGGCGGAGCGCAGGGCGCTCCTGACTGTCGTCGCAGGCGGCAGACACGGCGACCAGCGCCACGGCCGCCGCGACTCGTGCGGTACGGAACATGTTCATCACGCGTAATACTCCAGGCCGAGGTGGGTGATCTGGTCCTCACCCATCAGGTGGCGAAGCGTGTTCTTCAGCTTCGTCTTCTGGATGAACAGATCGTGTTCGGGCTGCAGTCCTGGTGCGGTCATGGGGCTCTTGTAGTAGAACGACAGCCACTCCTGTATGCCCTTCATCCCCGCACGCTGCGCGAAGTCGGAGAACAGGGCCAGGTCGAGCACCATCGGAGCCGCCAGAATGGAGTCACGGCAGAGGAAGTTCACCTTGATCTGCATGGGGTAGCCCATCCACCCCACGATGTCGATGTTGTCCCAGCCTTCCTTGTTGTCGCCGCGCGGCGGGTAGTAGTTGATCCGCACCACGTGCGAGAAGTTGTCGTACAGCTCGGGGTACAGCTCGGGCTGCAGGATGGTGTGCAGCACGCTGAGCTTGGACTCCTCCTTCGTCTTGAACGAAGCCGGATCGTCCAGCACCTCACCGTCCCGGTTGCCCAGGATGTTCGTGGAGTACCAGCCGGAAAGACCGAGCATGCGCGCCTTGATGCCAGGTGCGATGACAGTCTTCAGCCAGGTCTGGCCGGTCTTGAAGTCCTTGCCCGAAATGGCAACGCCGCGCTGGTTGGCCAGTTCCACGAGAGCAGGCGCGTCGGCCGACAGGTTGGGAGCGCCGTTCGCGAACGGAACGCCTTCCATGATCGCAGCCCACGCGTAGAGCATGGATGGGGCGATCGCATCGTCGTTCGCCTCCATCGCCGCCTCGAAGGCCTCGATGGTCTGGTGCTGCGGGCCGGGCTTGATGTAGGCCTCCGTGGACGCGCACCACACCATCACGCAGCGGTCCACATTGTTCGCCTTCTTGAAATTGCGGATGTCCTCGCGCAGCTGCTCGGCGAGGTCGCGCTTGTTCCGGCCCGTCTTGACGTTCGTGGCGCCCGTCAGGCGCGTCACGTACTTCGGGTCGAACACTGCCGGCATCGGCTTGATGCTCCCGAGGAACTCCGCGATGGGCGCGATGTCACGCTCCTCGATCACGCCGGCCGTGCGGGCCGCGGCCAGCACGTCTTCCGGAATGGGGTCCCAGCCGCCGAACACCATGTCCTCCAGCGCGGCGAGCGGAACGAAGTCCTTGATGAGCGGCGCTCGCCTGTCGGTGCGCTTGCCCAGCCGAATCGTGGCCATCTGCGTGAGCGAACCTATGGGCTGGCTCAGGCCGCGGCGCACGCTCTCCACGCCGGCAATGAAAGTGGTGGCGACAGCCCCGAGGCCGGGGATCAGAACGCCGAGCCGGCCGTTGGCCGGTGCTATCGAAGAGGTGCCGGAATCGGTGCCCTGCACTTGATACTCCTATCGGGAGATGACGTGAGGCTCCGCGTTCGCGGTGCTCCGGGTTCCCGGGGAATCGCCATCGCTGGCAGTATCCGTCCCCACCGCGCGCTCGCCTGTGAGCGGCGTGGCCTTGGAACCGGGCCCCGCTTCGTGCGTGGCCTCATAGACGAAGCGAATACGCTGAATTGCCGTGATCCAGGCAGTGACTGCCAGGAGCACGACTATACCCGCAAGCACCAACCCTCCGAACGCGAGTCCGAAGAACGCCTGCGGGGCCGAGAGCAGCGTTACCCTCTCGGGCCGCTGCATGATACCCACCTTCGCATCTATGCCCAGCGCCTCGGCGCGGGCACGCGTGTACGACGTGAGAAAGGTACCGACTATTCCGGCTACAGTCACGGCCAGCATCACGGGGCTGCCGTACACGGCGCTGCTTCCGTAGAAGATGGCGATGCCGCCAAGCACGGCGCCGTCGGCCACGCGATCGAGCGTGGAGTCGTAGAATGCGCCGAACACGGTGGATCGGCCGGTACGGCGAGCCACGGTGCCGTCGAGCACGTCGAAGAGCGCGGTGAGCCCGAGAATCCACCCGGCGGTGCGAATGTGGCCGGTGGCGTAGACCACGCCGCCGATCACGGAGCACACGGTGCCGACGGTCGTGATGGTGTTGGGATTGACCCGGCGCCGCACCATGAAGTCGGCCACCGGCTCGATCACCTTCAGGTAGCCGCGTTGTATCGACTCCCAGAGTCGTTTCATGCACCGGGGAGAGCGGGACGACCTCTAGCTCGCTTCCCCAGTTCGGAAGACGAGTACGGCAAATGGGCCGAAGCCCCGCCGCGCGGCAGGGATTCAGCCCGAAATACTATTGAGTCCGCGTTACCGTTGCAACTGAGCGAGCTCATGCGTAGGCGCATCACTCACTCACGGAACCCGCCACTGCTGTCCGCTGGTGAGGGACATCGCATCGCTCGTGAACGTCCGCGTTCCATCAACGGTACGTGCCCTGAGAGTCACCGTGCTGCCCGAGCCCACGCCGGGGATCGTGACCAGCTGCGTGGAATTCGCCGGCAGCTGCCGCACGAACGTCTCGCTCGATCCCTGCATCACATAAATGTTCACGGCCTGCGCAAGCGAATTCGTTACGCTGATGGCCACGGACTGCTGCGCCGTGGACGGGCCGTCAGACACCTCCACCTGCCTCGCAGCACAACCCGCCGTGAGGGTAGCCGCTACGAAAAGCAGACCTGCCGCTAATGCACGCATGTCACTCCTCTGAGTTTGGGAGCTGGCACCGGATGTTTCTCCGTCCTGACCCAGCGCCTGTTATCAGCCAGACAGACGGCGGATGCTTCAGAATACAAGAGGTGTGCCGGTCCGGACCAGTGTACGGCACGCATTCCGCCCTTCACTGCCGTTCGATATGTTCGGCAAAGGGTGCGCACTCACCGCGTGGTAGATTGACCCGCAGTCCCGCAGTGTCCGTGACTGCCCCGCACTCCTGCGTTCACTCATCCCGTTCCGAAAGATGCCGAGAGGCCGCCGAAACCTGACCGCCGCAGGTCTCCTGCTGTTCCTGGCAGCCTGCACTTCGGCATCGCGACCCGCTGCCGACGGCACGAGTGGCCAGGTGCCCTCGCCCCGGGCAGCCCCGGCGGACACTCCCGTTCGGCCCGCCCCGGAGGCGAGAGTGCCAACGCCGGAGCCGGTCGCCTATCCAACCGTCTCGGAAGGAACAGCAGACGCCACGCGCCTTCCGCCGCGCACCTCGCTGCTGGCACCGCTCAGCGCGGCGGAACAGGCGTGGATAGACAGCACGGTGGAGTCCCTCGCGCTCCGGGAGCGCATTGCACAGCTCGTGATGGTGTGGGTACTTGGCGACTTCACCAACTCCGAGGCGCCCGCCTACGCCCAGGTGGAACGCCAGGTGCGAGAACTGGGCATCGGCGGGATCATCATGTCACTCGGCTCGCCGATCGAGGTGGCGGCGAAGGTGAATTCGCTCCAGCACGCGGCGCTCTCGCGCGAACCGGCGATTCCGCTGCTCGTCAGCTCCGACCTGGAGCCCGGACTCGGACGCCTGGAAGGCGGCGTCTTCGTGCCATCTCTCATGTCGGCGGGAACCGCCACCGTGCTGCCGAGCGCCATGGCGATCGGCGCCACTGGCAGTGAGCGCAACGCCAGGGACGCCGGACGTGTCACCGGACGCGAGGCCGTGGCTACCGGGATCCACATGGTGTTCGCCCCGGTAGCCGATGTGAACAACAATCCGTCCAACCCGGTGATCAACATCCGCTCGTTCGGCGAGGACCCGTCGGCAGTGGCAGGCATGGTTTCCGCCTTCGTGAACGGCGTGCAGGAAGCGGGCGCCATGGCCACCGTGAAGCACTTTCCCGGTCACGGTGACACCGACACGGATTCGCATCACGCGCTGCCCCTGGTGCCCAGCGACCGGGCTCAGCTGGACACCGTGGAGCTCGTGCCGTTTCGCAGTGCCATCGCGTCCGGGGTCGCCGGCGTGATGTCGGCACACATCGCGCTTCCTGCCGTTCACGACAGTTCCACGCCTGCAACGCTGGCTCCGGCGGTCATGAACGACCTTCTGCGCGACGAGCTCGGGTTCAACGGCCTGGCAGTTACCGACGCCCTCACGATGGAAGGCATCGGCCGTGGATACTCTACCGAGGAGAGCGCGGTGCTTGCCATGCAGGCCGGAACCGACGTGCTGCTCATGCCGCGCGACGTGGAGCGCACGATCAGCGGGGTTGAGGCTGCCGTGAGGCGCGGCGAGATCCCGGAAGCGAGGATCGAGGCGTCGCTCAGGCGGCTTCTCGAGTGGAAGGTGCGCACCAATGCCGTCGCGCGACCCATCGTGTCACTGGAAGACACTCGACAGGTCGTGGCCGCGCCCGAACACCTTGCCGCTGCGCGAGGCATTGCCGAGGAGAGCATCACGCTGCTGCGCGACGGCTCGTCGCTCGTTCCGATGCGGTCTTCCGGCGCGGGACGAATCGTGGTGTTCACCTACGCTCCCGAAACGGAGATGACGGCCGGACGCTCGCTGCTCGCCACCCTTCGGCCCGGACGCACCGTCGTCTCCCATAGACTGACGCCTGACGTCCCGCCCGCTCGTCTCGACTCTCTCGCGCGCACGCTGCGAAGCGATGACGCGGTGCTCGTCACCACTCACGTTCGTCGCATAGAAGGAGAGGGACGCACTGCCGTGCCGCCGCACGTGAGTCGCTGGATCGACTCCCTCGCTCGGAACCGGAGTGCTATCGTGATAGCGTTCGGGAATCCTTACGTGATTCGACAGTTCCCAGGCGTCTCCAGCTACATGGTCACCTTCGCACTCGCCCCGGCATCCGAGGAAGCAGCCGCACGCGCGGTACTCGGCCAGATCCCCATTCGCGGCCGTTCGCCCGTCTCCCTTCCCGGACTCTTCCGCAAGGGCGACGGCATTTCACGCGGAGGCAGGCAATGAGCGTCGGTCGCACGGCAGCCGCGTTGCTCCTGCTGGCTGCCACGGCCTGCGCACCCGCGATCTCGAGAGGCGCTAGCATTCCACCGGAGATGGCTCCTCACACCCCGGCGCGCGTGAACGCGCTTCACGATTCCCTGCAGCACCTGCTGGACGCCGCCCGCTCCGACAGCGCCTTCCCGGGTGCGGTTGCGGTCGTGGGCAACAGTCGCGGAATTCTCACGACGGTCACGACCGGCACGCTGGACTGGCGCTACTCCCCGAAGGTCAGCAACGAAAGCATCTGGGACATGGCGTCGCTCACCAAGGTGGTCGCGATGACCAGCGCGGTGATGCAGCTGGTGGACGCCGGCCGCATCTCGCTCGATGCGCCGGTTCGGCACTACCTGCCCGAGTGGTCGGCACAGGGCGCGGAGTTCGTCACCGTCAGGCACCTGCTCACGCACAGCTCCGGCCTGCCGTCGTGGCGCCCGCTGTACAAGGAAACCACGCACCGCGACGCCGCGCTCGAGCTGGTGCTCGCCACCTCGCCGGATACCATGCCGGGCGCCCGAATGGTGTATTCGGATCTCGGAGCGATCCTGCTGGGCATGCTCGTGGAGCGTGTAACAGGAGAGTCTCTGGATCGCTACGTGGATTCCCACGTATTCGCGCCGCTCGGAATGCGTCGCACGTTCTACCGGCCCGATCCCTCGCTCCTGAACGAGATTGCACCTACCGAGTTCGATCCGTGGCGGCAGCAGCAGGTGCGTGGCGAGGTGCACGACGAGAACGCGTTCCGGCTGGGCGGAGTCTCCGCACACGCGGGTCTCTTCTCCACTGCCAGTGATCTGGCCCGATTTGCGCAGATGTATCTGGCGGGTGGTGAGCTCAACGGAACACGGCTGTTCTCGCGCCAGGTGATCGAGACCTTCACGGCTCCTCAGAATCCCGTTCTCGGGAACCGGGCACTCGGCTGGGAGAAGCCTAACGGACGAAACAGTGCCGGCTCGCTGCTTTCGGAACGGGCGTTCGGGCATACGGGCTTCACCGGAACTTCCATCTGGATTGACCCGGAGCGCGATCTTTTCGTCATTCTTCTTACGAACCGCGTGAACCCCACTCGCGAGAATGCGAGGATCGGACCGGTGCGGCGAGCGGTGGCAGACGCGGCAGTCGGAGCGCTGTACGGCGAGACCGTCCGCGCCGAGGGTGGCTGAGGCCTTCGGACCGGTGCGATGGTGGCCGAGAGCCGGTCCCCCAGCGGCTGTTCGAGGCGCATCGCAGTCCTTCCCGATGCACCCGACCTCACGTAACTTTAGGAATGGCGGCGTGATCCGCCGAGTTAACGACCAGGAGGCACTGATATGAGCACTATGCAGCAGCCGACGCTTGGCGTCATGGTCACTGCCGTGGCAGCCGCCGAGGTGCGCAAGTTCATGGAACAGGAGAATGTCGCGCCCGAGCAGGGCGGGCTGCGCGTAAGCGTTCAGCCCGGGGGCTGCAGCGGGTTCAAGTACGGCCTCCTGATCGAGGACGCCGCGGCGGAAGACGACGTGATCGTGGAGGCGGACGGCTTCCGCGTCTTCATTGACCCCTTCTCCGCGCAGTACCTGAACGGCACGACGATTGACTACGTGTCTTCGATGCAGGGTTCGGGTTTTACGTTCAACAACCCCAACTCCACCGGCGGTTGCGGCTGTGGAAGTTCGTTCACGGCCTGACGCCATCATCCAATCCTGAAATGACGGAGTCGGCTGTACGCTCCGGTAGAGGAGCCGACACCGCGAGTGAGGCCCGCGAGCTATCCACTACTCGCGGGCCTTCTCGCATTCAATACGACCCGCTCAGGGCACGCGAGCGCATCCGTACCGTGGTGGTCAGCGACCACGACGAGCTGGCGCGGGTCGTTGCACGACGAATCGCCGAGGTGATTCGAGAGGCGAACGCCAACGGCAGGAAGGCGGTGCTCGGTCTGGCCACGGGCTCCACGCCCATTGGCGTGTATCGCGAGCTCATCCGGATGCACAAGGAAGAGGGCCTGAGCTTCAGGGAAGTGATCTCGTTCAACCTGGACGAGTACTTCCCGATGACGAGGGATAGCATTCACTCCTACCGGCGCTTCATGTGGGAGAACCTCTTCTCGCATGTTGACATTGACCCGGAGAACGTTCACCTGCCCAACGGCGACGTTCCGCGTGAGGAGGTGTCCGAGGAGTGCCGACGTTACGAGCAGATGATCCGCGATGCCGGCGGTATCGACTTCCAGATTCTCGGCATCGGCAAGACGGGCCACATCGGCTTCAACGAACCGGGATCGAGCCGCACGAGCAGGACCAGGCTCGTGCACCTGGACAACGTGACGCGGAGGGATGCCGCCGCCGACTTCTTCGGCGAGGACAACGTTCCCCGCGAGACGATCACGATGGGCGTGGCGACCATTCTTGAAGCCCGGGAGATTGCCATCCTTGCCACGGGCGAGCACAAGAGCGCCATCGTTAGGCGTGCCGTGGAAGGCGAGATGGACATCGAGGTCGCCGCCACGTTCCTGCAGGAGCACCCGAACACCACGTTCTTCCTGGACGACGCCGCAGGAGCGGAGCTCACCCGGATTGCCACGCCGTGGCTGCTGGACGAGGTGGAGTGGACGGATCACATGATCATCCGCGCAGTCACGTGGCTGTCGGAGGCCACGAAGTGCGCGATCCTCAAGCTCACGCACCGCCACTACGCCGAGAACAAGCTGTCCGCCCTCGTTGCCCGCTTCGGTTCGCCGGGTGAGGTGAACGGCATGGTGTTCAATGCGCTCGGCGCAAAGATCCGGGGAAGGAGCAAGCTGCCCTCGAACAAGCGGATAATCGTCTTCAGCCCGCACCCTGACGACGACGTGATCTCGATGGGCGGCATCCTGCACAAGCTCGTGCAGAACGAGAACGAGATCATCGTGGCCTACCAGACGAGCGGCAACATCGCCGTGTTCGATCACGACGTGCGACGGTACGTGGACTTCATCATGCGGCTGGCCGGCGAGCGTGGCATGGCGCAGAACGAAGTGTCCGCATTCTGCGAGAAGGTCACGGAATTCCTGGACAACAAGAAGCCTGCGCAGGTGGATATCCCGGAAGTGCAGGACATCAAGCGCATGATCCGTGAATCCGAGGCCGTGGCAGGCATTCGCGTGCTCGGCCTCACGAGCGAGCACGCGCGGTTCCTGAACCTGCCGTTCTACCAGACCGGCAAGGTGAGAAAGGATCCCATCGGGCCCGCCGACGTGAAGATCGTACGCGAACTGCTGGAGGAGTTCCGTCCGGACTTCGTGTTCGTGGCCGGGGACCTCTCTGACCCGCACGGTACGCACCGCATGTGCAAGGAAGCCATAGACAAGGCATTCGACGAGCTCTATGGCCCCGGCGCGCCGGTCGGCGAGCGTCCGGAGAAGTGGCTCTATCGCGGCGCGTGGCAGGAATGGTCCATCACGGATGCCACGTGGCTGGTTCCGATGTCGCAGGAAGAGCTCCGCCTGAAGATCCAGGCCATCTTCAAGCACCAGTCCCAGAAGGACTCTGCTCCCTTCCCCGGGCTCGACGACCGCGAGTTCTGGCAGCGTGTCGAGGCCCGGAATACGGACACCGCCAATACGATGAATGCGCTGGGACTCGCGGAGTACTTCGCGATGGAAGCGTACGTAACCGAGTAGCACCTCGCCGGATGGGCGATGCCGCAGCGCATCGCCCATCTACCGTGTCTCCCCATCAACACACAGCTCATGGACCAGGGCTTCAGTGCGCTGGACGCCATCGTCCTGCTCGTTTACCTGATCGGTACTACCGCGCTCGGCGTCTGGCTGGGACGCGACCAGCGCGACGCGAAGGACTACTTCGTGGCAGGCCAGAGAATTCCGTGGTGGGCCGTTCTCTTCTCGGTTGTGGCCACGGAAACGAGCGCGCTGACGTTCATCAGCATCCCGGGCCTGGCGTACCTCACTGACCTCAGCTTCCTGCAGATTGCGCTAGGCTACCTGGTGGGAAGGATCGTGATCGCGTACACGCTGCTTCCGCGATACTACGAAGGTGAGCTCGTGACCGCGTATGCCCTTCTGGAACGTCGCTTCGGCACGGCCACGCGCAGGTTCGCGTCCCTGGTGTTCATGGGCACGCGTGCATTCGGGGACTCGGTGAGGATCTTCGCGACTGCCATTCCGATCGGGCTCATCATCGGCCCGGTCGTACCGCCGCAGTACGTGGCCCCTCTCTCCATTCTCATCCTGGGCTTCTTCACGCTCATATACACGTACCACGGCGGCATGAGAGCCGTGGTGTGGACCGACGTAATACAGACGGGCGTGTACGTACTCGGCGGGCTCGGAGCTGTAGTCCTTATCGGACAGGGGGTGCCCGGGGGATGGGCAGAGATCTGGTCCAGTGCCGGCGAAGCAGGAAAGCTTCGCATGTTCGACCTCTACTCCGGCTTCGATAGACCGCACACCATCATGGCAGGCCTCATCGGTGGAGCCTTCCTTTCCATGGCTTCACACGGGGCAGACCAGCTCATAGTGCAGCGCCTGCTGGCGTCCTCCAGCATTCGCGAGTCCCGCATGGCACTGATAGGGAGCGGCATCGCGGTGATCATGCAGTTCGCACTCTTCCTCGTGATCGGAGTCGGGCTCTGGGCATTCTACTCGGGCGCGAGCTTCAACGCGCCTGACGAGATCTTCCCGCGCTTCATCGTGGAGGTGATGCCCGTCGGGCTCACCGGTCTGGTGGTCGCCGCGATTCTCGCTGCAGCAATGAGCACCGTCTCGGGATCGCTGAACTCGCTGTCGGCAGCAACCACGCATGATCTCTACCTGCCTCTCACGGGCCGGAGCGCGGACGATCCCCGGACTCTCCGCGTCGGCAAGATGTTTACCATCGTGTGGGCGGTGCTTCTGCTTGGCGGTGCCATGCTGTACCGCTCCGAAGGCACGCCGGTCGTGACGGTCGCCCTTTCCATAGCCTCGTTCACCTACGGTGGCCTGCTCGGAGCTTTCTTCCTCGGCATGCTGTGGTCGCGGGCACGCCAGAAGGACGTGATAATCGGGATGTGCGTCGGAATCACCGCAATGACGCTCGTTGTGTTTGCCGGTCCGCTGTCGCAGGCATTTCCCGGCAGCGCTGACTTCCTGGCACCCCTCGGACGCATTGCATGGCCGTGGTACGTTCTGATCGGAACTTCAATTACCATGGCGACAGGAATTCTATCCTCGCTTTTCCCATCGAACGTGAAGGAGGCTGGTGCGTGAGTGCGATAGTCATTGGAGTGGATGGAGGCGGCTCCAGCACTCGTGCCCTCGTAGCGGACGAAACCGGCCAGGAGATTGTTCGCGTCACGGGTGGCGCAAGCGCCCTCCGGCCAGGTGAGGCGGAGCGCTCGGCCGAGGTCATCACGCAGGTGGTTCGCGATGTGCTCAAGGCTGCGGGAATGCCTCACGCCACGCCGCGCGTGCTGTGCGTGGGGGTTGCAGGAGCCGGGCGTGAGGTGGAACGTCAGGCACTGTGGCAGGCACTCGTGGGGCGTGAGCTCGCCGAGGACGTGGTCGTCCATACGGACGCCAGCATCGCGCTCGACGACGCTTTTGGAGATGGCGCGGGCATCCTGTTGATCGCCGGAACGGGCTCGGTTGCGTTCGGACGCGGCCCGGGTGGCTCCTTCGCCCGCTGCGGCGGCTGGGGTCCGTCATTCGGGGATGAAGGCAGCGGCGCCTGGATCGGGCGCAAGGTACTGAGCGTCGTTACCGCCTCTTCCGACGGACGCGAGCCGCCTAACGCGCTGGTCGGTCCCGTGCTGACGGCCACTGAGCTCTCGTCACTCGAAGAGCTAATCCCCTGGGCAGCGGCTGCGTCGGCCGCCGACCTGGCATCACTGGTCCCCACCGTCGCAAAGGTTGCAGAACAGGGCGACCTGCGCGCAAACAGCATCCTGAGCCTTGCCACCGAGGAACTCGTACTGCACGTCCGGGCGCTCGCCCGACAGCTGTTCACCGACGAGCGAGCCGCAATTCCCGTTGCCCTTCACGGAGGCCTGTTGGGAAAGCGCGGTCCGCTGCGCCGCCGGGTGGAGCACCGCCTGAAGACTGCGGTGCCAGGCGCGCAGGTGCGAAGCGACGAGGTGCAGGCCGTGCGCGGTGCGGTGCGCAGCGCGCTCAGATTCCTCGGAACGAACATCGAGGAAGGCAAAGCTGGGAGCGGCGTGCAGGGCGGTGGGTGATTACGGAGGGAGGAGGGACGCGGGATGACAGTAGAGTGATCGCCGGATGACCGCTGGCTTGCATCCGTCAGTCACGCAAGAGCTGTCTCAACGAAGAGCGGCGGCCATATGGCCGCCGCTCTTCGTTTTCGAACCGCCTCCCGCTCAGCCCTGCAACTCCTCGCGCTGAACGGCCGCGAATTCCTCGCCGGGACTCCAGTCCGGGGTCTCGTCCAGCTGTGGCGGCACCAGCATCGTCTCGTCAGGCAGGTCCGCAAGGGTCCATCCGGCCTCGTTCTTCGCCACGTACAGCGAAGCGCCAAGGTCGCCCACGATGTTCAGCGTGGTGCGCGACATGTCGAGGATGCGGTCCACGCCAAGCACGATACCGATCGCCTCGCCAGGCACGCCGAACATGGTCAGGATGCCCACCAGCAGCGGAATGGAGCCACCCGGCACGCCTGCGGCACCCACGGCCGTGAGCACGCACATCACCATCACCACGGCCTGCTGCCCCACGTCCAGCGTTACGCCGAATACCTGCGCGAGGAAGATGACCGTGATGCCCTCGAAGATCGCCGTGCCGTTCATGCACATCGTGGCACCGAGCGGCAGCACGAAGCCGGCGATGCGAGGCGGTACACCCAGGCTGCGCTCCGCCACCGCAATGTTGGTGGGAAGCGTGGCCGCGCTGGAACTGGTGGAGAATGCGGTCACCAGCGAAGCACGAATGCGACGATAGAAGTTCCAGGGGCCAACTCCGACGGTCAGCCACAGTATGATCGGAATCGTGATGAGACCGTGCGCCAGCAAGCCTCCCAGCACCGTGGCGATATAGCGCGCAATCGGCACGAGCAGGTCGAATCCGAAGCGGGACATCACGCCGAAGATCAGGCCCGCCACGCCATAGGGGGCCAGCTTCATCGCGATCTCCACGATCTTGATCACGATGTCGTTGAGCGCTTCGAGCCAGCGCACCATGTGGGTGGCCCGGTCTCCCCGGATCATCGTAAGCGCCACGCCGAACATGATGCCGAAGAAGATCACGCCCAGCATGTCATTGTTCACGGCCGACGCGATCGGGTTGCGCGTCACGATGCCGACAAAGGTGTCAATGCCGAACGTGACATTCTCGGACTGCTGCACCCGTGCGGCCGCGTCGCCGGCATACGACGACATGAGGCCGTCACGCGTGGCCTCCGCGACCCTCGTACCTGGCCTTATCAGGCCCACGAGAATAAGTCCCGCTATCGCAGCAAGCCCCGTGGTCACGAAGAAGTAGCCGAGCGCCCTTGCACCCACCCGGCCGGCCTTTCGCAGGTCACCCAGGCCTGCCACGCCAAGCGAAATGGATGCGAACACGAGCGGCATCACGATCATGTACAGCAGGTTGAAGAACACCTGCCCCACGGGTCCCGCGATGTACTCGTTGACGAATGCCACGACGGCATTCTCGGCACCCATCGTCTGGTTCGCGATGATGCCGAGCACACCGCCGATCACGAGACCCAGGAGGATCTTCGTATGCAGCGCCATGCGCGGCTTCCGGGGTTCAGCGGAAGCGGACATAGGTGAAGGTTCGGGAATGGAAGAATTGCGGTCGCGTATAGGCGACCTGCGAAACGGGAAGAAGCCTCACGAGAGCATGAGGTTCCAGCGAGGTCGCAACTTGATGCGCCCCGGATGGACACGAGGAGTGTAGCGCACTGCGCTCCCGATGTCAGCCACAAGGAAGCTACGCAGCGGATCGGCGCAGGGTTGGAGCGCGACGGCCAGGGTGGTCAGCCTCGATGGACTGGAACCGCGGCTGCCGCCTGGCCGACGCCGCAGATCATGGATCACGGGCCTTGTCCACTCAGGGATACTGAATGACGAAACGGCCGGTGTCGCGCACCGGGGTGCCATCGAGGCGTGTGGCCGGCCTGAATCGTACATCCGACAGCACCTGGCGCAGCTGCCTGTTGAAGCGTCCGTCCGGCGTCTCGTTGAAGCCGATAAGCCGGGTGTTTCCCTTCTCGTCCACGTCGAACAGCGCGATGAGCGTGTAGGGGCGCACCTTCGCCGGTGGCTGAAGCGGAGGCAGACCGAGGGTCAGGAGTTGAGGGGGGTGAATGGAATCGGTCCCAGCCCCCGTACCGGGGCCCACGCCGCTCCCGCGCCCGGTGCCGATACCGGCGCCGACACCTCCCCCGGAGCCCGGGCCACTCCCTGTGGTCCCATCGTTGCCCGTGCCCCCACCGCTTCCCGATACCGCGGATGCCACAGACGACGACGCCGTGCCCGTGTCCGAGGACGAAGGGGGCACGGCGGATGTCTGGGTATCCGTTTCAGGCACCGGAGGCGGCGGAATCGGCTCTGGCTCCGGAACCGGCTCAGGTTCGGGCGGCGGTTCCGGCTGCGGCGGCGGGGCGACGGTCGGCGTTGGAAGCATCTCCTCGCCTGTGGAGGCGTCCACGTTCAGGTAGAAGACCTCCTCTACCACCCCGCCCGAGCCACCCTTCCCTCCTCCGCCACCGCCCAGGGCGTCCAGTCCCGTCGCCCTGCGGCTCTCACGCATGCCGCGCACGTCCATCGTGATGACTGGAACGATTATGAGCAGCCCGATCAGGAGGTGAAACGCGGACGACGCCAGAATACCACGCCACAGCCCGTCCTTCTGCATCGTGGGGATGCCGACAGGGGGGCGGTAGGGCGGTCTCTCTGGGACCTCGTGATGAGAGTCGAAGTCGTGCACGGCGTCTGGCGTGTCTTGCGTCCTTGAGGCGGGCGGGTCGGTTCCATGACCCGGCCTGTGCGCTGTCAGCGCTGGAGGGACACCTGCAATCGCTGTCCCAGTGGAATGATACGGCGGACGACCCCAAAAGGGTTCGTCCGCCGCGAGGGTACCGCCGGCGCCGCGAGGCGCGCCTGGACCCTACTTGTCCTTCGGCGGAACGCCGATGACCTTGACGCCCGCACCGCGGGCGATGTCCATCGCCTTCACGATCTCCTGATACTTCAGGTTCGGCGCGCCCTTGATGAAGATGATCTTGTCGGGCCGCGGGTCGTAGATCTCCCGCAGGCGACGATCCAGGCCGCCGGCAGCGACCGGCTGGTTGTTGATCTGGTAGTTCCCGTCAGGCAGAACCTCGAGAACGATCTGGTTGCTCTCGACCGGAACCGTCGGAACTGTCGGATTCGGGTCCGGCAGCTGCACGTCGATCGCCTTCCGGGACATCGGGATGATCATCATGAAGATGATCAGAAGCACCAGGAGCACGTCGATCATCGGAACGAGGTTCGGCTCGCTCCTCAGATCGTCGGAACCACCGACTGGAGCACCCATCACCCACCTCCAGGCGTTGAGCTTACATCGCCAGGCACCGTGGACTCTGTTCCAGGCTCCTGCTCGGTGACGAGTGCCGACACGCGCACTCCACTCTGCCCGAGAATGTCGAGGGCGTCAAGAACCTTGGAATACTCCAGTTCCTTGTGCGCCTTCACGTACATGATCTTGTCAATGGTCCTGGCGTCGTAAATGGTCTTTACGTGCTCGCCAAGGGTCTCATTGCGAATCGGACTCTTGTTCAGGTAGTACTGACCTGAAACATCAATCACGAGCATCTGATCCTGGTCCTGCTCCGGATGCGGCTTGAGATTCACGCCCTGGGGCGGAATGGCCGTGGCACCCGCGGCAATGGACGGGATGACGATCATGAAGATGATCAGGAGCACGAGCATAACGTCAATCATGGGAACCACGTTCGGTTCCGACTTGACGCCGCTACCTCCTCCTACCGACATGCCCATTAGTTGATCCTCCTCGACCGTTGGGATTCGACGTAGCCGGGGGAGCCGTGAAACAGCTCACGGCGCCCGGCAATCGTCAGCTCTCGCTTACTGCGAGATCGGGTTGTTCCCGCCCACGGCCGTATTGAACTCACGCGTGAAGCGCGAGCGGCCGAACTCTCCGGACACACCCTTGATCAGGTAGTCGATGAGTTCCTTGGAGACGTACGTCATCTCGGCGTTCAGGTTGTCGATCTTCGTCTGGAAGTAGTTGAAGAGCCACACCGCCGGAATGGCCACCAGGAGACCGAAGGCCGTAGCGATAAGCGCCTCTGCAATACCAGCCGAGATCGCACCCAGTCCACCGGAACCCGACGTGGCCATGCCCGTGAACGCGTTCACGATACCCATGGTCGTTCCGAGCAGTCCCACGAACGGTGCCGTGGAGGCGACCGTTGCGAGGAGCGGCGTGCCGCGCTTCAGCTCGGTGACCATCATGATCATCTCGCGCTCGATCGCGCGCTCAGCCGAGTTGATGTCGGACACCGTGACGGATCCGTCCATGATCAGCGGCTTCACATCCTGCAGTGCGCCGCCGAGCACGCGGGCAACGTGAGACTTCTTGTAGCCCTCGGCGAGCTTGATGGCTTCGGCGAGGTTGTCCTCTTCCAGGAACTGCGCGAACTCAGGTGCGAACTTGCGGGTCTCGGCCTGTGCCTTCCGGAGGTTCCACCACTTGGAGATGGAAACGGAGAGCGACCAGACCGACATGATTGCGAGAATGAACCAGATGAACTTGGCGAACCACGGCATGGTCGCCCAAAGCTCGGAGATGGAGAGATGCATCGAGACTCCTGAGGGTTGAGGGACGAACGGGAAACGATCCGGCCCCGTGAGGCCGGGGAACGCCGGTTACTGGATGGCGAACACGAACGGCTGCTGCACGAGCTGCTTCACCTTCCGCCCGCCGATCTCGGCAGGGTAGAAGCGCATGCGCGGCAGAGCCTGACGCACCGCCTGCGTGAACTGCTCGTGGTCACTCTCGATCACCCGGAACGAGCCTGACTCGACCCGTCCGGTGGTGTCTACGACGAACTCCGCGAGCACCGTTCCGGCAATTCCGGCCGAACGAAGCATCTCGGGATAGCGCGGCTGCGCGCTGTTCGGAGCAGCGGCAACCTGCTTCTCCACCTGGAACTCGAAGTACGGCTGGTCAGTCACGACCGGCGGCGGCGGAGCGCCCTCGATACCCTTGGCGATACCACCGGCCACGCCCTTTCCGGAGAAGTCCAGCTCGTCCGTCACCTTGCGGGTGAGGTCGATCTCGGGAATCACGTCCGGAATGTCCACGGGTGCCTGGAGCACCTGGAAGCCCTTCGGTGCCGGCGGCGCTGCTACTACATCGGGCGGCGGCGGCGGCGGCTCAGGCTCAGGCACGTCCGGCTCAGGGGTGTCCTCAGGCGTCTCGACGAACTCGATCTTTTCCTGGACCTCGTCGTCTTCCTGAATCGCAGCGTTCGCCGTAGCGAATACGGCGAGCACGATCAGCACTCCATGAAGGATGATGCTGAAGGTGGTCCCGCCAAGACTTCGCTGCGACTTGCGCTTGGACTCGATCAGATTGTTGAACATGCAGGCTGGCCCGTCAGAGTTGTTAAGAATGCCGACATGCGAACTGACCGTAAAACTATGCATGTACCGGGGCAGCGGAACGCTTGGAACATTAGGAAATCCTTAATCAGGAGTTACAATTTCCCTTAATCGAACTGATTGGCGTGCGGGACTTGACATACGGATGCGCCTGCATACAGGGCGCATACAGTTGCGGACGAACGCACAGGCTGCATTCACGAATGCGGTTTCCAGCAGCGATCACTCGGCGCACCGGACCATTCCTTCGGCCCTCCAGTCTGCACGAGCGACGGCCTGAGGCGTGGCTCAGGATCACTCCCTGAGGGTGGCGCGACGCCTCGCGTCCGCCCCATCTGCATACAACAATTCGCCGCGCCGCATCTGGCTCAACAGCATGTCTTGCGTGCCGCGCAGGCTCCGAGTCGCCGGCCGCTACCTGGTCGCAGACCACCGCCGGGTCGCAGACCTGCTCCGTCGCTGCTGGGCGTGCGTCGGACGCCCGCGGTGAAGCAGGAGCATACGGGTGGCAGCCGGCAGTACCGAGATGCCAGCCAGGTTCGGTCGCTGCCCCACTCACCGCAGCCGCTGAGCTAGCGCGAACCATGCGGTGTCCTGCAGGTCCGGGAGGGTCCCCTGCCCCTCAGCCTCCTATCGGCATGACTGGCACTACGCGCCGTGAGCGGCAGGCAGGTGGCTCCGGGCGGCCGGCGCGACCGGCACCGCCGGAGAGCGTACCTGAATCCGGGCCTCAGGCCTGACGCGCCGGCTGCTCGGCAGGCGCCGCCTGCTCGTCAGGCTCCTCGATCCACTCCGGCGCAAGCGGAAGCGTCACCGTGAAGGTGCTTCCGCGCGTGAGGCGGGACGTGGCGGTCAGGCTGCCTCCGTGCGCCTGCGCGATCCACTGGCTGATGGCCAGTCCAAGACCGAACCCCGAACGCTCGGCCGCGCGAGACCGCACTCGGTCCGCGCGCCAGAACCTCTCGAAGATGTGCGGAAGGTCGGCAGCGGCGATTCCTATTCCGGTGTCGCGGACGGAGAAGATCACGTTCCCGTCCTGCTCCCTCAACTGCAGCTCCACCTCACCGCCGCGCGACGTGTACTTGATGGCGTTCGTCACCAGGTTCAGGAAGAGCTGGCGCAGCCTGACGCGATCGCCCATCACGGTGGCAGGCGCGGCCTCCAGCAGGGTCACCTCGATCCCTGCGGTCTCGCCGAGGATGAGAGCGGTCTCGTAGACGTCGCGCACCAGCGGTTCCAGCGCAACCGGCTCCCTGTGCAGGTCGAAGCGCCCCTCGTCCGCCCTCGCGAGGGTCAGCAGCTGCTCCACGAGATCGGCCATTCGCGTCGTCTCGGCCAGCGCCTCCTCCAGGTACACGAGCTGGTCGCCAGGCGAGCCGGCAACGGCCATGGCCCGCTCCACGTCCGCCCGCAGCACCGCGAGCGGTGTCTTGAGCTCATGGCTGGCGTCCGCGGTGAAGCGACGCAGTGCGCCGAAGTAGTTCTCCAGGCGCCCGAGCATGGCGTTGAGCGTCGTCGTGAGGCGGGCGAGCTCGTCACCGCTGGAGTCCACCTTCAGGCGGCGGTGAAGGCTCCTGCCGTCCGAGATCGCCTCCAGGTCATCTATGATGCGATCGATGGGCCGAACCGTCCTGCCGGCCAGGATCCACGCCCAAGCAATACTTGCCACGAGAATCACTGGCGTGGTGGCCAGCAGCGCCACCAGAAGGTCCCGCTCCCTTGTCGTTTCCGCCTCTCGGAGGAAAGCTCCCACCCTCGCGCCGGCTACCACGCGCTCCACCACGCCGCCGGTGCCGTACATGAATCGCGCGGTGATCAGCACGTCGTCGCCATCCACCTGAAGGCGGGCAAGTCGAAAGGCGGGCTCCAGCCGTCGCGCACCCGACACGATCCGCTCGAAGTCGGCACCACCCGAGTCGCGCCTCGCAAAGCCGGATGCCGCGCCCGGCTCCACTGCCCTGTTCAGCGCCCGCACGTCCGTGGACGCGTAGATCATGCGCTGCGCCGTGTCGAAGACCATCAGGTACTCCGGCACCGACATCAGCGACACGACAATGTCCCTTCGCAGCTGCGGAACGCCGAGGGAGTCCTCGGTGATCACCGGTCCCAGAACGGCCTTCTCGCGAATGATCGCGGCCGCGATCTCCGCCCGCGAGCCGATGTACGGCTCGAGCACCCGAAGCGAAGCGATGCGTTCGCGCTCCTGCAGGGTGGAAGTCTGCGCGCGCCCCCAGAGCACCGCCGCGAAGATCGCAAAGGACGCGATCAGTGCGACGGCGTAGCCGGAAGTGAGCTTGACGCGAATGCTCGCCATACTGCGGGGCGCGGAAGGCGGCGGTCAGCCGGGTTGGTGAGACTCCCGAGTGGATGCGACATCCGAACGAGTGGATGCCGACCCTGCGATCAGGATGCTGCCTCGGCGATCGCCGCGTGGAGGCTCAGGGCTTGATGATGTAGCCCACGCCGCGAACGGTCTGAATGAGCTTCTTGTCGAAAGGTGCGTCGATCTTCTTCCGGAGATGGTTGATCACCACGTCCAGAATGTTCGTTCCCGTGTCGAAGTGATACCCCCACACGTACTCGGTGATCAGCGTTCGGCTCATCACCCTGCCCGCGTTACGCATGAGGTACTCCAGCACCGCGTATTCCTTCGGAGTCAGTTCGATGAGTTCACCGCCCCGACGGACCTCGTGCGTGTTCTGGTCGAGCTGGAGGTCCGCGACCTCGATGACCGGTGACGCCATGTCGCGCGGGCGGCGGCTGAGCACCTCCACCCGCGCGAGAAGCTCCTCGAAAGCGAAGGGCTTCGTCACGTAATCGTCGGCGCCGGCACGAAGGGTCTCCACCTTCGCGTCCACGGCATCCTGTGCCGTGAGCACCAGCACGGGCGTCTGGAAGCCGCGAGCACGAAGGTTGTGCAGCACTTCCAGCCCGGAGCGGCGCGGCAGGCGCATGTCCAGGATCACGATGTCGTACGGCTCCTCGAGCGCACGCTGCTCGCCCTCTTCGCCGTCCGTCACCAGGTCCACGGTCCACCGGTGCTCCTCCAAGCCGCGGCGCACGAACTGCCCCACGGTGGGATCGTCCTCGATCACGAGCACCTTCATGGCGCCGCTCCCGGCCCGTGCCTGACGACCACTAGAGCTCGGCGATTCGCGCGAGAATCTCCTCGTTCTCGCGACGGTTGCTCGGCACGTCCTCCACATGCACCCATCGCACGGTGCCGTTCCTGTCAATCAGGATATAGGCACGCTCGCTGAAGAAGGTGTCCCTCAGGAGACCCCACTCACGGCTCACCTCGCGCTTGAAGTCGCTGAGGAGCGGGGTGCGCAGGTTGTACCTGGAGGCGAACTCGCGGAGCGTGGGAATGGAATCCACGCTCACCGGCAGCACACGAACTCCCTTTTCGGCGAAGACGTCGTAATCTTCGGAGAACGCGCACACCTCGGTGGTGCACGTGCCGGTGAATGCAAGCGGGAAGAAGGCTACGAGAACAGCCTCGGAGCCGCGAAACGAAGAGAGCGTAACGTCGCTGCCGTCCGTGGAAGGAAGCGTGAAGTCAGGAGCGACTTCACCCTCTCGTGGAAGGCGTGACTGTGTGGTCGTCATGTTCGGGAGTGAGAAGGTTGTTCCGGCGTCCCGGAAGGCGACTGCAACACGGATTGTGGACCCGGAGCTATGGCCGCCATGGCAAAAAGCCGGCGAGGGCCGGCCATCAGTTGCCTGCTTGAATCACTGCAAGTATGCCTTCCCATGGAGCGTGTGGGGCTCGAACCCACGACCCCCGGCTTGCAAAGCCGGTGCTCTCCCAGCTGAGCTAACGCCCCTCGATTTTCAGGGAGCGAGAAGGCAGGACCGTGCGGCCCGCCTGCTTCCGCCCCAAACCTAATAATACCTCATTACGCCCCGCTGAGGAACTGCCGTGACTGCCACACCCTCAACAACCGCGTCCCCCTCCGTGACGGTGCGCTGCCAGTTCTGCGGTACGTGGAACCGCGTGCTCGCAGAAAGAATTGCCGACCGGCCCAAGTGCGGCAAGTGCACGCGCCCCATGCTTCTCGACAGGCCCTGGCCTCTGGATGACGAGAGCTTCTCCCGCACCGTGGAGAGCTCCACCGTTCCGGTGCTGGTGGACTTCCATGCCACCTGGTGTGGCCCGTGCAAGATGATGGCGCCAGCAGTGGACGAGCTGGCGGCGAAGAACATTGGCAAGGCACTGGTGGCCAAGCTCGATACCGACCGGGCGCCGGCCACGGCGCAAAGATTCGGGATCATGGGAGTGCCCACGACCATCGTGTTCAGCGGCGGGCGCGAGACAGCTCGGCAGTCCGGTGCGATTCCCCTCGCGGCGCTGGAGCAGCTCCTCGCGAGCGCGAAATGAACGGGGGCCTGACGATCGTCGTCAGGCCCCCGCAGTCTGGACTTCGCCGTGAAACCGGACCGGCTCACTCGTGGGCCGGCAGGGGCTCCATGGTGCGAGGGTCAACCGGCACCTGAACTTCATCCCGGTACGGCGAGGTCATGAGCAGCACCCGCATGCGCGGGAAGGCGTCCATGAACTTCACGTACGAGAAGCCCCACAGCCCGATCATGCCGACGGTCACGCCGATCTCCCAGAGGCCGAAGGGAAGCGTGGTGACCTCGCCGAACGTGGACGGGTAAACCTCGATGTACCGGTGCAGCCAGACGCCCAAGGTGCAGATGGTCGCGATCACCGTGAACGTGGGCTTGTGCAGCTTGGGCGCCTTGCCCATCAGCCCGAAGAACGGCACGATGAACGCCATTGCGAAGACCGACACCGTGATCCACGTGTAGGGCGGCATCAGCCGCAGGCGATAGTAGTGCGTCTCCTCGTACCAGTTGCCGAACCAGATGATCAGGTACTGGCTGAAGGTGAGGTAGCCCCAGAAAGCGGTGAAGGCGAACGCGAGCTTTCCGATGTCATGGAAGTGCACCTTCGTCACGAGGTCGTTCACCTTGAGGTGCGACTGCCACCACATGGTGAGCATGCCCCACGTCATGAGCATTGCCAGCCATCCGCCCATGAAGAACTGCCAGCCGTACATGGTGGACTGGAAGTGCAGCGAGAGCGTCATGGCGAGGTCCCACGACAGCACCACCCATCCCATGCCGAAGGCGATGCACAGCATCACTGCGATCTTGCCCTGGATTGAGTGCACGCTGTGCAGCGCGCGGCGCTCGTCGCTGCCGAACGACTCGCGCATGCGCGCGCGAATGCCGGCAGCCCAGCCTCCGTTCGCGTGCGGCAGCTGGTCCTCAGAAGTCACACCCACGTCCAGCTTGAGCGTGGTCCAGATGTACCACACGCTCAGTGCACAGATGATCCCGAAGATGAGGATCACGCGGGTGTAGAAGAATCCGGGCGCCAGGTATGCGGCCTTGGAGGCAGCAGGCGGAGCCTCATGCGTCCAGGTGAACACATGGTTGCTGCCGAACAGAAGGATCAGCAGCAGGAGCACGAAGGCTATGGGCAGGAATGCCACGTAGCCTTCGAGGAACCGCGCCACGGGCCGAGACCACCTTGCCGTGGCGAGGCGCATGACGGCCACGAAAACCACCGCGGCCGAGGACATCACCGTGAAGAACAGCCAGTTGAAGTGCAGCGACCGCCAGACGCGAGTCGGGTCGGCGAAGAGCCCGATGACGAACACTGCGGCTCCGAGCGCGGCCATGGCCAGGCAGGCCATGGTGATCGAGCGCGGGATGGGCGCCGTTATACGGCTCTGGACCTCGGACCGCGGCGGGAATAGCTGTGCGTTCGAACTCACGAGTTGCTCCCTGTATCAGCGGGCTGGGCAGCGGAAGGCGCAGCCCCGCCCTGAGCAGGCGCAGCCTGGGGCTGCAGCCACGTGGACGGCTTCCTGTGCGGCACCGGACGCGTTGGCGCGATACCGGTACCGCGAGGCACGAACTCGCCTCCCTCGCCAGGCGCCGCGAGCGGCCCCGTCTCCACGGTGAGCCCTGCGGCCTGGCCCTGGAGCGCCCGAACGTAGTTCACCACGTCCCAGCGATCCATCTCGTCAATACGGTTGTAGGTGGGCATCAGTCCACGACCGTTGCGGATGATCGCCCAGATGTAACCATCCGACCTGGTCACGGCCGCACCCGCGTTGATCGGGAACGGGATCATGCCGAAGTACGTGGAACGACCGTCTCCTGCTCCGGTATCGCCGTGGCAGGTTGCACAGTTGATCTGGTAGTGCATCCGCCCCCGGTCAATGGACTCCTGGCTCATCGGCACCGGATTCGTCACCAGCGCGGCCACCGAGTCAATGGTGGCCGGCAGGCGCGAGTACGATACCCGCCACACCGGAACCGCGGCGCCGCTCATCGGAATGGATCCGGCAGGCTGCCCGCGCATCGGGATGGTGTCCGTTGACATGGAGTCCAGGCCTGCATTGGCAAAACCGTACGACTCCCATGACTCCAGCTTGGGCTGCTGCTTGAAGTCCGTGAACCACTCGCACGCCCCGAAGACCAGCGGCACCGCCGCCACTCCGGCCACGCGAGCCACCCGACCAAGCGAGGGAAGCAGGGATCGGAACACTTCCGTTACTCCGTAAACGTCAGCGCTCACGACGCACCTCCGCAGCACCCTGCCCGTGGAGGATGTTCTCCACCGCAGCGGCCTTGTCGGGCGCGCAGCGCACGAAGATTCCAAAGCTCGCGTTGCTGAAACGCACGTCGTAGCCAACCGTCTTCGTCAGGCGCGGGAGGCCGCCGAGTATGAACATTCCCGCCACGCTCGAAAGTCCGCCCACGAGCACCATCATCTCGAAGCCGATGATGGTATAGGGAATCCACGAAGCGATGGCCTTGCCTCCAACCACCAGGGGCCAGTAGTCCGAGGTCCACACCGCCACCCAGTACCCGAACGTCGCGCCGAGCAGGCCGCCGATAAGGGTGAACATCCTCACCTTGCTTACCGGCGGATGAACCGCATGCTCCAGCTCGTGCCGCGGGGTGGGAGAATACACATCGAAGTCGTTGAAGCCGTTCCGCTTCAGCTCCTCGATGGCATGAGTGGTGGAATCCAGCTCATTGAAGGCTGCAAGTACGCCTACCATATCAGTGCCCTCCCGTAGCCGGGGAACCGGCTCCAGACGACGACCTGGGACGGATACGCGGCGGCACGATCTCCTTCACCTCGCTGATCGCCAGCACCGGCAGCTGCCTGACGAACAGGAGGAACCACATGAAGAACCAGCCGAACGATCCGGCAAGGAACGCCATGTCCACCCACGACGGCGTGTAGCTGCTCCACTGCCACGGCTCCCACTCGTGCGACAGCGACGGAATCACGATCACGAACCGCTCGAACCACATCCCGATATTGATGAATATCGAGAGGATGAACAGCCACGCGGGATTCCTGCGCAGGTTCTGCGAGAACAGCGTGAGCGGCAGGATCATGTTGCACGTGAGCAGCGTCCATTCAGCCCACCACCACTGGCCGAACACGCGGTTCCACATGTACTCCTGCTCCGTGCCGACTCCCGAGTACCAGGCAACGAAGAACTCGATCATGTACGCACTGCCCACCACCAGCGAGGTAAGCAGCACCACCTTGGCAGTGGCGTCCAGGTGGTTCAGCGTCACGTAGTGCTCGAGCTTCCACCACTTCCGGATGGGGATCATGATCGTCCACACCATCGCGAATCCGGAGAAGATCGCCCCGGCAACGAAGTACGGCGGGAAGATCGTGGCGTGCCATCCGGGCACCATCGCCACCGAGAAGTCGAAGGACACCACCGAGTGCACCGACAGCACCAGCGGGGTGCTCAACGCGGCGAGGAAGAGGTAGGCGCGCGCGAAGTGACGCCATTCCCTCTCGCTGTTGCGCCAGCCGAGGGAGAGGATGGAGAAGATCCGCTTGCGGATGGGATTCGTTTCACGATCGCGAAGCACCGCGATATCCGGGATGAGCCCCACGTATAGGAACGTGGTGGATATCGTGAGGTACGTGGAGATCGCGAACACGTCCCACACCAGCGGGCTCTTGAACTGCGGCCAGATGAGTCGCCAGTTGGGATACGGCAGCAGCCAGAAGAACTTCCAGGGCCGCCCGATGTGAATGATCGGGAACAGTCCTGCGGTCATCACCGCGAACACCGTCATCGCCTCTGCCGCGCGATAGATGGTGGTCCGGAAGCCCGCCCGGAACAGGTACAGAATTGCGGAGATGAGCGTTCCTGCGTGTCCGATACCGACCCAGAACACGAAGGTGATGATGTACACGCCCCACATCACCGGCGGCTCGTAGCCGGCCTGCCCGAGACCCCAGTAGATCTGGTACGCCCAGGTGGACGCTCCCACGAGCATGAAGAGAATCGCGACACCCAGCGCTGCGAACCACTTCCCGGTGGGTCGCAGCGTACCGATGATCTCTTCGTCAACCTGCTCGTAGTTGCGAACCGCAGGCAGCTGAACGTCGGCAGACGCGACGTTCGGACGCTGTCCGGTCCTGTAGGGCTCGACGGTAGTCGCCATGTCTCGCCCCCTATGCCTGAACCGGCGCGGCGGGCGCCGGATGATTGACCTTCTTCAGATAGACCACGGCGGTAAAGGTGCTGAGGTCCTCGAACACGTGATAGGCACGCTTGTCCACCGCCATCTGCGCAACTGACCAGGTGGCGTCGGCAGCATCCCCGAACACTATGGCACGCGACGGACATGCCTGTGCGCATGCCACGGTGAACTCGTCCGCCTGCAGCTCCCGCTGCTCCGAGCTTGCACGATGCTCGGCCTCACGAATGCGCTGCACGCAGAACGTGCACTTCTCCATCACGCCCTTGCCGCGGACTGTCACGTCCGGGTTGAGCTGCCAGTTGAGCGGCTCGGGGAACGCGTACTGGCGACGGTTCGGCTCACCATATCCGAACCAGTTGTAGTAGCGAACCTTGTAGGGGCAGTTGTTCGAGCAGTAGCGGGTTCCCACGCAGCGGTTGTACACCTGCACGTTGAGCCCGTCCGGGGCATGGTACGTGGCGTACACCGGGCACACTGGCTCGCACGGCGCGTTACCGCAGTGCTGGCAGAGCATCGGAACGAACCTCGTCTCGAAGTCCGTACCGTTGTCGTGCCCGCCCTCGTAGTAGCGCTCGATGCGGATCCACGTCATCTCGCGCCCCTTGATGATGTTGGCACCGGGGCGCTCGTCCCATGTGACGGGAGACGTCGCCCTGCCCTGCCAGGGCGCACCGACAGTGGGAATGTTGTTCTCTGCGTAGCAGGCCGTGACGCACGCGGAGCATCCCGTGCACCGGGCGAGGTCAATGGTCATCGCCCAGCGGCGACGCGCCATCCCGCTCCAGTGGTTCGGGTCGTACATGCCCTTCTGCGCCGCTGACGAGTCGGCCAGCTCACCCTGCGCATCCGCAGCGATCGGCGAACGCAACCCCGGAAGCGCGGAGTAGGACGGCTTTCCAGGGAAATCGTGAGCGTGGTCGTCGTCGCCGCCCGTGCCGTCCTGCAGTGCGGTCAGTTCCGCCACGGTGAGCGCCTGCGCGATGCCGCGCCCGTGCTGTCGTGCAGAACCTTCGGTGGTGACGAGCGGCTCGTGCGACCCGGCCCTCTCAACCCTGCACCGCGTTGACGTGTAAGCGATCGCGCCGGACACGGCGTCGGCCGCAGGCGGCAGTACCACCAGCGGATTCACGCCGATGTTCCGTGCATAACGACCGTACGCGGTGTGTCCACGCCCGAGGGGCATGGCCACCGTGTCGGGCTGAACGCCCAGGTACACGTATGCGGGAGCGGTCACGCTGCCGGCGCTGGTGGTGATCGTCAGGTGGTCACCGTTCTCCACGCCGAGTCGCTGAGCGGTGGTCGGGTGGATTTCCACCCAGCTCTGCCACGCCAGCTTGGTGACCGGATCCGCCAGCTCCTGCAGCCACGGCTTGTTGGCGCCCGCACCGGTGCCCAGCAGCGGTGACGGGTAGACATGCAGGTAGAAGTCGCCCTCCGTCTGGCCGATCGGCGTGGACGGTTCGGCGGCGGCCGGAGCGATCGCGGGTCGCGGCCCGGCGCTGGCGGTCGTACCCTGCGCCATGCCGGACGTGGTGGCGGTGATGAAGCCGTCCACGCCACCGGGGAAGCTTGCCGCAAGACGCTGGCGGTAAGGCGAGTCGCCCTTCGCGGATGCGATGGACGCACCCGTGCCGGACGCGCCGAGCGCGAGCAGGACGTCTGCGGTTGCGCGCGTGTTGAACACCGGCTTCATCACGGGCTGCTGCATGCCGATGGTGCCGGCCAGCGGCTGCGCGGTGCCCCACGACTCGAGCGCGTGATGATCCGGAAGAATCAGGTCGCACAGCTCGGCCGTCTCATCAGGGTAGCTGGAGAAGCTGACCTTGAACGGCACGGACTGGAACGCCTGCGCGAAGCCTGATGCGGGCGCGGAGGTGAACACCGGGTTGGCACCGCGCACGAACACCACGGGCACCGAACCGGAGCTCATGCGCTCCGCTACCGCCTTGAGCGTGGAAGCGCTGCTGAGCCCCTCGAAGGACGTGAGCGCCCTGTCGGGGCGGATGGTCGTGCCGACGTTGCCGAGCGACTGGTTGAGCGCTGCGGCTGCACGGGCGACCTCGGTGGCGTCCGTTCCGCGGGTGCCGGCGAGGATCATGCTCGCGCCGGCGCCGCGCAGCTCGGCGACGAGCGCCTCGAGCTGTGCAGCGTTGGCCCCCGCAGCCTCTGCGGCCTGCGCCACGGGCACCTGGCCGGCGAGCGCCTGCACCATCATCAGCTCGGTGCCCGGGCGGCATGCGATCCACTCGTCCGCGTTGAGGCCCGTGAGGGACCGGCGCGACCCGATGTACACGAAGCGGGGTGCATTCGCGAGCTTCGCCCGCGCGTCCGCAAACGAGAGCTGCTGCGGGACCACGGCGCCCCAGTCGTCCAGGAAGTCGGCGCCTATCGAGACGATGAGCCTGGCGGCGGTGAAGTCGTGCGCCGGCCATGCGACGCCGTATGCCTCACGATGGGCCTCCACCGCGGGCATGTTGACGTCCGCGTCCACGCTCACGTGAGGCGGCATGCCGCGTGAGGCGAGCCACTCGTCAAGCAGCGCCGGGAAGCTGCCGCTCTCATGCTGGTTGATGAAGACGGCGTTCTCGAGCCCGCTCGCCTGCGAAAGGCGCGCGTCCAGCTCCTGCAGGGCACGCTCCCAGGTGACGGGCACCAGGGCGTCGCCCTCGCGAAGCATGGGACCGCGATAGCGATCCGGGTTGTAGAGGCCCTGCAACGCAGCCTGACCACGCGAGCACAGAGCGCCCTGGTTGAGCGGGTGCTCCGGATTGCCCTCCAGCTTGATGACGCGACCGTCGCGAACCTCCGCGATCAGCCCGCAGCCGGCCGAGCATTCGCGGCACGTGGTGGCGTAGTAGTTGGATACGCCCGGAACGGTGTTGTCCGGGCTGTTGAGGTATGGGATCAGCTTCTCGACACGATCCGAGCTGCACCCCACTGCTCCGGCGGCGACGCCGGAGGCCCCGAGAACCTTGAGGAAGGAGCGACGCTTGACTCCCGAGGGTCCCGATGATGTGCTCATGTGCGATCAAACCCCGAGTCGGTCCCGCACTCGCTCGCCGCTGCGAACGAGCAGGACCGCGTGAGGACGGTGACGAAGGACACGACGATCAGTAGTGGCAGGTGGCGCAGTCGTACCGCACCTGCCGCTCGACGTGGCAGTTCACGCACCAGCCCATGTTAAGCGAAGAGTACTGGAACACGCGCGGCATCTCCTGCACCTGGCCGTGACACGTCTGGCAGCTGACGCCGCCGTTCACGTGACGCTGATGCGGGAACTGCACGTACTTCGGTACGCGGTGGATACGAACCCACGGCACGGGAAGCGAGTCGCTGTAGTACTGCGCGAGCTTCTGTATCTCGGGGCTCGACGTTGCCACGACCTGGTGGCAGCCCATGCACGTCTCAACCGCCGGAAGTCCCGGATCCGGTGACTTGGTTGCGGAGTTGTGGCAGTAGAGACAGTTCATTCCCGCTCCCTGCACGTGCACGGGATGCGGAAACGCGATCGGCTGCTCCGGCGAATAGCCCACGTCCGAGGATGCAGCGCTGTATGCCCAGGGCCCGCGTTCGGCGACGGTATCCATGGCCGCCTTTATCACTGCGGGGTCCCGCGAATCCACTTGGGAAGCGGGTTGTGCTGATGCCTGCTGAGCAGCCTGAGCTCCGCTGTACGCGGACAGGAGCGTGGCTGCAACAGCTATGACAGCGAGGCCCGGAACTGCAGCCCACTTCCTACCATTAATCATTCGGCGACCTGTTTGACTGGCTGAATACCCGAATGTTTCACTCGGAAATGCCTGCTACTATTGCACCTGCATGAACGACGCGCGGCAATCTGCCCGAGAGAGGGGTTCAACGCAAGGCCATCTGAACCGCGCACACACATGATATGCAATTACATGCACATGTGCACCGGCATGCACACGTCCAAGTGCCGACGAAGCGCCCCCCTGCATACTCTTAGCCAGTAGGGCTGTCGTATACCCGGACGCCGGGGAGTAACTGGCGAGCGCAGGTCCGCAGGCTCCAGGCTCCGCGCCTTCGTCAGGCACCCGCGTCCGGCAGCGAGTCGGTCGAGCCCGGCAACGCCCGCTCCGCCGTCAACCGCTCCACCTCCTGCCTGGCCTCCACCAGACAGGAAAGCTCCTCCACGGCGCGCTCCGCCTCTCCGATGAAGGTGGTCACATCGGACGGCAGCAGATTCCCCGCCGCCAACCGCAGCAGGTCCAGACGGATGCGCTCGAGCGCGGCAACGGCGCGCGACAGCTCCTCTCTGGCAAGATCGCGAGCAGAGGCGATCGCACGGACGGCCTCCACTCGCCGCGCCAGGAGCGTGGCGTCGTGCACTGCACCCCGCGCTGCGGACGCCGCTGCCGCCTCGCCTTCCGCCTCCCTGTGCAGCGCCTGCAGTTCCTCCAGACGACCGCGCGCCTGTACGGCACGCTGCTCCAGACGGCGGACTATCCCGGGGATTCCCTCCAGCTCGGACTTGAGCGCCGAAGGCAGGGACCTGAAGATGTCCGCAGTTGCCAGCCCGAGCGCCATTTCGGTCGGCCGAGCCACCAACGCAGAAGGTGATCCCGTGCTCCCCCGATTCACGAGGCGGGCAGTCCATTCCCCCATTCTGGAGTTCCACCACCACTGCCTGATGCGCCCCGCCGCGCGAATCTTGAGAGAGCGACCGAGAGGCGGTGCACCGAGGGCGCTTGCCAGGACGAGGGCCGAAGGTCCGGCCAACACGACTAGCCAGGCAAGGCGAAATGCCGTCAACACGGTCTTTCCGTCGAGCAGGGCCGTGACGGGTCGGGCCAGGATCTCCAGTGTGGCCGGATCCAGCACGTTGGCAAGGACCACGAAGCCTCCGAACAGTGTGACGCAGGCCCAGCCGAGCCCGCGGAGCAGCCTGACGAGCGGCGATGGGGCCTCGTCGAGTTCCGCATCGAGCTCCTCGCGACGCCTCGCCGTAGCCTCATTGATGGCAAGGCGAATGTCCGCCAACGCGTAACCCTGCTTCAGAATCCTGGCCGCCTGTCGCAACTCGAAGAGCGCGATCGGCACCCGCGGAATCAGCGGGATGCCCAACCACAGACCCGGGGTAACCCGCTCCAGGCCGGCGATCGAGAGAACCATCAGCCCCGAGATCCCGCTGAATGCGAGGTAGGCTGCTCGCATGGGATCGCGCGCCTGAGCCCACGCCCGTAAAGGCAGTGGAAGCTCTTGCTTTCTCCCCGATTCGGGCGCAAGCGCTTCCGCGAGTGCCTCCCCACTCGCGAATCGTCCATCAGGAGACTTTGCGAGGCACCGTTCGACTGCTGACGCGAGCGCTGCAGGTACGTGTGGCGCGTGCCTGCGCAGCGGCTCCGGCAGCTCGTTCAGGTGGCGCGCGAGAATGCCTTCTCTGGAGTCCCCATCGAAAGGCAGCTTTCCTGAAAGCGCGACGTAGCCAACTACACCGAGGGAATACAGGTCGCTTCGTCCATCCACGGGCGATGCCGAAGCCTGCTCGGGACTCATGTAATGAGCCGTGCCCATGACGTCTTCAGGGCGAGTGACATCGTGGTCGCCGTCTTCCTGCACGTGCGCAATACCGAAGTCACTCACCAGGATCCGTCCGCTGTCGCGCTCGATCAGGATGTTCTCAGGCTTCACGTCGCGATGCACGACGCCCTGGGCATTAGCGTATGCGAGGGCCCATGCGGTCTCGCGAAGGACTCGTGTTGCCTCCTCGGACGAAAGCTTCCCCCTGCTTCGAAGCCGGTCGCCTAACGTGTCGCCGTCCACGTACGCCATCGCGAAGTAGACGAAATCCCCGGCCTCGCCCACACGATGGATGGGGAGGACCGGCGAGGGCATGTTGGACCTCGTGGAACTCGCGATCGGGCGCATCAACCGAGACCCTGATCATGGCCCCAGTGTACGGCCACGAACGGGAGCGCGCCATGGCTGGGGGGAGCGCGCGACCCTGGGGGCCTTCTCCTCAGCCTGCCGCGAAAGCCTCCACGTCCGCCAGCGACACCGGCAGCAGTTCCTCCGGCAGGAGCTCGAGGTTCGCCGTCGGCGTCTGCGTCAGGCGGAGCGGCCATCCGGTGCCAAAGCACAGGCGTCCCTCTCCCAGCTCGCGTATCAGTCCGGCCAGGTGATCTTCCGGAGGACCCCATACCCACGAGATGTCGTAGAGCACACGATCCTGCTCGTCAGGTGTCAGGCCCCAGTGCAACTCCCGTATCCAGTCCCGGCCGGCGCCAAGAACCATGACACGCGCGTTGCGTGCGCGGCGCACCAGTTCGCGCGCCGTGGAGGCGGGAAGGTCTCCCGAAACGTCGAGCGGGTGACGCTGGCGCAAGTCCTCGAAGCGAACGGCAAGCTGCAGCACCATCCCGGCCTCTCCGCACGCATTGGCGAGCCTCACGAGGCGGGGGTCCTCTCCCGACAGGCCCCAGAGCTGCGGGTACGCGCGGACTGCCGGCGCCTCCTGCGTGCGCGCATCCGCGATCGCGTGCTGCCACCTCGGCCAGTCGGGACGTATCGCGGGAACCGGTCGCAGTCGTGTGGCGAAGGGCGCCAGGAGGGAGTACAGCTCCATGTTCCCCGGCGTGGGATCCCGCCAGTACGCCGACGGAAGATGCCCAACCCACGCCGAGTGCAGCCCCTCGCGCTCGTTTACACGCGCGAGAACGGCCGGCTCCGGGTGCGGGACATGCCTGAACGGATACCCGCCCACATAACAGTGAACGTCCACACGCCTGGCAGTCACGCCGTTACCTCCGACCCGACTATGTCGGGAAATGCGCCTCTCGGGAAGATTCGAGCGGCATTCCGCCAGCGGATGTCTGACATGTCACTCTGAGACAGTCCGAGCACCTGCAGCGCCCGAAGCTTGGCCAAACCCGTTTCCATGGTTACGTCGCACGCCCACAGGAGGCGGCCCGGCCCGACCGCCTCGAGCGCCCGGTCGAGCATCCCCCTGTCGGTACCGCTCCCTGAAAGGTCCAGGAAGACGTTCTTCTGGTCGCGCACGACATGGAACGTATGGCTGTAATCCCCTCCCCCACCGATGTGCGCGAGGATCACGTTCAGCCGTGGATGCTTCTCGGCGAGCCTCACGATATCCGTTGCGTCTGAAGCATCCTGCTGTGGCCAGTGACGGGTGCGATTCTGCCACGCGTGGTGCAGAATCGGCAAGCCCAGTTCCGATGCGAGCAGTGCGATGTCGCTGAGCAGCGGATCAGCCGCCCGCCTGCTCGCGAGCAGCTTCACTCCGACCGCACCCGCATCCCGGCAGCGCTCTATCTCGGCGAGCGAATGGCTGGTGAAGTTGGGATTGACCACAGCGTAGCCGCGGACCCTGGCGCCAAGCTCGCCCTGCATTCGCAACATGGCGTCGTTCCCTTCTTCCACGTCCTGCAGCGACGGGAAGTAGACCGGCGAGCGGTGTCCCCAGGTTCCGAGGATTGACGCCACATGACAGGAGATGCCGATCCGCTCGCCTGCCCGGATTCTCGCTGCGTTCACCTCGCGCCAGTCGCTTCGTCCACAACCCTCGTGGAAGAAGTGGGCATGCACGTCTATCAACGGATCGGTACCGGCGAGCGGCGGAGTACCGACCGGCCAACCTGCCATCGTGCGATCGTCAGGCATCATGACCTCGGCTGTCGGGACCGCTCACTCCGGCGAGCCCCGGCTCCGGAGCGCTCGTGCGCCGGCCGCCGCCGCGTTAGCTACGGCGGCAAACGCACCGTCGTCGTGCGCGAGCGATGCAAAGCAGTATGCACCGCGCTTGAAGAGCACGCCGGCATTGCGCGCCGCCCGCAGGAAGACGCGCTCGTCGTCCGGATTCGGGAACCGCAGGAACCACATCGCGTCCAGCCCTTCGATGGACACGGAGTCCACCCCTTCCTTCTCGAGCACTCGAGCGACCGTGCTTCGCAGCTCGGCCCCAATCTGTGCCAGTCGTCCGCATACGTCCATCCGCTCGTGTCGCCTGAGTACCGCGCCGGCGGCCGCGAGCGCCGTGGCTTCCCCTGCAAGCGTGCTGGATATCCAGGTCCTCGTGGCCACCTCCATCACGCTGCTGCTCCCCGTCACCGCCGACAGCGGGTACCCGTTCGCCAGCGCCTTGGAAAAGACTGCCACGTCCGGCATGATTCCGCATCGCTCCTGCCAGCCTCCGGGCGCAAAGCGGAAGCCGGTCTTGATCTCATCGAACACGAGAACGGCCCCTGCCTGGTCGCACATCTCTCGTGCGGCACGCAGCCACGCGTCGTCAGGGGGCTGCTCCACGACCGGCTCGATGACGATCGCCGCCAGGTCCCGGCCGGCGTTGTCCACGGCCTGGCGCAGGGCGCTCACATCATTGAACGGAACGTGGGTCACATCCCGGCGCACTCCAACAGGCACCCCCTCGGCGCCGCTACACCAGTCCAGCCACCCGAAGTAGCCGCTGGCAACGACATGCGTTCGCCCGGTTGCAGCTCTAGCGAGACGCACGGCGGCCGCCACGCCCTCGGCGCCGCTTTTCAGGAAGCGGGTCTGCTCGGCACAAGGCACGACGTCTCGAAGTCGTTCGGCGATCTCCACCTCAAGTGTGCTGGAAAGACCGGACACGTTCCCTGCCTGCGCGGCAGACGCGACAGCCCTGCACACCTCGTGATCAGCGTAGCCGAGCGCGACGGAGCCAAGCGCCATGGTGAGATCCACCAGTTCCCGGTCGCCGGCGGTCACCACGCGACATCCGCGTGCAATGCGATAGTGCGACGGGCCCTGCTCGTCAGGCAGGCCGTAGAGTGCCTCCACCCGCTTGCTCCCCGTGGAAGCACCGCCTGCGACTGCCGAGGCGGCGCGCTCACGCCACCTCGCATCCTCGCTATCGCCAGTCCCTCTTCCACCGCGTGGTCGTTCCCTGCCTAGCGCCGCCTCGCGCGCCCTGTCCATGGCGCGACGCACCTCGATGAACATGGCGCGAACCAGGCCGAGCTCCCGCGCGTCCGGCTGCGCGCGGTAGGTCAGCGACCTGAGAGTTCGGAGAACCAGCTCGGGGTTGCGGGTCTTGAAGAAATCGATGGCGTGGAGCGAGGCGGTCGCGTCGTGGAAGAACGCCTCGCGCTGGGCGTGTTCCGCCAGTGGAGCGTCCTTGCGCGGAGGAGACAGCGCACGCGTTTCGCCGGCGACCAGGTGAAGCTCGTACAGCGCCAGCAGTACCGCCTGCGCCAGGTTGAGCGACGAGTGCTCCGTGGTCGGGACATGAACGATCACGTCGGACCGGTCCAGGGCTTCGTTCGGCAGCCCGTGGTCCTCACGCCCAAACAACAGCGCGACGGGCGACTCGCTCGCACGTTCGATCAGCTCGGGGGCAAGCTCCCGCGGCGATGCTATGCGCCAGTCGGCCGCGCGCCGCCTGCCGGTGAACGCCGCCACCATGGAGCAGCCATCGAGAGCATCGTCGAGAGTCGAAACGTGCTCGATCCGGGCAACCACATCGCGAGTGTCGTGAGCGATCTTCTGGATCCATTCCGGGTCGTACGCCACCGGCCTGACGAGCACCAGGTTCCACGCACCCATGTTCTTCATCGCTCGTACGGTAGCTGCGATGTTCACGGGGTCCTGAGGCTCGAACAGTACCACGCGAACCCTGTCCATCGCCCGCGACTTCGGCTCGTACGCGGCAGGCGCCTCCGTCGGCTCAGCCATGAATCTGCAGTTTCAGGAATCGCTGCACGTCCTGTCGGTCACCGCGCAGCCACGCATTCTCGCCGCGTGCCCCGGAGAGTACCAGCTGGCCACGCCGGCGCTCCCGCTCAGCCGAAATCTCGTTGATGAGTACGTCCAGGAGCACGACTTCGGGTAACCCGAAGGCCACCTCACGCAGCGGAACGTCTGCGCGCAATGCCCAGCCGGTGGACGTCTCCCACCAGCGAACGACGATGTCAACTTCACTGGCGCCGGCCGTGCGGGGCGAGATCCTGACGGAACTGACGCCTGGTTCCGGCACCAGCAGCCACACGAGAGGATCTTCGAGGCGACCGCCTCGTGCAATGTGCAGCTGCACACCGTCGCTATTGATGTCAGGATGCTCGTTGTCCAGTGGGTTATCCGCCCGCGCGGCTGCGAAGAAGGGCGTGATCTTCCTCATGTCCACTTCGAGCGCGAGCGATTCCGCCAGAGCGGCGATCCGCACTCGGGCGGACGGTGACCCGGCCTCCTCCCACGACTGCTCGGTGCCACGCCAGTGCGCCTCGCCGAGATCGAATGCAGCTGCGGCCGTGCTGAGCGAACGTCCCGAGAAGCTCCAGGAATCCACGGGAAGCCTCGGAACGCGGTAGGCGGTTGGCGCGGGCCCTGTTGCTGCCCATGCGGATCGTCCCGTCCTCCCTTCACCCCGTGTCCTTCCGGACATCGCGTTCTCCTCGCCTCTCCGTTTGCCCTGCTCGCCGTCATCCGGGTCGTCTATCGGAATGCGTACTGCACTCACCGGGCCTTCCGACACGCTCACGGTCCACCCGTGGCGTTCGATCAGGTGCTCGTGTGTGCTGCCATGACATGTCCTGACCTCGAGGCCGAGCGCGACGCTACCGTGAGGCCGGAAGACCTGCACGCCGGAGATGCTGCCATCCCAGGACCAAACGGTCGTGACGCGTCCAGCTGGACGCGGGACGCGTACGACCGTGATGTTCCTCGTGCGCTCCGCTTCGCCCGGCGCGGAGGGCGCCTCGGCATGCCACAGGAGTGCGTCGGACCCGGCGAGCAGCCATCCATCCAGACAGGCCGCACCTTTCCGAGCTCGCACCCGGCAAACCTCTGCTCCAGGCCGGACATACCGCGCACCCTGGAGCCACGAATACCCAGGGTCCGGCTGTCCCGCGGGCTGCGGAGCAAAGTCGCTCCATTCCCTGGCACCTTCTACCTCAAGCGGGAGGTGAACAGGCAGGTCCAGGAATTCCGCATCCTCGCCGCTCCACTCGAGGTCGTCTATCAGGTAATCGGGCATCACGCAGAGCGCCCGCCTGACGCGAATGCCGGGAGCCAGGTCGTCGGCCCGTGCCGCCACGAGGGACACTTCCGCGCCATCGTGATAGGCCAGCAGCCTTGCGGCGACCTGCCGTTGCGTCCGGCCATTCACGATGGGAACGTGGTGCGCCATCGAGCTGCGATACCAGCGAAGCGACGGGTCGGTGTAGGATCCCGTACCGGGATCGTCGAACCAGCGAACTTCACCCTGCTGCAACACCAGGTTCAGGTGATCGGGGTGGCCGTGCCCGCCTCCGCCACTTCCGTAATCCAGCGCGGCGTAAACCCTGCCACCGCCGCGTCGGATCACGGCGTAGCCCTGGTCGCGCTGAAGCACGCTGCGTGAGAGGACACGTGATTCCGAACGGTCAGTACCCTCCGGCAGCTCCGCCAGTGCAAAGAGCAGCGACTTCCACCCCAGATCTGCGCGCGAGAGACCCGAGGCGGGCGAGTTGCGCTCGGCCTCACCCGTGCTGGTGGCCCTGCCCGTGTTGCGATGCTCCAGTTCCACCGAGTACAGCTGGTGGAGCAGGGCCGCGAGCTCAGCGTCGTCAGGCCACCTGACGAGTCCCAGCTCCGCCTGTTCCGCGAAACGCCACTGACGCAGCGACGTACGCCACTGCGAGTCCTTGCGTGCGGGCAGCGTGAGGTCCGGCAGCGCGGTTGCAAAGGGTGCCATGGTGGCGAGATGCCATCGCTGCTCCAGTTCCGCACCGAGCTCGCCGCCCAGGGCCTCGTAGAGCGTGACCCCGTACCACAAGCCGCGCTGGGCGAACTGATGGTAGTTCTCCCCCTCGTACCAGGTGCCGTCCCGAAGGAATCCATGCTCGACGTGGTACAGCGTGCCGAACTGGCCCTCCGCCCGGCGCATGGCACTGCCCTGCCTGCCCAGAAGCGCATTGGCAGCTACGAGCGCTGACGAGCTCCATACCTGCCTGTTTGATGCGCCCTCGTCATACGAGGATATCAGCGCGGCTGACGGTTCGACCAGCCGATCCCGTACTCTCGAAGACCATGCTCCGCCCTGCCCTGAACTCTCCAGCAGGTCGGTTGCTATGCAGACGTGGAGCAGCCAGAGCGACTCCAGATAGGTGCTGAAGAACGGCCTGCTCGGGCCGAGTACATTGTCCCTGTTCGGATAGCGGAGATATGCGTCCGAAAGCTGAAGCAGCACGTCGGCGGCCCAGGCTGCGGCGTGAGGCATGGAGCACAACGCGTGGAGCGTTGCGGCGTGCACGGTTCGTTCCGCAAGCCACAACTGCTGCCCCATGGCCCACCACTGGTCGTGTTCCCGGCCCTGATAGCTGCGTTCGCAGATAGGACAGCGGTGCTCCGCCGGAGCCGACGGGTCGAATACGAGCAGCGACGCATCAACCTGGCATCGGCCGCCCCGCCTCGTGAGGCGCGCCTTGGGCGGAATGACCAGCGGAAGAGACATGGCCCACTCCAGGTCGCCGATCAGGGATTCGGCGAGTGGCGCGAGAGCTTCCGCCGCGACCTGCCTGCGCGCGGAGATGGCAGACGCATCGAGCAGCAGTGTCATCCCGGCAAGGTAGACGCGACGTGGGCCGCCGGGAATGGATGTTTACTCCCTCGCGGCGGCCCACGTCATCCCGGCTGCATCCTACTTCACTTGCCGATCCACTTCTCGATGAACGCCCAGGTGAGGTTCCAGGAATCTATCTGCTCGGGCGAGTCGTCCCGCTCGAGCGTCTCCCGGTTCACGCGGCGGTTGAACGTGTGGCCGGCGCTGGCGGGACCCGGCGTGGGATTCACGTAAACCTTCGTCTCGGCCAGGTCCGGCTTGCGTGCACGCAACGCGTCAATGAGGGGCATGGCCTCCTCGATGTTCACGTCCGTGTCGTTCGTGGCCACGTGGACCAGGATCGGCTTCTGGAGGCTGTCCACGTGGTAGTAGGGCGAGCGCCGCACGTACTCCTCCCGCTTCTCGAAGGGGAGGCCGCCCAGGTGCTTCTGCGTCGCGAAACTGCGCTGGTAGCCGGGGCCCTTGTAGGAAAGACGGAAGATGAGGTTGGTGACAGGCACCATTGCGACGCCCATCTGGAACGGCGTGGTGCTCGAGAACATCAGGTGAGCCGCTATGAAGCCGCCGTGGCTCCAGCCCATGACGCCGACCCGCTGCGGGTCCACGTAAGGCAGCGCGGTGACGAAGTCGTAGGCGCTGCGGACGTCGTCCACCTCCATGCCGCCGTAGTCAATGGCGTTGTGATGCTCGGCGCCGTAGCCCGTGCTGCCCCGGTACTCCGGAGCGACTATCACGTAGCCGCGCTGCACGGCCTCGATGATGAACGGCAGGTAGTTCTGGTCCCAGTTGCCGTGCACTCCGCCGTGTACCCAGACCATGGCTGCATGCCCCCTGTCGCCACGCTTTTCCAGCGGAGCGAACAGGTACACGGGGATTTCCATGCCGTCGGCGCTGCTGCGATACGAGGTCTTGCGGTATTCCATCACGCCGCGGCTGCGCGCCTCGAAGATGCTGTCGGTGCGGGCCTTTGCCTCGATGTGTGCCTGATAGTTGGCAACCGGATGGTCTTCCCACCGGTTGCTGACGTAGAGCATCGCGGCGCGGGCGGAGTCCATCCGGACTACCTGCCTGGGGCGCTGCTGCCCGCCCTGCTGGGCGTTCGCGAAGGACGCCGACGCGGCGACTGATACTGCCAGCGCGAGCGCAGCTGTCGTTGCGGTTCTCATGCGCGAGCGGCCCGTCATGTGGAAGCCTCCATGATTCGGCTGGATTGGGTCTTCAGGAGAGGGTTGGCTGTCTCGTGAGGCAGCACGTGTCCGGTAGTGAGCGTGGGCTCCGTGCATCGAAGCACGGAGCCCACACGGGATGGGTGAGCTGCTCAGGGGCAGCGCGGCAGCGCCACCGGGCAGCGCTCCGGATCAGGCGGAGGAGCGGACGCCTCGCCGCCCGGGCCGCCGAACGTGTAGAGCGGCAGGCGCAGCGTGCCGAGCTCGCTGCCGGGCACGGGCAGGTGGACGAAGGTGTTCTCCACCAGCGTCTGCCAGCCGCGAGCGTCGAAGAACGCCGTGGCGCCGTTGACGCCGTAGCCCTCCACGCGCTTCTCGTAGCGAAGCGCGTCCCACAGGCTGCCGCACGAGCCATCCAGCTTGCGCGGAACGCAGTTCGGCTCGTCAGGCGGGCCCTCGATCGTCACGGGAGGCAGCTCGCCGTTGGCCACACGAGTCTTGTTGATGAGCGGCACCGCCTCGTCGGCCCTGTTCAGGCGAATGAGTGCCTCGGCCTTGAGAAGATCCATCTCCGAAACCAGCATGGACGCGAGAGGACCGATCTCCCATGTATCGCCCGTTCCGAACCTGTGGAAGTAGTAGTGCGACCACCGGTAGGTACCGCGGGCGATGGCGAAGATGTCGTTCCGGTTGTAGCCGAAGTACTTGCCCGGATCGTCCGGCCCTCCGGGGCCCTGCACGCGTCGGTCAGTGGTGTTCATCTGGAACGGCATCCGGTCGGCCGGTGCGGCCGCGGCCCACTCGATGAACTGGTCGGTGGCGTCGGCAGGTCCGATCAGCCAGTAGCTGGGCCGGGCAAAGTCGCTCGGACGCTCCACGTTGCGCACGCGCGCAAGCAGGCGCTTCCAGTCGTCCCACAGGATGTCGCGCTGGCCCACGGGAGCGAAGTCCACCACTATGCCGTTGTCTATGCGACGAAGCACTTCCTCCCAGTCCACCGCATCGCGCTCGGCGCGGGTTCGCGGCGAATACGCCAGGAGGCGAGCCGCGAACGAGTTGGCGAGGCGAGCCAGCCCGTTCTGGTCCATTGCCTGGAACAGGAAGTTGTCCACCGGCAGCGTGAAGTTGTTCGTCTGCGAGATGGCAATGGCCGCGTCGAGCTGATCGATCGCCGCAGCTATCACATCCGGGTACGGGTGGAACACGGGCGTGGTGACGGTATCCAGGGCCAGCTTCTCGTCCACGATGTAGGACTGGTCGAAATAGAGGCCGAGATATCCGTGTGAGATGCCCTGGATGAACTTGCCCACGGCCTGCGTGCGCGCCGTGCGGCTCGGGTTATCGATCACCAGCCCGGAATCGATCGCTATGAGCGCGTCGTTCACGGAGGAGATGGTCGCCAGGAGCTCGAACCAGGGATCCTCGTTCACGTCAGCGCGATTGTTCACCGGGCTGTTGTTCCATGCGTCCCTCGGCAGCGTGGATACTTCCAGCTGGCCGAAGTCGGCAAACCCGGAAGTCATCTCGTCTGCCATCGCGGACAGTGCGAAGATGGGATAGTCGTCGTGTACCGACGGCCACCACGTCCTGAACGCGCTGGCGACGAACGACTCCACCGACAGCGGCTGCTGGGTTGCGCGACCGCGGTCAGGCCTGTTGGGATTCTCCACCGCCAGGTCCTGACACCCGGCGAGGGCCAGGGCGCCGAGCACGGCGCCACCGGCGAGAAATCTTGTGTAACGCATTGTAAGGCTGTCTCCTCGTGGCGGTCTCATTGGCTCAGAAGGTGATTTCCACGGCACCGGTGATGGTCCGGTAGCGAGGATATGCGAAGCTGTCGAGCCGGTTGATGGTACCGCCCACTTCCGGGTCGTAGCCGGTGTAGTCGGTGAACGTGAGCAGGTTGCGGCCCACAAGAGAGATTCGCGCCTGGTCTATGCCCACATTGCCGAGCCTGTTCAGCCAGTTGCTGGGAACTCGATAGGCGACCGAGAGCTCGCGAAGTTTCACGAAGCCGGCGTCCTCCACGAACCAGCTGGTGGGGCTGTTCGCCGCATAGAGGTTCACATAGTACTCGATGGGCTTCTTGAGTTCCTGCCGCTTGCCGTTCTGGTCAACGTCGTTGTGGCGACCCCACTGGTACATGCGCTGCTTCGTCTGGTGATAGACGTTGCCGCCGACGTTCGCATCTATGAGGCCGTAGAAGCTGAAGTTCCGCCAGGTGATGTTGTTCGAGATTCCGAAGTGGAAGTCCGGGTTGCCATCACCGATGCGCACCACCGCCTGGGCGCCGTTCTCGTCCTGCAGCATGATCGGCTGTCCCCACCCGTAGTTGGTGGTTCCGATCGTGGTGCCGGTGCCCCAGAGCTGCTTGGTTTCGCCTTCGGTATAGGTGTTGCCCGGTCCGACCCACACGAGAATGCCGTCGTCGTTGCGCTGGAACTCGGACGCCCGTGCCTGCGCATCAGCTGGCAGCTCGTCTATGCTCTGGATCACGCGGAAGCCGTACATGGCGCCGAGGGTCTCGCCCGCGCAACGGTAGGCGATCGTCGCCGTGGTGAAGCAGGGACGGTCGAACTCGGTGATCTTGTTGCGAGTGCGGTCGGCAACGAGACCCATGCGCCAGCTGAAAGTGGGGCTCTGCATCAGCTGGGCTTCGAGCGTGGCTTCCCACGTGCTTCCTTCGATCGTTCCGGCGTTCTGCCACTGCGACGTGTAACCGAACATTCCTGCCAGCGGGATCAGGATGAGCTGATCCTCCACCTTCGTGTCGGCGTAGGAAAGCTGGAGCGAGTAGCGGTCGCGGAAGATCAGGTCCACGCCCAGCTCCGTTTCCGTTGCCAGCTCAGGCTTCAGGAACCGGTTGCCGAGCGTCTGCTTGATGACGCCGCCGCCCGTGGTGAAGCCGTAGGTCTCGTACTGGTCGTTGAAGTCGGGGCGGCCGCCCGCAGTGCCTCGCGAGGCGCGCAGCTTGAACTCGTTCACCGACTGCCAGGGCCACCAGGACTCTTCGGACATGCGGTACGCGCCGCTCACGCGATAGTAGCCGTTCCACCGCTCCTCAGGACCGAACAGCGAGCTTCCGTCGCGACGGTAAAGAGCGTCGAAGATGTAGCGGCCTTCGTAGTCGGCGCCGAGCGTGACGAAGAAGCCGTTCGAGCGAATGCTCTGTTCGGAGGACTCCACGAAGCGCTCCTGCGCGTTGTCCAGGCTGGGCACTCCGGGAACGGCGAGGTTCGAACCTTCTGCGGTGACGAGTTCGTTGCTCTCACGCTCCATGAGTCCGCGAACGGTCATGCGAGTGGTGAGCGGGCCGAACCGCCGCATGAGGTTGGCGCTGATGGATGCGTTGAGCGCGTCCGTGGTGCCGGTGAAACGCGAAAGCTCGCCCGGGCCGCCTTCGGGGAAGCCCTCGGTCTTGATTCCCTGATCGAGGAAGTAGTTGGTGCGGCGATCGGAGCGGTCGTAGCTCACGTTCGCGTCCATGCTGAGCCACTCGAGCGGCGAATAGCGGGCCTCGATGCTGCCCTGCGTACGTGCGCGCTTGGCCTCGCGCTGCTCGGTGGTTATCACGTACAGCGGATTTTCCTCACGTCCTTCCGGATCGCCCTGGAACTGATACGGCGTTCCGTCCGGATCCGGCTTGGCGAGGTTCACGTCCGGCGCCTGGTTGATGAGGTCGAAGAACGTGTCGCCGTACAGCACGTCGCGCGTTGAGCGCATGTGGTAGCCGCTGAACGAGATGCGCAGGTCGTCACGAAGCGCGTGATCGAGGTTCAGGCGCACGTCGTTCTGGTTGTACGCGCCGTTGTCCAGCACCACGCCGTCTTCCCGGCTGTTCGCGAAGGAGAGGTACCAGTTCGTGTTGCCGCTTCGCTGCGCGATGTTGATCGAGTTCTTGTAGAACTGGCCCGGGTCGAAGAAGGCATCCACCTGATCGTAGATCGGGTCCCGGTACTCCACGTCCTGGAAGCGCTCGTACACCGGACGCTGCACGCGGTACTTGCGCGCGGAATCGGGATCGTTCGGGAACAGCACATTGCCACCCGCGTCCACGTAGCGACCCTGGTCGTCAACCCGATAGTAGTGCCGCGTGGCCCACTTGATCTTGTTCGAGAGCTCGTTCATTCCGAGCTCCGAGCGGAGCGTAATCTGCGTCTGCCCGTCGGCCAGGTTCGAACCGCGGCGAGTGCGAATCTGGATCACGCCGTTCGCCGCACGCGAGCCGTACAGCGAAGCCGCAGCGGCACCCTTCACCACCTCCACGCTCTCGATGTCGAGAGCCTCGAGGTCGGCGGTGGATGCGCTGAACGACTGGCTCAGGATCACGCCGTCCACCACCACGAGCGGGAAGGTGGACTTGTTGATGCTCGTGGGCGTGCGGAGCAGCAGGTTGGTACCGGAACCGGGCGCTCCACCCGACACCATCGTGGCGCCCGCGATCTTGCCCTGCAGCGTCTCGACTGCATTCGTGGCAGGCACGGGCGCGTTCTCGATGTCAACGCGGCCGACGGTGAATGGAACTCGCGTTCCGGAGGTGGGGTCCACGAGTCCGGTGGTCACCACCGCCTGAAGTTGCAGTGGCGCGGACCGCAGACTCACGTTGAGCGTGGTGGTGGAGCCGGCAGTCACGCTGACATCCGACACCTCACGCTGGGTGAAGCCGATTCGGCGGACCTGCACCGTGTACGTGCCTGCAGGAACCTGTGCAACCGTATAGCGACCGTCGTTGTCGGTGACTGCACCGAGCGTGGTGCCGCCGACGATCACCTGCGCACCGGGAATCGGCTGCCCGGACGCGGAGTCACTTACGGTTCCGGAGATCTGTCCGGTGTTCTGTGCCTGGAGCGCTGCAGGCGCAGCTACCAGCACAAATACTCCGGCCAGGGCTGTTCGCATGATGCGAGCGATTGCGGACAGCGGGGATGGGCGAGAACGACTTTGACGCACTGCGTCCTCCATTCAACGGAATGGGATAAAGCCGGAGTGCTGGGAGGAAGTCACACCGGCGGGGGAAATCGTGTTCTACAGCTACCCGTCAATACAACAGCCGCTACTTCGCCCGGCGAACCGGGCTACTGCATGATTATGCTCGTGCACGCTCAAAGTCCACTGGTGCGTTGACACTGAAACAGTGATGCATGGTTTCAATGCTCACGGACGCAGCGTCCAATTCGTCAGAGTCGCGAGCTCTCCGCGGAGGTCCATGTGTACTCCCTGCAGGCTGCCGCTGACTCCCTGAACGCCTCGCGAATGGATCAGCCACGAGGCCGGAAGTTCGCTGTCCAGAATGCGTTGTACTGTTGTCCATGCCTTCTGCAGCTCCATCTCCGACGTTGCGGTTCGAGCTTCCGCGAACGCGGAATCGAGCCCGGGCGTGTGGTACCCTGCGTAGTCGAGTGCACCGCCTGCGAGTCGTGAATCGAACATCGCCGCGAGGTAGGAAAGCGACAGGTCGCCGGGCACGCCGGTGATCAGCATGTCGAACCGCTTCTCCGGCGCACGCGCGATGGACAGGAAGCTGCCCATCTCGAGTTGTCGTATCTCCATTCGCACGCCGATGTCGGCGAGGTCATCCTGTATGAGCTGCTCGACCGCGTTGTCGGCGCTGCCCACGGTAAGGAGTTCTACGCTCAGTCGTACGCCGTTACGGCTTCGCCATCGTTCGCCACTCGAGCGCGTCCAGCCGGCGGCATCGAGGAGAGCATTCGCCTGATTCGGGTCGAAGCGCGGCTCGAGCCGCAGCGCAAGCGGATTGTCCGGTGCCACCGGTCCCCCGGCGGGCAGGGCCAGACCGGCGAAGGCGGCGCGAATGATTCGCTCGCGGTCCACCGCCATGTCGAACGCGCGCCGCACGCGAACGTCGTCGAACGGCGGCCGCGCGGGGTTGAATATCAATGCTGTGGTGAAAAGCACCGGATACGTCAGCAAGTCGAGCCGCGGGTCCTGCCTCACGAGCTCCGCCATTCCGGGCGAGATGCCGGCCACGTGCAACTCCCCGCTCACCAGCCCGGCAAACTTCGTCGTGGCTTCGTCCACCACCACGACTACGAACCTCTTGACGGCCGGCGGTCCACCCATGGATTGCGGAAAGTCCTCATTGGCCTCGAACATCCAGCGCTCGCCTCGATCCCGGTGCACGAAGCGGTATGGGCCGTTGCCGACTGGCAGACTGCCGAACTCCGCGCGCCGCTGTTCGTGAGGCGGCACGCCGCGGAGCAGGTGACGAGGCACCAGTGGCAGCTCCGCCAGCCAGCCTGGCATGGCGGGCTGCGGCAGCCTGAACTTCAGAGTCATCTCGTGCGGACCATGGACGTCCCATCCGTCCAGCTGCGCCAGCTCCGCCTGCCTGGGGGACCCCGCCGCCGGGTCGCGTACCCGCTCCAGCGTGAAGACCACATCCGCGCTGGTGGTCGGCTCTCCATCGTGCCAGCGAAGTGTGGACTCCAGCTCCAGCCGAAGCTGGGTCCGGTCCGGCGACCATTCCCACTCTCGCGCAAAGTACGGCTGCACGTTCAGGGCGGAGTCCAGCTTGAGCAGCGTCACGAAAAGGGCGTGTCGCTGAACCTGCCGAGCCATGGGATGGATGGTGACCACCGGATCGGCGGACTCGAGGTCCGCTCCCGAGGCGTACACCACGGTGTCAACCCGCTCCGCCTGCTGGCATCCCACTGCAAGCAGCGAGAAAGCCAGACACGTTGACGCACGGCGAACATGGCGCATCATACCCTCGTGCGTCACATCCTCTCCCGTATCGCCACGGCCATGATCCTCCTCTGGATGGTGGCCACTCTCACGTTCGCGCTGGTGCGAGTCGCGCCGGGTGATCCCGCGCAATTCCTGATAGCGCCCGACGCTCCTCCGGAGGAGGTCGCAAGGCTGCGAACGGATCTGGGACTCGACAAGCCGCTCGTACTTCAATATGCGACATGGCTCGGCGGGGTGCTGCGTGCCGACCTGGGCGAGAGTCTCACGCAGCGGCGCGCCGTCACCGCCGTACTTGCCGATGCCCTTCCCGTCTCCTTCTTCCTCGGGGGCGTGTCGCTCCTGCTGAGCTTCCTGCTCGGCTCCATGCTGGGGCTCACACAGGCCGCGAATCGCGGAACGCCGCTCGATCGCCTGCTCACTGTAGCGACTACCACTGCATACGCAGCCCCAACGTTCTGGGTGGCGCTGGCACTCGTTGCAGTGTTCACCTACGGCGCGGCGACCTGGGGGTTTCCCCAATGGCTGCGACTGCCGGCGTTCGGTATGCGAGATCCTGCCGGAGTCCTGGAGGGCTGGCCGGCATTCGCAGATCTCCTGCGACATGCGCTTCTTCCCATAGTGGTACTCACGCTGGTGGGTGCGGCCGGGATAGCGCGATACTCACGTGCTGCCGCCGCCGACGTGCTCACGTCCGATTACGTTCGCACCGCTCGCGCGAAGGGTGCGTCCACGGCGCGGGTGCACGCGCGGCACGTGCTCCGGAATGCACTCCCTCCGCTGATCGTGCTCTTTGCTCTTGCACTCCCGGGTGTACTTGCCGGCAGCGTGTTCGTTGAAAGCGTGTTCGCCTGGCCGGGCATGGGGCGAGCAATGCTGAATGCCATAGCCCAGCGCGACTATCCGGTGGTGCTTGGAGCGACCATCATTTACGCCGCGCTGGTGATACTCGCGAACCTCGCGGCAGACGTGACGGTAGCGGCCCTGGACCCGAGAAGACGCGACTGATGTCGGCCAGGTCCGCTGCCTCACGATTAGTCCGGGTGGTTCGCACTCCAGGCGCGGCAGTTCCTCTCGCCGCTCTTGCGCTGCTGGCCATCGCCACGATCGTGGGCCCGCTTCTTCATTCCGGCGACCCGGTAGCGATTGGCGACGTGCTGGAGACGAGGCTGCTCCCTCCACTTTCGCGCGGTGCCGAGGGCGAATTGCACCTTCTGGGTACGGACAGGTTCGGACGCGACCTGCTGACGCGAATTCTGCTTGCCGGACGCATCTCGCTCGCGGTGGGCGTGGCGGGATCCCTGCTCTCGGCCACCGCCGGAGTGCTGCTCGGCGCTGCGGCCGGCTGGCTGGGCGGACTGGTGGACAGGCTCACGACAGCCGTTGCTGACACGCTGCTCTCCATACCGAGGCTCGTGCTGCTGCTCGTTTTTGCAGCCCTCTGGAGCCCCGGCCTCGTGACCGTCGTGACCATTCTGGTGGCAACCGGATGGATGGGTACCATGCGGCTCGTCAGGGCCGAGGTACAGCTACTGAGGACGCAGCCCTTCGTTGAGGGCGCGCGGGCACTGGGCGCTGGAGAGAGCCGGCTCCTCTTCAGGCACGTGCTGCCTAACGCGCTCGGCCCCGCGATAGTCGCCGCAACGCTCGGTATCGGAAACGCGATCCTGCTGGAATCAGGACTCTCGTTCCTCGGACTCGGAATTCAGGCACCCACGCCGAGCTGGGGGAACATGATTGCCGGCGGACGAGACCTTATCGTCACCGCACCATGGGTGGCAATACTGCCTGGCCTCATGCTCGTTGTCACGGTCGTCGCGGCCACGCTGCTCGGTGACGCCGTACGTGACAGGCTCGCGGGCGAAACTCCGGGGCGATAGGCAGGATCTGCTGTCTCGCTCGCTGCTGTTCCGAGTCTGGTTCGACTGTGAGTGCGGTGCGAGACGAGGGCGCTGCCCCGTGCCTCCATCGCGGCGCCGGCCCGGGAGTACGCCGTGGCGTACCGAATCCCGCTATGCAGGCTCGTGCTGAACGAGTTCACCGGAGCTGCCCACACCATGCTTCCGGAGTTCCAGCAGGACCGTGACTGTTGCGTGCGGAGGCGCGTCGAACGGAACCGTCCCGTTCTCGATCGCCAGCCTGGATAGCCGCGTTCCGTCAAGGCGGACCACCCATGCATCCTGCACCTGCGCACCTTCCGGCAGCCGCCAGAGTCCGGTCGCAGGCTCACGCATCAGGTTCACACAACGCAAGTGAATGCCGTCCGCTCGTGGAAGTATGGCTCTGGGGACCAGGCCATCTCCCTCGAGCTCGAAACCACGCACTTCAGGCGGCGTGTTCAATAGCCACCTCCACGTACTGCCCACGAGCGGAAGGAGCGCGTCCTCAGATGCCCGCTCGGCCTCGATGGCCACTTCTGCTCGCGAAGCCTGCGCACCGTGGAGCAACAGCGCGAAGCGTGCGGCGAAGGGGCCCCGACATTGGGCGGCCGGCGTTGCAGCAGGCCATCCGGCGTGACCCGGGCGATTCGGAAGCGATCCGCGCGAAAGCGAACCAACGGCGCGTACCAGAGTCACCAGCACCTCGCCGGAATCCGTTGCCTCGTACTCCGCAAGTCCATCGGACACGAGGGTCGCCGGCTGCTCGCCGAGAAGGCACACATAGCGATGCAGCGGTGCGGTTGCCACCGGGCGCTCCGACTCGGCGGGAACATCGTCAGGCACTTCACGCCGGCGCAACACCGGAACGAGTGCGGCGTCCGCCAGAACTTGTCCACCGACGGCACCTGTATGGAAGCGGATGCGCGTTCGGTGGTCCCTGGCCGAGTTCCTTCCACTGACGAGAACGTGCAGGAGCGGTGAGTCCGCGTTCAGTTGCAGCCGAATGCGAAGTGGCAGAGGCACCTGCTGCGAGCTGCGACGCCTCCGAGGCACCTTCAACTCGTACCTGAGCACGAGCTCTGCCCGAAGCGGTCCTGCATGCCTCAAGCCTCCGCCCTTGTAGCTCCATTCGCGCCTCACCGCGCCTGCCGCCTGATGCGTATAAAGGTCTCCGCGGTCCGCCACCCACTCGACCCCGATGAGGTCGTTCACCGACCGTCCCGCGGCCTCCATCCGCACGCGGCCCTGCGCGTCCACGGTTACGTGCACGAGTCCGTTGGCCAGTCGCAGCGTACCGTCAGGGTCGCGAAAGCATTCCGCAGGCTCCACCGCAGCCGGGAGAGCTGACTGTGCGCCGCCGCTGGCCGTCAACGGAAGGGGACGCAGCCCGCACCCGGAAACCGGTTGGCCGACCCATGTCACGCCTCGCCACGCGGAAACCAGGTCGTTGTCGGGATAGTGTCGGCGTGGCTCGATGCGCTCGCGCCGCACCTTTCGACCGAGCACCTGAAACGGAAGTCCTTCGAACGACGGCGGATGTTCATCGGTTGTCCGCGCCAATTGCAGCGCGTTCATGACACCGTCCGCGGATCCGGGGCCGACAGGTTCGTCGGCAATCGTCTGCAGCACCTCCACTTCAACTACTCCGTGTCGCGCACGAGGCACCGGATTGCGAATGACGAGCGAGGGCAACCACGACGCCCGCGCCCCGCGGGCGGAGTCCGCATCGGCACCCACCAGGGCGGCAAGCGCGTCATGCATCACGCCGCGGGACTGCACGCTGCTGCTCGCGAGGCGTGCATCCATCGCGTTGGCCACGGCATCAACGGAGCATCCGCACAGCGTGTCGTGCGGATGACACTCGAGAAGCGTTCGCCACGCTCCCCGAATCAGCGCCAGCGCTGCGGCGGGGCTGGAGAGCAGGCCGTTGAGCATCGCGAGAGCGGTCCAGGGTTCTGCCTCGCCTGTCAGCAATCGTTCGACACGCGCGTTGCGACGCTTCTGCGACGCTCGGCTCGCGAAGGTTCCCTGGAGGGTCCACGCGTATCCGTAGCTGTCACGCCTCTCGCCAGCTACCTGATGCAATTGCCGTCCTGTTGCACTCGCTCGCAGCTGCCTCGCGAACTCGCGCATCCCCGCGTGACGGACAACTACAGGCTTCGCGACTTCGACGAGGAGGGACGTTGCATGCTCGATGTCGGATTGCAGTGCATGGTGGTCCGCACCGTTTAGAAGAAGCACGGTTTCCGTACTTGCCCGCGGTGCGAGTACCGAGAGCAAGTGGTTCCAGCGTTTGCGGGCGTCGTCGCTGTCAGCCGGCAGGTTTGCGCCGAACTCGTATCCGGATGGCGGCAGGTGGTAGAGCAGGACGCTTCCGCCCGCCCGCCCGCACCAGGTGACGGTGTCAACCGGGGGGTCGCTCCTGCCGCCATGCCCTCGCCAGAGCACCACCACATCCAGGCCGAAGCCAAGTGCGATGTCCGGCAGCGCTGCCGGATGGCCGAATGCGTCCGGGCAGTAGAGAACCTCGGGCGCTGGCGCTTCGGCGTCCCCCATGAGGAGGCGCAGCGCCTCACGACCCTCGAACAGGTTCCGAATCAGCGCCTCGCCTGACGGAATCATCAAGTCGGCCAGTACGTACCAGGGTCCCGCCTCCAGACGACCCGCAGCGAGGGCGGTGCGGAGCTCCGGTGCGCGCTCGGGACGAAGCGACAGATAGTCCTTCAGGACTATGGCTTGACCATCCAACAGAAATGGAGGCAGGCTCGGATCGCGAGCTAACTCGTTCAGCAGCTCGTCCACGAGAAGCACGAGCCGCTGGCGCATTCTGCCCAGCGGCTGGTACCACTCCCTGTCCCAGTGAGTGTGCGAGACGACGAGTACTTGCACCCTGACTCCCCGGGCCACGAGGCCCCGTGCGGTGAAACGCCTTCACATGCGTCACCGCCAAACGAAGTGCAGAGCGCTGTCTCGCGCAACTCGCTGGCGACGTACCAGGGGCGTGGGCGCGGGCTTCACTCGGAAGCCGCACGCCCCTTGCCTGCTAGACCACCCTGCGGCCGGTGAAGAGCTGAACGAGCAGCACCACCAGAGCAATCACGAGCAACAGGTGAATCAGTCCACCCGCAACCGGGAACACAAAGGCGCCGAGCGCCCAGAGTACCAGCAGGATGATCAGAATTGTCCAGAGCATTATCCCTCGCAAGTTTGGGTCGCACGCATAAAGGGCAACCATCATACCGCGAACTCGCGAATTGGCGGGCCGGACCGTACAGAACGGCCTTGCGAGCTGAGCAGCCGGTCAGATTACCGTGGCCTGCCCGCGGCGATCGCGTGCTCGACAGGCGCGCCAACTCAGGCAGTGAGGCTGCCGCGCCACCCGCTCGCGTGAGCGTCCCGGTCGCGTGGGTGTCACTCGGTTGTGCACGTGTGCTAGTGGAGCAGATCCGAATCGTCCTCTCGCCTGAGATCGGCGGGTGATTCGCCATCCGAGTCGGCGGAGCGCAGATCCGCTACCGGTGGCCGGCCCCCGGCGGATTCACGATGCTCAGGGTGGTGCTCCACCATGTGATGAATCGCCTGGCGACTCAGCAGGATGCGTGTGGCACGCACGTCGTGTCCCACGTCTATCATGAGCATCGCAAGGTCTCCGGCTCCCCACAGTATTCCGGCGAGCACCACCCACCTGCTGATCTCCACGATCAGCATCGAGGCGGACATGGTGCTCTCCCCCGAGAAGCTCGTCACGATCTCCGCGAAGAGCATGAGTACGAGCACCAGCGCCATGAGCTTGAACAGTCGCGACAGATACCGGAGCCCTACGTAAGGCTCCAGGTCACTGTCACGAATGCGCACCATGGAGTGAGGGTCTTCCGCGCGCTGATACTCCTGCTCGTCCGGCGACTCGCCGGCTCGCGGTGGAAGCGACCGTTTGCTCTCCATCCCGAACTCAGTGCGTGAACAGGCGAATGGCTGCGAAACCCGCGACGAGCACGACGACGAACACTATCGTCAGCAGGTTGAAGTAGCGGTCTATGAACGTCTTGATCGGGGGCCCGAAAAACCTGATGAGTCCGGCCACGAGGAAGAAGCGAAGACCGCGACTGACCGCTGAAATGAGAACGAACGGGAGGAACGGTACCTGGAAGGCTCCGCCGGCGATCGTGAACACCTTGTATGGAATAGGCGTGAATCCCGCCGTTCCGAGTGCAAGAAGCAGGTTCTCGCGGTACAGCTGGCCTACATACTCGAACTTGTCCATCGCGCCATACCACTCGAGCACGGGGCGACCAAGCTGCTCGAAGAGCCCCAACCCGATGTAGTAACCTGCGATACCGCCCAGCACGGAGCCGACCATCGTGACAGCGGCGAACCAAAGTGCCCGGTTGGGTCTACCGAGGGACAATGCCATGAGCAGCACGTCCGGCGGGATGGGAAAGAAGGACGACTCCATGAACGCCAGCGCGAAGAGAGCCCATACTCCCCCCGGCCGGTCGGCCCAGCTCAGCGTCCAGTCGTACAGCCGTCGAATCGGGCCCGGGCGGCTGACGGCAGTCGTGGGATCGGCTATCAGAGTATCTTGATTGGTAGGCATGGATGTTGAGGCGTCACGGTCGCGGCAATATAGCCGAACGCCGGAGGATGGCGTGGCTGCCCCGGCGATATTGACGATCGTGATACTTCACTGACACCCCGGGCAGCCGGGGTGTGGATACCCTCATCGAACCATCAACCATCTTCACGGAGATTCAGAATGGCGCATACGCTGCCGTCACTTCCGTACGCGTTCGACGCGCTCGAGCCGCACATAGACGCGCGAACGATGGAGATTCACCACGGCAAGCATCATCAGACCTACGTAAACAACCTCAACGCGGCGCTCGAGAAGGCGCCGGACCTGCAGAATCGCCCGCTGGACGAGCTGCTGGCCGACCTGAACTCGGTGCCCGAATCGATCCGAACCGCCGTCCGGAACAACGGCGGCGGTCACTGGAACCACTCGCTCTTCTGGACGATCATGGGCCCGAAGGCCGGGGGTGAACCGACCGGCGCCCTGGCCAGCGCAATCGCGGAGAGCTTCGGCGGATTCGACAAGTTCCAGGACGAGTTCGCAAAGGCCGCGGCAGGCCGGTTCGGCTCCGGCTGGGCGTGGCTCATCCGCAAGAACGGCAAGCTGGCAATCACCTCCACGCCGAACCAGGACAACCCGCTAATGGAAGGCGTGAAGGCCTCCGACGTGCTCCTGGGGCTGGACGTGTGGGAGCACGCCTACTACCTGAACTACCAGAATCGCCGTCCCGACTACGTGAAGGCGTGGTGGAACGTGGTGAACTGGGGTGAAGTGGGTCGCCGCTTCGGCGCCTGACGCCTCACTTCCGCAAACGATGAAGGGCCCGGGAATTCGCTCCCGGGCCCTTCATCGTTCAAGTCACGCTGTCCGGCTCAGCGAGCCGCCTCGCCTTCCAGGTACGTGTATCCCTCCAGCGCGGCCACGTAGTCCGCAATGAAAGCATTGGCCTCGTGCCTCGTGAGTCCGCGTGCAGCACTCACCTTGCGTCGGAACGTGGCGAGCAGTGTAGCTGCATTGAACTGCACGTAGTCCAGCACTTCGGTCACCGTGTCGCCGTGCACGAGGTCCTGAATCTCGTAGGTTCCGTCCTCGCGCATGCGCAGGTGAACGGCGTTCGTGTCGCCAAACAGGTTGTGCAGGTCACCGAGTATCTCCTGATAGGCACCCGCCAGGAAGATGCCGAGCACGTAATCCTCGCCGTCGCGCATCTCGTGAAGCTCCAGGCTCGGCGCGCCTGCCCTCTCTCCCACGAAACGATCGATCTTGCCGTCCGAGTCGCACGTGATGTCCTGCAGCGTTCCCCTGCGAAGCGGCGGTTCGTCCAGCCGGTGTATCGGCATTATCGGGAACAGCTGATCTATCGCCCACGAATCGGGAAGCGACTGGAAGAGCGAGAAGTTGCAGAAGTAGCGATCCGTGAGGAGCAGACGGATGTCGTCTATCACCTCCTCGAAATCGTCGGGATACCGCTCGGCAACGGCCGCGATGCGGTTCATCGTGGCAAAGTGAATGCTCTCCGCCCGGGCGAGATCCCGAAGCGTGATTACACCGCTCTGGAAGTACTGCCTCGCACGCTCCTTCTCGAACGTCGCATCGTGGAACACCTCCAGCACCTTCCGCGGGGGAAGGTCCGGCGTGCCCGCGATGTGGTAATCCTGCAGCATCTCGTGCAGCAGCGCGGGATCGTCGTCGTCCAGCTCGGGGAGCTGCGACTCCGCCTGCGACTCCACGTCTATCACCTTCAGCAGCAGCAGCGCGTGATGCGCAGTAAGCGCGCGGCCCGACTCGCTGATCACGTGAGGCATGGGCAGCTCGTGCTCCCTGCATGCCTCCGCAATGGTGTAGATGACGTCGTTCGCGTACTCCTGCAGGGAGTAGTTGACGCTCGCCACCGACGTGGAGTTCGTGCCGTCGTAATCCACGCCGAGTCCGCCGCCCACGTCCACGTGAGTGATGTCCACGCCGAGCGCGCGAAGTTCCGCGTAGAAGCGCGTGATCTCCTGAAGGCCGCTCTTGATGTAGCGGATGTCGGTAATCTGGCTGCCCAGGTGAAAGTGGATGAGCTTCAGGATGTCGAGCCTGTTCAACTCCCTGAGCCGATCCACCAGCACGATGAGCTGCGACGTGCTGAGGCCGAACTTCGAGCGCTCTCCGCCTGACTGAGCCCAGCGTCCGAATCCGGCCGACGCAAGCTTGATCCGGACGCCGGCAGTTGGCGTCACGCCCATCTCGTCGGCTACCTCCAGCAGCACATCCAGCTCACTGAGCTGCTCGAGCACGATGAACACCTTGTGCCCCAGCTTCTGGCCCATGAGTGCCAGCCGGATGAACTCGTGGTCCTTGTAGCCGTTGCAGATGATGAGGTTGTCCGTGTTCGCATCGAGCGCGAGGACGGCCTGCAGCTCCGGCTTGGAGCCGCACTCGAGGCCGACGCCGTAGTCCCGGCCGGAGTTGGCGATCTCCTCGATCACGTGTCGCTGCTGGTTCACCTTGATCGGGTACACCGTGGTGTACTCGCCGGTGTATTCGTACTCCTTCCTGGCGGCGGCAAAGCGCTCGTTCAGCTGGCGAACTCGCGAGCGAAGTATGTCCGAGAAGCGGAGCAGCACCGGGAGCGCGATGCCCTGCTCTTCGAGATCCATGGCGAGTTCAAACAGATCCAGCTCGCACTCGGGACGCTCGCGATCGGGGCGCACCACCACGTTCCCGGCATCGTTCACGTCGAAGTAGCCGGCGCCCCAGCCGCGCACGTTGTACAGCTCGCGCGCGGCTTCTATGGACCACTCGGTGGCGCCGGCGACGGGCGCGGAAGGAATGCTGGTCGAGGCCATTGCTTAAACGTAGGAGTTTGGCAGCCGAACTGCATACGGCCTGCCGGCTCAGCTTTGCGGGAGCCTGCCTCAGGGATACAGGCGGGAAACACGCCAGCCATTCGCCTCACGCTGATACAGCTCGCGCTCGTGCCAGCGATTCGGGCGATTTCGCCAGAACTCGATCCGGTCCGGATTCAGGCGGAAGCCGCCCCAGTGCGGAGGACGGGGCACGCTGGTTCCGGCAAATCTCTGCTCGAACTCCGCGAGGCGACGCTCGAACGCGTTCGAGTCGGGCAATTCACGACTCTGCTCGGATGCCCAGGCCCCCAGCTGGCTGCCGCGCGGCCTCGTGGCGAAGTACGCGTCCGACTCTTCGGCGCTCAGCACCGACACTTCTCCCTCCACGCGCACCTGGACCTCGAGCGGCTGCCAGTGGAAGCACATGGCGGCACTGGGATGGCTCAGCAGTTCCCTGCCCTTTCGGCCTTCATAGTTGGTGAAGAAGGTGAACCCACGCTCGTCCACGCCCTTTATCAGCAGCATGCGAACGGCAGGCCGTCCCCCTTCCCCGACGGTAGCCAGCGCGAAGGCGGTGGGTTCCGGGAGAATCGAGCGCTCCACACCTTCCGCTGTCGCCAGCAGCGACGCGAAACGCTCGAAGGGCTCGGAGTAAGGGGCTAATGACAATTGAACAGGCGACCGAGAGGCAGGAAATCGGGACTTGGGAAGAAGGAACCAGTGCTTGCCTCCTCGCCTGTCATCCCGCGCGAAGCGTCAGGATGACGGAAAGCTCGGCAGTTCCTCTTCCCCAGTCCCTTCTCCCTGCTCCCTGCAGTTAAGCGTACACCCCGCGCAGACGCTGCACCGTGGCCACGCGGCCGATCGCGAGCATGTACGCAGCGGTACGCAGGTCTACCGAGTGGCGCTCGGCCAGCTCCTTCACCTCGCTGAAGCTCCGCGTCATGCTCTCGCGCAGGCGATCGTTCACCACGTCCTCGGGCCAGAAATAGCCACCGCGGTTCTGCACCCACTCGAAGTAGGAGACGGTGACGCCGCCGGCGTTGGCGAGGATGTCCGGCACCACCAGGATGCCCTTGTCCTGAAGGATAGGATCCGCGGCTGCAGTGGTGGGTCCGTTCGCTCCTTCCACGATGATCTTCGCCCGGATGTTCGCCGCGTTGCGGGAGGTGATCACGTTCTCGAGCGCGGCAGGAACGAGCACGTCAACCTCCAGCTCCAGGAGCTGCTCGTTGGTGATTCGGTCCCCGCCCTGGAACTCTTCGATGGTGCCGTGCTTGCGCACCCACTCCGCGGCGGCCTCCACGTCAATGCCGCCCTTGTTGTAGAGGGCACCGGTGCGGTCGCCGATGGCAATGACCTTCGCACCCTCGTGAGCGAGCAGGCTGGCCGCGACTGAGCCGACGTTGCCGAAGCCCTGCACTGCCACCGTGGTCGAGGCGAGAGACATGCCCTGCGAGGCGACCGCCTCACGCGCGGCGATCATCACGCCGCGACCGGTTGCCTCACGACGACCGTAGGAGCCGCCGAGGACGATCGGCTTGCCGGTGACCACCGCAGGCTCCGTGTAGCCGACGTGCATGGAGTAGGTGTCCATCACCCAGGCCATCACCTTCTCGCCCGTGTTCACGTCGGGAGCGGGCACGTCTGAGTCGGGTCCGAACACCTGTATGAGGCTGGCGGTGTACCGCCTCGTGAGGCGCTCGATCTCGTTCGGGCTCATCTTGAGCGGATCGCAGACCACGCCTCCCTTCGCTCCGCCGAAGGGCACGTTTACCACGGCGCACTTCCACGTCATCCACGCCGCGAGCGCCGTCACCTCGGCAAGGTCCACCCGCTTGTCGAAGCGAATGCCTCCCTTTCCAGGACCGCGTGCGGTGTTGTGGATAACCCGGTGACCCGTGAAAACTTCCACCTCTCCACTGTCCATCTGGACGGGAATGGAGACGGTGATCTGCTTTTCGGGAGCCCGCAGCATGCGGGCAATTCCGGGTTCAATATCGAGGAGAGCGGCGGCCCGGTCGAAACGGTGAGCCATCGCCTCGAAGGGATCGTCTTCCGAAGGCCGCTGGGCGGCAGGAATGTCGAACTGGGTGGGCAGCAGAGAAGCGGGGGCGCTCATGCCAGATGCTCAATCTTTAGGAAAGGAGATTTTCGCCGGCCTTTCGGAACGGCGATACCGCATTTGATTGCCGACCGCTCGCGCGGCAAGAACGGTCGGGGCCAAACGTGGGACGAGGTCTTCACGCGGCTTGCCACCCCGTTGACGCCGGTGGGTACCGTGGAACGATCTCATTCCCTCATCCGACCATATGAAAGGTACCCTCGGGAACGCGGAACGGCTAAATGCATTCCTGCCCTCCCCGCGATCGGTGACCGTCGCGGTGAGCCACGTCACCCGATGACGCCGCGCCGGCCAGAATGGAAACGGGAGGCTTTACCAACTGTCCGACGTGGATTTTCCGCGAGGTGCGTCCGTCGGGCAGCGTGGGGCCTGAAGCCGCCGGCGGCACCACCAGCACCGGGCAGGATGCCTCGCGTAGAACATACTTGGTCGTACTACCTACCATCGCATTGGCGGCGCCCTCCACGCCGCTGCGACCGACCACCAGCAGGTCCGCCCTGGCGCGGGCGCAAACCGAAATCACTTCCGCGCCTGGATCTCCGACGCCAACCATTACGCGCGAGCGCAGCGAGTCGAAGCCGGCTGCATTCAGCTCGGCGCCCAGGTAGCTCGCAGCCGAAGACCAGAGAGCGGCCTCGGCAGCACCAGCAGCGAACGCCGATCCGCCCGCAACCTCCATCGCGCGTACGTAGGTGCGTACGTCGTCCGGGATGACATGCAGCGCGGTGAGGAGCGCATCCTGGCAGTCGGTCATCTCCGCTGCCTCGGCGATTACCCTGCTGCCTTCGGGGCGCCCGTCCACGGCCACGACGACACTGCGCGGCGACTCGGAAGAAGTCGCCGCGCCCTGCAGGACCGGAATGCGAAGGCGCCTCAGCAACCGTTCGACGGCATTTCCACCGACTGCGGCCGCATGCGTGCGCGACTCGGGCCGACCGACCACCACCAGGTCCACGGAATGGTCGGCGGCCAGCCTGACGAGCTCCGTGGCGGGATCGCCCACCGTCAGTTCGAACCGGGTACGGCGCTCTCCGAAGGTCGCGGCAAGATTCTCCAGCCCTGCCAGCATGGGCTCGCGCACCTCGCGTACGAAAGCGTCCGTGGCCCTCATCTGCGAGCGAAGGTACACGGGCGGCTGCGGCACGCGAAGCACGTGTGCCACCACCAGCTCAGCGTCAGGCAGCAGCGTCCCTGCAACCCAGGACGCCGTCTCAAGCGACGGCGTCCCGAAGTCCACTGCAAGCAGCACGCGGCGGTAAGGGGCGCGCCGCTTCGGCGTGCCCGCCGACTGGTTGACGCTCAGCGTCAGGCATCGCACGTGGAGGCTCACTACCGCCCCGCTACGGCCCGTTGAGTGTTTGACCCTGCGCCGGCGTTGGGCGCACGGAACACCGCGTGATACACGACCTGTGCAGCGCTGATCACGGTGCCGGACCGCACGTACGACGGAAGGGTGAACTCCACGGAGTAGGTACCTCCGTCGGCCTGCGGCCGATACAGGCGCGCCAGCCGCGTCTTGCCGCGCGTGACCCACTCGGTGGTTCCGTCGTTCACGAGCTCCACCTTGCCCTTCGCTGCCTCTGCGGCCTCGGTGGTTCCGGACACACGATCGAGGTACGCGAGAAGGGCACTGCTGCCGCGCACGGCGGCCTCCACCGCGGCCTCTTCGGAGTCGAATCCGCTGAGGCCGAGCGCACCTCCCCTTACCCAGCCAATCTCCTCGTCGCGTGAGTTGGAGAGACGGAAGGAGTCTTCACCAGTCTCGAATACGTTCAGCATGTGTCCTCCATCGGTTTCGCACTCCGCGTCGTGCGGTGTGCCTGTACTCCTGGCCGGGTGCCTGATGCCGGCTGTCGTGCCTGACGACCGCCAGCTGCCGGCTGCCGGGATGCGCCTTCTTCGGCGACCGCTTTCGGATCGGAGTTCCTCGAGCGTCTGCCTCCTGATCCTCGCCGGTCCTTCGCTCACGCGTCCAAACGCAGAACCGCCCCCCTGCGTCCGTTCGCAGGGGGGCGGTTGTCTGGCTGCGTGCTCCGGCTGGGAAATCCCTAGCCTGCTGCCTCGAACTCCATTCCTCCCTGAGAACTCCACGTGCGGGTGCGCCATTCCGGACGTCCCACGGCCAGGAGGCTGGGACGCCGGGCTGCACCTGCGGCGGCGATTCGCATCTCGGAAACCCTCGTGCGGTGCGTGCCGCGTCCGGGGGCAACGGTGCCGACCCGGGCGCCGGCCCGAACGACTGGGGCTGTGTGTGCGTGACCGAACGAGCGCGCACCAGCGTGCACCACGGCCGGGTGGCACTGGGCCACGCCGTGAACCGCGGCAGCTTTCATGTGGGCGACAGGTACGGACATTCGCATCTCCCGGCGGGGGCCGAGCGGAGTGAGAGGGATGGGCGTGCCACGAACTGCGATGACGCAGTTGCCGGATAGCACAAGGGCCGCGTTACCGACACGCGATTACGAGACAATTGGCCTCGCGGGCCCCGCTGCCGGAAGGGAACCGGCTGGCGGGACGTTCGGCGTATCGGGACGCGACTCCCTTGTATGGAGGCTAGCCCCCGGCGCGAGGGGTGTCAAGAAGGGGGTTGCGGAGTGCTCCACCGCGAAGCGGCGTCGCGTGTTGGAGGGTGTCGGCTGCTGGGGGGCCGGGGATCGGGCTCTCCTGCACGACCGGCCGTATTGCCGGTACAGGCCCACGCGGAGCGCTCAGCGCTGAGCTCTCGACCCAGGCCCCGACCTCCAATCCCCGCCCCCCAAACAGACGCCTATTCCTTAACCCCCGACACCTCCGAAGCACTCACCGAAGCCTGCACCTGCTCCGGCGCGCGCTCCCGACCCTTCCGCAGGAAGGGAATGCCCTCTCGCATCCACTCCGGCGCAGGCATGCCGCGCAGGTGGTGGTCGAAGAACTGCTGCATCCGCATGTCAATGTCCTTCTGGTTCGCGCGCTTCCGCGGATTGTGTCCGTCTCCGTTGTAGTTGACCATGTAAACCTCCTTCCCGAGGCGGCGCATGGCCACGAACATCTCGATGCCCTGGTACCACGGAACGGCACCGTCGTCGTCGTTATGCATCATCAGAAGCGGCGTCTCGATCCGGTCGGCATGGAAGAGCGGCGAGTTCTCGATGTAGCGCCACGGATACTCCCACAGCGATCCGCCAATGCGGCTCTGCGTACGCTCGTACTGGAATGCACGAGCCAGTCCGGAATCCCAGCGAATGCCGCCGTACGCACTCGTCATGTTCGCCACCGGAGCACCGGCGAACGCCGCCTTGAACATGTTCGTGCGCGTGATCAGGTACGCAGTCTGGTAACCGCCCCACGACTGTCCCCCCAGGCCGATTCCATCCGGGTCCACGAAACCGCGAGCGATGAGCGAATGCACGCCCGGCACGATGCTGTGGAAAGCGCTCATGCCCGGGTACCCGTCGCGATAGGCGATGTCCGGGAAGAACACCAGGTAGCCGCGCGACGTGTACACCGTGGGGTTGATGGTATTGCGCCCCGCCGGAGCCACGTAGCTGTGCAGGTTGTCGCTGAGACGCTCGTAGAAGTACACCAGCATCGGATACTTCTTCGAGGGATCGAATCCCTCGGGCTTGAACAGCAGCCCCTGGAGGGGCACGCCGTCGCCGCTCATCCACGAGACCAGCTCCACCGTGGGCCACGGATACTCCGACTGCTGCGGATTGAGGTCGCTCACGCGCGTCAGGCGGTCGAGCGAGGCGCCCACCCACAGGTTCGGCGCATCCTGGAGCGTCTGGCGCGTCACCACGTACACGTCCGCATCGCGCGCCTTCTGCGGCATGCCGTAGGCTACGTCGTCCATGACGATGCGCTCCGGCGGCGTGGACGCTCCGATCCGATCGCGCCAGAAGCCGGACGCCTTGGTGCGGTCGTCCATGGCACGGAGCAGCAGCGGCTTCGAGGGATCCAGCGTGCGCTCCTCGCGGTCCAGGTTCACCAGGCGGAACGACGTCTGGCTGCGAACGCCAACGGAGTCCGTGAGCGAGCGCGGCGCCTCACGACCGCTGGGGTCCACTTCCCAGATGTCGAACCGGTCGTACAGCAGAACGCGGCGGTCGTCAGGCGTCCAGCCGGCGATTCCCCAGGCGGGCGGCAGGCTGGGCGTGTCCCAGGTCTCGCGATCGAAGCGAACGCCCTCGATCCCGCCCGTCAGGTCCACCACACGACCGGTGGAGACGTTGTACGAGAACCAGCGCCCTTCATTGAAGTACAGCACGTACTTCGCGCCCGGTGACAGCGTGGCGCCGAACGGCAGTGCCTCGGCTATCCGTCGCGCTTCCCCGGTCATGGCGTCAATCAGGTATACGTCCTCCGCGCCGTCGCCCCACATGCGCTGTACCTGGTAGGGAGTGCTGGTGCGCGCGAGCGCCAGGCGACCGTCATCCGACACCATCACGGTCGGTATCGTGTCACTCGCCAGGCGAACCGTACGGCGCTGCCTGATGTGGTGGATCACCTGGTGCGAGCGATTCCGGTCGCGTCCGGCCTCCACGCGCTGCTGCGGCTGCAGCCTGTCGTCCTTCCAGTGCCACAGGTCGAAAACCGCCATCTCGGCCAGCGAGTCCGCAGGGATGGAGTCGGGCGGTACCGGCTGAACGCCGAACAGCAGCGCGGCACCGTTCCGGGTGAACGAAAGCCTCGCCCCGTCCGCAATCCGCTCATCATCGCCGAACGCATCGGGGGCAACCACGCGCGCCGCCTCGCCGGCACCAAGCCTGGCGTGATAGACCGCGTAGCGGCGCTTCGAGGTGGAATCCCGCACGTCGCGGTCGCTCACGAATGCCACCTGCTGGGCAGCATCGTCCAGCGAGAGCTGCTTGTAGCTGCCCGGTCCCGTGGCGAGTTCCACCACGCGTCCGGCATCCAGCTCGCGGGCGTAGGCTCCGTCGCGCGTGCTGTCCGCCGACGCCACCGTGTAAACCAGCCAGCGTCCGCGCTTGTCCACCTCGTAGGCCATGACGTCGGCGATTCGCACCTCCCCGCCCTGCGCCAGGTCGCGGACGACGAGCGGCGTGCCGGTGGGCCGACGACGCCGCGAGGCCGAGTCCGCGATGGGGCGCGCGACTCCGCCCGGAGTGGCGGCTGCTGCGCCCGGCCGCTCGGTTGTGTCCGCAGCCTGCGCCGCAGTGGAATCCGGCGAATCCAGATGGTACACGATCCAGCGCGACGACTCTTCAGGCAGTGAGAAGCTCTTCACCCGCGGGACGGTGGTCATGTGTCCATCCTCGAGCCGAACGAGCGTGAGTGAAGGCTTCGGCTCGGCGTTCCTGCGCCGCGAGGCTCGCGCCGCGTCGTATTCCGCCTTGGGAGCGTAGGAAATTGCCGCTGCCCAGCGACCATCCGACGAGATGGTCGGCGCCGGCAGGTTGAAGTTCCCTCCGGCCGAAGCGGTGGTGGAGGGGCGACCAGTCCAGCCGCGTGGCACTCTCCACTCGGTGCTGCCCTGCGTGGCTCGAATGACGAGCTCGCCGTCGCCCACCACAGGCGTATTGGTGTAGGCCACCCAGCGACCGTCGGCCGAAATGGTGGTGCCAGATGCCGAGCGCCAGATGTCGTAGGTGTCCTGGGTGATCGGCTTCTTGGGGGCCTGCGCGCCAAGCGGCATGGCCACGCAAGCCAGAAGGGCGAGTGCGCCAGCGACTCTCATCGGAAGTTTGGCAGAGGGTTACGGCCGGGGGCGCCGTCTGTCGATAGGCGGCGATCGGTGATTTCCTCACGAAAGTTACGCCATCGGCGACCTCTGCGTTGTCCCCATGGCCGCTTCCGGCCAGATTCCCGACCCTTCGCAGCGAATGCCCTTGCGGGCTCCGACCGAGGAAACCGGATGCGCACACTGCTCAACTACTTCGTACGCGGCCTGGTGGTGATTGCCCCCCTGGCGGTGACCATCTACGTCTGCGTCGCGATTTTCCGCTTCGTGGACGATCTACTGGGCCTCCCGATTCCCGGTGCAGGATTTGGCGTCACCATCGTGCTGATCACGCTGATAGGCGCACTTGCCTCCGGACTCGTGACGCGAGGCCTTCTGGGGCTGCTGGAACGGGTGATCACGCGCCTGCCCTTCGTCCGGCTTCTCTACAGCTCCACCAAGGACCTCCTGAACGCATTCGTGGGCGAGCGCCGCCGGTTCGACAAGCCGGTTCTGGTCACCCTGGTGCCGAGCGCCAACCTGCGCGCGATCGGATTCATGACCCAGGGCTCGCTGGAATCGCTCGGGCTGGGAGGCGACGTGGCCGTGTACCTGCCGCAGTCGTACAACTTTGCGGGCAGTCTGCTGGTAGTACCTGCGGACAGGGTCTCTCCACTTCCCATGGACAGCGCCGACGTGATGGCGTTCGTGGTGTCGGGCGGAGTGACGGCACTATGAGCGTTCCCGAGGGGGCGCCCGGGTGCGCATTTGGACGATTGCACCTTGCAACTCCGTGGTGATGGCCGAGATTGGTGCGGGTTGCGAACGGTGCCTCCGGCCGGAACGGAGCACACGGCCACGGTCAGCTTGAGCGCAGGAGAGCCTGGGCGATGATACTTGGTGTTGTAGGTGCAGGTACCATGGGGCGCGGGATAGCCGCGCTTGCCGCCTCGGCTGGAGTGCCGGTGATCCTGCTGGACGTTGCCGGTGAGGACGGCAGCGACGCGCCGGCGAGAGAGGGTGTGAAGCGCGCGCTGCAGTCGCGTCCTCCCGCCTTCATGCACCCTTCGAGAGCCGCGCTCATCCAGACTGGCACCATCGAGAGCGACCTTGCGCTCCTCGCGGGCTGCGACCTGGTGATCGAGGCGATCATCGAGAAGCCGGAGCCCAAGCAGGAACTCTACTCCCGTCTCGAAGGCGTGCTGGGGCCCGACACGATCGTCGCCACGAACACCTCGGGGATTCCGCTGCGGCTTCTGACGCAGGGTCGCAGCGCGGAGTTCAGGCGCCGCTTCGTCGGGATGCACTTCTTCAACCCGCCGCGTTACCTGCACCTGCTGGAAGTGATTCCGGGTGCGGACACCGAGCCCGCCATACTCGAGAGGGTTCGCAGGTTCAGCGAGCGCATACTCGGCAAGGGGATCGTGATCGCCAGGGACGTTCCGGGGTTCATCGCCAACCGGCTTGGCGTTCATGGCCTCACGCTGGCACTCCGGCTCATGGAGAAGCACGGCCTGACGATCGGCGAGGTGGATGCGCTTACCGGAGAGCTGATCGGCCGCCCGAAGTCCGCCACGTTCCGTACCGGTGACATAACCGGGCTGGACGTGCTGCAGCATGTCGCCCGCGGGCTGGCGCAATCCACGGGCGAGGACTTCGGCATGCCGGAGTGGGTGAGCGGACTCGTTCAGCAGGGGCGACTCGGGGAGAAGAGCGGCGCGGGGTTCTACCAGAAGGTTGGCAGGGAGATACGGACCCTGGACTGGAAGACCGGCGAGTACGCGGTTCGCGAGGTGCAGCTGCCCGCCGACCTGAAGGCGCTTTCCAGGCTTCCACTCGGCGATAGGCTGCGCGGTCTGCTCGACCTGGAGGGTGTGTACGGCGACTTCCTGCGCGACCTGCTGCTTCACAGCTATCAGTATGTGCTGGAGCGCGCGCCCGAGGTGGCGTACGACCTGGAGAGCGTGGATCGCGCGCTGGAATGGGGTTACGGCTGGGAGCTCGGCCCCGTTAGGCAGATGGACGCGATCGGGCTGGATCGCGTGCGAGAGGGCATGAAGGCCCTGGGACTCCACGAGCCCGAGCTGCTGAAGCGCGCAGGTTCCGCCTTCCGGATCGAGGAAGGTGCCACGGTGCATGCGATGGGGCTGGATGGGAGCATGTCGGCGGTGGAGGACGAGCCTGCCTCACGCGTTACCGCTGCCAGGCTGCGTCGCGCAGGAGCGGTGCTGCAGGAGTCGGACGACGCGGCCCTGCTGGACATGGGCGACGGCGTGGTGCTCTTCGAGACCCGCACGCGAATGAACACGCTCGGCCGTGGCGTGATCGGCGCGCTGCACAGCGCACTGGACTGCGTGGAGCGGGACGGCTACCACGGGCTGGTGTTAGGCAACGACGACTCGCGGACGTTCTCTGCCGGCGCCGACCTGACGCTGGTGGCAGCAGCTGCGCAGGCGGGCGACTGGAAGGCGCTGGAAGAGAGCATTCGCACCTTTCAGGACACGAGCATGCGACTGCGGCAGTCGCCCTTCCCTGTGGTGGCAGCGCCTTTCGGTCTTGCGCTCGGCGGCGGCTGCGAGTTCTCCCTGCACTGTGACCTGGTGCAGGCCCACGCCGAGCTCTACATGGGACTCGTGGAGGTTGGCGTAGGTGTGATTCCGGGCGGCGGTGGAACGAAGGAGCTGCTCTTCCGGTTCACCCGCGAACTGGAGCCTTACGCGGAGGCCGATCCGTTCGAGGCCGTGAAGCGCGCATTCCAGCTGATCGCGCTCGGCCAGACGAGTGGCAGCGCTCTGGAGGCACGGTTCATGGGGCTTCTGCGAGAGTGCGACAGGATCAGCATGAATCGCGACTTCCTGCTCGGCGACGCGAAGAAGCGTGTACTGGACCTCGCGCCCGACTACGTGCCTCCAGTGCCCATGCGCATAACCGCACTGGGCAACGAGGCCCTGGGCAACCTGAGGTATGCGCTGTGGTCGTTCCGCGAGGCAGGACAGGCGAGCGAGCACGACCTGCGGATCGGCGAGGAGGTGGCCTTGGTGCTGTCGGGTGGCGAGGGTCCGCCTCACGAGGTGAGCGAGCAGGACATCCTGGATCTGGAGCGCGAGTCCTTCCTGAAGCTGCTGGGGACGCGCGAGACGCAGTACCGGATCAGGCACATGCTGGAAACCGGAAAGCCGCTGCGCAACTGAGGCGATACCTGGCAGACAAGCTGTCGTGGAGGGGCATATGCGAGAAGTAGTTATCGTCAGCGCGGTGCGAAGCGCCGTGGGACGCGGAAAGAAGGATGGCGGGCTTGCCGGCGTGCATCCGGTGTCGCTCAGCGCTTCCCTGATGCAGGAGGCGGTGCGGCGGGCGGGGGTGGATGCGGCGGAGCTTGACGACGTCATCTGGGGCTGCGCCATGCCGGAGGGCTCGCAGGGCTTGAACGTCGCTCGCAACGCCCTTCTGAAGGCCGGGTTTCCGGTGGAGGTGCCGGCGACGACGGTAAACCGGTTCTGCTCGTCAGGCCTGCAGACGATTGCGCTCGGCGCCCAGGCCATCATGTCGGGAATGGCGGACGTGGTGCTGGCTGGTGGCGTGGAGATGATGAGCCAGGTGCCGATGTCCGGATATCACACCCGACTCGATCCGTCCATCACCGAGTCCTACATCGGCATGGGGTTCACCGCCGAACGAGTGGCGGAGCGATGGAAGGTTTCGCGCGAGGATCAGGATGCGTACGCCTACGAGAGCCATCGGAAGGCGTCCGTGGCGCAGCAGGAAGGTCGCTTCGACTCGCAGATCCTGCCCATCGAGGTTCCTCGTGTGTCGGGGATGGGGGCTTCCAGAAAGGTTGAGAAGGGCCGCTTCGATCGAGATGAGCTGATTCGAACCGACACCAGTGTCGAGCGTCTCGCAAAGCTGAAGCCCGCGTTCAAGCAGGGAGGCACCGTAACGGCCGGCAATGCCAGCCCGTATTCAGATGGGGCGGCGGCGCTCGTGGTGATGTCTCGCGATAGGGCGGATTCGCTTGGCATCGTGCCGCTCGCCCGGTTCGTTGGTTATGCTGTGACCGGTGTGGAGCCGGACGTGATGGGGGTGGGGCCGGCGAAGGCGGTGCCGAAAGTGCTCGAGCGCACCGGGCTTTCACTTGGTGATGTGGACCTGATCGAGTTCAACGAGGCATTCGCGTCGCAGGTGCTGGCGGTGCAGCGGGAGCTGGGCATGTCCATGGAAAAACTGAACGTGAACGGAGGCGCCATTGCGCTGGGGCACCCGCTGGGGGCCACCGGAGCGAAGCTCACCACGCAGCTCATATACGAGCTCGGCCGGCGTGGCGGAGGCATGGGCCTGGTGACAATGTGTGTGGGCGGCGGAATGGGCGCTGCCGGAATCTTCGAAGTGTACGGAACCTGACGAGTTGAACAGACTCACCCGACTTACTCGCGGCGGATCACCGATGACCCGCCAAACTCCCCACCTTATCGACGTACGATGAACCTTCGACGGCTACTCTCCACGAGCACGCTCGTGGCCGCCGCACTCCTTACCGGCGTAGCGGCAACCGACACACTGCAGGCACAGACGCCTGCTACTGTAGATTCGGCCATCCAGAGCGTGGGAGAGGTGCAGCCCGCCGTTCAGGGTGTGACTGCGCCGGAGAATGAGAGTGAAGTGCCAGCGCCGCCGCTGCCGGCTGCAGAGACTGAAGCGACCGGCTTCATGGCCGCCGTGGACCGGGCGATGGGTCGGGTGAATGCCGTCATCAGCGCCGTCTTCTTCTTCGACGTCGCCTTCTGGACCGATACCATAACGATCCCGCTGGCGGTGTTCTGGCTCGTGATCGGGGCCATCTTCTTCACCTTCAGGATGGGCTTCATCAACCTGCGCGCATTCAGGCATGCGATTCAGGTTGTGCAGGGCAAGTACACCAACCCCGATGACGAAGGTGAAGTCACTCACTTCCAGGCGCTTGCCGCTGCACTCAGCGCAACGGTCGGGTTGGGGAACATCGCGGGTGTTGCGATCGCTATCTCGATCGGCGGACCGGGAGCAACTTTCTGGATGATCGTGGCGGGCTTCCTCGGCATGTCGTCCAAGTTCGCCGAGTGCACGCTGGGACAGGAGTATCGCCAAACCCGGTCGGACGGCCGAATCATGGGCGGTGCGATGTACTACCTGTCCAATGGCCTCGCCGATATCGGGATGCCGAAGCTGGGCAAGGTTCTCGCGGTGATGTTCGCGATCCTGTGCATCGGCGGATCGCTTGGCGGCGGTAACAGCTTCCAGGTGAACCAGTCGATGGGTGCCCTCTCGGAGTCCATTCCTTTCCTGGTGCAGTACCCCTGGGTCTACGGCCTATTCATGGCGGTTCTCGTGGGTATCGTGATCATCGGAGGAATCCGCCGCATCGCGAGCGTGGCCGACAAGATCGTTCCGGCAATGGCTGCGGTCTACATCCTCGGCTGCCTCGTCGTGATCTTCACGAACATGGACGCCGTTCCATCGGCGATGCAGGCCATTTTCGCCCAGGCCTTCACGCCCGAGGCAGGGTACGGCGGCTTCATCGGTGTACTGGTGGTCGGCTTCCAGCGCGCCGCATTCTCCAACGAGGCTGGTGTCGGATCCGCGGCGATCGCGCACTCGGCCGCCAAGACCGAGTACCCGGTTCGCGAGGGCATCGTAGCGCTGCTCGAGCCGTTCATTGACACCGTGGTGATCTGCACCATGACCGCTCTCGTTATCGTGGTGAGCGGTGCGTACAACAACCCCGAGTACGCTGACCTGGTCGCGTCGAACAACGGTGCGACGCTCACCTCGCGTGCGTTCGGCGAGCACATCACGTGGTTCCCGTACATCCTGTCTGCAGCGGTGTTCCTGTTCGCGTTCTCCACGATGATCTCGTGGTCCTACTACGGGGAGCGCTGCTGGGCATGGCTGTTCGGCGACGGCAGCTCGCAGGTGTACCGCCTGCTCTTCGTCACTTTCGTGTTCCTCGGCTCCATCATCACGGCCACCAACGTTCTGGACTTCGGTGACCTGATGATTCTGGGCATGGCATTCCCGAACGTGCTCGGCGTAGTACTGCTGAGTGGCAGGGTCAGGGCTGCGCTCGACAGTTATTGGGGCAAGTACAAGCGCGGTGAGCTGAAGCGGTACGACACGTCGGCGCGCAGGGCCGCGTAAATGTGGAGTTGGGACGACAGAGCCGGACCCGGTTCTGTCGTCCCTCGCTTTGCGCCAGCTGTCATCCCCACATGCGGGGCCTTTTGCCTGGCGCGAGGTGAGGGAATCCGGGGCAGTTACCATTCCCTGGTCCCTCTATCCTGTTTCCTTAGTTTCCGGTTTTCCCTTGAGTAACGGCAGCAGCACCAATCCGAATGAGGCGTGGGGTAGTCGAGTCGGACTCATCCTCGCCATGGCAGGAAATGCCGTAGGGCTTGGCAACTTCCTGAGGTTTCCCACGCAGGCCGCTTCGAATGGCGGTGGCAGCTTCATGGTCACCTACTTCATTGCGTTCCTGCTGCTGGGTCTTCCACTCATCTGGATCGAGTGGGGACTGGGGCGCAACGGAGGCCGATTCCGCAAGGCTCACCTGCCCGGGATGCTTGCGGCAATCTGGAAGCATCCGGCGGCCAAGTATCTCGGCGTGCTTGGCATGCTGCTGCCGCTCATCATCGTCATCTACTACACGTACATCGAGAGCTGGACGCTCTACTTCACGGTTGCGTCGCTCACCCAGGACTACTGGGGACGCGACACGCAGGAAGCGATGGTGGAGTACCTGCGTACCTACCAGAACGTGGGTGACACCGGAGGTGGCATCGGCAAGCCGATGGCATTCTTCCTGGTCACTCTCGCGATAAACGTCTGGGTACTCTCGAGGGGCATCTCCGGCGGGATCGAGAAGCTGGCGAAGATCGGAATGCCGATCCTGTTCGTGTTTGCCATCGTGCTCGTGGCGGTGATTTTCACGCTTCCGGCAGGCCCTGACGGCTCTACGGCGGCTACGGGACTTCAGTTCATCTATTCGCCGGACTGGTCGCAGCTTACGCAGCCGCGCGTTTGGCTTGCGTCTGCAGGACAGATTTTCTTCACGCTCTCCGTGGGCGTGGGCACGCTCGCGGCGTATGCGTCCTATCTCTCCACCCGGGACGACATAGTGCTTTCCGGTGTGGCTACCGCTTCGACGAATGAAGTGGCAGAGGTGGTACTCGGAGGCTCCATCGCTATTCCCGCAGCGGTCGTCTTCTTCGGTGTATCGGGCGCAACAGCAGTAGCGAATTCCGGTTCGTTCAACATTGCGTTCGCAACGATGCCCGTGGTCTTTCAGCAGCTTCCGATGGGCCCGGTGCTCGGTGCAATGTGGTTCGGCCTGCTGTTCATCGCCGGTATCACGTCGTCGGTTGCGCTGTCCACTCCCATGATAGCCTTCATTCGCGAGGAGTTCGGCGTCAGGCGCGAGGTAGTGGCAGGAATCGTAGGCGCCATCGTCTTCGTGTTCGGCTCACTGAACATCCTGTGGCTGGAGCACGGAATGGTGGACGAGTGGGACTTCTGGGCCGGCACCTTCGGGCTCGTCATCGTGGCACTCGTGGAGGTGGTCATCTTCATGTGGGTGATGAAGCCGGAGAAGGCCTGGGAGCAGATACATCTGGGAGCCGACATCAGGCTGCCAAGGGTATTCCGGTTCATCATGACCTACGTGACGCCGCTCTATCTGCTGGTCATCCTCGTGGCCTGGAGCGTTCAGGACGCGATCCCAATTCTCACGCTGCAGCGAATGGCCAGCGGTGGCGAGGTAGTGGCGGAATCGGTGCCCTACGTGCACATGGCGCGAGCGTTGCTGCTCCTGATCACAGTGTCGCTTGCGGTAATGGTGCGCATCGCATGGAAGCGCAATGGCTACGACGACAGCAAGGGCTTCGTGGAAGTGGCCGGCACCCCCGCCGGCACGCCGCCGAGCCCGCGTGGAGGTGAGTCATGACAGCGGACGCGATCATCTTCATGGCGGCCAGCTGGACGATGGTGCTCGGCCTCTTCTTCTGGTCGTTCCAGCGCATCCTGAGGACCAAGGAGCATCACGACCCGGATGGCATCGGTCCGGCCGAACCACCGGTGCCGGGCAGGGCCGAGCGAAAGGGCTGACTCGAGCCACGACACCGCATTCCGGAGCGACTCCCGCCCGGCCGGGCCTCCACCCGGCCGGGCGTTTCGCGTTCATCCAGGCACGCAACGCCTGCCGAGCTCGGCGCGTAGAGCTTCTATCCGCCGCGTCCGCGGCGAGACCATTCCCATTCAATTGCACTCATGAACGGAGACACAGCTGGAGTGCCGCACACGGGTCGGCACTCCGCCTGGCGCCAGGCGCCCCGCGTCCTTGCGCGCTTCTGGCACCTGGCTATCGGTACGGTCGCCGTGGCCCCGATCGCGCTGGCGCTCGTCGCCTCCGACGCGAACGCCCAGGGCGGTGACTGGAGCGCGGAGCAACGTCGCTATCACAACCACGCACGCCTCACGCGTGCTCTGGACAGCCTTCGTCGCGCGCACCCGCAGCTCATCGAGGTGTCCGAGATCGCAACGTCGCCCGGCGGCCGCGCCGTGCACGCGGTGCGCATAGGTGCCGGCAACGACGTGGACAAGCGCCCTGCCCTGCTCATCCTCGCAAACGCGTACGGTCCGCATCTCGTGGGCAGCGAGATCGCGCTCTCGGCAATCGGCGACCTCGCGGGCAGTGCGGCAAGCGACACTTCGGTGGCATCGCTGCTTAACAGGGTCACGGTGTACGTGATGCCGCGGCTGAACCCGGATGCCGCCGAGGCGTTCTTCGCCCGGCCGCTGGTGGAGCGCACACGAAATGCCGAGCCGTCCGACGACGATCATGACGGTCGCGTTGACGAGGACGACCTCGTGGACCTGAACGGAGATGGCCTTATCACGGCCATGCGCGTACAGGACCCGACCGGCGACTGGATGCCGGACCCTGACGAACCCCTCGTCATGCGCCGTGCCGATCGCGCACGCGGTGAGTCGGGCGGCTGGAAGGTGTTCATGGAGTCCCGCGACGTGGATGGCGACGGCAGGATGAGTGAAGACCCTGTCGGCGGGACCGACATCTCACGGAACTTCTCCAACGGCTATCGCTTCTTCACACCCGGCTCCGGCACGCATTCCTTTTCCAGCGCTGAGGCTCGTGCCGTTGCCGAGTTCTACGTGACGCACCCGAACATCGCAGTGGTCTATGTGCTCGGCCAGCAGGACAACCTGATGAAGCCGTGGGTGCACACCCGTCAGGCAGGCATTGGCGGCAACCCGCAGGGTACGTCTGCGGGAGGTCCCTTCTCCAGCATACTGCAGCAGGACGCGCCGTACTACACGGAAGTGTCCAGGCGCTACAAGGAGATCACCGCCGCCACGGGTACGCCGTGGTCCGCACCGCTGGAGGGAGATCCGGCGTCGCACGCGTACTTCGACATGGGGCGGCTGTCGTTCGCCTCACGCGGCTGGTGGCCGCAGCCCGCTCGCGACACTGCCTCACGCGGCAACTCGTCCGGCGGCGGCAATGACGATGCCTCCGTTGCCGACCAGAAGAACACCGTGCGGTGGCTGCGCGCCAACCGCCCCGAGCTTGTGAAGGACTGGACGGCCGTTTCGCACCCGGACTTTCCCGGGAGGGTGGTGGAAGTGGGTGGAGTCCACCCATTCGCCGCGTGGAATCCGCCAGCGGCTGCGCTGGACTCGGTCACCCAGGCACAGAACCGGTTCGTGCGCGAGCTGGCCGGCATGCTTCCCCGCCTGACGCTGCGCGACGTGCGCGTGGAGCTGGTCGGTGATCGCGTCTATCGAGTCACTGCACAGCTGGGCAACGACGGCTACCTGCCCACAACCTCTGCGATCGGTGTGCGAGCACGCTGGCCACGGCGCGTGCGTCTGGACATCGACCTCAATGGCCAGTCCATAGCCAGCGGAAGAAAGGTCCAGCTGCTCGATCCGATTCCGGGAAGCGGCGGAACCACCGAGGTCAGCTGGCTAGTGGTCGGTGCCGCCGGTTCCAGCGTCACAGTGAGAGCCGAGAGCCCTGTAGCGGGTTCCGTGTCCAGAACCATCACTTTGCAGGCAAGGTAAGTCGCGCATGACGATGCCAATATCAGGCCGCCTCACGCGCGTGCCCCGGACCGCTATGTTCGCAGCTGCGGCAGCGGTCGTCTTCATGGCCAGCCCGGAACAGGCCACAGCCCAGGAAGCACAGATCCCGGGCGCCCTTGCCGGACTTGGCTCTCCGCCGAATCCGAAGGTGCCCGTGCACTGGGATCGGTACTACGATCACGCGGCTATCGGCGAGATCGGTCGGAGGCTGGCCGCGGCATGGCCGCAGCGGTGCCGCTTCGGTTCCATCGGCAAGAGCCACGAGGGACGCGACCTCTGGCTCATAACCGTGACGAACTTCGACTCGGGCGACGAGCGCAGGAAGCCCGCGATGTACGTGGACGGGAACATCCACTCCAACGAGGTGCAGGGCGCGGAGATGGCCCTGTACACCGCCTGGTGGCTGTGCGAAATGGCGGATCGCGTGCCGTTCATAGACTCGCTGCTGGACGAGCGCGTTCTCTACGTGGTGCCGACGATCAATCCGGATGCACGCGAGCACTACCTGAAGGAGCCCAACACCGCGAGCTCGCCCCGTACCGGAAAGGTGCCGCGCGACAACGACGGCGACGGGCTGGTGGACGAGGACGGCTACGACGACCTGGACGGAGACGGGCACATCACGCAGATGCGCCGACGCAACCCTAACGGGCGCTTTCGCACGTCCCCCGAGGATCCTCGTTTCATGATCCGCGTCGGCGAAGACGAAGTGGGCGAGTGGGAGCTGCTCGGCCTCGAGGGAATTGACAACGATGGGGACGGCCTCGTGAACGAGGACGCAGTCGGCGGCTACGATCCGAACCGCAACTGGCCCTGGCGCTGGGCGCCGCAGTACGTGCAGGGTGGCGCAGACGCATATCCCGGGTCACTGCCGGAGACTCGCGCAGTGATGAACTTCGTGATCAGCCGTCCGAACATTGCGGGAGCACAGAGCTTCCACAACAACGGAGGCATGATCCTGCGCGGCCCCGGCGTGCCGCAGGACGAGTATCGTCCGCAGGACGTTCGCGTCTTCGACCAGCTGGGACGCGTGGGTGAGCAGATTCTCCCGGGCTATCGCTACATGGTGGTGTGGAAGGACCTGTACACCGTGTGGGGCGGTGAGCTCGACTGGTTCTACGGTGCTCGCGGCATCCTCACGTTCAGCAACGAGCTGTGGACGCCGTTCAAGTACTTCGAGCGTCCAGTCGAGCGCGAGCAGTACGACTCCCCGCAGTATCGCTTCGACAGGCTGCTGCTTTTCGGTGAAGCGTTCGTGCCGTGGAAGGAGTACGACCACCCGCAGTACGGCAAGATCGAGATCGGCGGCTTCAAGAAGAACTACGGCCGCACGGAGCCGGGCTTCCTGCTGCAGGCAGAGGCGCACCGCAACATGGCGTTCGTGGTGTACCAGACGCACCAGCTGCCGCGCGTGAAGGTGGACTCGATTGCAAGGCGTTCAGTGGGTGGCGGCCTGACGGAAGTCACGGCGATCATCTCCAACACCCGCATCGCGCCGACTCACACGCAACAGGATGTCGAGAACAACATCTCCCGGCCCGACTGGATAACGATCGAAGGCGGCGACGTGGTGGCTGGCTTCATCGTCAACAACACGCTGCAGGACATTGCCACGGAGCAGAAGCACGAGCCTGCGCGAATAAGTGTGGCGAACATTCCGGGCATGAGCACGGTGACGGTCCGCTGGCTGGTACGCGGCAATGGACCGTTCACGGTGACGGTGGACTCACCGAAGGGCGGGATGGACAGGAAGACGTTGAGATGAGGAGTGCGACGCCGCTTCGCGGCGTCGCGTGTTTGGGGGGGTTGGGGCTCGGGGGTCGGCGCGCATGTCATCCCGCGTGAGCGCAGCGAGCGTCGGGATCTGCTTTATACTTATGGTGGCCGGCTCCGGTGCAGGGTCAGCAGATCCCGACGCTTCGCGCGGGATGACGGTCTCTCCTTCACTGTCATCCCGCACGAGCGAAGCGAGTGTCGGGATCTACCTGCAACTTGTAGTGGCCGGCTCCGGCGCACGGTGAGCAGATCCCGACGCTTCGCGCGGGATGACGGTCTCTCCTTCACTGTCATCCCGCACGAGCGAAGCGAGTGTCGGGATCTACCTGCAACTTGTAGTGGCCGGCTCCGGCGCACGGTGAGCAGATCCCGACGCTTCGCGCGGGATGACAGTCTCTCACTTTCCTGTCATCCCGCACGAGCGCAGCGAGTGTCGGGATCTACCTGCAACTGGAAGTGGCCGGCTTCGGTGCAGGGTGAGCAGATCCCGACGCTTCGCGCGGGACGACAGTCGCTCCGACCCCTGCCACCACCAGGCAACGAGAAACGCCGGCCTCTGGCCGGCGTTTCTCGTTGCCTCACTTACCTCACTGATACTGAACGTACATGGGCGCGGGCACCAGCTGCACCAGCTCCATCGGTGTAAGTATCGAGGTTCCGGTGCGCGTGTCGTTCTTGTAGAAGATCTTGAAGCCGGTGAACTCCACCGGCTCTCGGAGGATGAACTCGCGGTACGAGTCGAACTTGAGCCAGGGCGCTCCCCACCCGTCCATGTGCATCACGACCTGCACCCGCGGGTCCCGCCTGATGTCGGTGGCGTTGGTGACCATGCTCTGCGTGAAGCGGTGCACCACCAGCACCTTGGGCGGCAGGTCGTAGCGCTCCACGATGTCGGCGAGGAATCGTGAGGTATGGTTGATGTCGGCGGCGTCGAAGGTTCCGATTCGCGTTCCGGGCCGCGCACCCGACTTCATGGAGAATTCCGGATCGATACCCAGGTGAACGTCCGGACGGGAAAGGAACTTCTCCAGCCGGGGGAGCTCCTCCTCGATGCTCGCGAGCCCTACCTGAATGTCCAGGAACATGATGGCGCCGGCACGCTGCGCCCATTCATACACACGCTCCACGAGTGTGTCCGCCATTCGCGCGCGGTACTTGCCGTCGCGCCCCTCGTCCGCCTGGGCAACGACCGCTACCAGGTGCAGCGCCGGCTGTACCGGCGTATCGGGATCCGCCTCACGCCACGCCTGCACCTCCCTGTCCAGCCGCTCCAGCATCTCGTCAACCGGATACTCGCCGAGTGCGCCCATCCGGCGCGACAGCGGGTTGCCGTAGTACGCGATTATCCTCCGGTTCGGGAGGATCGCTCCTGGCCTGCTCGAGCTTGGGGACGTCGGCCAGGACTCAACGTTCATGCCCGAACGCACCGCGCGCGCGAGTGCCAGGCTGTCGCGACGGCTCCGTCCTTCCGGTACGCTCACGTTCAGCGAGGCGGCTGGCGTCGCCGGACTGTTCGAGCCTGCAGCCGCGCCTGACGAGTCGCGCGTGCCCGAGCCACCGGCATCAGGCACCGACGGCTGTGAGGCCGGAGGTGAGGCCGCCTCAGCGCCGGGCGAAGCACTCGATACAACTTCGCCTTTCGAGGTGTCGGGCGCGGGCGCCACGCTCGCGGAGTCGGGCATTGTACCCGACGATACCACCGCCCCTGCGGTGGCACCGGCCGAGTCCGCAGCGGATGCATGGTACTCGGCCTGCGCGGCGCATCCGCCTGCGATCGTTCCCGCAAGGAGCAGGCAGGCAGCACGCACGAGTCGGCGTCCCCCAGTGAAATTCCGGTTCATGTTACCGCGTGATGGTTCGTGCAGTACGCATTGCCGGCGAATCCGGATGCGTCGCGGCACGTGGTCGTTCGAAGTATCGGAATGCTACCGGCCGGGAAGCGCAACTTCATCCCCACTCCCCCTGCCCATGAAGCTCATCAGGCGCCGGAAGCGGTCGCGCACGAATCGGTACAGGCGCACCATTACCCAGATCGCCAGTACCGTGAGTACCAGCACGATTGCCGCTGCCACGAGCGGATACGACACCGCAAGCCACGTCAGGCCCACGGCCGACGCGTCCTCGCCTACCGATAGCGCCACATTGCTGAATGGTTCGGGGCTGGCATTCGCAGCGGCCCGTGTGGAGGCCTTGGCACCGTGTGCCGTGAGCGCAACGGAGCCTGATACTATCGCTGCCATCACCTGCCAAACCGGGTCCATGGCGCCCAGCGCTCCCACTGCGAGCACCGCCGCCGCGGCCGGGCGAATGAAGGTGTGCACCGCATCCCACATGCTGTCCAGGTACGGCACCTTGTCCGCGATGAACTCCACCAGGAAGAGCACGCTCGTGAGGCCCAGCACCAGCGGATGCGACAGCACCTCGAGCGAGGAGGGCAGCGTCACCCAGCCCAGACGCTGAAAGAGCCCTGCCGCAGCGAGAACGGCGTACGCGTTGAGGCCGGACGCGAACGAAGTGCCGAGCGTGAGCGCTACCAGGTCCAGCGGCGGCATGGTCGTGACCCGTGTGCGGTTTGAATGACGGAAAACGAACTCTCAGTCCTGCACTTCCTGCACCGGTTCCACACGAGTGCCTGCCTCGCCGGCAATCATCAGCGAAAGATCCTCCAGGGCGCCGATCACAGCGACGCGACGCGTAGCCATGACGAATTCGGCTGCAGCCTGGGTTTTCGGCTTCATCGAACCAGCTTCGAAATCCATCTCGATCAATCGGGGCGCGGCTATACGGTCTATCCTGGCTGCCAGCGGAGTGCCCCAGTCCCTGTATACACCGTCCGCGTCGGTTGCCATCAGCAGCATATCCGCCGCCAGCTCTCGTGCAAGCACCGCGCTCGCGAGATCCTTGTCCACTACGGCCTCAACACCAACGAGCCGGCCGTCCGGGAGATACATGGTGGGAATTCCACCTCCGCCCGCGCAGATGACGATGCATCCATGCTCCACCAGCCACCGAATGGGTCGTATCTCGAAGATCCTCCGGGGGCGCGGAGAAGGAACCACCCGGCGGTATCCGGGTCCATCGCGAGACATCTTCCAGCCTCGCTCGCTGGCTACCCGTTCGGCCTCTTCCGCACTGTACAACGGCCCGATCGGCTTGGTGGGATTGTCGAATGCCGGATCGTCAGGAGCCACCTCCACCTGGGTTAGCACCGTTGCCAGCGGGACCTCGACCGGCAGCAGGTTGCCGAGCTCCTGCTCGATCATGTAGCCGATCATCCCCTCTGTCTGGGCGCCGAGCACGTCCAGCGGATAAGGGTCCACCTCCGTGTACGCTGCAGCCTGCAGTGCGAGGAGTCCCACCTGTGGCCCGTTCCCGTGCGATATCACCAGTTCGTGCTCCGCCGCGAGGGGCGCCAGTGCGGCTGCCGCCAGCCTGACGTTCGCGCGCTGGGCCGCGGAAGTCAGAGGCTCGCCCCTCCGAAGCAGGGCGTTACCCCCGAGAGCCACAAGGATGCGCATTGATGTAGTGCCTTGCGTGGAATTCGGGTCACGATATCCACGGTGGCGGTTGCAGGCGAGCCATTCGTGGTGTCATTTGCATCAGGGACGCACCAGCCTGCGGCGTGGCAATCATGCAGGGGGCTCGGCGTCAGGAACCCTGCGTCCGCGACGGCCGGCGCACAAGAGGTTGCGCCCCGACTCTCCTCTCACCATTCCCTGCTCCCCACCACCCAGCCGTGATGCCCCGCGCAGCGAACACGGAAACGGGAAGACCTGAGCTCGCGCGGCGGGCGATGGGGGGCTTCCTCTGGCTGAGTGCGGGCAACGGCGTACGCGCCGTACTCAAGGTGGTGTTCCTGGCGCTGCTGGCGCGCCTGCTCACCCCCGCGGACTTCGGCGTACTCGGCGCCGCGATGGTGGTCGTGTGGCTTTCCATGCTTGCAACCAGCCTTGGAGTGGGACCGGCGCTGGTTCAACGGAGCGAGCTGGAGGAACGGCACATCGCCACGGCCCTGGTATCCTCCGTAGCGCTGGGCATGGCGCTCGCGCTCCTCGTGTGGCTTCTGGCTCCCTCGATAGGCAGCGTCTTCCGCCTGCCTGACGTGGTACCCGTTCTGCGAGTCCTGTCGCTCGCCTTCCCCATCGGCTCGCTGGCCGCCGTGGCCGAATGCCTGCTGCAGCGACACATGCGCTTTCGGGAGATAGCCACCGCGGAACTGATATCCTATGCCGTCGGTTACGGCGCCGCAGGCGTCACGATGGCCTGGATGGGCTACGGAGTCTGGGCGCTCGTGGCGGCCGAGATTGCCAAGTCCGTGGTCAAGTCCGCGGCAATGCTGATGGCGGTTCCCGAATCGCTGCGTTTCAGCTTTGACACGCGGGCGTTCAGGGAACTGTTTCGCTTTGGATCCGGCTACACGGTCACGTCGGTCACCACGTACCTGGCGATGCAGGGAGACAAGTTCGTCGCGGCTCGCTTCCTGGGCGCCGCGTCGTTAGGTATCTACGCGCGTGCGTACGAACTAATGCTGGTGCCGGCGCAGGCACTAGGCGTGGTTGTCGAAAAGGTACTGTTCCCGACCCTGTCTCGCCTGCAGGGCGACGCCGGCGGCCTTCGCGCGGGGTACCGCAGGGGCATGGCGCTCGTTGCGCTGCTGGTGCTTCCCGCGTGCGCGCTGACCATCATACTCGCGCCGGAGATAGTTCGAGTGCTGCTCGGCGACCAGTGGGACGACGCCGTGGTTCCCTTGCGGATACTGACGCTCGCGATGTACCTGCGAGTGGGGTACATGGTGGGCCAGTCCGTCGCAAACGCCACGGGAGCAGTGCACAGGCTCTCGGCGCGCAACGCCGTCTATGCAGTGCTCGTGTTCGTGGGCGCGCTTGTGGGACACCGGTGGGGACTTGCGGGACTCGCCGCCGGCGTCACCGCGGCCATCGCCGTGAACTTCGTCATGGTGTGGCAGCTGGCACATTCTCTTACCGGCCTGTCGGGCAGGGACATGCTCGAGCTCCACGGAGTTCCGCTTCGCACTGCCGTCATGGTGGGAGCGGTCGTGCTGTGTATCGCGGTCCCGTTGCGCACATCGCACGCGCCTGAGTGGGTGACCCTGGGCTCGGCGCTGGCCTGCGTGCTGGTACTGTCCGTCGCCGCCCTGAGGTTCGCGCCAGTCGTCGTGCTGGGCAGGGACGGTCACTGGCTCGCGGGATTGCTGCTGAGGAACGTTCCGGCGCCGCTGCAGCCGTTCCTGACCGGCATCGGGCTCACGCCTGACGAGAGGGCGGCAGGCAGCGGAATGGGGCGATGAGAGCGGCCAGGCGTCACCTCGCGACTGACCTGCGCAGTTGCTCCAGTACGTCCTGGATGACATGCTGAAAGCGCGGCAGGCCCAGCTTCTCTTCGGCCACGCGACGTGCCCCCGCGGAGAGCGCGTCGAGTCGGGGCCGATTCTGCAGAAGCTGTCGCACCCTCCTGCCCCATTCGTCTGCTGAAGTGCCGAACGGCAGCAGCATGCCGCTCACCCCCTCCTGCACGAGCTCGGAGATTCCGCCCACGTCCGTGGCAACGCACGGCACTCCGGTGGCCAGTGCCTCGCCCAGCGCGTTAGGCAGGATGTCCAGGCGCGTGGGAAAGACGAACAGGTCCGCTCGCTGGTACTCGGCAAGCAGCTCGCCTCGCGTGCGTCCTGCCAGGATCTCCACGCCGCGCGGCACCTGCATGTCGCGCAGCGCCTCGTCGTTCGACGCGATCGCAAGAGTTGCGATGTCGCCCAGGTGCCTGACGTAGGCCTCCAGGAGTAGGTCGCCCCCCTTGCGATGAAAGTCGTTGCCGACGAACAGGAGCCTCGCGCGCTCGCCCGCCTCACGCGCAACGGGTCGCCAGGTGTCCAGGTCCAGCGGAACATAGGTCACCGTCGTGCCAGTGCCATGCACTCCATAGTCGCGCGCCAGCGCATCCGCCACCCAGTTGCAGATCGGGGCGAAGGCGTCCACGTGAGGCAGCGCGCGCCTGAACTCCCGGTCGTACACTCGCCACGTGGCGCGCTTGAGAGTTCTCCGCAACGGCGAAGGCGAGCGCCTCGCACTCAGCTCCGATGCAAGCGTGGGTACGAGATCCATGGCAAGTGCGGCAGGACGCCGCCGCATCCACTCCTCCAACCCGAGTGCGGCTTCCCAGAACTCCAGGAACAGGGCGTCGAATGCACCGACGTCCAGGTCCTGCAGCTTGCGATGCAGCACTTGTCGGGTCCTGAGCGGAGACAACCTCCGCATCCATGCTGGAGGCTCGTAGCGGGCGTAGTCTTCCTCGTGCAGTCGAACGACGTGAAGCTCCACCCCCGGCGCATTGCGGAGTGCGCCGATCAGGTGTTCCGAGAATGTGATGTTGCCGAGCAGGTCGGAGGCGACGCAGAGAATTCTCACGTCGGCGCTCCCGCACCTGGTTCAACCCGGCATGCTTTCGCAGCGAGGTGCATGCGCGGCACCTGGAGCTCCAATCAGACGGATCGCAGTCTTCCGGGTCGGCTGCGGAACGGCGACCGCCGTACTGCCCGGTTGCTCGCACGACGTCGTGCGAGCCAGGAGCTTCAAGTCTACAAGGCCGTGCTCGCCAGCCGCCACGGATGGCCCGTCAGTCGAGGAATGTCGGGGGCGTGGCTGTTCGGTCCTCGTCAGGCCGCGGCGAGGCGCTCACTCGCCCGGCCTGGCGTGGCTTCCGTTGCGCCCTGCTGCCCATTTCACGTTCAACTCCAGCCCTTCCTCCCACCTCACCTCGGGCGACCAGCCCAGCACCTCCTTCGCCCTGGAGCAGTCGTAAGTGATCTTGTGAGTCTTTCCCACGAGCAGACGCCTCGTGGTAGGCGGCGTGAGGCGCGCGAGCCTCGCGGCACTCTCGACTCCGAAGCCCAGAAGGTGCGCGCCGGCGCGCGGAACGCTGGTTACCCGCAGATTCCGACCGGTGAGCTCGGAAAGGTGCCGTACGTACTCGCGCTGCGTCGGCGGGTCGTCGTCCACTATCGTGAAGACGGACCGGTTGGCCTCAGGCACGGTGGCGGCACGAATCAGTGCGTCCACCGTGTTGCCCACGTAAGTGAGCGGAAGCCTCACGTTGCCGTCTCCGAACACCACGTAGCGATCTCCGCGCTTGGTGCCCAGGTGAGGCAGGTGCGTGAGGTAGGGAGTGGATCCCGGGCCGAATACGAGTCCCGGACGGACCACGACCACCTCGATCCCGCCCTCCGCCGCTGCATCCAGGAGCATCCGTTCCACCGCCAGCTTTGCCCGCGCGTACGGGCTCAGGTTGGTGGGAGCGTCGCTCGCCGCATTCTCCTCGGTGACAACCGAACCGTCCGGAAGGTCGCCAATGGGATATGTGGCGAGTGTACTGGTGAAAACCATGCGCCGTACGCCCGCCCTGCGCGACTCCGCCAGGAGACGGCGTGCCCCGGCGATGTCAACCAGCTGGAAGGACGCCCACGGTCCGCGCATGACTGACGCCAGGTGATAGACGACGTCCACTCCCTCCGCGAGTCCCGGGAAGAGCGCGGAGCTGGCCATGTCACCGACCACCACCTGCACGCCTGACGACGAGATCTCCCGACCCTTCTCGGCAGAACGCGCCAGGGCCCTCACACTCACGCCGCGCCTGACGAGCTCGTTCACCAGATGCCGGCCGATGAAGCCGGTCGCACCGGTCACCAGCGCCGTTCCGCCCTCGCCGCGCTCCAGCGGCGGCAGGCTCTCGCCGGGAAGCAGGTCACCCGTCGCCGAGATGATCTGGCGAGAGGGACGCTGCGCCACCCGCGCATGCTCCGGCCACATACCCCTCAGCAGCCGCACGGCTCGGCGACCTTCCTCACCGCTCACCGGCGCTCCGCCGCCACTCGCGAGGGACTGGTAGAATGCGGAAATCAGCGAGTGGATTCCCTTGGTGCCGTCCATCTTGCCGAGCGCCATGCGCGCGCCGGCCCCAATGGTCTGCGTGGTGAGTCGAGCGGCTGCGTCCAGGTTCGATATTCCGTACGCGATCTTGCGCGGCACGCCGCGCACTCGATCCACGGAGAGCGTCATGCTCGAGAAGTTCACGCGCACGGTCGCTCGAGTACCGCGCAACTCCACGCTCACTTCCTCCGGGCGCGAGTCCAGTGACACGAAGATGGAACCCGTGCCGCGCTCCGCGTCCACCAGTGCGCTGATCTGCCGCACTTCGCCGCCCCGGGGCCGAGCTGCCACACGGTGCACCTCACACGGCATGCCGAGCAGGTGCACGACGACGGACGCGGGATGTGCAGCGAGATCCTCCAGAAACCCGCCCACGAGCTGCCCATACCACTTGCCCGCGAATCCGGGAATCCGGTCGGGATCGTAGCTGTATACGGCAGAGACGTGCTCGAGTTCACCGAGCTCCCTGGAAGCGATCATGCGCCTCACGCGTTGCATGAGCGGGTCATACACCAGGCTGTGGCCCACGCACAGTTCGCGTTCCGCCTTGCGCGCGGCCGCGATCATCCGGAGGCAATCCTCCTCCGTGGCGGCCATGGGCTTCTCCACATACACGTGGCACCCCGCCGCGAATGCCTCCTCGCAGACCGCGGCGTGAGTTGCCGGCGGCGTGAGCACGTGTACCACGTCAGGCACCGTGTCCCTGAACAGCTCGCGCAGGGTGAGATACGCCCTCTCGATGTCGTGCTCACCCGCCTTCTCGCGGGCGCGGGTGAAGTCCGAGTCCACCACACCTACCACCTGAACCCCGAGCTTGCGGAGTCCGGTAATGTGCACGTCCGAGATCAGACCCGCGCCGACGATCGCTGCCCGTAACGCCGTTCCGGAGGATGGTTGCTTCACTCTCTGCGTTACCTCACTGGATCGCATGCAAGCGATCGGTTGAACCCGATGTCATGCCACGACGGTCAGTTCGGCGTGCCATGCCTCACGCCGAAACCGTCACTTCGTTCGCAACCGGCTCCGGGGAGAGTCGCGCCAGTTCCCGGTACATCTGAACGAGCCGGCCCACGTAGCGCTCAAGCGAGAAGCGGGCCGTTGAGTCCGGCGCCGCCTTTCGCATTCCGGCGGCCAGATCGTGATCGGTGAGCACTCGAAGCAGCGCCGCCGCCAGTGCAGGTGGATCGGACGGCGGCACGAGCAACCCGGTACGGCCGTCCTCCACGATATCGGGCAGGCCTCCCACCCGCGAAGCGACGACGGGCACGCCCAGCCTCAAAGACTCCAGCGCCACCAGGCCGAATCCCTCTTCCAGCGAAGGCACCGCAGAGACGTCGAAAAGGGAGACATAACGCTCCGCTTCTCTCTGGAAGCCCGCAAACACCACGCGGTCAGCCACTCCCAATTCGGCGGCACGACCGCGGAGATCCTGCTCCAGCGGGCCCTGCCCCACAAGCACCAGCCAGGCATTCGGGAGCGTCGCCCGCACGGTTGCATACGCGTCAACCAGGTGCGCGATCCCCTTCACCCTGTGGAAGCGCGTAACCGCACCGATCACGGGCTCGCCGTCACCGATACCGAGCGACGTGCGGAGGGCGTCGGTCGCTGCCGGCTCCGGCTCGCGGAAGCTGTGCTCCGGCGCGGGGTAGTGCAGAACCTCCACACTCCCCTTCGAGAACCCCATTCGCTCCTCCGCGAAGCGCTTCACGCTGTCGCTGATCGCGAGCGCACGACCAGTGAACGGCGCCAGGGCCCTGTAGGCCAGCGCAGCCTGCCACGGGAAGCCCCGCGGCTGGTCGGGACCGTGATGCGTGATCACCTGCACGATTGAGGGGGTGCGCGTAGCGAGGCCGGCCAGGCGCCCCCACGTACAGGCACCGAAGTCCGTGAGGTGGAGTACGTCCGCACGCGTGTGCCTGATGATGCGGGCGAGCTTGACTGCGGAAACAGGATTGAACCGGTGGTCGCCAAGGAAGGTGATTGGGAGACCTTCCCTGAGCAGTTCGTGACCCAGCGACGTCGGCGGGCGCAGGATGACCACCGTGAATTCCACCGTGGGGCGCTGCTGGAGGGCACGAATCAGCTCGAGCAACTGCCTCCCCCCGCCATGAAGGGCTCCGTTGTGGTCAATATGATCACACGCGATCAGGACACGCACTGGTCGAGTGGGCATCGGCATTCGATCTGGTGCGGGAATTTCGCGAGGGGGGTCAGACCATATGTCGCCAGATTCGCGCCAATTGGGAAGGTGCGGGGAACCGGATTTGAGACTGGGGTTCGCGGACCGGGAATCTGGGACCCCAAAGTGGGAACCGCCTCGGGTACTCTCATCCACCACTCGTGACGCGTCCCGCACTCGCGCAGCGAGTGTCGGGACCTACTTTCCGTTCCAGGTGGCCGGCTCCGCTGCAGGCCTGGGAGATCCCGGCACTCACGGCCTTGCCGCGCACGCACAATGACGGCTGCGGTCATCGCCGACCGTCTCCCGTCCCCCGTTCCCCGTTCATGCCCCCATTCAGCCCCGAACGCGGCGTTCGCCTCAAGACCGAGGTGGTGGTGATCGGCGCAGGTCAGGCAGGGCTTTCCTCCGCCTACCACCTACGCCGGCTCGGGTTGGAAGCAGTTCGCGAGTATGTAGTTCTCGACCAGTCGCCGCGTCCGGGCGGAGCGTGGCAGTACCGCTGGCCCTCGCTGACGCTCAGCACGGTGAATCGCGTGCACGACCTGCCCGGCATGCGCTTCTCCGACGCGGTGGACACCACCGACACCGAGGTCCAGGCGGCCATCGCCGTTCCGCAGTACTTCGAGGCATACGAGAGGGAGTTCCAGCTTCCCGTGTACCGCCCCGTGAAGGTCACGGTGGTGTGCGATCGCGGCGAGCGTTTCCACGTGGAGACGGATCGCTTCGACATCTCCGCACGCGGGATCATCAACGCGACGGGTACGTGGGAGTCGCCCTACATCCCCGAGTACCCCGGCGCGGAGCTCTTCCAGGGACGTCACATGCACACCCGCGACTACCGCTCGGCGGAGGAGTTCCGAGGCCAGCACGTGGTGATAGTCGGTGCCGGCATCTCGGCGATACAGCTGCTGGACGAGATCTCTCGTGTAACCACCACGACCTGGGTGACGCGTCGCCCGCCGGAGTTTCGCAGCGGACCATTCGACGAGAATGCCGGTCGTGCGGCGGTTGCCATCGTGGAAGATCGCGTGAGGCGCGGCCTGCCGCCGCAGTCCGTGGTGTCCGTGACGGGCCTGCCGATCACGCCGGCCATCGAAGCGATGCGGAAGCGTGGCGTGCTAAAGCGAAAGCCGATGTTCAGCGACATCACGGCACACGGAGTGCGCTGGCCCGACGGAACGGAGATTCGGGCAGACGTAATCCTGTGGAACACGGGCTTCAGGAGTTCACTGGACCATCTGGGTCCGCTGATGCTCCGCGAGCCGAACGGCGGAATCGTGATGACTGGCAGGCTTGCCACGCAGGCGGCGAAGGACCCGAGAGTGCATCTTGTGGGATACGGTCCGTCCGCGTCCACCATCGGTGCAAACCGCGCCGGCAACGCTGCCGCCACCGAGCTACTCGGCTTCCTGGGCCTTCGTTGAACCTATTCAGCTGACGCATGAGCGAGAAACGGAAGATGCTTGCCGGCGAGCTGTATCGGCCTGACGACCCGGAGCTGGCCTCGGAGCGCCGGCGTGCAAAGCTGCTGTGCCAGCGATACAACAGGTCGGTGGCAGAGATTGACCGGGCCACGCTGCGCGAACTGCTGGGCGCCGACTCGGACGCATGGCTGGAACCGCCGTTCTACTGCGACTACGGGTACAGCATCGCGCTCGGCGAACGTGTTTACGCCAACCATAACTTCGTGGTGCTGGATTGTGCCGAGGTTACGGTCGGGAGCGATGTGATGATCGGACCTAACGTGACACTCGCCACCGCTGCCCACCCGCTGGATCCGTTCGAGCGCGCCTCGGGCGAGGAGTTCGCCCGCCCCATCCGTATTGGCGATCGCGTGTGGATCGGCGCAGACGTGACCGTGCTCCCGGGAGTGGAGATCGGCGAGAACACGATCATCGGTGCCGGGAGCGTGGTGACGCGATCCATGCCTGCGAACTGTGTGGCAGTGGGGAATCCCTGCAGGGTGCAGCGGATGTTGATTGCGGGCGGATCGTGAGCCGGCCGAGCCCGGGTCGGCGCGTCGTATCTCTGATGTCCGGCAACGCCATGCTCATTCGCGCGCTCGAACGCGGCATTGGCCGGGAGTCCGGCGCCTAACGTGTCCCAGAGATGAATCTCCCCGGACCAGTCAGTGCTGGTCCGGGGAGATCGGGATTGTGTACGAGGCCGATCAATTGGTCCCGCCTCACGCTGGCCGCGCGCAAGGCTGTCTCAGCGATAGACCATTCCGCCGTCAATCATCGGCGTCTGTCCGGTCATGTAGTCCGAGTCGGGCGAGGCCAGGAATGACACGAACTTCGCCACGTCCTCCGGCACCGACGGGCGGCCGAGTGCGATGCCTTCCGCGTATTTCCGGAAGTTCTCGCCCTTCGGGGCGCCGTTGTACTTCGACAGCTTCTCGTCGATCTCCTCCCACATGCCCGTTCCCACGATTCCGGGTGCGTACGCATTGACCGTGATACCGAACGGGGCCAGCTCCTTCGCGGCAGCCTGCGTCAGGCCGCGCACAGCGAACTTGGAGGCCGAGTAGATGCCCAGCATCGCGAAGCCGTCGTGAGCGGCTATGGAAGCCGCGTTGATGATCTTGCCGCCGCGCTCGAGCTCGCGGAACTTGGCTGCCGCCGCCTGGATGCCCCACAGCACGCCGCCAACGTTTATACGCTGGATGAGCTCGAGCTTCTCGGGGGTGACCTCCTCGAGCGGCTGCACCTGAACGATGCCGGCATTGTTCACCATGATGTCGAGTCCGCCGAGTTCGCTGGCTACGTCCTCAACGGCCTTGAACACCTGATCGCGGCTGGAAACGTCCGCCGCTACCGCGGTGCTCTTGCGGCCGAGTGCACGAATCTCGTCTGCGACCTCCTTCGCGTTCTCCAGCTTCAGGTCCACGATGCCGACGTCAGCGCCGTCCTGCGCGAGGCGAAGAGCGATGGCGCGGCCAATTCCCTGCCCGCCGCCGGTGACCAGTGCAACCTTTCCCTTGATGCTCATGAAGTCCCTCCTGAGTTTCGAGTTCGCGGTGAGTCCGGGCGTGCGTTCCTGGTGCTGCATCGTGACAGCCATCAGGCGCTGCAGGCCGCGGTGATCGCTCGAGAGAGGGTCGGGCGGCTGGTGGCTCGGATGGGCTGGCGTTGCCACGCCGGAATCACTCAGCAATGAATAATCGTGGCAACAGCGATTGTCAAGACGTAGACCTCCGGTTGCTTCTCCAGGCGCCGAGTCTTTTTGTCCGTTCAGCGACATGCCGCTCGCCGCAGAAGGCGTGTCGGCAAGGCGTTGGCGTCTCTCGGTCGCCGCGGAGGCGAGTTGCAACGCTCATCCAGCCGCTGCCAGAGCCATCGAAACCCCGCGCAAAGCATTTCGTAGGGAGATGCGAGGGACTCGGAGCCCGTCCAATCCCCAGCGTGCAGGAGGAACTACCGTGAAGACCCTACTCAAGCTCGTGCTCTACGGAACAATCGGCATCGCGCTCGCGATCCCGGCCGCAGTGCTCCTGCTCGTGCTGGGTGTTCCGATCCTTTCCGCGCTGTCCATTCTCGCGGTACCCGTGCTGGCGATCCTCGCGATCATCGGGCTGCCGATTCTGATAGTCCTGGTGATTGCTGCGGCCGTGATCGGCGTGACCTTCGCATTACTTGGGATCGCGATCGGGCTGGGGGTCGCGCTGCTGAAGCTCGTGCTGTTCGTTGCGCTGCCGCTTCTTGCGATCTGGTGGGTGATCACGCGCCTGGTGGGCTCGGATGCGCCGAGCGGAGATCGTGTGACGGCGGGGTGGTGAGGTTGGCGGGCTGGCGAGTTGTGAGGCGGGCTGCGGGCGACTATAGTTGAAGTTCTGTTCGCCGAGGTCCTCGAGAGGGGGCGGGGCGACGGGACGTGGCGCAGCCCGGTAGCGCACCTGAATGGGGTTCAGGGGGTCGCGGGTTCGAATCCCGCCGTCCCGATAGCTCAATCCAAGTAGAGGCCCTGCATTGCTCGCCAGTGCAGGGCCTCTACTTGTGTACCCCCGCCTCACAGGTCTGGCCTCCCCCCGCCGCCAAGCCCAGATTTGCGGCCTGACACGATCGGTAATCTCACCTCGACTCACTTCCATCTCATGTATCGTCTTCTCGCACCCGCAGTGGCCCTCTCCCTTCTCGCAGCCTGCAGCGCCAGCGATGACTCGACGCCCGAGCCCGATTCAGCAGCGGCGTTTGCGGAACTCCAGGAGCGCGGCCGAGTGGCAATGGGAGTGGACCAGTACACGTCCACGCACCTGTTCGACGCGCTGCCTGACGGCGGACGTATCGAGCTGCAGCGGGACGTGGAGGACCCCGAGGGCGTGGAGACGATCCGGCAGCACCTGCGCGAGATCTCCGAGCACTTCAAGGCGGGCGACTTCCGCATTCCGGGCTTCGTGCACGCGCAGGAGGTGCCGGGCACGAAGGTGATGGCCGAGAAGAAGGACGTGATCACGTACACCTACTCCGACCTCCCGTTAGGCGGCCAGGTCAGGATCACCACGCAGGACGGGGAAGCCCTCCAGGCCATCCACTCCTTCATGGAGTTCCAGCGCATGGACCATCGCGCGGGCGGGCACGCGCACTAGGAGAGGCGATTTCGGGCGGGGCGAGCGGCGCGATCCACGCGCCCGCTCTCAGCCCCGCCGCATCCGCCGCTCAGACCAGCGCGGCCAGTACGGTATAGACAGTCGCTGCCATCCCCGCCGCGGCGAGTGCAAGCGGTAGCTGCGTCGTCACGTGATCCATCACGTCACCGCCGCAGGCGAGCGCGGACAGGATGGTGGTGTCCGATATCGGAGAGCACTGATCGCCGAATACCGCACCGCCCAGCACCCCCCCGAAGCATAGAGTGATGTACTGCGGGTCAGGGTTGATGGCCCACGCGAGAGGCATGGCAAGCGGGAATACGACAGCATACGTGCCCCACGACGAGCCGATGGAAAACGCCACGACCATGCATATGGCCATGAAGATCGCGGGGAGCAGGACGGCCGGCAGCACGCCACTCACCGCCTCCACCAGGAACCCGGCCGTATTCAGCTCGCGGGAGACGAAGCCTAACGTCACCGCCAGCCCAAGGATGATGGCACCCACCGTCACTCCCTTGCAGCCGTCCACGAAGCCGTCCATCGCGTCTCGCAGCGACATTCCCTTCAGGATCGCCAGAGTGAACGCCGACAGCACTGCAAGGCCGAAGGCCTCCGCTATCCGCACCGAACCGGTGACGAAGTACGGTATTACCGCAACGCCGATGAGCGTGCAGATCGGCAGAAGGAAGTCGATGAGTCCTGCACGGTATCCCTCCGGGACCTGAAGCTCGGTGAGCTCGTCGGCGGCCACCGGTTGCGCGTCAGGCGCATTCAGCTGTCCCGTGGTGCGCGAGCGCTCGATCGCACGTCGCATCTTCGCCCCCTTCCAGGGCAGCCAGCCCAGCGCGAAAAGCAGCGTGCTCAGAACGGCGAAGATCCCGTAGAAGTTGTACGGCAGCGCCGAGAAGAAGAACGACACCGCCTCCGTCTCCGTGAGAAAGAGAGGAGTGGTGCCTACGATCAGCCCTCCCACGTAGAGCGGCCAGGCATTGAACGGGATCACCGTCGCACCGGGCGATGCGGTGGAGTCCACGATATAAGTCAGTTCCTCATGCGACACGCGCTGTGCGTCGGTCACGGGACGAACGGTAGTGCCCGTCAGGATCGTGGATATGGTCCCACCCTGGTGGAACACCATGGACACGAGCCACGCGAACACGCGCGCAGATCGCGGGCCTCGCACGATTCTCGACGCAGCCCAGGTGGCGAACGCTTCCGCACCGCCAGTTCTCGTCCAGATGCCGATGAGACCTCCCAACGCCCACAGGTACACCACCAGGATGAGCGCGTACGACTCGCTGCCCACAGCGGGCAGCACGAAGGCACCCAGGATGTTGAGCTGGCCGCTCACCAGACCGCCAACGGCGATACCAACCACCAGCGAGACTATCACCTCGTGGGTGACGAAGACGACCGCCAGCGTCGCGAGCGCGGGAAGCAGACTCCACCAACCGAGATGATTTCCCTCTCCCGGGAGTGAGCCGGGCGCGATGAACCACAGCAGGCTGGCGGCGGCGACGACAGCCAGGGCTGCCAACGCTCGGCGTCCGCGATCGGAGCCGTAGGGCGACCCATCGGGCGAGTCGTTCACAGACCGATCGCCCTCCGGGTTGATCAGCTCTGTCTTCTCCGTGATATCGGACGGTTCTGCCATCGTTTCGGGCCTGGGGTAAGCGCGACGTCGGTGCCCCTCGGGTGCACACGACGCGGGTGGTATCGGAGGCCATCACGCCTTGATGACGGCCGCGTCGAAACGGAACGTGGCGGTCACCTGACCTGCGAGTGCCCCTGGCCGGAGACGACGAACCGAGCCGCGCCCGGGGCGCGACTCGGCAGGCATCAGAGCTCGGCATCCTGCCACCCTTCCATGAATCGCCTGCGGGGTTAGCTGTCGGGTTAGGAGCGGGAAGTCTCCCTCCGGCGGAATACTGCCGGATTCACCCCTGGGTATCTCGGGTCCCCCGTCGCGCGGTGCCACCGCGCGTTCGGCTGTAGCGGATCAGTTTTCTGGTTTCCCGACTTCGTCGGGCATCTAGGAGACTATCCTCCATGGCGTTGGGGAGTCAACCGACTCGGCACGACCAAAACTCGAGCTCGATCGCCTCGCACTCGCTGACCAGGTCGGTAGTCTAGTCCAGTACCTCACCCCCCGTATCCGTCGCGTACGCGTTCGCGGCGCCATGTTGGTAGACCAGTTCACCGCCGCTGTGCCCCACCTGCATGCCCGCCGCCAGCAACCCGACCGCCCCGCCCAGCGTCAGCAGTCGTCCAGCGCGGCCTGGCGTCCGCGGAAGAAGTCCAGTCAGTGAAACCAGCAGCAGTACGCCCGACAGCACCAGGAAGCGCTCCGCGGCCTCCTCGTGAGCGTGCATCGCACGGTGACCTACTATCTGCTCCACACGATCCTCTTCCCTCTCGCCGGTCTCGATCGCCACGTATGAACTGGCGGCAAGCGCGGCGGCCAATGCCACCGGTACCGCCCAGGTGAATCGCGGTGTAGTCCCTTTCCTGATGGCCCAGAGAGCCACAAGTGCCGAGATTGGGAGAAGGACCGATAGCACGATCGGGAAGTGCACCACGACAGGGTGCAGCGGGATGCCGACTGAGTCTATGCCGAACATTGTCGCCTCCAGAGTTGGTTGGGTTACTGCCCGACCGAACGCTCGGCGAGACCGCGACTCGGGGGTATCCGACATTCGACGTGGATTGCCGACTTCCCCGGCGACATCCGTCAGATGACGTATCTGCGAGGAGGGTTCTTGATCGGCTTTCACGACTCCGACGACGAGGTGGGCTCCCGCCTTCGCGTCATTCTGGTGATTGCGCTGCTTTCGATCGTCATCGGCGGCATCGCGGACCTCGTGATGGACGACCCCGACTCGTGGTTGTCGTTCCACGTGGTGTTCGAAGTGCTCATGATCGCCGGCGCACTTCTCATGGTTACCACCCTGTGGCTCGGCTGGTGGCGAGCGGCTCACGAGGCGGCGGCGCTGCAGGAGAGGCTGGGCGAGAAGACGGACGAGCGAAACCGCTGGCGCGCGACTTCGAGTGAGGCCCTGGAAGAGTTCGGCCGAGCCATTGATGCGCAGTTCGACGCGTGGAACCTGACGCCGGCCGAAAGTGAGGTCGCGCTGATGCTGCTCAAGGGCTACGGCCACAAGCAGATCGCCGCCCTCACCAACCGCAGCGAGCGCACGGTGCGACAGCACGCGGGCGTCGTCTACGAGAAGGCAGGGCTCGGTGGCCGCGCGGAGCTGGCGGCGTTCTTTCTCCAGGATCTGATGTTGCCGCGAGGCGGCGGGTGACGCGCCAGGGGTCGAGTGTCAGACCCCTCCTCCACTGTTGGATGGCAAGGAGATCTCCGTCCCTTCACCGCCATCCGCCATGTCACACACCATTCGTCCATTTGCCCGCCTGGCACTAGCGGCAGTCCTGGTGCTCGCCGCCTGCAACGAGGACTCGGGACCCAATGTCAGCGGCATCGATCCGATCTCCATCTCCCGGATCGAGCTCTCGCCTTCCCGTGACACCATCTTCGTCGCCGACAGCATCCAGCCTGGCGACACCCTTCGATTCGTGGCGACCGTCACGTCGCGCACCGGCGCGACCATGGACGTGCAGCTCGCGTGGGAGTCGGCAGACCCCACCGTGGCGGTCGTGGATGCACAGGGGCTGGTGCGTGCGGTGGGACTCGGCACGACCGAGGTCGTTGCCAGCGCAGGCAAGAAGGCCACCTCGCTGGTAGTGGTCGCAAGGCGCGCGCGCGAAGTGAGAGTGTCTCCGGCAGTCGAGGGATGGCTGCCGCCGATCATGTACGTGGACGATCCCATGGGCACGCACTATCAGGTGCCGCTGCGTGCTCGAGCAGTGGACGCGAAGGGTGAGACCGTTCCGGGAATCGAATGGAGCTGGGAATCCAGTGCGCCTGACGTGGCCTCGGTCAGCGAGACGGGTGTGGTGACAGCTCATACGCTCGGATCGGCCGTGGTCCGTGCGGGCACCACCGACCTCACCGGCGAGCCAATCTTCGGAGAGCAGTCCATCGAGGTCCGACCGCTCGTGCAGCAGGTCGTTGTCGCTCCGCTTCCCGCTCGACTCGTGGTCGGCGATTCCCTCCAGCTTTCCGCCGTGGCGACCGGGCCCGATCAGGACACCCTTCCCGAGCGGCACTGGGACTGGACGGTCAGTGGTGCGGCTGCGTCTGTGGATCGTACCGCGGGGACGCTCAGGACCGTAGCGGCCGGAAACTTCACCGTGAGCGCTACCACGGGCTTCGTTACCGGTAGCAGCCAGGCGGTCACCCAGGTCCTGCCGCGGGAGTTCACGCAGATCGTCGCAGGCGATGACTTCAGCTGCGCCACCATCTCACTCGACCGCGTCTACTGCTTCGGAGTGGACAGCTCCTTCCAGCTCGGCGCCATCCGGCCCGATACGGTTTGCTTCAACGCGTTCGAACCCGGCAATCGCGCGCTGCCGTGCAGCCTGCTGCCGATGCGCGTACGTGAGGATCTCTCGTCCAGCCGGTTCACCGCGGGCGGTGCTCACGCCTGCGCGATAACTGACGACGGCGATGCATACTGCTGGGGCAATGGTGCAGAAGGACAGCTCGGCAATGGCGCGACCGGTCAGCGTCAGGCACCGAAGCTGGTCACGTCCGCAGTCCGCTTCACGCAGGTCTCGGCCGGGCACGTGCACACTTGTGCCCTGGATAGTGCAGGCAGTGCCTGGTGCTGGGGTTCCGACTCGTTCGGTCAGCTCGGCAGTCAGAAGCCGGCCGGCAGCACGACTCCGATTCCGGTTGACGGCGGTCATGCCTATCGAGACATCTCCGCTGGCGTGAGGCATACCTGCGGCGTCAGGCAGGACGGTCGAGTCTATTGCTGGGGTGACAACTCGAGCGGGCAGCTTGGCTCCGGAAGCATGACGTCCCGATTCACGAGCCCCGTTGCAGTTTCCGGCGGCCTGACCTTCAGCACCGTGGCAACGGGAAGCGACTTCAGCTGCGGCCTGACGACGGCGGGTGTGGCGTACTGCTGGGGTGAGGGCGGACGCGGGCAGCTGGGGCGCGGCAGCACTGACGACTCGCGCACGCCGGTCGCCGTAGCGGGAGGCCACGTATTCGCATCACTCACGGTCGGGCACGGCCATGCATGCGGTTTGACGACTGCCGGAACCGTGCTCTGCTGGGGCACGATAGACCTCGGCACCGTGGGTTCCGAGTCACTGGGAGACACTCCCCGACAGGTGCCTGGCGGTGACGGCTTCACTCAGGTGAGCTCGGGCAAGCGACACTCGTGCGGAGTTCGCGCGGACGGCACCGCCTGGTGCTGGGGTTCGAACGTCATGGGTCCATTCGGGGACGGCCTGCAGGCGCTGTGGAGGCCGAGGCTGGTGGATGCGACGGTGCTGCCGTAGGGGCTGCGGAGGCGCGAGAGGGCGGCCTTCGGCCGCCCTTTCCGTCGCCATGTTCGCGGGGAGGATACTCGGCCCCAGGGAGGGTTCAGGAGCGCCGACTCTGTCATCCCGCGCTTCTCTCCCCTGTCATCCCGCGCGAAGCGTCGGGATCTACTCACCCTGCGCCGAAGCCAGCCCCATCAGTTTCGAGCAGATCCCGACACTCGCTTCGCTCGTGCGGGATGACAGGGAACGAGAGACTGTCAT
>CAYQAO010000002.1:0-131189 GCA_964415485.1 uncultured Gemmatimonadaceae bacterium
GAGTTCGTCAATGAACACGATGTACCGGCCCTGCGCGTCCACGATCTCCTTCAGGACGGCCTTGAGCCGCTCCTCGAACTCGCCGCGGTACTTGGCACCGGCGATCAGCGCGCCCAGGTCCAGGGCAACGAGGCGCTTGTTTCGAAGGCCCTCGGGCACGTCGCCGTTCACGATACGCTGTGCGAGGCCCTCGACGATGGCAGTCTTTCCCACGCCCGGCTCTCCTATCAGCACCGGGTTGTTCTTCGTGCGCCTGGAGAGCACCTGGATGACACGCCTGATCTCCTCGTCACGGCCGATTACGGGGTCCAGCTTGCCGGAGCGTGCGAGTTCTGTGACGTCGCGCGTGAAGCGCTGCAGCGCCTGATACTGCGTCTCGGGCGACTGGTCGGTGACGCGATGCGAGCCGCGCACCGCAGTGAGCGCCTCTCCAAGGGCCTCTCGTGAGGCGCCGGCGGCGTTGAGTATGGAAGCGCTGTCGGTGCCCCTGGCAGCCGCAAGCGCGAGCAGCATGTGCTCGGTGGACACATACTCGTCGCCGAGTGCCTGCATCTCCTTTTCCGATGCATCGAGCACCTGGTTCAACTCGCGCGAGAGCGAAGGCTGTGCGTCGCTCTGCTTCGGATAGCGCTCCATCTCGTGCGCAATCTGCTCCCGGAGCGCCGGCATGCGCGCTCCGAGCTTCTGGAGCATGGGCACCACGATTCCCTCGTCCTGATCGAGCAGCGCCGAAAGCAGGTGCAGGTCATAGACGAGAGGGTTCCCCGCGCGTCTGGCCAGGTTGAGCGCCTCGTTAAGCGCCTCGCCCGACTTCACAGTAAGGCGTTCTGGATTGATCATCGGCTCTGTTGGGCTCCTTTCCTGTGAATCGCATGTTGACCGTTACCGGATCTGACATGCGTACATGCGTGTTGCGGCGCGGCCTCTCCCGGCCGCGCTTCCTGCTGGAGAATCGAGCAAGCGTGGTGCCGACTGAAGGCTGCACTAACGGCAGGAGTCCGGCCAGTGCGGCGCGAGGATACTGCCGGTAAGGCTGCGCCCGGCCGAGTATGCCATTTCCGTTGACGCGCTCGCTCAATCCGTCTACCGTTTTGCAATGCGCACCCTCGCTCCCCGTCTCAGGCTTTCTGCGTCGCTGGCCCTGCTAGGCCTTGCCCTGTTGGGCTGTTCCGGCTCCGACATGGGGATCAACGATTCGTTGTACGTGGAGACGATGGCTGACCTTCAGCGACTCAGCCGCGAGCGGGGCGATTCGGCCACGCAGGCGCAGCGGGATTCCATCCTGTCGGAGAAGGGGTTGACGCCGGAGCAGCTGGAGCAGGCGGCGCGGTGGCTCTCCAGGCACCCGGACGTGGCCGCGACGCTCTGGCGGCAGGTGGACCGCCAGTCGCGTCTTCCGCGTCAGTAGCGGAAAGCCGAAGGGGCGGGCGTCACCGGAGTGACGCCCGCCCCTTCTCGTGCATGATCGGTATTCGACTATCTCTTGATCGTCACACGCTTCACCTGCACCGGCCTGCCATCCACTTCCAGCTTGTAGAGATACATGCCGGGAGCGGCGACCTGGGATGTGTTGACGTTGGTGCCATCCCAATAGGCGGTGTACTCGTCGCAGGAGAGCAGAACGTTCTCCAGCGGCTTGTCGTCCTCGCGGCGCGAGTCGTTGTCCTTGAGAACCGGGACCGCGACCAGTTGCGCGAGCACGTTGTAAACGCGAAGCGTGACCTTGTAGAACCTGCCCTTCTCGCTGCAGTTCGGGGCGTCACCTATCGAGAAGGTCATCTGTCGTTCCGCCTGTGTAGTGACAGGCGGCAGCACCGCCGCCGAATCGGCCGCGGATGACCTGGTCTGAGGTGACGTGGATTGCGCGCCCGCAGGGACGGACGCTACCACGAACAGCGCGAGCACTGCCCACAGTGCTGCCCAACGGGGCTTCATGGCGTCTTCTCCAGCGGACGGATTAGCGTCGAAGCAATGCTCCTCGCGAAAGGTGAGAATGGGGGTGACTGCGCGAAAATACGAGCGAACCGGATACCTGTCAAGAAATCGCAAGTCACGGCTGAGCCTCGGCTTACCAGTCGGTCAGCGGGGATTCCCGCCAGGCCGGCAACGGCGTGCGACACCTGACGGGTGCTCTACACCTCAGACGATCCAATGGTCCCAATCCCTACATCCTCCACCCGCAATCGCCGCAGCAAAATCCTGGCCGAGCCTGGCTGCGTAGGCGGAATGGCCCACAGAAACGCTCAGATCGGCCTCTACCTGCCTACCGGTCGTTCGCCCACATGTCCCACGCCCTGAGCGGGCGATCCCCCGTCAGGTGCACGTCCAGGAACTCCCGCAACAGCCGGCGGTGCGCCCGGAGCGAGCGCTCCACCGGCGCGTCGGCCGTAGACGCCGCCCCTCCTTCCACCCATTCCAGAAGCCGCAGTCGCTCCACTGCCGGCAGGCTGCGGCCATGTGCAGTTCCTCGCGCGCATCGTGCACAGAGCACTCCGCCGGCCTCCGGCAGGAACCGGACGGGCTCTTCATCCGCCTGCAGCTCCGCATGGCACCCCGCACACACGTCTAGCGTCGGCGCGAAGCCAAGAGTGGCGAGAAGCCGCCAGGTTCCACGAAGCGCAGCCGCGTCGGCACCTCCAGCCTCCACAGCCGGCGCGCTGCCGATGGCATCGAGGGTGGCCAGTAGCGCCTCGTAAGCCGGCTCGTTCGGCTCGCCATGGAGTACCCGCAGGGCCACCTCGCCCACGGCGCTTGCAGCCATGAAGCGATGCAGGTCGGTCGCGAGGGACGAACGCCCCGGCCCTGCCTCGAACCCACCCAGTGTGTGAAGGTCGCGCGACGGCTTCACGTAAACGTGCGCCGTGCCCTCGACAAAGAGGTCCAGCGGGCTTCCTGCCCGCGCCCGCTGCCTCCGCGCTCCCTTCGCGACCGCCGAGAGCAGGCCCAGCTCGCGCGTCGCGAATCGCACGATGCGGGAGCTCTCCATGTAGTCGTAAAGCTGGAGGACTATCGCATCCGTGGTGACTAGCGCCATTCGGGAAGCTTCTGCCGCTGCCGGCGCTCAGAGACCGTCGCGCCTGGCGAGGGCCTCGTTGAGCCTGTCCTTGAGCTCCGCGCGCTGATCCTCGTACTGTGCGCGCTCCGCATCCGTTGGCGACTTGCGACGCTGGAAGCGGGCATCGAGGTCCACTATGCGCCGCGCGATCGTCTCCGGAGGCTCCAGGTCGGGCATGCCGGGAACGTTCACGTCAGGCGCCCTGCGCTTGAAGCTTCGAGTGAGCGAGAGAAGCATAACGACGCCTATTGACAGAAGGATCCCCGCAACGTAGAGCGACCGGCGGTCCAGCGCGATCGGCGGCAGCTCTATTCTGATGACACTTCCCGCGTCCACCGAGTCGGCCAGCCAGCGACGCACCACCCTGCCCTCCACGCTCGCACGCTCCACCTCAGCCAGCCTGGCGCCCTGAACCACGGCCTGCTGCGGCTCCGCCAGAACCTCCAGGAACTCCACGGGCTCCGTGAGCGGTATCGAAAGCGGGAAGTCGCCACGACCCAGGGTGTACGAGAACGCGACCTGTTTCATGCCGGGTGCGATCGGCGCGATCACCTTCACCACGCCCTGCTCGACCACGAGTGCCTCGGCGGATACGTCTCCCTGCCCCGCGACGACATCCTGCGCACCGAGCGGGATGCGCGTGGACCATGTGTAGCTCCCTTCGTCAGGCGCTACCACCGTTCGGCGGCTGTCGTTCTCCAGCTCGAACACCTCTACGACCAGGTGGCGGTCGGTGGAGTCGCGTGCACCTATCACAAGGTGCCGGCCGAGAATCGTGAGCTCGGCCGGTCCGGCGGTGGTGTCGAAGACCACGATGGTATCCGCGGCCGTTCCGGGCTCGCCGGCGGGCATGGCCGCGGAAAAGTAGGTCACGCCGCCGTGCTCGGCGGTCACGAAGTACACGGCTGCCGAATCCGCCTCACGGCGCCGGTAGGGGATGGAGTATCGGCCCCGGGCGTCGGTGCGCGCGGAGTCCACCACGCCCGCGGTGTCGCGACCGACCCGGTGAAGCGTGGCCCACGCACCCGCAACGGGCTGCACGAGCGTGGAATCCGTATCGTGAGGCCTCACGACGGTTCCCGTCGCGGTTCGTTCCTGCGACGCCACCGCCTCCTGCACACCCTGCAGCGGTGCCGCGGCGAGCGCCAGGGCGAGCACCACCACGGGAGCCGCATGGCGCACATGACGACTGCGGCCTTTCAACGGCCGCACGAACGCTTCCTCCCCCATTCGCCTCACGGAGTGAACTTTCCGAAGTCTTCCGGCCGCAGGTTCTCCAGGTACTGCTTCAGCTGCTCGGCGCGGAGCTCTGCCTCACGCTGCTCGGAGCCGCCGATGCCGGCGGACGGGAACTCCGCATCCGGCTCCTGCGCCATCCCGGTCAGCAACGACTCGTGCGCCAGTATCGGCGCGCCCAGCCTGAGCGCGATCGCGATTCCATCCGACGGACGCGAGTCAATCTGCACCATCTGGCCGTCCCGCTGGAGGTGCAGTTCCGCGAAGTACGTGCTCTTCACCACGCGCGTGATCTGCACGCGCTTCAGGGTAGCGCCCGTGCCCACGATGAGGCTCTTGCACAGGTCGTGAGTGAGAGGGCGTTCACGGCGAATCTGGTTCAGCTGGAGCGCGATGGACTCCGCCTCCGGCTGTCCGATCCAGATGGGGAGCACGCGAACGCCATTCCTCTCCTGGAGGATCACCACGTAGCTGTTGGTCGAGCTGTCCAGCCCGAGCCTGGCGACCGTCATCTCCACCATCACGGAGAAGCTCCTTCACTTCCGGTAAGCGAGCGCCCTGGGAGGGCGATCGCGACGGGTCAGCGAAGGTTCCCCTTCAACTGCTCCACGCGATCGCAGCGCTCCCACGAAAAGTACACCCGTTCGGCCTCACCCGCTCCCACGGTCCGGGACGCGCGCCCGAAATGTCCGTAGGCGGCCGTCTCGGCGAAGATCGGCTTGCGCAGCTGCAGCGACTCGATGATCCCTGCAGGCGTGAGCGTGAAGGTCTCCTGAATGGCGCGAATGATGGCCGAATCAGGTACCGTGCCCGTGCCGAAGGTCTCCACACGGATGGACACCGGCTCCGCGACGCCGATCGCGTAGGCCAGCTGCACTTCGCACCGGCGGGCAAACCCTGCGGCCACCACGTTCTTGGCAACCCAGCGGGCGGCATAGCACGCGGAGCGGTCCACCTTGGTGGAATCCTTGCCGCTGAACGCGCCCCCACCATGCCGGCCCATGCCACCGTAGGTGTCCACTATGATCTTGCGTCCCGTGAGGCCGGCGTCTCCCAGCGGACCGCCGATCACGAAACGGCCGGTGGGGTTGATGTGGAACGCGGCGTCAGACGAGAAAAGCTCAGCCGGTATCACCGTGTTGATCACTTCCTCGCGAATGGCCTCGCGCAGCTGCGAGGTGGAAATTCCTTCGTCGTGCTGCGTGGACACCACCACGCCGGTAACGGCTACAGGCCGGTCGTCCTGGTAGGCCACGGTCACCTGTGCCTTCCCGTCCGGTCGCAGCCAGGGGAGCATGCCGGACTTCCGGCAGTCCGCCAGCTTGCGCGTGAGGCCGTGCGCGAGCTGAATAGGCAGCGGCATCAGCTCCTCGGTCTCGTCCGTCGCGTAGCCGAACATCATTCCCTGATCGCCGGCGCCGCCCGTGTCCACGCCCTGCGCAATGTCGGGCGACTGGCGATCGATCGTGGAAATCACGGCGCACGTCTTGGAGTCGAATCCGTAGGTGGCGTCCGTGTACCCGATGCGCATGATGGTGCCGCGCACGACTTCGGGAATGTCCACGTATGTGCTGGTCGTGATCTCGCCGGCTACGCAGGCGAGTCCCGTGGTGACGAGAGTCTCGCATGCGACTCGGGCATCCGGGTCTTCGGCGAGGATGGCGTCGAGGACGGAATCCGAGATCTGGTCGGCGATCTTGTCGGGGTGCCCCTCGGTTACGGATTCGGACGTGAACAGGCGGCGATCGGAATCGAGCACGTTATTGCGTTGAACGGGTTAGGGGTCGGCGGGTGCCGACCGGCGCGGGGGAAGATAGGGACGCAGGATGCGCAGCGGCAACCTGAGGGACTGGCGGTCCGGCAGTCCTATTCGGTGGAGCCGAGATCGTCGCGCAGGAAAGCGGCGTCCCCGAACACCGCGAGGAGCCGGCGCCGCAGCTCCAGCTCCGCGGCTTCGGGCGACGTGGCCAGCAGTGCCGCGCGGGCGGCTTCCTCCGCGATAGCGATGCTCATTCCTCGCACCACGCGCTTCACGAGTGGAACCGAGCGTGGGGCGACGCTCAGCTGCCTGAGGCCAAGTCCGACGAGGCAGAATGCGGACAGGGGCTGCGAAGCCATCTCGCCGCAGACACTGACCTCCACCCCGGCCGCCCGACCGGCCTCTGCGACCCGGGCAATCAGACGGAGCACCGACGGATGCAGCGGAGTGTATCGGGTGGCGAGGTTCACGTTGCCGCGGTCCACCGCAAGCGTGTACTGCACCAGGTCGTTCGTGCCGATACTGAGGAAGTCGGCTTCTGCGGCAAAGGCGTCCGCCAGGAGTGCAGCGCCCGGTGTCTCGATCATGACGCCGAGAGGCAGCGTGGAGCGATGCTCGACGCCTCGTTCGGCGAGCTCCGCGGCGGCCTCCGCGAGGAGCGCTCGTGAGGCACGCAGCTCTTCGAGGGTCACGATGAGGGGGAGCATGATGCGCACGTCGCCTTCGAGACCGGCGCGAAGCAGGGCGCGCAACTGTGTCTTGAAGAGCTCCGGCTGGTCCAGGCACATGCGTATCGCGCGCCAGCCCAGGAAGGGATTCGCCTCCACCGGGAATCCGCCGATCGGGAGCTTGTCGCCGCCGATGTCGAAGGTTCTGATCACGACGGGCCGCCCGCCGAAGGCGCGCACCACCCTCGTGTACGCCCTAACCTGCTCCTCCTCGTCAGGCATCGAGGCCCGACCGACGACCAGGAACTCGGTGCGCATGAGGCCCACGCCCTCGGCGCCGCTGGTAGCCGCCTGATCCGCTTCCTCCGGCATGTCCACGTTGGCGCGAATGGTCACCTCGGTTCCGTCCGACGTGATGGCCACCTCGCCCGCCTGCTCGCGCAGCTCGGCCTCGCTCGCCGCCTCGAGCTCTGCGCGGCGCAGGAAGGCCTCCACTTCCGCATCCGTGGGCTTCACGCTCAGCATTCCCGTGAAGCCGTCCAGGACCACCCTTTCGCCACCCTTCAGGCGGCTGGTAGCCGTGCGAAGCCCTACCACCGCCGGCAGTCCCAGCGAGCGCGCCAGTATCGCGACGTGCGAAGTACGCGTCCCCGCATCCGTGGCGATTCCCGAAATCGCATCGGGATCGAGCTGCACCGTCAGGCTGGGCGTCAGGTCGTGCGTGACCAGGATGGCACCGGCTCCCTTCGGCAGCTCCACCGGATCGTGATCCGGAAGGCCCAGGAGAAGCGACAGCACGCGGATCTGGATATCGGTGAGGTCGCCCACCCGCTCGCGCATCATGGGCATCGTGTGGCGCGCGAAGTTCTGCCGCCACTCCAGCATCACGAGATCGAACGCCTTCTCGGCGCCCAGGTTCTGCCTTATGTAGCCTTCGACGGCGTTGCGGAGATCCGGGTCCTCGAGGATCGTGAGCTGCACGTCGAAGATCGCCGCTTCCTCGGGGCCAGCCCGGCGCTCCGCCCTGGCGCGAACGCTGCGCAGCCTGTCACCGGCGTCCAGGAGCGCCTTGCGGAAGCGCTCCAGTTCGTGCTCGATCTCCTCGTCGGCGATGATCCGGTGCCGCACGTCCGGCACCTCCCACTTCAGGAGATGGGCCGTGCCGACAACGATGCCTGGCGATGCTGGTACGCCGCGAAGAGTGCTGTGCATCAGTGTTCGCCGAACCGGCTCTCGATGATGGTCGCGATCTCCCTGAGTGCCTGCTCCTCGTCAGGTCCCGACGCGCGCAGCAGGAGCGTGCTGCCGCATTCGGCTGCCAGCATCATGACTCCCATGATGCTCTTGCCGTTCACCTCCAGCCCGTCCCTGACGATCGTGATGTCGCTCTTGAACTTCGAGGCAGCGCGAACGATCTCCGCTGCCGGACGCGCGTGCAGTCCGTTCCGGTTCGTTATCGTGACCGCCATCTCCGCCATCAGCGCACCATTGTGACGAGTACGTACAGCGCAAGACCAGTTATCGCAATTCGCCAGCCTTCCAGGCGTGCCGGGATTCGGGAAAGAGCAAGTCCGCCGGCCAGTGCAAGGAGGAGAATGAGCGCGTAGGTCCACGAGGATGAAGCACCTGCACCGGCAACGCGGTACAGCGCGACCGGTATCGAGATGCCCGACAGCAGGGCCGCGGCCTGTCCAAGCCACTCAGGCCCGTTCCTCAGCCAGCGAGAACCGAGCGAGGTGGCCACTTTCAGGCCGCGAGTGAGTCCCACATGCAGTCCCCAGATCCTGAGGGCCAGGTGGCCCGCGTTGTACAGCAGGAGGAACAGCAGCACCGTAGCGACAGGTCCCGCGCCGAACCCGAACGCGCCCAGTGCAACCAGGGAACAGAACGGCAGCCACGCCGCCCATACCAGCCTGTCGCCCAGCGAGCCCAGCGGCCCGCAGAGTGCCGTGCGAAAGCGCTCGATGCGCTCGGGGGCCTCGCCCGTCAGCTCAGCGCTGGCGAGTGCCCCGATCGCCACCGACGCCAGGTAGGGGTGGGCGTTGAAATAGTTGCTCTGCCTGGCGAGTGCCTCACGATACCCCACACCGCCCCTGCCCCCGGGCAGCCTTCTCAATGCCGGCTCCACGCAGAATCCCACGCCGTTTCCGAGCAGGATCTCGTAGTTCCACGACGACTGGATGGCCAGGAGGCGCAGGAACATCGTCAGGCGCGTACGCAGGGGGATCTGCTCCTGCCGCCCTGGCGCGCGCGGCTCCGCGACGGGACCTGGAGGAGCCTGCGTCATGACACCAGGAGGGCGAGAAGTCCGAGAAGCAGGCCTGCCAGGAACAGCAGGTTCGCCCGGGGCACGCTGTGGAACAGCTTCCACACGGCGCCGACTGCCACTGCTCCGCCCGTCACGGTGATGATCACGCCTGACAGGACGGGTTCGCGCGACCAGGCCTCGAGTGCCATGCTCATCGGCGGCCCCGCGAGCACCAGGACGATGAGGGTGAGCAATGCAGCCCGCGTGTAGTCCGCCGCAAGGCCGGAGAGCTGCAGGCCGATGACAGTGCGGGCACTACCCTCATGCAGTCCCTGCAACACGCCGCGCGCCCATCTGGCGTTCAGCCTTCGCAGCCAGACCATGGAGATTCCGCCCGCCCAGGCAGCCAGCAGGGCCGCCATTGCGGCCAGCACGAACGCGCCATCAGCAACCGCTCCGTCTCCCAGCGCCATCGCATGCAGCGCCCCTCCCGCAAGCGACGCCGACCCCCACTCCGGGTATCGTGAGGCACCGAACGGCAGCGTACCAAGCGCTACGAGCTCCAGGAACACGCCCAGCATCAGCCCGGCAGACGCGTCTCCCGCCACTGCCCCGCCTATCGTGGCCGCCACGATGGGTCGCGACACCATGATCTGCGGAAAGCTGACGACGTCCACGCCAAGCAGCCCGCCGAGCAGCACGAACGGCAGCAGCGACGCGAGCGAGTTCATTGCTCGTCCCCGCTGAGTATCACCTCGATCGGCAGCGCACGGGATGCCGGAACGTCCTGCGCAACCACGCGCACGCCCGTGTTCGCAAGCGCGGATAGCTGCTCCTCATCCTCCTCGGAAAGGAATAGGTACCGGAGCCTCTGCCTGCGACCCTCACGATGATGGATCCCGCCCACGTTCACCTCGGTGATCCCCTCGGACTTCTCGACGAGGCGGTGCATCGTCCGGATGTCGCCGGTAAGAAGAACGCCCTTGCGCGCATCGGCCTGGAACTCCGGGAGGCGGGCAGCCGCAGTCTCCACGGACTCGAAAAACACCTCCATGTCCGGCGGAACTCCCATGCGGTAGAGTTCCTGCTCCCAGTCGCTGGCGGCTACGTCGTCATCCACGAGCACTATGAACCCCAGGCCGAGAGGCTGCCCCCAGCCTACGACCACCTGACCGTGAATGAGCCGGTCGTCAATGCGATACAGCACTATCGGCACGTCAGGCTCCCGGCGCCGTGGAAGGCACCTCGATCCCGGCAAGCGCATTCCTCCCGCGTTCCACCGCCTGACGTGCAGCCGAAGCGGGGTCGGCCTGGCTGTACACGAAATCCAGAAGCACCGGCAAGCTGGTACCAGTCACGACCATCAGATCGGGGAACTCGCGCTGAAGCCTGCGGGCAGCGAGCGTCCAGCTGCCGCCCGGCAGGTCCGTAAACACAACCCTGGCGCCGCTCTCCAGAACCGCCTCCCGCAGCAGAGTCTCGAGCGCGACGCGATCAAGACCGGTGTTGGTGAGCGGTCGGAAGATCGCTTCCTGACCGGTGACTGCCCGAACGGCGCTCAACAGGCCGGCAGCGAGGTCTCCGTGCGCCGCCACGATGGCCCGAACCCGAACGCCAGGCTCCACCGGCGGCACGTGCTCACTCATGGTCCTCCTGAAGATACCGCCTGACATCCGCCTTCTGCTGCATGCGCGTTATCAGGCGCTGGTTGAACGCCTCCGCCGGGTTCACGCCCGCATAGCGAAGCAGATGGTTCATGGCGATCACCTCGGCCACCACCGTGATGTTCTTGCCGGGATTCAGGGGCACCGTGATGAGAGGAATGTCCACGCCGAGTATGGACGTGGTCTGCTCGTCCAGTCCCGTGCGGTCCACGTGCGCGTCCGCCCGCCACTCCTCCAGCCTCACGACCACCTCCAGCCTCTTCTGCTGGCGAACGGCACGAACTCCGAAGATCGCCGGAATGTCAATCAGGCCAACGCCGCGAATCTCCATGTAGTGACGCTGCAGCTCATGGCCCCGGCCGATGACCACGTCGGTTCCACGTCTTTCCAGTATCACCAGGTCGTCCGCAACGAGGCGATGACCTCGCTCCACCAGGTCGAGTACGCACTCCGACTTCCCGATGCCGCTCGGTCCGGTGAAGAACAGCCCCACTCCATACACGTCCGCGAAGGAACCGTGCATGGACGTTGAAGGCGCAAACTCCTCCTCCAGATATGGCTTCAGCCGGCGGTAAAACTCTGCGGTCTTCAGCTGCGACACGAGAATCGGCACGCCCGCCTTCGCCGCGAGTTCCTCGAGTTCCGCAGGAAGCTCCTGGCCCTTGGTCACGAACACGCACGGCATCCAGTACGAAAAATACCGCTCCAGGTTCGTGCGCCGCTCCTCGGCCGAGAGAGACCTCAGGTACCTGATCTCCGTCTCGCCGAACACCTGAAGACGCTCACTGGGAAAACGATTCACGAAACCGGCAAGGACCAGCCCCGGGCTTGCAGCCTCGGCCGTCTCGATCTCCCTGTCCAGTGAGCATGACTGTCCTGCCTGCCCGAGCTCCAGAGCGCCTCCCATGCGCTCGAGCAGGCGGGCAACGGTAAGCTTCGGCTTGTTCAAGCGCTGTGGGCCGAGTTGCTGTGGCACCACGCGGTGCGTGGCATGGTCATGCAGTGAGTGGACGTTCCCCGTCCGTGCGATTGGAACGATGCTGACGCTTGGCCTGCCTGAGCTGCGATTCCAGCCTGGTTATCGCGTTGGAGAGAGCGTCGTCGTATCGGCCCGCCGTGGCCTCGGACACCAGGGGCCGCTGTCGCGCATGGCGCAGCTGGAGCAGCACCCGCCTGTCTGGGCCATCCTCCTCGAAGCGGATCACGGCATCCACTGCGCCGCGCATCCGCGCGGCTGTTCTGGCGACTGCGCGGGCTGCTCGCTCGCGAAGCTCCGGGGAGACGGACGCGTTATGCGCCTGAAAGATGATCTCCACTCGTGCTACCCTCCTTGCACCTGCAGTTCGAGGTGTTGCCGTGTCTCGGACGCAGCGCGGTCCCACGTGAACGTCTCCGCGAAGCGCCTTGCACGAACGCCGAGTTCGGAAACCAGTCCGGGGTTGCGGGCGATGCGATCCATTGCGGCGCACAGCTCGTCCACGTCCCCGTGAGGCACCAGGAACCCGGTCTCACCGCTCTTCACGGACTCGCGAAGCCCCGGTGAGTTCGAGGCGATGACCGGGGTGCCGCAGGCCGCCGCCTCGAGGTTGGTGATACCCCAGCCCTCCTTCGGCGATGCAAACAGCAGCGACCACGCCGATCGGAGAAGCTCGAGCTTCTGGCTCTCACTGATGAACCCAAGAAACTGCACGCGATCGGCAAGGTCAAGCGAGCGAGCCAGCGACTCGAGGGCCTCACGGTGGTCCCCGCCACCGGCAATGAGAAGCCTGGCATCGGGGCGACCCATGCGCGCGAAGGCGCGGATCACGAGGTCCACGCCCTTGTAACGCTTCAGCCTGCCCAGATATGCAAAGGTCGGCACAGGTGCCCGAGTACCCTCCAGCGGGGTGTAGCGAATCGTATCTATGCCCGGGTAGATGACGCGAACGTCGCCGGCCGGTATGCCACGGGCGACGAGGTCGTCCTTCGTGCTCTCGCTGATGGCCTGGAACGGCACGCCCCGATAGACGCGGGGCAGCGGACGCTCGGCCAGCCACACCGCGGCCGCCACCGGCGCGGGCGCCTCCTGGAAGACGGTGCCGCCGAACAGGTGCGGCACCAGCGCCACGACGGGCGGCCGACTGCTCCGGATCCCCTTCCAGGCCGGCGTGAATACCGGAACCTTGTTGATGTCCTCCACTACCACGTCAGGCATCCAGTCGCTCACGAGCCGACCGTAGGCGCTCCGAACGACGAACGGGAACGTGTAGCGGGTGCCGACGCGTGTAACGCGAATTCCATCAATCACCGCCGACGGCTCGCAGCCTGGCCAGCCTCCGCAAAGCAGCCGTACGTCGTCACCGCGCGCGGCGAGTCGGCCGAAGATCTCGTGCAGGTGGATCTCGGCGCCGCCCGCCTGAGGGTTTTCACGGTCCTGCCAGTTGATCAGGAGGATTCGCACGGAGGGGCTGTCAGATCCTGCCCATCTGGCGTGCCAGCGCGTCGAGGACGCCGTTCACGAAGCGCGCACTCTTCTCGGAGCCGAATCGTTCGGCAAGCCTCACGCCTTCCTGGATGACGACGCGCGGCGGCGTCTCCGCATTCGCCAGCTCTGCGGCAGCGAGACGCAGTACGGAACGTTCCACCGCACCGATTCGCTCGAGGCGCCAGTTGGTGGTGACGAGCGAAACCTGGCGATCGAGTTCCGCGCCGTGCTGAGCGACCCGCCTTACGAGAAGTCCGGCGAACCGGCGTTCGTCAGGCGGCACCGACAGGTCGTCCCAGATCTCCGTGGCGACTCGCGCAAGGTCGCCACCGCGCATGTCCCATGCGTACAGCGCCTGCAGTGCGCGCGCCCGGCCGCGCGACTCCACGCGACCTGCGCCGGCTGCGTCGAGGTCGTCGGTGTCGGCCGAACTCTCATCGTCCACGAGATGCCAGCGCTGGCCGGGCACCGGGTCCCGCTCCTCCTCTCCGGGTCGCTCCGCGTTCACTGAGCCCCCTGCTGATCCGCAGACGCTCTTTGCAGCGAGATGAGTTCCTCGCCCTCGTCATCGTAGTCGTCAGCGCCCGCGGCCACGTCCAGGCGATCGAACAGCTCGGCCATCTCCAGCGCGGCCACGGCGGCGTCCCAACCCTTGTTTCCGTGGTCCCCGCCTGCACGTGCTTCGGCCTGCGCCATCGTGTCCGTGGTGAGGAGCCCGAAGCCGACAGGGATCTCGTAGTCGGCCACGACCTGCTGCAACGCGCGCGAGGCCTCGCCCGCCACGAAGTCGAAGTGCGGCGTCTCGCCACGAATAACGGCGCCGACGGCAACCGCCGCGTCGTACCGACCTCCCGAACACGCCCTGCGTACCGCGGCCGGCAGCTCCCAGGCGCCGGGAACCCAGACGATGTCCACGTCGTCGAGCGCCACGCCGTGCCTCACGAGCGCCTGCGTCGCACCGTCCGCCAGCCGGGATGTGATGGACTCGTTGAATCGGCTCGCCACTACGACCACGCGGCGACCGGCTCCGTTTGGACCTGCGCTGAACTCTGCCATCAGAAGGAAATCAGGTGTCCGAGCTTTGCGTGCTTCGTACGAAGATACTCGGCATTCTCATCGGTGGCAGGCGCCACTATCCGCACTCCCTCCACCACTCGCAATCCATAGCCTTCAAGGCCAACCAGCTTGCGCGGATTGTTCGTCAGCACCCGGATGGACTTGAGTCCGAGGTCAAGGAGAATTTGCGCTCCAATGCCATAGTTGCGCAGGTCCGGCTTGAAACCCAGTCGCTCGTTCGCCTCCACGGTGTCCGCGCCCGAGTCCTGAAGCTGGTAGGCCTTCAGCTTGTTCAGCAGGCCTATGCCCCGCCCTTCCTGGTCGAGATACACGATCACTCCCCGCCCCTCCTGCTGGATCATCTCCATGGCAGTGTCCAGCTGCCATCCGCAGTCGCAGCGGCGCGAGTGGAACACGTCTCCCGTGAGGCACTTCGAGTGCATGCGCACCAGCGTGTTCTCGCCGTCGCCAAGCTCGCCGAACACCAGCGCCACGTGCTCGCGCTCGTCCACGTCGTTCCTGTAGCCGACGATGCGCCACTCGCCGTAATCGGTTGGAAGGCGTGCTTCGGCCACGCGGTGCACGAGACGTTCGTTCCGGAGCCTGTACGCGACCAGCTGGGCAACGGTGATGAACGTAAGGCCGTGCTGCCTGCAGAACTCCTCCAGCTGCGGACGACGTGCGGTGGTTCCATCGTCGTTGAGGATCTCGCAGATGACACCTGCCGGTGCGAGCCCTGCGAGGCGCGCGAGGTCCACGGCCGCCTCGGTGTGGCCGACGCGCTGCAGCACGCCGCCCTCACGAGCGCGAAGCGGATGCACGTGTCCGGGACGCACGAGGTCGTCGCGGGTGCTCGCGGGATCCACCGCCACGCGAATGGTGGTGGCACGATCGGACGCGCTGATTCCCGTGGTGACGCCGAAGCTCGGAGCAGCATCTATGCTCACCGTGAAGGCCGTGCGCATCGCCTCACGGTTCTCGTCTGCCTGCGGCAGAAGCCCGAGCCGCTCCACGCGTTCGGGCGTGAGCGCAAGGCATATCATGCCCTTCGCGCGGAGCATGAAGTTCACCATCTCGGGCGTGATGAGCTGCGCCGCGCAAATGAGGTCACCCTCGTTCTCGCGGTCCTCATCGTCGGCGACCACGACGAAGCGGCCCTGCCGAATGTCCTCTATAGCCTGCTCTACCGAGCCGAACGCCATCTTCACGTCATCCTGCGCGCAGCCGCGCGCGTCAGCGTCCGTCGCCCTGCGTCGCCACGTGCGGCGCCACCAGTCGGCGAACGTACTTGCCTATCACATCACCCTCCACGTGCACAGCATCGCCCGGCTCCAGCCCGCCAAGCGTCGTGTGACGCAGGGTATAATCCAGCAGCGAAACACCGAGTACTCCCGGCGCGGGCAGGTCGTTGACCGTCAGGCTCACACCATCCACGGTCACGGACCCGTGAGGCACGAGCAGTTCGTCCATGTCGCTGGAGACCACGATCTCCACCAGGCGCGCATCGCCCTGCTGCCGCACGGACAGCACCTTTCCCACCTCGTCCACGTGTCCCTGCACCATGTGCCCGCCCAGCCTGTCACCGAGACGCATCGCGCGCTCCAGGTTCACCCGCCTTCCAGCCTCCCAGGACCCGATGGTCGTGCGGCCGAGAGTGGTCTCGATTGCACCAACCGTGAACCGGCCGGGCGACCACTCCCGCACCGTGAGGCAGACCCCGTTCATGGCGATGCTCTCGCCGTCGCTGAGGTCCGCGTAGCTGCAGGCAACGGTCAGCTCACGCCCTGCCGCCGTCACCTCCACCTTCTCTATGGTGCCGACGTCGCTGACTAGACCGGTGAACACTCATCCTCCTGGCGCATTCCTGTCCGCGGGGGCAAGGACCGTCATGAGGTCGGAGCCATAGGCCCGACGTTCAACGACACGCCACCGCGGTGCGTCTCCGGCCGTCGCCGCCGGCGCGCTCCCGAATGCAGGAAGAGCGCCGGCGCCGAGCAGCACAGGTGCCTGAAAGATAACGAGCCGGTCCACCGCTCCGGCGGCCAGCAGCGACCCGGCCAGGCCCGCGCCCCCCTCGCAGAACAGGTGACGTACTTCCCGGGTCCGAAGCTGGTGCAGTGCGGAGGCCAGCGAGGGGGCCCGAAGCACCGATACGCCGGCATTCTCGAGCCTTCGGGCTCGCTCGGCATGCGCCCGGCCCGCATCGGGATCCGCGACAACGATAACCGGCGCCCGATCGAGGGTACGAACCAGCGCGCTGGTCACCGGCAGGCGCAACTGGCGATCGAAGATCACCCGAACCGGGGGAACGCGCGGGGTGCGCCCGTGACGCACCGTGAGAAGGGGATCGTCGGCCAGCACCGTGTTGATGCCCACCGCTATCGCATCGGCGCCGGCGCGCCACCTGTGTACGGCTCGACGCGCCGCGGGACCGGTGAGCCAGCCCCGCTTGCGGGTGTGATCTGCGATTGCGGCGTCCAGGGAGACAGCCAGCTTGAGCGTGAGCCAGGGGCGATCTGCCCCGCGCGCCGCGTGAAAGTAGGCCGGATCCGCGTCCAGCGCGGCCTGCTGCTCCACGCCCGCGTCCACCCGCACTCCGGCGGCGCGGAGCACGTCCACTCCTCCTGCAGCAGTCGGATTGGGATCGCGCACGCCGATGACCACCCGCGCCACTCCCGCGGCCAGCAGCGCGTCGGTGCAAGGCGGAGTCTTGCCGTGATGACTGCACGGCTCCAGGGAGACGTAGACGGTGGCGCCCCGCGCACGATCGCCCGCCGCCTCCAGGGCCATCACCTCCGCGTGCCGCCCTCCGAACTCGGCGTGCCAGCCTTCGCCCACGATATCGCCATCACGCACGACGACGGCGCCAACCATGGGGTTTGGCGCCGTGCGTCCCCAGCCGCGTCGCGCGAGGGCGATCGCGCGGCGCATGTAACGCTTGTCGGCGGCGGCGAAGCCGGATGGGTCGTCAGGCACCGCCGCCGCTCGCCACGTCAGATCCCCGCGCGGAGGCCGAGCGACATGTACGTGCGCGCACGTGCACCATCACCCGAATCAAACTCGTTGTAAGTGGACACCGAACCGCCGCTCACGCGACCGATTTCGCCGACGATCCTCACGACCGGGAAGTTCAGGGAGATACCGCCGAAGACGTTCGTGCGCTTCACCTTCTGGTCCACGGAAACGGGATCGAGCACGTGAACGGTGCCGAACTCCTCCACGCGTGCTCCGATGGAGGCGGTGGTCTTGTAGGTGTCCTGACCCACCCCTGCGAGGAAGCCGATGAAACCAAGGCGCTTCCCGACCATGAGCCGCAGCGCGTCGGTGTCCATGGAGAGATCGCGTACCTGGAGAGAGTCGCCGTCATCGGTTTGGGCGAGCACCGAGAGCTTCGGCAGGCCGCGCCTCAGGTAGGTGACGGAGACGCCCGGCCAGGCCACGCCCTCCTGAATGATGCCGACGCGCACGCCGGCGCCGAAACGGAAGCCGCCGCCAGACACGTCCAGCGTGACGTCGTCGGTTTCCACGTCGGGGATGTAGAATGCGCTGCCGAGAAGGTCAATGGCACCGACAGTCGTCAGGCCGAGAGGGATACCGCCGAAGATGCCCAGCTCGGCGTCGGCAGCCGGCCCGGCGCCCCACTGCTCGGTGGTGGCGATGGTGCTCCGCACGGGAGCGCCGACTTCCACGTCGAGATCGTCAGGCAGGTCCAGGCGTGCCGCGGTTGCGCGCACGTTGAGCGAGAACTTGCCGAGGCCGCCTAGTGCCTGGTATTGGCCTGGCGTGGCGCTTCCGCCAACCAGCAGCACGCCAAGCTGAGGCGCGCTGAACTCGAAAATGTCCAGTGCCTTCTGGCACGCATCGCCCACCATGGGCTGCGCAGCGCAGGAAGCATGGGGCGCGGGAGCCTGCGCCGAAGCGGCACGAGGGGTGGCACCGGCAACGGCGCCGGCAACAGCGAACAGTGTGAGCGCACGAATTGCGCGTGAAGCAGCAGCGAGCATCAGACCTCCAGGAGCCGCACCATTCCCGTGCCCGAACCGACGTGTCCGAGCTTCCAGGCAGGGATTCCCCCCGCTCGGCTCGCTTCGATGACTGTGCCGGCGTGCGCTGCGTCACACACCACCACCATGCCCACTCCCATGTTGAAGGCACGGAACATCTCCTCGGCAGGCACGTCGCCCGCCTCCTGCAACACGCGAAACACGTTCGGCACCTCCCAGCTTCGCGTGTCCACGAACGCATCCAGGTTCGCCGGCAGCGCGCGATCCAGATTGCCGGGAAGCCCGCCACCCGTGATGTGTGCCATCGCATGCACGCCGTCCAGAACGTCGCGCAACACGGGCAGGTAGGAGCGGTGGACGCGGAGCAGCACTTCTGCGGTGCTCGCATCTTCACCCGGGAACGGGTCGTTCGGCCCGAGCTTCAGGCGGTCCGACACGATGCGCCTGGCTAGTGAATAGCCGTTCGTGTGCAGGCCGCTGCTCGCCATCCCCACCAGCACGTCTCCTTCACGCACCCGATCCTTGCCCAGAACGCGAGACTCGGACACGTAACCGACTATGAACCCGGCGAGGTCGTAGTCCGGCGGCGTGTACAGGCCCGGCATTTCGGCCGTCTCGCCGCCGATGAGCGCGCAGCCATTTTCCCTGCAGCCTGCGGCCACGCCAGCGACGACAGCTTCCACCACGGCGGGTTCCAGCCTGCCGAACGCCACGTAGTCGAGGAAGAACAGCGGCGTGGCGCCCTGAACGAGAATGTCGTTCACGCAGTGGTTCACGAGGTCGTGCCCCACCGTGTCGTGCCGGTTGGACTCGATCGCGACCTTGATCTTGGTTCCCACCCCGTCGGCGCTGGCCACGAGCAGCGAATCGGCAGCGTCGCCTGGCATCTTGAACATGCCGCCGAAGCCGCCGAACGCCCCCCGCGTGCCCGCCGTGAAGGTGGACTCGACCAGCTTGCGGATGCGCGTCTTGGCGTCGTCCGCCGCGTCTATGTCAACACCCGCGGAGCGATAGTCGAGCGGCGCTGGTGAGTCTGTCACTCCGGCATCTCCTCGTCGAAGGCAACAAGACGACGGAACTCGCCGACGCGCCGGCGAATGGCGCCGTCGTCAATGGAGAGGAGTCCGTCAATCGAGAACCGCTCCACCGCGAACGAACCCATTGCCGACCCGTGGATGACGGCGCGGCGCATGGTCTCCTCGTCCAGCGAACCGGAGCGCGCCAGGTAGCCCATGAAGCCTCCAGCAAAGGAGTCTCCGGCACCGGTGGGGTCGAACACGTTCTCCAGCGGATAGGCTGGCGCGAAGAACACGGTGTCGCGCGTGAACATGAACGCGCCATGCTCGCCCTTCTTGATGATCACGTGTCGCGGGCCGTGGTCCAGGATCCACCGGGCGGCCTGCACCAGGTTGGCGCATTCGGTGAGCTGCCGCGCTTCGGCATCGTTCAGCGTGATGAGATGCACGCGCCTGAGGAGCTCCAGCAGGTCCGGACGCCGCGACTCGATCCAGAAGTTCATCGTGTCGCACGCTACCAGTTGCGGGTTGTCCACCTGCTCCAGCACGTCCAGCTGGAGACGCGGGTCAATGTTCGCGAGGAACACGAACGGTGCGCTTCGGAACGCGTCGGGTATTCGCGGCTGGAAGTGCGAGAACACTCCCAGGTGGGTCTCGAGCGTCTCCGCCGTGTTGAGGTCGTGGCGATAGCGTCCGCGCCAGCGGAAGGAAACGCCGTCGGCCTGCTCCACTCCCGAGAGATCCACCCCACGGGCGGCAAGTGCGGACAGCCTGTCCATGGGATAATCGTTTCCGACGACCCCCACCATCTGGACTTTCGTCAGGTGGCTTGCCGAGGCGGAGAAGAACGTTGCGGATCCGCCGAGCACGTCATCCGCCCGGCCGAAGGGCGTCTCGACCGAGTCCAGCGCCACTGATCCAACGACGAGCACTGTCATGGGCTGTTCGTTATGCGAAGCTTCGTTGGGAAGGTGGCACCGTGCAGGGATCTTGCGGAGTGCCTTCAGAACATGGTTGCGGCAGCAGGACGTGCCTCACGAGAGCGCGAGCCCTGCCGACCTGACGGCTCACATGCGCTCCGGTGCGGTGACGCCGAGTATTCGCAGGCCATTCCGCAGAACGATCCTGGTCGCCAGCGCAAGCACCAGCCGGGCACGCATGATACCCTCCGGCTCACCAAGCACATGGTGCTTGTGATACCACTGATGGGCCAGGCGCGCGGTCTCGAGAAGGTAGGACGCGACTCGATGAGGCTCCAGCGACTCCGCAGCGCCGCGCACGAGCGCGGGGAAATCCAGGAGCGCCTTCACGAGTTCTGTTTCCGCCGGCTCCGAGAGCAGCGAGAGGTCCACTTCATCCGCGGAGAGCGCGTCGGCGTCCACTTCGCCAACGCGGAAGATGCCGCACATGCGAGCGTGCGCCATCTGGATGTAGTACACAGGATTCTCCTCGGACTGCGAGCGCGCGAGATCAACGTCGAACACGAGCTGCGAATCGCCCTTCCTCATGAGGAAGAAGTAGCGAACCGCATCGCGGCCGACTTCGTCTATGAGGTCCCTGACGGTGACGTAGCTCCCCGCCCGCTTGGAGATCTTCATCTCCTCGCCGCCGCGGGTCACCGTGACCATCTGGTGCAGCACGTACTCGGGATAGCCTTCAGGGATGCCCATGCCCAGCGCCTGGAGACCCGCGCGCACGCGGGTGGTGGTGCCGTGGTGATCGGCGCCCTGCACGTTTATGGCGCGGCGGAAGCCCCGCTGCCACTTGGTCACGTGATAGGCCACGTCAGGCACGAAGTAGGTGTACGTGCCGTCGCGCTTGCGCATGACGCGATCCTTGTCGTCCCCGAAGGTCGTGGTGCGCAGCCAGAGCGCACCGTCCTCCTCGAAGGTGTGGCCGCTTTCCTGGAGGGCCTTTACGGTCTCCTCGACCTTGCCGTCGGTGTAGAGCGACGACTCCAGGTAGTACGTGTCGAAGCGCACGCCGAACGCCTGCAGGTCGAGGTCCTGCTCGCGGCGCAGGGCAGCCACCGCGAACCGGCGAACCCTGTCCAGGTCGTCCGCATTCGGATCGTCCGGATTCTCCTGCGCATAGCGCTCGGCGATCTCCGAGATGTAGGCGCCGTGGTAACCGCCCTCGGGCAGCTCGGCGTCAATGCCGGCGCGCTGCCTGACGCGCGCCTGCGTGCTGAGCGCCAGGTTGGCGATCTGCACGCCGGCGTCGTTGTAGTAGAACTCCCGGCTCACCTGCCAGCCGGTCCATTCGAGCAGGGCGGCGATGGTGTCGCCCAGGGCCGCCTGACGACCGTGCCCCACGTGCAGCGGTCCCGTGGGATTGGCGGACACGAACTCCACGTTCACGGGCGTGTCGCGCTCCGCGGCCTGACGACCGTAGGAGTCGGCCTGCTCCAGTATGGCGGCGAGTCCTGCGTTCTGCGCAGCGGTCTCCAGCCGCAGGTTGATGAATCCCGGTCCGGCGATCTCGGCGGACGCGACGCCGGCGGACTTCAGGTCAGCCGTGTCGAGGATCTTCTGCGCGATGTCGCGCGGCTTGAGCTGGAGCGGCCGCGCGAGAAGCATGGCTGCGTTGGTGGCCCAGTCGCCGAACGACGGATCGCGCGGACGTTCCAGCTGCGGTTCGAAGTCGGCAGGTGCGCCGAGCCGGATTGCGGCGTCGCGAATCGCCGAGCGTATGCGGGACTCGGGGGACTGCGGCTCGTGGCCGCTCATGCGGCACCGCCGCCGGCGGCTCCGGACCCGGATGATCCCGCGCTGCCGGAGCCGCTGGACGCGGAGCTTCCGCCGGAGCTGGACGCACTCGAAGAAGCACCGGAGTCAGACTTGCTCTCGGAAGAGGCCTTGGCAGCGCGCTCGCGCTGGTCCTTCTTGCCGTCCTTGCCGTAGTCGGTGATGTAGAAACCCGACCCCTTGAACACCAGCCCTGCCCCGCCCGAAATGAGTCGTTCGGCGACGGCGGCGCACGTCGGACACTCCGTCTGGAGAGGAGCGTCCGAGATGCGCGGGAAGAAGCGTTCGAATTCGTGACCTTCAGGACAACGGAAGTCGTAAGTCGGCATGACGAGCTAACTTGGCGGTAAGTACCCACAAACCGGGAAAGTTAGCCTTGGCCCGATGCGCGTTCAAGCGACGTGACGCCCTGCCGGAGGTCCTCGGTGGAACCGGGGCGGAGCGACCCTCAGGCCATCCCGGCCGGTTCTCCCTCCCCGGCGAGAACCCGCTCTGCCAGGGCCACGTCCTCCCTGCTGCCGATGAAGAGCGGAGTGCGCTGGTGCAGCTCCGTAGGCTGGATGTCCAGGATGCGCTGCCTCCCATCCGACGCGGCTCCGCCAGCCTGCTCCGCGATGAACGCCAGCGGGCTCGCCTCATACAGAAGCCGGAGCTTGCCGTTGGGCGACTTTCGATTGCGCGGATAGCAGAAGATCCCGCCACCCAGAGTATTGCGGTGGAAGTCGGCGACGAGCGAGCCGACGTAACGGGCGTTCATCGGCTCGCGGGGGCCCTCGAGCCCCCGGTACTGACGCACGAGCGAACGCACTTCGTCGCTCCAGATCGTCTCGTACGAGTCGTTCACCGACAGGTACCGCCCCGATTCCGGCGTCAGGATGTCCGGGTGCGACAGCAGGAACTCACCGATGGAGGGGTCGAGCGTGAAGCCGTGAGCGCCCTGACCCGTGGTGTACACCAGCATCGTGCTGGAGCCGTAGATCACGTAACCGGCCGCGACCTGCTTCGAGCCCTGCTGAAGAAAATCCTCCAGGGTGGCATTCCTGCCGGACGAAACCTTCTTCAGAATCGAGAAGATGGTCCCCACCGGCACGTTCACGTCAATGTTGGAGGACCCGTCGAGAGGATCGAACAGCAGCACGTACTTGCCGCAGTCGAACTTGTCCGGAATGGGGATGATGTCCTCCTCCTCCTCGCTCGCCATGCCGCACAGGCGTCCGCCGTGATCCATTGCCTTGATCACGATCTCGTTGGCGATCACGTCGAGCTTCTGCTGCACTTCACCCTGCACGTTCTCGGCTTCCGCGGAGCCGAGAATATCAATCAGTCCGGCGCTGCGAACCTTGTTCGCGATCATCTTGGCCGCCACTCCAATGTCGTACAGGATGGCGGACAGGTCTCCCGTGGCCTGAGGGTGACGTCTCTCCTGCTCGATGATGAAGCGGTCTATGGTTACGACCGACGTGGACGTGTGTGTGACCACGAAACTCCTTCCTGATCGGGTGAAGTGCCTGGCGACGCATCTGCGTACGTCGCGCCGTCGTGCAGCCTCGAACTGGCGTAAGCCACAGCGTCCAGCTCGTACGGATTCCTGTGGTATCCCCTCGTGAGGCTGGCCCAGATGTACCGCAACGGGAACAGCCTGTCGGCTTCAAACTGCTGAGCATGACGGAGTTCGTGCAAGAGCAGCCCTGCTTCACGACGAACTCCGGGCGCAAGCCACACGGTACTGCCAAGCGTGATTCCGGCAACTGTCGCACGACCCAGGCACCAGCCGCCGAGCCGCACGGGCAGCCCACCCCTGCGAAGTCGAATTCCTCGAAGCTCCGGCCACTTCCGGAGCAGCGCATCAGGAATGGCGTCACGCCTCCCCGCCACCCCCTCCACGAGCATCGTCAGTAGTCCCATCTGTCGTCGTCAGCCATCACCGTGATCCGGCGCCCGTCCGTCCTGAACACAATCGGTCCGAGATAGTCGGTTCGCCATAGGGGAATCCCCTTCATGGCGAGCCGCGACACCACCTCCGGTGCCGGGTGCCCGAATCGGTTCCCCGCGCCGACCGACACCACGGCCAGCCTCGGCTGCACCGCATCGAGGAACCGGACGCCGGTACTTGTCCTGCTTCCGTGGTGACCGAGCTTCAGGATGTCCGCGCCCAGTGCTGCGGAATCGCGTCTCACGAGCCAGGATTCCTGCGCCGCTTCCGCATCGCCAACCAGCAGGAACCGCACCCGACCATACTGCACGCGCAGCACCACGCTGGCGTCGTTGGAGCCCGGGTTCTCCGCGAGCCATACCGGGTCCGGGGATAGGATCTTGAAAGATACCCCGTCGAGCTTGAGGGAGTCGCCGGCGGTGACCCGACGCCAGCCGATTCCGCGCTCGCTCGCGACTCGCAGCGCCTCCCTGTACGGCATGCCCGGAGAGACGTAGGCACCGTCCCAGAACTCGCGGGGCCGGAGACGATCCAGCACTGCCGCGGCGCCACCCACATGGTCCGCGTCGGGGTGACTCAGCACGAAGGCGTGCACCCTCCCGCCCCTGCGTGCGAGGTATGGAACCACGCTCCGGCGTCCTTCGTCCCCGCCCGGCCAGCTTGCACCGGCATCCACCAGCACCCAGCGCCGCCCCGGGGTGCGAATCGCGATCGCATCCCCCTGCCCCACGTCCAGTACGTGCATCTCGGCAGCACTCCCGGCGAGTGCGGGAACGTGCGGCAGCCAGACGAGCAGCGCACCGCAGAGGGCGACCGCAACCAGCGCTCGACCGGGAAACCTCGACTCGGAAGCCGCTATGAGTGCTACGATCATGGCGCCCATCAGGATCGCTGCAGGCAGTGACGGCTGCATGTCGAACGCCGCTCCGGGAGCCGCCGCGGCAACTTTCGCGATCGCGTCCATGCCGTGGAGCAGCGGTCGTGAGGCATCCGCAATGAATGCGGCGAGCACGGGCACCGGCTCGAATACGAGCGCGAGGAACAGCGTGGGCTGGAGTACCGCGACAAGCGGAGCGGCAAACAGGTTGGACAACAGTCCGGCAACCGAGACTCGACCGAAGTGCCAGGCCACGAGTGGAGCGGTGGTAAGGGTCGCTGCGGTTGACGCCAGGATGGACTCCGCAATCGTGAGGCGCGCGCCGTCCATGCGCCCACTCAGCCACCGCCGCCTGACGGTTCCCGCCAGCACGAGTCCGACCATTCCGCACACGCTCAACTGCCAACCCGGATGCGAGATCATCCTCGGATCCAGCAGCAGCGGAACGCTTCCTCCCACCGCGAGACCCGTCCACGGCGAGGTCGGGCGTTGGAGCAACCGCCCGGCCACGGCCATGGACAGCATTCCTGCCGATCGCACCGCTGCGGGAGGAGCGCCGATCATCACCACGTAGACGCCCGCCGCGACGGCGCCTGCAAGCAGGGCCGGCCGCGGGCCGAGCCCGGCGACCGAGGCCAGGAGCTGGATCGCCGCTCCGATTATCGCGACATGAAGTCCCGACACCGAGAGGATGTGCACCAGACCTGCGTCCGCGAACCTGTCCCGCATCTCGCGTTCTACCGCATCCCCTTCCGCAACGATGAGCGCGAGCACCAGGGGAGCGTCCCTGTCGAAGCGCCGCACGATCAAGTCGTGAGCGGCGGCGCGAATGCGCGGCATCAGCGCCTTCCTGCCGGTGGGCTCGAGCGATGCCGCATCCATGCGTATGGAGGTGCGGCCCCACCGCCTGACGACCGAGGACGCTCCGGCCACCCGGACCACCTCGCCTGCCCCGGCGCGTCCCTCCTGCAACGATGCGCGCATGGGGAAGCGGCAGCCGGTGCCTTCCAGTATTGCCGTGCCGCGCACCCGGCCCCGGCCGGACGCCGGCTCCTGGAGCACCATCATCAGGCTGTCCCTTCCCTGCGCGGCGTACGCACAGCGACGGTCATGCTCGGTGGCGTCCGTCATGGCCACCAGCGCCGTGGCGAAGATGGCCAGAAGCGCAGCGACGGGAACGCGGCACACGACTCCCCGCGAACCACGACGCGACACATGCGCCCGCCAGGCCACCCACACGGACGCCACGGCGGCGCATGCAGCAAGAGGTGGCGCCGCGGAGGGCGCGGAAGCCGCGGCAGCCAGGCCGATTGCATACGCGAGAGCCGCCAGACACACGAGAGGCACGCCCCACAGTGGAGCATGCCTCGATCAGCCGCGGTACGAACTGTTTCGGCCCGATGCCGAACGGCGCGGGCCGGACCCGCAGCAGCTCTCGTCAGGCGAGCGGCAATGGCGCCCGCTGTCCCGCCACCTGGCCGGTGAACGTGGAGCCGGTGGTCCCCGTCAGCGTCACGGTCAGGTACGTGCCGATGAGCGACTCCTCGCCCGGAACAAGGACCGTGCGGAAGTCGCGCGTACGGGTCTGCAGGAGCTCCCCGCGTCGTGCCACTTTCTCCACGAGCACCTCCTGCCTGGTGCCCAGCATGGCCAGGTTGCGCTCCCGCGCGCCGGCACGCACCAGCGCGATCAGCTGCTGCAGCCGCTCGGACGCCACCTCGTCAGGCACCGTGAGGCTGGCCGGCAGCCTGGTGGCGGGAGTGCCGTCGCGCAGCGAGAACCTGAAGGTGTACGCATCGTCGAAGCCGACCTCGCGCACCACCTCCATGGTCTCCCGGAAGTCCTCATCCGTCTCGCCGGGAAAGCCCACGATGATGTCCGTCGTGAGGCCCAGGTTCGGGATCGCGTCCCGCAGCCGGCGCACGCAGTCCAGGTAGCCTTCTCGCGTGTAGCGGCGAAGCATCCGCTTCAGGACCCTCGACGACCCGCTCTGCATGGGAAGGTGCACGTGCTCGCAGACTGCCGGCACAGATGCGTGAGCCTCGATCACGCGATCGGAGAAGTCGTTGGGATGCGGACTCGTGTATCGCACGCGGCGAATTCCATCCACCGAGCCCACCGCCCGAAGCAGGTCCGCGAAATCGTGCTCGCCATCGTCGTAGGAATTCACCGTCTGGCCGAGCAGAACCACCTCGGTCATGCCGTCGGCCACTATGCTCTCGACCTCGCGCACAACGTCAGGCAGCTTGCGGCTGCGCTCGCTGCCCCTGGTGTACGGCACGATGCAGTACGTGCAGCGATAGTCGCAGCCGCGCTGAACCGGCACCCACGCCTTCACGCCATCGAAGCGCCGCGGGGTAAAGTCCTCGTAGTGCTCCTCGAGGTCGAAGCTCGTGAACACGCCGCGCTCGCCGTGCCTCGCCTTTTCCACCAGCTCGGGCAGGGCGCGGTAGCCGTCCGGACCTATGACGAGGCTCACATGCCGAGCCTTGTCGAGCAGCTGGGGACCGAGCCGCTGAGCCATGCAGCCGGTAACACCCACCACCGTACCCGGCTTCATATGCCGGCGAAGTTCGCCGAGCCGGCCGATGACGCGCTGTTCGGCGTGATCGCGAATGGCGCAGGTGTTCACCAGTATCACGTCGGCGCCCTCCGGGGCGTTCACCGGGGTGTAGCCGGACGCCGCCAGCTTTCCGATCATCAGCTCGGAATCGCTGACATTCATCTGGCAGCCGTAGGTCTCCACGTACACCGTGAGGCCCTGAGCGGTACCCGACTCGGCTTTGGTGGCTGGCAGCGTGGTGGCTGATGCGGACATGATCTGGCGCGTCTTCCTCTGGTAACGATCGTCGGTAGGCACTCCCGCCATCGAGCGCGGGGCGCGCGAATCAAGCCGACGTGGAACCGGGGAAAGATAATCCAGGGTCGCCCGTCTGCCCGCTGAAAACCGGATTCGCTGGCAGTCTGGCCCGGTTCAGGGGCACCGAAGGCGGCAGCGCCGTGGTGACGCCACATGGCCGCGCCGCACGACCGCAGCGATCTTCAGGCGCGAGCCGACGCCGACTCCGGATCGCACGGCAGCTGCACGTAGAAGGTGCTTCCCTCCCCCAGGCGGCTCGCGGCCCAGATACGACCGCGGTGCGCCTCGACCGCCAGCTTGCAGAAGGCGAGTCCAAGGCCCGAGTTCCGCATGTGAGGCGACAGCAGCGAGGGAGCGCTGCCGAGCGTCTCGAACTTCCTGAAGATCAGCTCGAGGTACTCCGGCGCGATCCCGGGACCGTCGTCCTGAACCGAGAACAGCACGAAGCCGGCATCCTCCCGCGCTGTGATTCGCACCCTCACAGGACCTCCACCGTGCACGAGCGCGTTCTGCAGGAGATTGGAGAACACACGTTTCAACAGCGACGGATCGGCCCTGAAGGCCGGAAGGCGCGAGGCGATCTCCACGGCGAGCGTAGATCCCGACTGCCGGAGTCGCATGTCCCATTCGGACACGAGCTCGTCCACGAGACCTTCGGCGTTCATCTCCTCAAGCTCCAGGCTCAACTCGGCCTCTTCCAGCCGCGCGAGCTCCAGCAGGTCGCTGATGAGGTCGAGAAGATCGTGCGCGCGCGATTCGGCGTCCCTCACGGCGTTGGCCTGTGCCTCACCAAGTTCGCCGAAATCACCGTCCCGCAGCATCTCCAGCGTGGCGAGCACCGCCGAGAGGGGTGACTTGAGGTCGTGGACGATCATCTTCATGAGGTCGTCCTTGAGCTTCTCGAGTTCTCGAAGCTTCCGCAGGCTGCCTTCCAATGCATCCGTAGCCAGCTTCAGGCGAAGCAGCGACCTCACTCGCGCGCCCAGGATAAGCCGGTTGTGGGGCTTCGTCAGGAAGTCGTCGCCACCAGCTTCGATCGCGCGCACGCGGTCGCTCGTTTCGTTGAGCGCGGTGACGAAGATGACGGGAATTCGGGCCGTGCGCGGATCGCGCTTGATTCGGCGACATACCTCGAATCCCGTGGACCGATCCTCCACGCCGAGATCCCCGGCCGGCATGGACACGTCAAGGATGCAGACGTCAGGCATGTGCTCGAGGCACGCCTGCAGCGCCGTCGGGCCATCCTGCGCCGCGACCGTACGAAAGCCGAGCGTGTGCAGCTGCACCTGCAGCAGTTCAACGTTCGCCGGCACGTCGTCCACCACCAGGATCAGCGGGGCCTTCTCGTCGGGGACGATCGTGTCGGTCACGGAGCCGGGCACGGTCAGGGACGCAGCAGCAGTCCCAGGCTGGTGATCCACCCCTTCTCGCTCACCCCCGAGACGCCTGAACGGCTCGCGCGCATGATCGAGAAGTCCAGGAGCGCGCGTCCACCCGCGAGGGGAATGCCGATGCCACCGGTCACCTGATTCTCGGTCACCGGGTTGCCATCTATCCGAAACGGCAGGTCGCGCCTGCCGACTCCGACGCGCAGAACCGTTGGGGGTCCGAAGGCGGCGGGGCCATCGAGCTCCGCACCGAGCGCGTACTCCCAGCCGTCCTGCGGATCGAGAGTGGAAGCAGTCGGGCCGCCACGCTCCGAGAAGCCGCTGAAGTCGCTCCACCGGGTGTAGCCCACCCTTGCGGCCACGGCCGCACCGGGGAAGGCATACTGTACGGATCCTCCCATCCGGGTCGGAATGGTGGCGCTTGCCACCACCGAGTCAACCACCCGTGCATCCACGTTGCCGCCGCTCCTTGCGGACACTCCGAGCGTGAGGCGCTCCACAGGCGAATACAATACGCCGGCGGACACCGCACTTCCGAAGTAGTCAACGAGGTTGCTCTGCGAGTACGTGCCGAACTGCGGTGCGTCCACGAAAGTGCGAGACAGTTCCAGCCTGTTCTCGCCCGTGATAACGTGTGCGGCAAGACCGATCGCCGCCCGATTCCCCAGGCGATAGGCGGTTCCGACGCGAATGTCCGTCATGCCGCCTTCCGACGTGGCCCGGTCCCGCGCGGTGACCACCGTGCCATCCAGAACGAGTTCCGTCTCCGAGGTGGTTCCCCACGTGCGGTCCAGCATGCTGGACAGCGAAATACCGATCATCCAGCGACGTCCTATGGGCATGGACATGCCGGCAACCGGGAAGCTCGGAATTACGCTCGTGGTGGAAGGGTCCTCCACTTCGGTGCGACGGCGCTCGACCGTGCCCTGCGCGTACACCTCGAAGGTACCGCTCTGAGCGAGTGCGGCGGGATTGAGAGTGGACGCCGGATCTATCTCTGCCGTTGACCCGGCCGCGCCCTGCGAACGACTGCTCAGGCCCCCCGGCGGGTAGCCGAGCCCCGATGCCGCAAGGGTACCCTGCGCGCCGGCAACCGCCGGGAACAGGGCCGCCGCGAATGCGGCTGCTATGACTGCTGGTAGACGCATCAGGGGATACCGAGATCTACGCGTGGGATGTAGGTGATGCGGAGCCGCGGACGGAGTCCCTCGGGTGCCTCACGCGAATGGAAGTGCAGCTGCACCGGATTCAGGCCTTCACGATCGATACCAAGCACGATCGCACGCTGCGGCCGATAGATGGTGCCCGAGCGCCACACGCTGAGAAGTCCCTGCAGCTCGAGTTCGCGCGGCCCTTCACCGTTGGCTGCCAGTCGCAGCGTGTCAATCACGCGCGAATCGAGTCCGCCGCCCGGGTGACCCGACAGCAGGATGGACTGCACGACGTCCGTAACCGCATCCGATGCCTGGACCGGCACCGGCACCAGAAGCGCGCTGTCGGACTCCAGTGCTCCAGCTACCGGGCGCTGCGTAAGAACCAGCGTCGCGCGTACTATGCTCGCTGAGTCAATGATGGACGCCGGAATGTCGAAACGAAGAAGCGATCTCGCTCCGGGCATGCCGCCCGCCGCGATCGTGGCGTCAGGCAGGGGCGCGCTGCCGGTGTGCACGAGCATGTACGAAGTCAGCGAGCGTCGCAGGGCCGGGTCCGTGGATGGAGTGGACGACGACGGCGAGCTCGTGATGATGCTGACGTCGGAATCCGGCAGCGGATTCAGCACGAGTGCGGCCTCGAGCGGCGCGAGCGGAATTGCCACTCGCCCGTCAGGCGCGATCACTCGCACACCGACTCGAATGCGCTCCTTTGCAAGCAGCGAAGTGAGCACATGCCCCGGGTCCAGCGGCACCCGCAGCGTATCCGTGGAGACCGGGGCCGACAGGGTGACCGACCCGAACAGGCGATCCGGCGTGAAGCGCGTGAGCAGGACCTGCACGTCCGCATCCGGGGTATCGCCGTCCACGTCGTACACCTCCACCACGGAGCCGTCCGCGATGGTCGCGCGCGCCGTGTCCATGCGCACTCGGAAGTACGCGTCGTGCAGCACCGTGATGTCCGTGGAGTCCTGGCCGAGCGGCAGGTACTTGGTGGGCGTGCCGTCGAAACGATAGAACGCTCGCGTGTCGAGCGAGGTCCCTTCGTTTGAAAGCAGCAGCGACTCCTCCTCGCCGCGCAGCGGGAAGATCGCGATGGTGGTGTCCATCGAGATCGGCTCGAGCACGATTTGCTGCACGTCGAGCTCCGTTTCCGGGCAGAGAATGGAACAGGTGCCGGTGGAGTCGAGATCCCTGGTGCAGGCACTGAGCAGCGACAGTCCTGCCAGGAGGGCGATCAGGGAGAGCCGGGACGACCGGGTGCGCGCCTGCGTGCGCGTCCGGGGATTAGCCATACAGGAGGAGTAGTTGAAGGGAGCGCGTGTAGCGTTCACCTGGAAGTCGAAGGGGATTCTACGGGAGCCACCATATTGCGGCGGCGCTTCGTGCAGGCCCTGCCTCACGAGCCGGTTTCCAGCCACGCTGGCGAGAAGGGAGACGGGAGCAGCTCGTCCAGCGTCCACTCAGTGCTCAGGCCTTCGCTCGTCACGGCGATGACGCGCAGATTCGGCGCGAACTCTGCCAGCACCTGCCTGCAGATTCCGCATGGCGGCGCGGGCTGGCCCGACTCGGTCGCCACAGCGATGGACGTGAACTCCCGATGCCCCGCCGCCACCGCGCTCGCCACCGCAGTGCGCTCGGCGCAGATGCCGGCAGGGTAGCTGGCGTTCTCCACGTTGCAGCCCGTGACGATCGTTCCGTCCGCACAGCGCAGGGCGGCTCCAACGCGGAAGCGCGAGTAAGGAGCGTAGGCGCGAGCCGACGCCAGGAGCGCCGCGTCGCAAAGCTGCCTGTCATCCACGGACATCGCCACGCTCATTCCACACCGCCGTTGATCATCTCGCCAAGGAAGGAGCGACCGCTGCCGCGAAACGGAATGCCGAAGTACTCCGCAACCGAAGCTCCGAGATCGGCGAACGTCTCCCGGATGCCGAAAGGAACCGCTCGCACCCTTCTACCGGCCACGAGCGCTGGCACGTACTCGCGAGAATGGTCGGTGGAAGCAGTCGTAGGATCATTTCCATGATCGGCGGTCAGGATGAGCAGATCGTTATCCGAGAGACGGTCGAGCCAGCCGGGAATGGCCTGGTCCACCTCACGCAGTGCGTGATAGAACCCCACGGGATCGTTTCGGTGCCCGTACAGGGTGTCGAAATCTACCAAGTTGGCGAACAGTAACCCACCGGAGGCGGTCTCGAGCCATTCCGAGATGGCCTCGATGCCCTCGCCGTTGTCCCGGGTGTGCCGAGAGGAGATGCCTCGTCCGGCGAACAGGTCGTCCACCTTGCCGACGCCCTGGCGTGAAACGCCAGCCTCCTCGAGCGCATCCAGCAGCGTGGGAGCGGGAGGCTCCAGGCTGATATCACGACGATTGGACGTGCGCCTGAAGCTGCCGGGCACGCCGACGAAGGGCCGCGCGATGACCCTGGCCACGTCGTGCGGAGGCACGAGGAGCTTCCGGGCGGTGTCGCACGCCGCGTAGAGCTCATCCAGGGGCACCACGTCCTCGTGCGCCGCTATCTGGAAGACGGAATCCGCCGACGTGTAAAGGATCCACGCGCCGGTTTGCAGATGCTCCGAGCCGAACCTCGCAATCACGTCCGTTCCGCTGCCGACGACATTCGCGATCACGGGCCTGCCGGTGGCCATGCCGAACGCTTCCACGAGCTCCCTGGGGAAACCGGAAGGATAGGTCGGGAACGGTCGGTCGAGCTGTACCCCCGCGATCTCCCAGTGTCCCGTGGTGCTGTCCTTCCCCGCAGATCGCGGCCGAAGCACACCGTGGGCAGCCGTGGCGCGACGGTCGTTGCGCAGGCCCTGGATGTCGGCGAGACGTCCGAGGCCAAGCCTTTCCAGGTTCGGCAGGTCGAAGCCGCCAACCGCCCGGGCGGTGTTGGCGAGGGTATGACTGCCCTCGTCACCGTAGGACGGGGCGTCAGGCGCGGCACCGATCCCCACACCGTCGAGCACCACGAGGGCCAGGCGCGCGTCCACTAGCGCGCTCCCTCGGCCGCTGTGTCGGTGCCGCCGGATGTCGTGCCCGATTCGCCCCCGGCGCCTGAACGTGATTCGGCCGGAGTGCTTCCTCCTGCGCGTTCGCGCGACGCACCCGTCGGCATTCCCGCGTAGCGCCGCTCGATTCGCGAACGGAGCCGCGTGAGTATCTCGTACGGCGACGAATCGGAGTGGAACGCCAGCGTCGCCACGTCAGGCAGGCCGTCGCCGGGATCGCCCAGCAGCGTAGCCACGTCGCCCTTGCGGCATTCGACGCCGGTCACGTCGAGCATGGTCATGTCCATCGTGACGAGACCGGCGACCGGCACACGATTCCCGTTCAGCATGGCCCATCCCCGGTTGCTCGCTGCACGCGGGTAGCCATCCGCATATCCCAGCGCGATCGTGGCGATCCGCCGCTCGCCCACGGCCCGATACGTCTGCAGGTAGCTTACGGTTTCCGAATCGGGCACGTCTCGCACATCAACGACGCGCGCGCGCATGGCGACCACCGGCACGGCCGACGGCCCGCCCAACTCAGGCATGGAGACGCCGTACAGGAAGATCCCGGGCCTCACGAGCGAGAAGCGGGACCTGCCGAAGCGTTGAATGGCCGCGCTGTTCTCGGCGTGTACCAGGCCTGGACGGTCAGGGAGCGAATCCACCACCTCGGTGAAGCGACGCAGCTGGCGCTCCGCGCTGTCGTCAGGCAGCTCGGCGGAGTGGAAGTGGGTGAACACACCCTGCGGCGGATTTGCCCGGAGAAGGTCGTGCAGGTCACCGATGCGGTACCATGGTATTCCCGCACGGTTCATCCCCGTGTCCACAGGCAGGTGCCAGGGACGCCCGGTGGGAGCCCAGTCCGCGATGCTGGCGGCGTCGTGAAGAGAGGGAGTGAGTTGAGCATCCGCCGCCTGTCGCAGTTCCTGCGGGAGGAGCGGCGTGCAGACCAGCACAGGACGGACAATGCCGGCGCGACGAAGCTCCAGCCCCTCCTCAAGCGTCGCGACGCCGAACCCCCAGGGATCGAGCGACTCCAGCGCACGCGCAGCCTGAACGGCGCCCAGGCCATACGCGTCCGCCTTCACCATGGGAAGGATCGGACGTCCGGCGTGCGCGGCGATGGAGCGCCCATTCTGTACGAGCGCGCCGAGATCGATGTCGATCCAGGCGCGAGCCGGAAGAGTCGGTTGACCTGTCATCGGAGCGGCGGGTAAACTACGCGACCCGGAGAAGCCATGCAACCGAAAGCCTCACTTGACGATACGCTCGCGCTCATGCGCGATCTGCGCGCTCGCTGCGAATGGGATGCAGCCCAGACGCACGAGTCGCTGCGCCCCTACCTGATCGAGGAAACGCACGAGCTGGACGATGCGCTTCGAGAAGGCGATGACGACGCCATTCGTCAGGAGCTCGGCGACGTGCTTCTCCAGGTGCTGTTCCACTCCGTAATTGCGGAGGAGCGCGGCGCTTTCGACATCGGGGACGTTGCGCAGAGCCTGATCTCGAAGATGCGAGCGAGGCATCCCCATCTTTACGGCGATGGCGAGAAGCGCTCGTGGGAGCAGATTAAGGCACGTACCCGAGACTCTCTTACCGAAGGGCTGCCCTCGGGCCTGCCTTCCCTGCACCGCGCACACCGGCTTCAGGATCGGGCGGCGGGGGTGGGCTTCGACTGGCCGGATGCCGAGGGGCCGCTCGACAAGGTCGCGGAAGAGCTGGATGAGGTCCGGACAGTGATCGCTGGTGAGGCGACCGGTTCACGGGGAGCGGAGTCTCCCTCGCCTGACGATTCGGGCGCACGGCGGGAGGCGCTGGAATCTGAACTCGGCGACCTGCTGTTCGCGGTGGTGAATCTCTGCCGGAAGCTGGACGTGCACGCCGGGATTGCGCTCGATCGGGCAAACGAGAAGTTCGTGCGACGCTTCACGGCGATCGAGGAACTGGCGCGTGAGCGCGGGCAGGAGCCGCGCGACATGACGCTGGAGCAGCTGGATGGGCTCTGGGACGAGGTGAAGCGCTCCGAGTAGCGTCCTGCACGTTGGGGATGCAACGAGGCCGCGCCGGAAATCCGGCGCGGCCTCGTCGTTCCAGTCAGGCAGCGTGCGTGCGCTCAGGCGTCAGCCGTCCACTGAGAACTCCTCGCTCTCCACTTCCTCGCCGTTTATCAGGATTGTGAGGCGATAGTTGCCGGCCGGCCACCCACTCGGGTTCGCGATCTGGAAGTGGGTGTAGGCGGGGCCAGTCCCATCCGGAGATACGGTCTCGGTCCGCTCGTCAACGACCTGACCGTCCTCGAACGTCCACCGGGCGGTGATGTTGACGCCGCTGGCCGCGCCCTCGTGCCTCACGACTGCGTGAATCGTGTCGTTGGCGTTGAAGTCGTCGGTCTCGTCCACCACTGCCGTGTCGCCCTGCATCGCTCTGCCGAGCGCGAGGTCGGTCACGCGGAGCGCAGGCGCCATGGGCGCTGGCGCGGCCGCAGGATCGGCGGAAACGTCAGGCATGTTGTTGGCCATGTCGTCCGCAGTGCGGTCGCCGCCGCATGCGGCGAGGGCCAGGAGTGCGGTGACGCTCACCGCGCTTCGCAGGATTCGCATGATGGGCGGCTCCTTCAGTTGCGGGGAAGATTCAGTACCTGACCCGGATGAATCAGGTCAGGATTGGAGATCGTACCTCGATTGGCCTCGAAGATCTCGGGCCAGCGGGACGCGTCGCCCAACTCTCGCTTGGCGATCCTGGAAAGGCTGTCTCCGGATTTCACCGTATAGGTGCGCGCCGCACTGTCGGCGGCAGCACCGTCCGCCGCCGTGCTGGAGCTGGAACCCTGCACGTTCGAGAAGTCGGCGCGCGGCTTGTCCGCACGGGCCTCGCTCGAAGCGGCCGATCCGGGCTCCTTCTTCGAATTCTTGTCGTCGTCCTTGTCGAAGATCTTGTCTAGCAGTCCCATCCGATCCTCCGGAAGTCGTTGGCGTTGATCCCCGGTTCGGGATCGGCGCGGGAGGGGGCAGGAATCGTACCGACAGCAACGGTTCAGCCCGCCATCTCGGATGGGGATTTCGACATGTGACTACGAGGGCGGCGTGGCGCGAAGCGGGTCGTCGCACCGCCTCGCGCCTTCAGGAACGGCCCTTTCGCTCGCTACGGCCTCAGCCTGTTCATCAGGCGCGGAAACGCGATGCACTCGCGGATGTGAGGAGTACCGCAGATCCATGCGACGGTGCGCTCCAGGCCCAGGCCAAAGCCGGAGTGCGTGAACGTCCCGTACTTCCGGAGGTCGAGGTACCAGTCGTACGCATCCATCGGGAGCCCCTCCTCCTCGATGCGCCTCACGAGACGATCGTAGTCGTCCTCTCGCTGCGACCCGCCGATGATCTCGCCGTAACCCTCGGGAGCAAGGCAGTCGTTGCACAGCACGGTGCGCGGATCGTCCGGATTCTCCTTCATGTAGAAGGCCTTGGCCTCCTTCGGATAGTTCATGACGAATATCGGCCGGTCCGCACCTTCCACGAGGAGCGATTCATCCTCTGCGCCGAGGTCGTCGCCCCACTGCACACTGCTCCCCTTCTCCTGCAGGATCCGCACTGCATCGGAGTAGTCAATGCGCGGGAACGGTGGCTTCACCGTCTCCAGCCTGCTCGTGTCCCGCTTGAGCTCCTGCAGCTCAGGCATGCACCTCTCGAGCACCCGCTCAACGATGTAGGAGACGAAGTCCTCCTGCAGTCGCATGTTGTCCTCGGAGTCGTTCCAGGCCACCTCCGGCTCGATCATCCAGAATTCGGTAAGGTGACGACGCGTCTTGGACTTCTCCGCCCTGAACGTGGGGCCGAAAGTGTAGATGGCGCCGAGCGCCGCGGCCGCGGCCTCGCCGTACAGCTGGCCGGTCTGGGCAAGGTACGCGTTGCCCTCGTCGAAGTACTCCGTGGAGAACAGGCCGGACCTCTCCCCGATCGCCGCCGTGAGGATCGGCGTATCCACCCGCAGGATTCCCCGCTGGTAGAAGAAGTCGTGAATCGCCTGTTCGATCTCGTTCCTCACGCGCATGATTGCGCGCTGCCGCGGACTCCGAAGCCAGAGGTGCCGGTTGTCCAGCAGGAAATCCACTCCGTGCTCCTTCGGCTGGATCGGATAGTCCTGCGGGCTCGGGCCGATGATCTCCAGTTCGGTGACACCGAGTTCCACGCCGCCCGGCGAGCGGGCGTCGGCTCGCACGGCACCCGTCACCGCCACCGACGTCTCCTGTGTGAGCTCCGAAAATCGCGTCCAATTCTCGTCCGACACCTCGCTCTTCACGAGCACGCACTGGAGCGTTCCCGTGCCGTCTCGAAGCACGGCGAAAGCGATCTTCCCCGAGGACCGCAGGTGGGTCACCCAGCCTCTTACCGAGACGGTTGAACCAACGAGGCCGGGAAGGTCAACTATGCGGGGGGACTGGGACGATGTCATTGCGGTGGTTAGGGTTACGTCGTGGCGGCGGAAGCTACGGAGCACTGGCGACGGTGTCAACGTGCGGAAGGGTGACCGGACTCACATTCGAGTTGCGTTCCGGCCCCCGTCAGGTGACAATCCGTAACAGCGGCAGCGAGCGGGAGTATCCCGGACACAAGGTCCATCCGTCCTCCGCGTCTCGAACGTCCATTTCATGACCCTACGCGCCCGTCTCGCGCTCGGCTTTATTGCGATCGCCATAGTGCTGCTGATGCCTCTCGCGATTGCCATGCAGGCACTCTCGGAGCTCGGGGCCACGACGCGCGCGCTTCAGGACCGGGATGTGGCAGCCTCCCTGAGACTCTCGCAGGTACGTTCCCACCTCGAGGAATTGACGAACGCGGAGAAGGCGGTCCTGTTCGCGGACGACACCGGAGCCGTCTCCTGGCTGAACCGCGAGCTGGACGCGCTCTCGTCGCAATCGGATTCCCTGCGCCAGGCGGAGTTGGGACCTGCGGCAGAGCTGCTGGACTCCATGCTGAACGTGGTTCGTCGTGAGGCGCCGCGGGAGATCGCCGCCGTGGAGGCCAACGATATCGCGACTGCGGACTCGATTTCGCTCAACCTCATAGTCCCCGCGCTTCGGACCGCTGATGCAGCGGTCACGCGCGGCGAACGCGAGATCGCACGGCGTACGAGCCAGTCAGTGATCGAGAGCGCCGCTCGGGCTCGCGATGCAAGAGAGACGGCCATGCTGGCCTTCGCGCTGGCCACGGTGTTCGCAGCCCTCATTGCCGTCGCGATCACGCGCTCGATCAGTCGTCCCGTGCGCGACCTGGAACTGGGAATGCGCGCCGTCGCAGGCGGCGATTTCGGACATACGCTTCGTTTCGGTCCCGACCGGCGCGACGAGTTCGGACGGCTTTCGCGCAGTTACGCGTCCATGGCCCTGCAGCTCAAGCAGCTCGACCAGATGAAGGCCGAGTTCGTGTCCGTGGCCTCACACGAGCTGAAGACGCCAATCAACGTGATGGTCGGGTACCTGCAGCTGATGGACGAAGGGGTTTACGGACCCGTGACTCCCCGCCAGCGAGAGGTACTGGCGACGCTGGGCACTCAGGCGGAAGCGCTGGCACGACTCGCGCAACAGTTGCTGGACGTCAGCCGCTTCGAGGCGGGTGGCGGAAAGCTGGAGCTGTCCAGGTTCTCGCCCACTGCAGTGCTGCGTGAACTGGAGGGCACGTTTCAGGTCTGGTCCATGCAGCGTAACATCCGATTCGAGGTGGACCTCAGCAGCGACCTTCCCGACACCGTGCTGTGGGATGCAGACCGAATGAAGGAGGTCGTGGGGAACCTGCTCTCGAACGCCTTCAAGTTCACGCCTGCGGGCGGACGAGTGGGCCTTGGGGCGGAGCCGAGCAACGGGCAGATCCTGCTGGAGGTGAGTGACAGCGGTGCGGGGATCCCTGCGTCCCAGCTGTCCCACGTGTTCAAGAAGTTCTACCAGGCTGACAACCAGGGTGCTGCTGCTATCAAGGGTACAGGGCTGGGGCTCGCGATCGCTCGCGAGATCGTCGAGGCACACGGTGGGGACATCATGGTGGAGAGCACTCCGGGGGTGGGCACGGTGTTCACGATTCTGATTCCGGTGGAGGCAACCTCGCCCGCGCCCGGGCAGCGAACGCCGGATGCGTCGGTTGCCGCGGCCGCACGCACGTGATGCACGCTTCAACGCCCCGCGCCGCGGCTGTTGCAGTACTGGTGCTCGCGGCTGCATGCGCGAGCGCGCCCGACGCAGACACTGCCCCGCCACCGCCACCGCCCAAGAGCGAGTGGCAGTCCACCAGGGAGACGGCTCAGCGCCTCACGCTCGACGGTCGTTATGCGGAGGCAGACTCGCTGCTCCGCGCGTTCGAGCGACGTGCCGCAACTGCGGAGACGGTTGCGACCGGCGAGCTGGCCGAGAGCCGGTTCCATCGCATGCTGCTGCGGGTGGATCCATCCAACCCGGCCTTCTCCACCGACAGCGCGATGGCGGCCATAGACCAGTACCTGTCCGCCGGCAGCGGACAGGCTCGCTACCAGGAGGCCCTGGTACTCAGGCGCCTGACGGGCGAGCTGCGCCGAATGCAGAACCTGCCCCCGCCCAGGCCGATTGTCCTGGGCGACACCGTACTCCTGAGGCAGCGCTCGGATGAGATTGCGCGTCTGCGGGATTCGCTCGAACGAACGAGCGCGGAGCTCGAGCGCATCCGGCGCAGGCTGCGGGCAACGCGGCCCGATTCCTTGCGCTAAGGTACTCGCGGGCGCCGCTCTCCGGCGTCGCATGCCCGGTCGGGCCGTCGCGGAGTGCCCGAAGCCAGGGGCGCGCCCTGCCCCTCAACCCACCCGAAACAGTTCCAGCGCACGCGCGTAGCGCTCGGTGAGCAGTCGCCTTACGCCGGCGTGCTCGGGGCGCTCCAGGTCGGGGTCAGCCGACATCATTCGTTCCGCAGCCTGCCGCGCACGCAGCAGCAATTCCTCGTCGCGAAGCGGGTCTGCCACGCGGAACATGGGTTCGCCATGCTGGCGCTCGCCGAATAGGTCGCCCATGCCGCGCAGGCGCATGTCCTCGCGGGCGATGTGGAAGCCGTCCTCGGACTCGGTGAACACCCGCAGCCTGGCTGCCGTTTCCTCTCCCACGTCACCCAGCAGGATGCAGTAGGACGCATCCGCGCCGCGGCCCACGCGTCCCCTCAGCTGGTGCAGCTGCGAGAGGCCGAATCGCTCCGGGTGCTCGATGACCATCACCGTGGCGTTAGGCACGTCTATCCCCACCTCGATGACCGTGGTCGCCACGAGCACGTCCACCTCGCCGTCCCGGAACCTCCGCATTATCGCGTCCTTCTGGTCCGACGGCAGGCGTCCGTGCAGCAGGGCCGTACTGCGCCCGGCAAACACCCCGCTCGACAGCTCCTCATGCGCCGTGGTCGCCGCCTTCAGGTCCGTCTTCTCCGACTCCTCGATCACGGGATAGGTGACGTACGCCTGACGACCACGATCCAGCTCGCGGTTGACGAAGTCGAACACCTTCTGCCTCGCCCGCTCCGGACGGTGAGCGGTGGTGACGGGAAGCCTTCCGGGAGGGCGCTCGTCCAGGATGCTGATATCCAGGTCGCCATACAGTGTGAGCGCGAGCGACCGCGGGATCGGCGTCGCGCTCATGAGGAGCACGTCTGGCGTCTCGCCCTTGGCCGATAGCGCAGCGCGCTGGTCCACGCCGAAGCGATGCTGCTCGTCCACTATCGCCAGGCCCAGTGCCCCGAACTGCGCCGATTCCTGCACCAGCGCGTGCGTACCGACCACGAGGAGGGGAGCCGGCGTCGCGAGCCTGGCGAGCGCCTCACGACGCTCCCGGGCCGAGAGACGACCGGTCAGAAGCAGGGGCTCCAGCTCCAGCGGCGCCAGCAGCCTGCGAAAGGTCTGCAGGTGCTGCTCGGCCAGGAGTTCGGTGGGGGCCATGAGGGCCGCCTGTCTATCATTCTCCATGGCGAGCAGGGACGCGAACAGCGCCACGATGGTCTTTCCGCTTCCCACGTCTCCCTGCAACAGGCGGTGCATCCTTCGCGGACTGCACATGTCCTGCACGATCTCCCTCAGGGCGCGTGTCTGCGCTCCCGTGAGGGAGAACGGAAGGTTCTCTCGCAGCCTGCTCGTGAGGATGCGACGGTTCTCGTACGCGTGGCCCGCGCGCGACTCGCGCGCCTCCCTGTTGGCGCGTCGGTGCAGCAGCTGGACTGCAAGCAACTCCTCATACGCCAGGCGGGAACGTCCGGCGTAGGCGTCTGCGAGCGCTGCAGGACGGTGCATCATGGCGAGCGCCTGCGGAAGCGGAGGCACTCCTGCCTCACGAAGCACTTCCTCCGGCAGGTACTCCTCCACCAGAGGCAGCAGCTGGTCCAGGCAGACGTCCAGGAGCGATCGCAGCTGCTTCACCGTGAGACCTTCCGTCGCCGGGTACACAGCCAGCACCTTGCCGCCCCCACCCTCTCCCTCGTCAGGCCCCAGGTTAACCCACTCGCGAGGCTGAAGCTGCCGACCGTGGAAGAAACGCACGTGTCCCACCACAAGCAGCAGGTCGTCCTTCTGGATCACGCGATCCAGGAATGGCTGGCCCGGCCAGGACACCTCGATCATTCCGGAGTCATCCCGAAGAACCGCCTGGAAGATGCGCAGCCCCTTGCGGGTGGGAAGCACGCCCTTGCTCACCACGCGTCCCAGAACGGTGGCGTCCATGCCCGGTTCCAGGCTGCTGATGCGCGAAACCGTGCTCGCGTCCTCATACCGACGCGGCACGTGGTAAAGCAGGTCACCCGCCGTCCGGATGTTGAGTCGCGCGAGGGCCTCCGCCCGGCGCGGACCTACACCTGGCACATAGTTGACGGGCGTGTCGAGGTACAGCCGTCGTCCGGACCCTGACGAGCGAGGTCGCCTGCCCGGATCCGACCGCGTGCTCACCCCTCCAGAAGCTCCCTGCTGAACTCCGCAGCGTTGAACTGGCGAAGGTCAGCTGCCGATTCGCCCGTGCCGAGGAACTTGACGGGCACGTCCAGGGCTTCGTGTACCGCGACCACCACGCCTCCCTTTGCTGTTCCGTCGAGCTTCGTGACCACCAGCCCGGTCACCGGCACGGCCGCCGCGAACGTGCGGGCCTGCGAGATGGCGTTCTGGCCGATGGTACCGTCGAGGACCAGCAGCGATTCGTGAGGCGCGCCCGGAAGCCGCTTCCCGATCACGCGGTTGATCTTCTTGAGCTCCTCCATCAGGCCGCCGCTCGTGTGCAGGCGTCCCGCAGTGTCCACGATGATCACGTCCACGCCCCGCGTAACGCCCGCATCCACCGCGTCATATGCCACAGAAGCGGGATCGGCGCCGGGATTGCCGCCGACGAACTCGGTGCCCGCGCGTCCCGCCCAGAGGCGCAGCTGGTCAATGGCACCGGCCCTGAACGTGTCCGCAGCGCCGAGGAGCACACTCTTGCCCTGACGCCGCAGGGCAGTCGCCAGCTTCCCGATGAACGTGGTTTTCCCCGCTCCATTGACCCCGAGGACCAGGATCACGGTGGGGCCTTCCTTCGCCAGGCGGAGCGTCGGATCGCTGTTCCCTGCCTGCAACGCCGCAGTAATTCCCTCCTGCAATGCGGAGAGAAATTCGGCCTGCGTCTTCACCTGGCCGCGCTCGGCGCGCCTCTCCACCTCTCCTACCAGCTTGAGAGTAGTGGGCACCCCGAAGTCCGCTTCCAGGAGCAGCTCTTCGAGCTGCTCCAGCGAACCAGCATCCACGCCGCCGCGCGCCAGCACGGCGACGTCCATCATCGCTATATCCTTGATGCGATCCCACAGGGAGCGCTTGGGCGTGTCACCCTGTCGCTTGAATAATCTTGCCATGGCGACAAGGAAGCTAACGCGGCCTCCGCGCCCGCGCGGCATCGTTCGTCGGCGCGCCCAGTCGTTTCATTCCCGGGAACCGCTCGCGGCGATCGTCAGGTGCCGGTCGCCGAAAGAATCGCTACCGAAGGCCGACACGCCTCCTGAGAAGCCACTCCGTGCATAGCGCTGCGACTACCAGCAGGTAGAGCCAGCCGAGCGATCTCGAACCCCGCTGGGTGACGACGACCGGCGCGGCTCCTACCTCGCCACTCTCCACTGTCGGCCGCATGGGCAGCAGCTCGCGCGCCGCGTTCACCGCGAGCAGGGCTTCACCGCCCTCCATGCGCGCGCGCCAGCGTCCGACCCCCAGCGGTGGACTCACGGTCTCGGCCTCGCCGGCCTGGAAGGAGAGTTCCACGGTAACCGTGGAGTCGGCTGCTGCGGAGCCAGCCGAAGCGGAGGCGAGATCGCCAACACGCTCGAGAACCATGCGAACCACGGAATCGGCGGCGCTCGTGCGCCGCCAGCGTACAGGCTCACCCGTGCGCAGAACGACCTCGCTCGGCACCACCAGCCGCGGGTCAGCCCGCTCGGCCGACAGCCAGTCCAGCAGGGCGCCCCAGAACGCGCGATACGCGTCCACTCCTGCGCCCCCCCGGAACTCCCAGCGCCAGAAGCCCGAAGCCGCCACTACGGCCCGCCGCGGCTGACGATCCCAGCCCGCTACGGGGGACACTCGTTCCGGCCCCCGGTTCCGGCTCAGATCGAGCCCTCGCCAGTCGGCTGCGGCCGGCTGGCCGCCGACGGTGAGCGGAGCCAGACTGTCCCACGGTACGCCCGCCAGCGCGATCGAGAGCGGCGACACCGGCGCACCGACCGGGTACCACTCCCTCGGCGCCTGGACGGGCGGTGAGGGCATCAACAGCTGCGCTCCCCTCGTAGCCGCTCCGGGGCGCCCGAACACGGCCGTGTCTCCGTGGAGCACCACGAGCGGCGCGGCGGCTACTGCGGCGCGCACTGCCGGTTCGCTCACCGGCGCGAGGCTGCCCTCTTCCCGCCACGCCCCGGGCGCCACGCGAAGGTACGCGCGAGTCGGCAGTTGGGACGTGCCACGAAGAACCGCCAGAACTCCGCGGACGTCGTAATCTGGCGAAGTGGACACCAGCACCGCCCCGGCAGCCTCCGAAACGGTGATCGCGACGCCCAGCGTGTCGTTGGCGGGGGCTCCGTCCGACTCGTCAGGCACCAGCGCTGCGAGCAGCACGTGGTCTCCCACCGGAACGGAGACGGGCATACGCACCGAAACCTCGCTTTCGCCGAAGGGGGCGATCCCGGGAACTTGCACCTCTGCACGCGGAGTTCCAAGCTGCAGCGTGAGGCGCCTTGCCGGAGAGCCGCTCCGGCCCGCGGAGAGCATGACGCGAACTTCCACGGTATCCCCGGACAGGGCGGCCGACGGCGACTGCAGGCTCACCAGTGCCAGGTCCGGGGCGGGTGTCGCATCCAACACCTCCACGCGCGATCCACGCGGCAGACGTGCGAGCGCGTCCGCGTCGGCAAGGCGGCCATCCGTGATGATTCGTACGGGACGTCCGGCTGCCGATGCGCGATCCACCAGCGGCCCCACTCGTGAGGCGGCGTCGGTCGGCCCGGCGGGCGCGGCGCTCGAAACCCGCACGGAGTCGCCGAAGAGCAGCAGCGAGTCCGCTCCGGCTGCGGCTTCTCGTGCGCGGTCCCACGCGTCGTCCGGCTGCGCGCGCCAGCTCAGGGATGCGTCCAGCGCAACGACAGGGGTCTCGCTTCCGGCCCGACCAACCGGCGCATCCAGGACGAGCGCCACGAGAAGCGCGGCCGCGATCCAGCGAAGTACGACGGCAGCGAGTCCCGCGAATCCCGCGGGTCTGGTCCGAACGTACGAGGCGGCGGCGAGGAGAATCCCCGCCGCCGCCGCGATGAACCATGTGGCTGCCCCTGCTCCGCTCACTCCCTTACGGCCAGACGCACGGATCCGGTGTCAGCTGCTTCGAGCGCGGCAACGAGCGCGAGACGCTGGGCTTCGAACGCAGCCCTGTCGCTCGCCGGAATGGGCGCTCCAGCCTTCTCCTGCAGCGCAGTACGCGGATCGCGCTGCACCCCGCCCACGATCACCTCGAAGTGGAGGTGCGGACCGGTGGCCAGACCCGTCATGCCAACATAGCCGATCGTCTGGCCGATGGACACGCGCGTCCCCTTGCGGATTCCGCTCGCGAAGTTGCGCAGGTGCGCATAACGGGTGACGTAGCCGTTGGCATGCCTGACGTCAATCGAGTTGCCGTAGCCGCCATTGCGGCCGGCGGAAATCACGACGCCGTCGCCGATGGTTCGTACGGGCGTGCCCTGCGCGGCGGCGTAGTCGGTGCCCGCGTGCTGCCGCCAGGTCTTGAGCACCGGGTGGAAGCGGCGTCCGAAGTTGCTGGACACGCGGCGGAACTCCACCGGGGTGCGCAGGAACGCGGCACGGAGCGACTTGCCTTCCTCGTCGAACCACTTGCCGCTCGCCGTCTCGCTCTCGTAGCGATAGGCGTTGTGCTCCTTGCCGGACAGCGTGACCGACGCGGCCAGCACCTTGCCGAGCCGCATTGCCCCGTTAGGCGCCGTGGCGCGCTCGAAGAGGACCCGGAAGCTGTCCCCCGTGCGAAGGTCGCGGCTCATGTCCATGCGATACTCGAACACGTCGGCGAGGGACCACGCCAGCTCGGCGCGCTGACGTGCGGGCAGCAGCTCGGCCGCCACCTGGTCAATCGCGCCGTACAGGGTGACGTCAATGCTGCCGGAGACCATGGCGGTATCGGTCGTCCAGGGCAGCCGTTCCTCGGCGCCGGTCCACGCGCCATCCTGGCGGGAGAGCCTGACGAGGCGATCGATCCCCAGCTGTACCACCACCTCGGACGGCACCGAGTCACGCACGCTGCCGCGGAAGGTTACGGGGATGCCAGCCGGCACTCGGCGAAGGTCCAGGTTCGCGGCCTCCCTGAGGGCCTCGAGAACCTGGATTCCCGCCACACCGGCGTTCGCGAAGAGAACCCCGAGCGACTGACCGCGCCCCAGGGTGTCCACCCGCTCCACCAGCGTCACTGGCATCGCCGGCGTGGCGATGACGGATTCCGCTACCGTGTCTTCGGAAAACTCGGGCGGCGACGCCCTGAGCGCCGCCGTCACGAGAAGAGCCACTACGCCATAGCAGGCCGCACGTACAAATCGCTGATTCATCAGTCCATCTGCCGCCGGATGAACGTCGGGATCTCCATGTCGGTGAGATCCTGAGCCGCCCGGGTATCGTTGGGCGCACGGGGTGCGCGGTACTCGCTGCCGCCGAAGGTGGGACGCGCAGGAGTAGGACGAGGCTGACGGGAGCCGGGAAACGGAATGACCGGAGCTCCCGGACCCGTGCTACCCTCGGACGCCCCATTGGTGCCGGCGTGCTTTCGCTCGGGCGAAGAATAAACGGGTGCGGACTGGCCCGCCCGGGTAGCGAGCCCCGGGGCACTGTGCTGCATCTGCTTGTCGAAACCGGTGGCGATAACCGTCACACGGATCTCGCCCTGCATGGCCGGCTCGTGAACGGCACCGAAGATGATCTCGGCTTCGTCGCCCACGGCGTCGTGAATGATCTCGTTGATCTGGTGGACCTCGCCGAGGGTGAGGTCCGCGCCGCCGGTGATGTTGACCAGGACGCCCTGTGCGCCCGCTACGGACACGTTGTCGAGGAGCGGACTCGAGATTGCCTGCTGGGCCGCCTCCACCGACCGGTTCTCGCCGCGCCCCACGCCGGTGCCCATGAGCGCGGAACCGCCGTTCTGCATCACGGTACGCACGTCGGCGAAGTCCACGTTCACGAGACCCGTCACGCTGATGAGCGACGAGATGCCCTGCGTGGCGTGAAGCAGCACTTCGTCAGCCTTCTTGAGCGCGTCCTGGAACGGGATGCCCTTGCCGACGACGGCAAGCAGGCGCTCGTTCGGGACCACGATCATCGTGTCCACGTGCTTCGCCATCTCGGCGATACCCGCCTCTGCCTGACGCATGCGCTTGCGGCCCTCGAAGAGGAAGGGGCGCGTGGTGATGCCCACCGTCAGCGCCCCGGCCTCCCTCGCGAGTTCCGCAACCACAGGGGCCGCTCCGGTGCCGGTGCCGCCGCCCATGCCGCACGTGATGAAGACCAGGTCGGCGTTCTGGATCACGCGTGAGACTTCGTCCCTGTTCTCCTCGATCGCCTGGCGACCTATCTCGGGCCGCGCACCCGCGCCGAGCCCGCGCGTGAGCTTCTTCCCGATCTGAATCTTCACATCCGACTTCGAGGCTAGCAGCGCCTGAGCGTCGGTGTTGACCGAGATGAACTCGACTCCCTCCAGTTGCTCCTCGATCATTCGGTTGACGGCATTGCCGCCGCCACCACCGACGCCCACAACCTTCATGCGGGCGTTCTGGGACGCATTCTCCTCGAACTCGAATATCATAGGGCGCAATACTCCACGGCTCTGGATGGCGTGAGCGCTGACCAGCCGGTGAAACTACAGCTATCTGGCTCGACTGTCGAACGACACTGCAGGGGACGATCAGACGACTTCCCGGAATGTGGACATCCCGGAACTCGGCACTACTGGAGGCAGAGCCAATATAAGCGAAAGTGCAAGGAGGGCCACAACTTTTCGACGATCCAGCGCCACGAAGTTTTCAACGTTCGGCGTGGACAAGTTTTCCACAGCGCGATCGACGGGACAGGCTTGTGATGATTGCGGAGTGCAAAGCGCTGCGCGCTTCGCGCTTCACGGTGCCGGGGTCGGGTGTCGGGGCCTGGGTCGAGAGCTCAGCGACGAATGCACCACGTGCCCGAGACGGAAGAGACCCACCGCTCGCGCATGCAAGCCCCCCACACCCGACCCCGGCACCCGACACCATCGTGCACGCGACGCCGCGAAGCGGCGTCGCACTCCTTAGTCAGATCAGAAAAAATCCTGCAGCCACGTCTTCACACGCTGCGCGATCTTGTCCATGCCCGGCGCCTGCAGGTTCATTCGCCTCGCCGAGGTGGTCGCACCTCCAAGCGTGAGGCGGTGCGCGCCGTACTGCGCAAGTCCCACCACCGTCGTGAAGCGAGGCGAGTCCACCGCCTCACGAAGACCGCCGACATTCTCCGCGGGCACGCCCACCCTCACGCCGGCGCCGAAGACCTCGGCCGCCAGGTCCCGGATGCCGTCCATCATCGCCGCGCCACCAGTCAGCACGACACCGGCACTCAGACGACCGCTGTAGCCCGCGCGCTCGATCTCGCGCTGTCCGAGTGTGAGAATCTCGTCCAGTCGCTGATGGATGATGTGCGCGAGCAACTCGCGCGGCACGTGGCGTTCTCCCTGCGCAGGAGTTCCGGGCAGCAGCACCGCCTCACCGGGCGGCACGAGGGGCTCGTAGGCCGCGCCGTAGCGCTCCTTCAGCCGCTCCGCATCCGCCTGCGTCACGCCCAGCCCCTGCACTATGTCGCTCGTCACCTGACTGCCACCGTAACCCAGCGTGGCCAGGTGGCGGATCTTCCCTTCGTGGAACACCGCGAGGTCCGTGGTGGCCGCTCCCATCTCCACGAGGGCGACTCCGAGTTCCTTCTCGTCCTCGCTCAGCACGGCCAGAGCGCTCGCCAGTGGCTCCAGCACCAGCTCACGCACCCTGTACCCCGCCTTCTCCACAGCCTTGCGCAGGTTCATGGCAGGCGCGCTGCCGATGGTCACGAGATACATCTCCGTCTCGAGACGCATCCCGACCATGCCGATCGGGTCACGCACTCCGCGGGTCTTGTCCACCGCGTATTCCTGCGGGATCGCATGAAGAAGCTCGCGGTCCTGCGGAATCGTCTGCGCGCGTGCAACCTCGTGAGCGCGCTCGATGTCGGCCCGGGTGATCTCGTCGCCGTTCACGGCCACGATTCCCTGGCTGGTCATGGCGCTCACATGTTCGCCGGCTATACCGACGTACAGGCCGTCCACCTTGGCGCCGGCCATTCGTTCGGCATCAGCAAGCGATTGCCGAATCGCGCGCGTTGTCTCCTCGATATCGGCGACCACGCCACGACGCAGACCGGTAGTGCGCACCTGTCCAACACCCAGGATGCGGAGCGAGAGCTCCCGCGGCAATTCGCCAACCACCTCGGCAATCACCGCGGTGGTTTTCGCGGAGCCTACATCGAGCCCGGCGACTAGGCGATCTACGTTCATGGCATCCTGGCGATGATCTGGTGACGGAATCGAAGGTCCAGCTCGAGCGGCTCCCTGCCGCGCTGCGCCAGATCCTCCTTGACGAGCAGTGCATCGGCGAGGCGGCGGGCAGTGATGCCCTCCACATTAGTGCGCAGACGCACCGACGCAAATTGTACGAGCAGGTCGTCCGCCGCGGTACGGCGAATGTCGCTGATCTCATGGAACATAGCCGGGTCGTCCCGCCGTACGCTCGCGAGCTGCTCGAGCAGCGCGGTATCGGCCGCACTCACGATCGGAAGATCGGTTGGAACACGGCTCGGGTCGAGGGGGAGCACGACTCCGCTGGCGTCCACCGGTTCCAGGCCGGTGCTGCCGGCAAGCAGCGCGACCGGCGGCTCCTCGGTGATGCGGACAACGAGAGTTCCCGGAAGCCGCCGACCCACCACTGCGTTTCGCACCTGCGGATGGGCCTCCAGCCGCCTGACGATCGGCCCCAGGTCATCCCACACGCTCCGCGTGGTGTCTATGCCCATCGTCTCCACCAGATCCACGCTGGAGGCGTACTCGATCCCCTGCACCTCCACCGATCTCACCTGGAAGTAGGCGAGATTGGACAGCGCTCGAGGAACCCACCAGGGCGAGCTCAGCACGCCTGCCGCCAGGGCCAGCACGGCGAACCCGATCAGGCGCCGCAGCCAGCGCGGTCGAACCTCGCCCGGCTCGCTCACGCTCCGCTCGTGAGGCGCTCCAGCAGCTCCGCGCCTGTAAGAGTGATGTCTCCGGCTCCCATGGTCAGAACCACGTCGCCGTCGCGTACCACAGCGGCGAGCCTGGCAGCCATGTCGGCGCGCGGGCCCATCCACAGCGGGGGACGTCCTGCCTCACGAGCGGCCGCGGCGATCAACCCCGAATCCACTCCGGCGATCGGCTTCTCGCGCGCTGGATATATGTCGGCCAGCAGGATCTCGTCCGCCGCCGCCAGCTCCGCTCCGAATGCGTCGGCGAAGTCACGTGTTCGCGTGTACAGATGCGGCTGGAATGCCACGATGATCCGCCTTCCCGGGAACGCGGCACGCGCGGCCTCGATGGTGGCGCGAATCTCCGTAGGATGATGTGCATAGTCATCAATCACGTACACGCCACCGGCTTCGCCCACCCGCTGGAAGCGACGCTGCACTCCCACGAAGCGGCCCAGGCCCGCTGCCAGACCTGCCGCGGGTGCGCCTAGTGCATGGCCGCAGGCGAGCGCGGCGAGCGCGTTGCGCACGTTATGCAGGCCGGGAACCTGCAGCCTCACTTCCACCAGGTGCGAGCCGTCCAGCCATGCGTCGAACCGCGACCCGTTCGCGGTAACTTCCACGTCGCGCGCCACCAGACGAACACCCTCGCCCGCCCACCTCGCATCAGGCAGCTCCACGCCGTAGCCAATTGACTCTGCCATGGGCGGCAGCGTCAGCGACCGAGCGCCCTCGTCGTCCATGCACCTGACGACTACTCGTGCCGGCTGCAGGAACTGCTCGAACGTCTGCACGATATCCTGGAAATCCGAGTAGATGTCCAGGTGGTCGGCCTCCACGCTCGTTACCACCGCGATCGTGGGCTTTAGCGCCAGGAACGAGCGATCGTACTCGTCGGCCTCCACCACGAACAGCGAGTTGCCGCCCAGCCGCAGGTTGCCCTCCCACGCGCTCACACGGCCGCCCGTCAGACCCGTGGGCTCCAGCCCTGCGACCTCCAGGGCCTCCGTAGTCATCGTGGTGGTGGTGGTCTTGCCGTGGGTGCCCGCAACCGCGACCAGCCGCCCCCCGGATACGGCCTCGCCGAGCGCCTCGGCGCGGCGCACCACGGGGATTCCGAGATCGCGCGCGCGCTGCAGTTCGGGGTGCTCCTGGGGCACTGCCGACGTGACTACCACTGCGCGCGCACCATCCACGTGCGCGGGGTCGTGCCCCTCGTGCAGTCCGATATCCAGCCTCCGAAGGTCGCCTGCCTCGCCGAGATTTGCATCACAGCCGGTGACGGCAACCCCTCGGCGCGCGAACAGCTCGGCCAGGGCGCTCATCCCCGCGCCCGCGATGCCCACGAAGTGAACGGGCCGATTGTCGGAGGTATCGAGGAGAGGCATGAGCGCGAGGAATATAGGGATGTCCGGGATGGCCGCTCAAGGCGAGCCCTGCCGTCCGGGCCGCCCGCAGGCCGCGATTGCCCCATAGGCCGCGGCCTGAAAGGGCGGACGAATGCGACGAGACGTGCCTCTCAGCCCTGTGCGGAGGAAGCCAGCCGCAGCAGCCGCTCGGCGATCTGATCCGCGGCATGCGGGCGCGCGCGATGCAGGGCCCCTCGAGCGAGCGCCGTGCGCCGGCTGGCGTCGGTTGCGAGCGGCACCACGACCTCGCGCAGGGTCTGTACGCTGAGCCGACTCTGGGGCAGGTGGACGGCGGCGCCCGCCCGCTCGAGAGCCAGTGCGTTTGCAGTCTGGTGGTCCGCAGCCGCGGTGGGGAGCGGCACGAGAACCATCGGAAGTCCCCAGGCCGAGAGTTCGGCCGTGGTCATGGCGCCCGCGCGCGTGAGTGCGAGGTCGGCCGCGGCGTACGCGTCGGCCATGGGATCCAGGTAGGCGCGAACGCGAACGCGCGGCGCCTCGAACTGCCTGAAGGAGTCGAAGCTTGCGCGTCCCGTGGCCCAGATCATGGACATGGATGGCGGAAGGCCGGCCCGTATCCATTCGGCCACCGCCTCGTTGAGCGCGCGCGCGCCCTGGCTTCCGCCCGATACGAGCAGCACGGAGCCGTCGTCAGGCGGCAATCCCCACAGCGATCGCGCAGCCTCACGAGTCGGCCGCTGCGCCGGGGGCGGGGAGATCGGGTTGCCCGTATCCACCGCCGCGTCCGGACTTCGAAGCCGAAGGCGCGACGCGGCCTCGGGGAAGCCTAGCCACACCTCCCTCGCGCGCCGCGCAAAGTAGCGTACGGTAAGCCCCGGGAAGCTGTTCTGCTCCTGTATCGCGAACGGAACGCCGCGCCGGGACGCCCACGCCAGCGCTGCCCCGGCGGCGTAGCCGCCCGTTCCCACCACGGCGGATGGCCTGCCGAGGGACGCGACTCGATCGATCTCTCGCCAGGCGCCGGCAAACCCTCGCAGCGTTCGCCAGTTCTGCCAGGGTCGCGAGCGATACAGCGGATGCAGGTCCAGCAACAGGTGCTCGAACTCCGTGCCCGGCAGCACATCACGCTCAATCCCTCGGCGCGCGCCGATGAAGAAGGGCTCCACGTCGCCCCTCAGCCGCACCACCGCCCGCGCTATCGCCAGCGCCGGATACAGGTGTCCGCCGGTGCCACCGCCCGAGAAGAAGATCCTCACGCTCAGCTCAGTACTGGTGCGCCGGAGCCAGTGACGGGTCCGTAGCGTTCTCGCCGATCACCTTCTCCCTGTAGCTTCCAATGTTCACCAGGATACCCGTGGTGAGCAGCGAGAGCACGAGGTTGGACCGGCCGTACGACACGAACGGAAGCGTGAGCCCTGTGGTAGGCAGCAGCCCGATGACCACGCCGATGTGCAGGTACGCGGTGAGCACGAGCGTGAACGTGAGTCCAACCGCCACCAGCGACAGGAACGGCGACCTGGCCTGACGTGCGATCCGGAAGCCCAGATACCCGTACGCGGTGAACGCGAGAGTGAGCAGCGTGATCCCCACGAATCCGAACTCCTCGCCTACGGTGCTCGCCACGAAGTCGTTCAGCTGGAACGGCAGGAAGCCTAACTGCTGCAGGCCCTGCCCGAAGCCGACGCCCACGGCGCCGCCCGAGCCCACGGCGATGAGCGACTGGTTCAGCTGATAGCGCGTGGCGTCGCTCACCGCAGCGGGATCGAGGAAAGTCGTGAGGCGCATGAGCACGTAGCTCAGCTTCTCCACCTGGCCCCACAGCAGTGGAATGGACACGATCCCCAGAAGTACGAAGTGTCCGATGCGCGCACCGCCGGCAAACAGTACCACGCCCATGACGAGCACGAACATCATCGCGGCAGACAGGTCGGGCTCGAGAAGGGCTATCAGCGACAGGAAGCCGATCACCACCAGGAAGGGCAGCAGGCCCTTCGTCAGGCGCCGCAGCTTTTCCCCCTTCTTCACCACGAGCATCGCGGTCCACACCACTACGGCCAGCTTGGCGAACTCCGACGGCTGGATGGAGCCGCCCCAGAGGAAACGCCGTGAACCGTTGATCGGGGGTGCGATGGATTCCGTGAACGGAAGCACGGTGAGCAGCATCATGAAGATGCATGCCCCCATGAGCGGCCATGCCCACTTGTAGAAGCGCTCGGCGTCCACCTTCGCGAACACCGCGAACGCCACGACGCCAACTGCCACGCCGCTCAGCTGGCGCATCAGGTAGTACGCGCTCGACCGGCCCTCCTGCAGCGCGCCCATGGCGGACGCGCTGTAGAGCACGGCCAGTCCTGCCGCCAACAGGCAGGCCACCAGAAGCACCAGTGCACGGGCGAATAAGCCCATGCGCCACCTCTCACGCACGTGTGCTATTGCGGCCGTGCTCATGAACCCCTCGCGGCGCCTGACCTGAACGCGGCGCCGCGCTCCTCGTAGTTGCGAAACATGTCATAGCTGGAGCAGGCCGGGCTCAGCAGGACGGCATCGCCCGGACGCGCCAGCGCGCGCGCGCGTTCGATCACGCGGTCGAAACCGCCTTCGACGCGCTCCACGGGTACGAGCGCGCTGAGGTCCTGCTCCACCTTGTCGGCGGCCTCGCCGTAGGCCAGAACCACGCGCCCGAACTTCCTGAACGGCTCGGCGAGCGAAGTGTATGGCTCGCCCTTGTGACGACCGCCCAGAAGCAGGATGTATGGACGCGTCATGCCGCCGAGCGCCACCATGGTTGACGAGACGTTCGTTGCCTTGCTGTCATTGATCCAGAGCACGCCATCGTATTCGCCCACAGGCTCCATGCGATGCGGAAGAGCTCCCGCATTGCGCAGGGACTCGGCAATTCCCTCGAGCGCCTCAGGGGTTGCATGGGCGGGATCTGCCACCGCTACGGCAAGCGCTGCCGCGAGCGCGTTGGCTACGTTGTGATCTCCCAGCAACGGCAGTTCCTCGCGCTTCAGAAGCGGCTTGCCCAGCAGGTTCATCCATCCGCTCTGCCGGTCGAAGCTGGCGGCGGCAGTCGTGTCCTCGAGGGAAAACCGATGCACAGCGCCCCTCAGCCCTGACCGCGACGGATGGGAGGACGGCAGCCGACTGTGCAGCGCCAGAACCTCCGCGTCGTCCGCGTTAAGCACCCATCTCGATTCGTCATCGTCACTGCTGAAGAGCAGCGCCTTGTCCGCCCAGTATTCGCCGATGGACGAGTACCAGTCGAGGTGATCGGATGCGAGGTTCGTCACCACTCCCACGGCTGGGCGCAACGAAGGCAGGTGTCGCAGCTGGAATGACGACAGTTCGAGAGCCACCCACTCCGGCGCCCGATTCTCGAGCGCGTACTGCGAAATCGGAGTACCGATGTTGCCTCCCTCCACTGCATCCCTGCCGAGGGATCTCAGGAGCCTTCCCGTGAGCGCTGTGGTGGTGGTCTTGCCGTTCGTGCCGGTTATGGCGATCACCCGGGCGTGAGGCAGAGCGCGCAGTCCTATGTCGGCCTCACCCAGGACAGGGACACCGGCTTCCTTCGCGGCACGCAGCGGCGCCGCGTCAGGCGGAACACCCGGGCTGCTGACTACTGCCGACGCCCGCCGGATGCGGTCGAGATCGTGCGACCCGCTGTCGGCATCAATGCCATCCTTCCGCAGGCCGGCGGCGACGGCCTCGATCGCCTCGCCCGTTCCGGCATCTGATCCGTACACTCGATTGCCCGCACGCGCCAGGAGCCTGGCAACGGGCACTCCGCTGCGGCCGAGCCCCACCACTGCCACCTCGCCCTCACGACTCGAAAGCGCTCGCGGCCCAATGGACTCCAGCGTAACGCCGCTCATCTGATCTTCAGCGTGCTGAGCGCCAGGAGTGCGCAGAAGATGCCGATGATCCAGAATCGCGTCACCACCTGCGGCTCCGACCATCCCTTCAGCTCGAAATGGTGGTGCAGCGGCGCTCGAAGGAATACGCGATTCTGCCGGGCGTACTCCAGGCCATGTCTTCGCCGACGGTACTTGAATACGCTTCGCTGCAGGATCACGGACACGGTCTCGGCAACGAAGACACCACCCACGAACAGCAGCAGGAACTCACTCTTCAGAAGCAGCGCCACTGCACCCAGCGCTCCGCCCAGCGCGAGCGATCCGGTGTCCCCCATGAACACCTGCGCGGGATACGTATTGAACCAGAGGAACCCTATGCAGGCACCCATCACCGTTGCACAGAATACGGTGAGTTCACCGGCGTTCCGAAGATAGAAGATTCCGAGATACGCGCTGGCGTCCACGCGCCCGATGAGATATGCGAACACCGCCAGTACCACGAAGGCGATCGCCACGAGTCCCGCCGCAAGTCCGTCCACGCCGTCAGTGAGGTTCACTGCATTGCTGGTGGCAGTGAGCACGAACGCAACCCATGGCACGTACAGGAACGCGAACGCCGGCATGAACTCGAGCAGCAGGTACTTGTAGAACGGCAGCGTGGTTGACGCACCCGGAAGCGTGGATACCGGAACGAGCCACAGCACGAGGCCAAGTATCACGCCGCCGGTGATCTGGCCGGCGAGCTTGTAGCGCTCCACCAATCCCTCGTTCCGCAGCCCCTCGCGCTTCTGTCGCAGCTTCAGGTAATCGTCCAGGAAGCCGATGGCTCCCATGTAGAGCGTTACGAGAAGGGCGAGCCACACGTATCGATTGTCCAGCCGCGCCCACAGAAGCGTGGAGGCCGCAATCGAAAGAAGTATGATGAGTCCGCCCATGGTGGGCGTGCTCCCCTTCCCCGCATGCGTGTCCGGAGTGCCTGCCCTCACCACCTGGTTCACCGACATGCTCCGGAGGCGCCTCACGATCGCCGGGCCTGCGATGAACGCAATCAGCAGCGCGGTGACGGTGGCACCGGCAGTCCTGAACGTGATGTAGTTGAACACGTTCAGCGGCGTGAAGAGCGGAACAAGCGGGACCAGCAGATGGTAGAGCACTATTCGGCAGCCCAGGCGGCAATGTGAGGAACCAGGCGCTCCAGTCGCGCCCCCCTTGAACCCTTCAGCAACACAACTGCGTTTCGCTCCAGCCGCTCCGAGAGACGTGGCCAGAGGTCCTGCACATCGTCTGCGGTAATGACCCGCGCATCATCGGGGGCCACGCGGCCCAGCGCTTCCGCCATGAGTCCCACTCCCGCAATGACCTGCGCTCCGCTGGCAAGTGCGTAGCGCCCTATCTCGTCGTGCAGACGAGGAGTCTCGGCGCCAAGTTCGAGCATGCTGCCGAGTACTGCAACACGCTGTCTTCCGGTGTTCACGGCCGCAAGCAGGTCCAGGGCTGCGCGCGCGGACGGAGGATTCGCGTTATAGGCGTCATTGATCAGGGTAAGCTCGCCATGCGTCTCCCACGCCACCCGCATGTTCGGCAGCGGCATCTCCGCAATACCCTTCGCCGCTTCCTCCAGCGAGACTCCCAGTTCGAGTGCAACGGCCAGGGCGAGCATGGTGTTCCGAAGGTTGTGAGCGCCCCGTACGGGCGGCTCCACCGTGACTCCACGGACTTCGACCGTGCCCCTGCCGTCGCTAGCTACGGACCAGCTGTCCGCACGCAGGTCACCCTCGTCCAGCCCGGCGACGACCACGCGGCGCGCGAGCGGACGTCCAGCTTCCGCCACCTCCGGATGTGCGGCAGGCGCAACGAGCAGATCTATCCCGCGCGCAATCTCGATCTCCTCCCGCAGCACTCCTTCCAGGTCGCCCAGTCCCTCGAGATGCTCCTCGCCGATGGACGTTATCACGGCGATGTTCGGTTCACAGATGTCTCGCAGGATTGCGATCTCGCCGGGAACGTTCGTCCCTGCCTCCACCACCGCGACTTCTGCCTCGTCAGGCAGCGCCAGCAGCGTTAGCGGCACCCCTATCCGGTTGTTCAGGTTCCCCGTGGTCGCATGCACAGCGTACCGCCCTCCGAGTGCGGCACGGGTGATGTCCTTGGTGGTGGTCTTGCCGTTCGAACCGGCGATCGCCACGACCTGGCCGTCCCACGCTCGCCTGCGTGCGCGCGCCAGGTCCGCGAGTGCCAGCAGGGTGTCCGGCACCACGTACACGGGCACCGGTAGCGTTCCGGCCACGCTGTCGTCGTCCACCACGAGCCCTGCAGCTCCGGCAGCGACTGCCTCACGAACGAACCGGTGACCGTCAAAGCGCTCGCCCCGCAAGGCCACGAACAGGGCTCCCGCCTCGATCGTCCGCGTGTCGGTGGACACGGAAGTCAGTGCTGCTGCGCCACCTGGACCGCCGCCGAGGGCCTCCGCCACGCGATCGAGTGTCCAGAAACTCATGCGCACACCCTGCCACGCAGCAATTCACCCACGATCTCCCGCTCGTCGAAGGGATACGACTTGCCGCCACGCAGCTGGTACGTCTCGTGTCCCTTGCCGGCAAGCAGCACCAGGTCGCGATCCGGATCGCACTCGCGAAGGGCCGCCGCGATGGCCTCACGACGATCCTCGATCCGGAGCCTCCGAGCCGACTGCATTCCCGCCTCGATGTCGTCGAGAATACGCTCGGGATCCTCCGTGCGCGGATTGTCGCTCGTGATCACGCTCAGGTCGGCGAGCTGCGCGGCGATTCGCCCCATCTCCGGACGCTTGCCGCGGTCGCGATCCCCGCCACACCCGAACACGACGATAACCCTGCCGGGTGTGAAATCGCGCACGGCCCGGAGTGCCCTCTCCAGCGCATCCGGAGTGTGCGCATAGTCGCGATAGACCGCGGGCCGCTCGCTCAGGCGCTCCAGCCGACCGGCCACCTGGGGGACGGTCGTCAGGCGGCGCGCGATCTCGCCAGGCTCCATGCCGAGCGACCAGGCTGCGGCTGCAGCTGCAAGCGCGTTGTCCACGTTGAACTCGGCCACGAGAGGCAGCGACACGGGGTGCCGCTCTCCGACCATCGAGAGCATCCAGCTGCTGCCGTCCGGGGCGAGCCTGAGTTCCTCCGCTCGCACGTCCGCAGGGTTCCGGCGTCCGAACGTGATCCTTTGTGGAGCGTCGTCCAGCGCCCGCCACGCAGGATCATCAGCGTTGACCGCCACAGCGCCGCCGGGCGCCAGGTAGTCCGTGAGGCGGAGCTTCGCCTCGAGATAGGACTCCATGTCGCCGTGGTAGTCCAGGTGGTCTCTCGTAAGGTTCGTGAACACCACGCAGGCGAACTCGAGCCCGGCCACGCGCCGCTGGTGAATGGAGTGTGACGACACCTCCATTGCCACCCGACGCACGCCGGAGTCCGACAGCTCCCGGAGCAGGCGTTGCAGCTCTACCGGACCAGGCGTGGTGAGCCCGCTTCCGCCCGGCAGTGCATTCGCCTCGCTGCCCACGAGAACACCGAGCGTGCCTATCGAGGCTGAGCGATCCTCGCTCGAATCCAGAAGGTGACGGAGGATTCCCACGGTGGTCGTCTTGCCGTTCGTACCCGTAACGCCGACCATCGTGAGCGACCGTGCCGGATCTCCGAATGCCGAGGCCGCGGCGATCGCCGCCGCGAGTCTCCCGTCCCGCACGAGAATACTCGGCAGGGAGGTGCGGCCTTCTTCCTCGACAAGCGCCACGGCGGCGCCGGCAGCCGCCGCCGAATCCAGGAAATCGTGCCCGTCTGCAGCACTGCCCCTTACGGCGATGAAAAGCGCGCCAGGAAACACCTTGCGACTGTCATCCGCGATCCCGCTCACGTACTCCGGAAGGTTCGGGCTCGTGCCTGCAAGGAGCCCACGGCTGCGAAGAGCCGACACGATTCGCCCAAGCGGGATGGTCATCGGCCGCGTCCCAGCCTTACGAGGCTGCCGGGAGGAAGCCTGCTGCCGGCCTGCGGCGAAGTCTCTCCACGCGTGCCATCGGTGAGGCGCACACGGAACCCTGCATCATGCAGCATGAGCGCGGCTTCGCGAAGGGTGACTCCGCTCACGTCAGGCACCTCCCTGGGCGCTTCATCGGTTGCCCTGCGAGCCTCACGCAGGGAGTCGAGTCCGGCGAGCGGTACTACATGGCGCGTTGCACCGCGATCACGCGACGAGGCGCTCGCGCGCCCGGGTCCATCCCGGAGGGACTCGACACCCGGCTGGGAGCCCGAACCCGGCTGAACACCGTGCGCGGGCGAGCCCTCACGCGACGATCCTGCCGCGGGCTCGGCATCCACCACTCGCACGGCGCGGGACTCGACGGCGTCCCGCGTCTCCGCACCACTTTGTGATCCACCAGACTCGACCGACGCGAAACGCGCCTGCGTGGCGCGCGCGAGGGCGCCGCGATCGAGGGCCGCGTCTCGTGCGGCAAGGGCTGACTCCAGCACCACCTTCGACACGGGTGCGGCGGTCGCGCCGCCGTAGTACCTGCCGCTCGGGTTGTCTATCTTGACGAGCACCACGAACTGCGGATCGTCCGCTGGGAAGATGGATACGAACGATGCCAGGTACATGCCTGCTTCGTAGGTCCCGCCCGCCGCGTTGCGTGCGGTGCCGCTCTTGCCGCCCACTTCGAATGTGGCCAGCTGTGCAGCCTTCGCGGTGCCCGAGTCCACCACCGCACCCAGCATATGTCGCATGGTCCGGGCGGTCTCCTCGCTCATGATGCGACGCACCACTCGGCGTTCGGACTTCCAGATCAGCTCACCGTCGGGAGTGCGCACCTCCCGAACCAGCCGTGGCTCAAGCAGCTCGCCGCCATTGGCGATGGCTGCGTACGCCATCGCGAGTTGCAGCGGGGTTACTGAGAGTCCGTAGCCCATCGCCATGGATGCGGGTGAGGACGCCCACCAGTCGCGCGGGTGACGCAGCACGCCTGACGCCTCCGAAGGGAAAGGCACACCCGTTGGCATGCCGAAACCAGCGTCGCGCAGCGCTTCGAACTGCTCGCGCGCCGAAAGCCGTTCGGAGAACTTGATGATGCCTACGTTGCTCGAATAGCGGATCACGTCGGCGAGTGTCTGCCGATGCTCTATGTGCGTGTCCTTGACCGGCCGGCGAAAGCCGGGCGGAGTCATGATTCCGTTGGGCGTGTCTATGTACTCGTTCAGGCGTACCCGGCCGAGCTCGAGTAGCCGGGCTGCGATGATGGGCTTGAGCGTTGACCCGGGCTCGTACGGCTCGATGAGGGCGCCCATGGTCGCCCGGTTTCGATTCCGGCGGCTCGCCATCGCCAGCACGTTGCCTGTGTGTGGATTGACCACCACCACATCTCCGCCGGTCGCGCCCGTCTCACGAATGGCCGAGTCCAGCGCGCGCTCCACGATCTCCTGCACGGCGTTGTGCACGGTAAGAGCCACCGTGTTGCCGGGCCGCGGTGCCACGGCCGTGAATCGAGGTGAGTCGAACCGCCGGCGCCCGGCGTCTCGCAACATGGGCGCAGAACCGGGAATCCCGCGCAACAGGCTGTCGAGAGCCAGCTCGATTCCGCTCCTGCCGGTATCGGCATTCGCATGCCCCACGATCAGCTGCAATCCTGACTCGGCCGGATAAAGTCGTTCGCTTACGGGAGTTGCATGTACTCCGTCGCGACCGAGCAGCCCGGCTGCCTCGTCCAGCGAATAGGTGCCGGGAAGTTCCACCCAGCGACGGCTGACGTCCATCGCACGAGCGACGAAGCGAGCGGGGACGCCGGCCGTCTTCAATCCGCGTTCCACCGCTTCACGATCCCGCACCTCGTGAGGCGCTATCGCGAGGCGAAGCGACTCCCTGCTCTGCACCAGAGGTTCACCGACCGCATCCACGATCGCGCCGCGCGGAGCCGGGAGCGACTGAACAGCAACCTGCTGCCGTTCCGCGCGCCTTGCCCACTCCTCGTGCTGGAAAAGCTGCACCTGACCGGCCCGCAGCAGGATGGCCACGGCGAACAGCACCAGCCCCAGATGGATGAGCGTGAAGCGACCTATGCGCGGCATCCGTCAGTCCTCCGGCGCGGACGAGGATCGGGACGACGAATGCGTTGCCGCAGGGCGCTGGACAATCACCTGTTCGGCGTCATGTGCTACGTGCAGCCCGAGCGAGCGCTCCGCGACGGGAGCGATTACGGCCCGCGAGCCGAGCTCCCTCACATCGCGCTCGAGCGCGGCCTTCCTGGCCTCGAGCGCTGCACGCTGGCTCCTGAGCTGGTCCACGACGCGCGCCTCGGAGGTGCCGATGCTTCTGCGCCACACGACCATGCTGGCGACCAACACGATGGCAACGAGGACGAGAGCGACCGTGGTGCGGCCGCGCCGCCTCACGCGGCGCGCTGCCATGCCCTCAGGCGTGCGCTTCGCGCACGTGTGTTACGCTCCCTCTCCTCATCCGACGGAGTGATCGCCTTGCGAGTGATAGTGGCGCCCAACGGAACCTGGCCGCACACACAGAACGGCTGCCGCGGAGGGCAGACGCATGGGTCGTCCCAGTCACGGAACGCGCGCTTCACGATGCGATCCTCGCCCGAGTGGTAGGATATGACGGCGATGACGCCGTCCGGCTCCAGGCGGTCGCGCAGCGCAGGCAAAGCTCGCTCGAGCCCGTCGAGCTCGCGGTTGACGGCGATTCGAACCGCCTGGAAGAGTCGTGCGAAGTCGGCCGGGCCGGTGCGAGCGCCGAGCGCGCCCCGAATGGCGGCCACCAGGTGGTCGCTGGTCTGGAACGGGGCCCTGGCGCGGCGCCTGACGATCTCCCTCGCCAGACGACCCGCACGCGGCTCGTCCCCGTACTCGCGAAACACACGCGCCAGTTCGGACTCGTGCATCTCCGACAGCAGGGCGGCCGCATCCTGATCCGCGTCAGGCCCCATGCGCATGTCGAGCGGCGCACCAGGACGGAACGTGAAGCCCCTGTCGGCGTCGTCAATCTGATGCGAGGAGATGCCAAGGTCGAGGAGTATCCCGTGGAACTTCAAGCCCGCCAGGGCGGGCTCGATTTCGATGTCTGAGTAATTGGCCAGAACAGGCCGAAACCGGCCTTCCTCGAGAGCATCCGAAAGCCGGCGAGAGGCTGCCTCCAGCGCGCGCGGGTCCCGGTCGAGGGCAACTACGTTCGCACCGCTCTCCAGGAGCGCAGCCGTATGGCCGCCACCCCCGAGTGTGCCGTCGAGAACGAGGGCTCGCCCGCCTAGCAGCGACAGGACTTCGTCCATCAGCACGGGCGCGTGGTACTCCGTGTCCCATGCCCCGGGAGGAAGAGCGCGCGTCATTCTAAGTGGCCTTCTCCACGATCGTCAAGCACGCGGCGCGCCGCGCGCACGCCATGGCAACCTCGATTTCTCCCCGTGCGAGTGCATATCGGAATCTACACCGGCTGATCCACTCGTGATCGTGACTCCACGCACGCGGCAAAGAACGAGCGAGGGCCCGTCGGCGGAACGCCGACGGGCCCTCGCGATGCAACCTGTTACGCCCTGGGTCAGTTACCGCAGCTCGAACTCACGAGACGACCCACCACGTCACGAATCTGGGGGATGGCGCCCATCAGCTGGGCGGCGCTCTCTGGATTCGCGCGACCACCCGCGGGGATGGACGTCTGAGCGATACGCGTGTAGTCCTGGAGTTCCTGAGCCCCCTCGCAGCTCCGGGACTCGGCCACTCCCGTGTAGGACTTGGCCACGTACTGGAATGCTGAGAGTCCGCGGTAGAACTTCGCCTGGTCGGTCGGGTTCAGCTCGTCTGCCAGGGCCATGAACTGCTCTGCCCTCTTCCACTCGGCGGCCGCAAGGCTGTCATTGTCTGCCGCGGCCTGAGCGGCCTGAATCCTCTGTGAGCCGTAAGCGAGCGCCAGCTGGGCAGCCATCGCGGTGTCGCTCGCACCTGCCCGACGGAGAGCCACTACCGCCGAGTCGAGTTCATTGCGATCCACGAAGAGCTGTGCCTGCAGAATGCCCACACCGGACGCGTTCGGATCGATCTGCGCCGCGCGGCTGAGGGCGTCCGACGCCTGATCCAGCTGACCGGCCTCGCGGTAGAACTGCGCGGCAACGGACCACAGGGTGGCGTTGTTCGGGTAGCGCTGCGTGCCGCGAGCGGCCGCCTCAGCCGCCTTCTGCGGCTGGCTGTCCGACGCGTATGCGCGCGCCAGGCCCACGTAGAAGGTGGAGTCCGTGGTCAGCGTATCGAGCGGAATCAGGCGCTCACCAGCTTCCGTTGCCTTCTTGTAGTTCTCCGAGGCGAGGTAGACCTTGAACGCGGTGTTCAGAAGCTGCGGGTCCGCCGGGTTCTCGGCGAGCGCGCGATCGATGATCGGCACGGCCGTGTCGAAGCGACGGCTCGCCGCCAGCTCTGCCACCACGGCGTTCTGCAGCGTCACGTTGCTCGGATCCACCGAGAGCAGCGTGGTGAGGGCCGTCAGTGCAGCCTCCTCATCGCCCTTGGCCTTGTAAGCCTCGTAGGCAATCGTCAGGGCCGGCTGGTTCTGCGGGTGGATCTCGAGGATCTCCGAGGTGAGGGCCAGCAGCTCGTCCGGCGAGGCGTTCATCTGGGACATCGCGCGCACTTCGCACACTCGCGAGATCGTGGCCCGGGCATACTCGGACGTGCCCTTCCGCGCCTCCGCGGCTGCCTGCTCGAAGTTGGACTCGCGATAGTGGTTCACGCACCGCTGCTCGGCATCGAGCTGCTTGCGTGCCTCGCGAACCTCACGGCTGATCTGGCTCGCGGCATCGGAGACGCGAGAAGCCTGAAACGTTCCCAGGGGCTGCACGAGCTTGTTGTCGCGCGTCATGACGAGGCGCGCCGTGACCGCCACACCACCTTCGGGCGACGGCTGCACGGATCCCTCGATGTACTGATCCGCGCGAACGATGCGCGCCAGAGCCTGAGCGTCGTTTGGCGAGAGCGCCTCGTCCACAGGATAGCCGGACTGCTCCAGCGTCTTCACAACGTCGTTCTTCGTGACGATGAAGAGCTGCCGACCATTGAAGTCGCGCTGCAGCCGATCTCTCACTGCGTCGGCCGCGGCAACCGACTGCTCGGGGTTGTCGGAGCGGAACACTGCCACCATGAGCCGGGGCGTGTCACGCGTGGGCACCCCGCGCTGCAGTGATCCCTGAATCTGTTGGGCATCCGCGACGGACGAGGCACCACCCAGTGCCGTTGCCGTCGCGAGCGCGAGCGCTATCGTCCGTATAACCGGTGCCTTCACTTCGAAACCTCCGATATCGTTGACTCGTACCACCCTGTTGGAACGACCAGGACCAGCAACCATTACTGCAATCCGTCCCGCCCCCTACGACAGGACCTGCTTGCCACTGGGCGAAGAGGGATTCGAACCCCCGACATCCTGCGTGTAAGGCAGGCGCTCTAACCAGCTGAGCTATTCGCCCGGCGCACGACACTTGAAAACCGACCCCCGACCACGGTCCGGACCGGTTTCGGGGAAGTCGTGAAACTCTCCTGTCATAGCCTGATTCGCAAGGGTGGGGCCGCCCCGAAATTGGGCGGAAGCCTCCAGCCTCTGAATTGATACCGGTCCGGGGTAGTCAGGTTCCGGAATCCCGCAATCCCGTCAGCTTCGAAGGATCGCGATCGGCACGAGCACGCAGTAGCCGATTGTAAGGAGCACAGGCGCGATGGTAATCCCGCCCCTGATCAGATCCGCATAGCCCAATACGAGCGCCAGCGCAGCGAGTCCCCACCACAGGTAGGGCCGGCGCCTCGAAATAATCCCCTTGTCGTGCTCAGACATGGGCGGGAGTGTACGCGACCGCCAATCCCGCTGTCAAGCTGAGGGGGGCCGCTGTTCCCCCACACTGCGTTGCGAAGCCTCCACAGCAAGCAGGAATGCCACCAGCCACCGAATCGCAGCTGCACGCTCGGCCTGCTCGATCCTGCTGTCCGCCTCCCGCAGTGCCTCGAGCTTCCGCCGGTCGCGCCGCCGGCGGATGATCCACACGGGCCCCACCAGGAGAAGCGCCGCCACCCCGGCTATGGCAGCGTCGCTGAGAAGCGCGAGCGCTCCGTAGCGCATTCTTACACGTCTGCGCCAATCGTTCGAGATGGTGAGCGACGTCACACCGTACGCGCGACGCACGGCCAGTTCGTACGAGCCCGTCTCTTTCCAGTAGCGGAGAAAAAGTTCGAGCCCTCGCTCGGGATCCCGCCGCGCATGCTCCTCCACCACGGAGTGCGCGAGCGCATACGCGGCCTGAGCGCGGGTGGCGCCGCCGAGGAACCAGTGATTGAGAGAGTCCGGCGACGGGAGAGGATGAAGTACGAGAGCCAGGTTGGCCGCCAGCACGTTTCCCCGTCTCGCGCCGTCGGACACGAAGCTCGCGTAGCCCTCGTCGAACCAGCGCGGCGCCGGAAACTCCAGGTACTCGCGCAGCGCAAGATGAGCGAGCTCGTGCCGCAGCGTTACGGAGGGATCTCCCGCCCTTGCCCCGCCGGCCGAGCTGCCGCGCACCACAATCCTGCCCCGGCCGGGGAAGGCGACGGCAGCACCCCACTCCGGCACACGAGGTCCCACCCATTCACGAAAGCGCCGCTCGTCGGGTGCCACGGCAATCACGACCGGCGCCGTGGGGCGAGGCATTCCCGGGAAACTGTCGGATGCGGACGCCTGGGCCAGCAGTGAGCGCGCAAGTCGCTCGTCACCTGGGAATGCGATCACCCGGTAGCGACCGCTCTCCAGCACTCGCGCACGGGTCTGCTCGGCGCTCGGAGTCTCGAATGACCCTGCCCTGGCACCCCAATCCGGAGCCTGGAGCCGTACGACGGTGTCGCGCGCAATCGCGGGCGACTGCGCCGCCAATCCGGAGGTCAGCGGCGAAGCACAGAGCAGAAGCAGGATTCCGCGGAATGTGGCCAGCAGAGAAGCGCGAGCGGACGCACGACGCGGCAAGGCTCGCCGAACACCCGACCAGAGTGAGCGGAACGGCTCGCTCAGCCAGTGCGCGGAGGTGACTCGCCCGCGTCTACCTGTGCGAGCATCTCGCCACAGCGCTTTCCCCATGCATTGAACTTGTTGGCCGCGAGTCCGCCGCGCCATGCCTCGCGCGCACCATCCTGGTCTCCCGCGAACCATGCCGCACGACCGAGCTCGTAGTATGCCTCGACGAGGTTCGGACCAAGCTCCACCGCCTTGCGGAAGAAGACGACGGCATCCGAATACATGCCCCGGTCCAGGTACACGAGGCCGAGGTAGAAGTGCGCGTAGAGCGTTGCCTTGCGATCGTTGTCGAGCTGAATGGCTCTCGTGAGGTGCTCTATGGCCTCGCCCCAGATGCCCTTCTTGAGGCAGATGTATCCCACGTTCACCCGCGCCAGGGAGTTCTCGGGAGCTCTCTCGAGCACCTGGTTGAACACCAGCAGGGCATCGTCGTACTTCTCCTGGGCGACCATCGCCCAGCCGAGCAGGGCCTCCGTAGACGGCTCGCCCGGCGCGAGTTGCAGCGCCTTCCTGAGCGACTGTTCCGCGGCCACCGGATCGCCGGCGGCGATCTGGCTCCAGCCGCGCTCGATGAACGTGGACGCGCCCAGGTGATCGGCGCGCACAGGAGTGCCTCCGCCCGGAGTTCCTCCGGACGGCGTGCCGCTGCGATGCGTGGTGGGAGCCTCGAGTGCACCCCGCTCCAGAACCGGCGCGGGAGGAGGAGTGGTTTCCCCGCCACGGGGACGATCGGCATCGAATCCGGACGAGTCGTTCGCCTCGGCGGGAGTGGTCCCGCGGGTAACCGCCTTCCACCTGCCGATGAGCGAGAGAATGTCATCCTTGATCAGACCGAGCGCGGCAAGGTCGCGATCCACCTGCTTGTAGAGCGCGATGATCTCGCTCTTGATCTCCTCCCTGTACTGGCGCGCGTCAGGGTGATCCAGGCGCGCGCCGAGTCGGGTGAGTTCGTCTCGGTAGTTCTTCAGCGATGTGTCCGGCATCGTCAGGCAGGGAGGAGCGCTGTGTATGTGAGCGGGGCGCCGGCACTCGGCAGGCAGCGGAGCACGGGGCTGCAGGACGTCGTTCCTGGCCCGTGGCGGCAGTCGGTGCACTGCATGCCCGTCAGGATTGCGGCACCAGTTGAAGTCGCTCCGTGGCCGAGAGTAGTCGCTCGGCGTCCAGAAGGATTGCGATGCGATTGTCTCGCTTGAACACGGCGCGTACGTAATCCCGCGACAGGCCGCGAACGAGCGGCGGCGGGGGTTCGAGTTCTTCGGCCGGCACACCCCGCACGTCGAGCACGCGATCCACCACGGCAGCCGTGAATCCGCCGCCTGCGACAAAGATCATGATCCGTCGTTCATCGGAAGGAGACCCGTCGGGGAGTTCCAGGCGGCGTCGGAGATCCAGAACCGGCACAGTCGAGTCCCGATAGGGCATCATGCCGAGCAGCCACGGAGGCGTGTTCGGGGCCGGTGCCACGTCAACGGACCTGACGACGCGCTCCACCTGCCTCACGTCAGCCGCAAGAAGGTCATCTCCCAGCGAGAAGGTGACGAGCGGAACCGTCTCCACGCGCGGGCGGGCACTCGATCCACCTCCCGAATCCTTCCAGGCGAGTGCTCCCCTCACCGCAGGTCCGTCGCTCGAGCGGTCGGCCTTCATGGATGGGTTCATTGTGCATCCTCCGAACTCGCCAGCGCGCGTACGAGGCGACCGGCGTCCAGCACCGTTATGAGGCCCAGATGGTCCCGGGCCACCCCGTTCACGAGCTTGAATGGATCGTCGAGCGCCGGGAGCGTCTTGATCATGTGATCCTCGAGCTCGAGGGTGTCTGCGGCCTCGTCCACCGCCAGCGCAACGGCTGCGGATTCCTGGCCGATCACCAGCACGGCTTGCACCGGACGACCAGCGGAGTGCCCCAGAAGTCGCGCCGGATCGTGTACAGGCAGTCTGCCGAAGCGGGTCACGAGCATCCCGAGGATCCTGTCGCCGAGGGCCGGCATGTCCGCCAGCGCCGGCTCCTCCAGCAGCTCGGACACCGCGGCAATCGGCAGCGCGAACCGTTCGGAACCGATTCGGCAGAGGACCCATGAGCCGGCAATCCTCTCCTCGTTCTGCTGGCTGCCCGGCGCGGCCTCCCGCTCGGCCAGCGTGCCCCGGCCTCCTGGATGTGACATTGCGTTTTCCGACTGGTGGATGGCGGACGTCATGCCTCTTTGACCTGACAGGCCCACTGCCGTGAAGGTCACGCGAACGTCGCGTCCGAGACGGCGGCCTCCACGGCAGGAGCGATCGCCGCCAGGTCCAGCACGCCGCCGGGGCCCACGACCTCGGCGGCGGCACGCGGCATCCCCTGCGCTATCGCAGTGTCAAGCGACTGACAGAAGACAGTGCCCCCCGCTCGCCGGATCGCCTCGGTTCCTGCGGCACCGTCCCGCCCCATACCGGTAAGGACGACGCCCACTGCGCTCGTCCCGAACTCGCGTGCGACCGATTCGAAGAGCGGGTCGGCAGCCGGCCGGACACCCCACACGGACGGTTCATCTCCCAGGCGGATGACTCGCTCGCCGTCATGGACGCTCACGTACATGTGCCGACCGCCCGGCGCCACGTAGGCGTGGTCCGCACGGATGGGCATTCCGTCCTCGGCTTCGAGCACCCTGAGCGCGGACATGGCGTCCAGTCGCGATGCCAGGCTGCGCGTGAATCCGGCCGGCATGTGCTGCACGATGAGCACCGCCGCGGACAGTCCTGCAGACAGTGCCGGCACCAGCTCCGCGAGTGCCCGCGGTCCGCCGGTCGAGGCGGCGACTGCCACTGCATAACGAGCGCCGTGTTGCGACTCCTGCCAGCCAAGCGGAGCGCGCGGCAGCCTGGCGAGGAGCGATACACCGCCAAGGTTCACCTCGGCCGCGGCCTCGAGCGCCTGGAGCAGCCGCTCCCGAACACGATCCAGGTCCAGGCTGATGGCGCCGGAGGGCTTTCGCACGAAATCCACGGCCCCCAGCTCGAGCGCCCGCAGCGTTAGCTGCTCGGCGCCGCCTTCCGCCGCGCTGAGGATGACCACCGGCCTGGGCGTCTCGCTCATCACGTAACCCAGCACGGCAAGGCCGTCCAGCTCCGGCATCTGGAGGTCCAGGGTGATGAGGTCCGGATTCAGCCGATGCACCTGCTCCAGTGCATCGCGCCCGTCACGGGCACGGCCGCAAACCTCGAAGCGAGGGTGCGAATTGATGATCTCGCTGATCACGCGGCGCATGAAGGCGGAATCGTCCACCACCAGCACGCGCAGGGGAACGCCGTCCTGCCTCACGTCAGCCTTAGAGCTCCCGGTCTCCGCTCCGGAGAGAGCGTACGCTCACGCGGCCGTCGCCTACATGAAGGAAGACGCTCCTGCCGTACTCGCCGCCAACATCCTCGCCGACGATCGGGATGTTGAACCGGGCCAGGGCCGCTCGGGACGCGATGACATTGCGTTCGCCCATGTTCACGCCGCCACTTTCGAGGAGCTTGCCGAACATGCTCGCGCCGCCAACGATGCGTGCACGCGGGCGCCGTGCACCGAGTACGTACATCTCCCTGAGAAGCGCCTCGATTGCCGTGCAGGGGAACTTCGCGACATTCGACCGGTCCGTGGAATATTCCGGGCCCGGCAGGAGTATGTGCGCGAGCCCTCCCACGGCAGCTTCGCGGTCGTGAAGCACGAGCGCCACGCACGATCCCAGTCCGAGCGTGGCAATGGTCGTGTCACCGGACGCAGCCGCGAGGTCGGCGACGCCCACGTAGAGGGCGTCCTTCTCGTTATGCGCCGTCATGCCGGCAGCTCCTCACGCCGGCGGTAGATGCGCTCGCGCGTGCTCACCGGATCGTAGAGAGATCGCAGCTCGCCCATGATGGTCTCCACCTTTCCGAGCACGAGCACGCCGTCAGGCGCCAGCGACGCATGCATCCTGCGCAGGAGGTCCTCCTGTGCATGCCGCTCGAAGTAGATGAGCATGTTCCGGCAAAGCACGAGGTGATGCGGGCCGGGCGGGATCGGGCCATGCAGCAGGTCACGTTCCTCGAAATTCACGATGCTGCTCAGCAGCGGATCTGCCCTGCCCCCCGGCCCGTCTCCGAACCAGCGCTGCCGGATGGCCGATGGGATGTCGGGAAACGCGACCTCGCTGAACTCTCCGCGGCTCGCCACCTCGAGAGAGGGGCGATCCACGTCGGAGCCCAGAACGCTCACGCGCCCCAGCCGCCCCAGCTGCCCCAGTCGTTCGGCATGTTCCGCGAAAAGCACGGCCAGGGAGTAAACCTCCTCACCTGTCGCGCAGCCGGCGCTCCACACGCGCAGCGGCCCGTCAACCTTCTCCCACAACTCCGGAACGATGGTCTCCGCGAGGAACTCGAACGTCTCGGGATTGCGATACAGCCTCGTGACGTTGATCGTGAGCGTCTGCACGAGACGCTGGTACTCGGCCGGATCGCCGTCCAGGACCCGCGCGTAGTCCTCGTAGGTGTGAACACCATGCGCCCGCATGCGCACGGCGATCCTGCGCTCGAGGCATCGCGGCTTGTAGGCGGGACAGACGAATCCGCTCTCCAGCGCCACCTTGCGCAGCAGAGCGTCGAACGCCGGGTTCGTCAGCGCATGCGTCATGCGATGGTGCGCCTGACGGCATCCAGGTTGCTTCGCACGATCGCATTGTCAGGATCGAGCTCGAGAGCCCGTTCCCAGCACTTGACCGCATCGGCCAGCTCCTGTCGGCGGTAGTGGATGTTCCCCAGCTTGAGATACACGTCGCTGCCCAGCGACTCATCGTTGCGCACGGCCCGGCGATAGGCATCGAGCGCTTCCTCGTATCTTCCTGCACGATACCGCCCGTCGCCCACGTTCTTGTGAAGCTGCGCCAGGCTGGGATCCTGCAGCAGCCCCTGCTCTGCCGTCCTCAGGCTCTCGTCATGGTCGCCGCGCCTGTCCAGGGCGACTGCGAGGTTGTTGTAGAGCGCCGCCGCGTGCGGGTGCAGCCTGACACCTTCCTCCAGGATGTCAATCGCGCGATTGAGGTCGCCCGACAGCGCGGCTGCAAGCCCTCCGTAGTGAAACCAGGCTGCCGAGGGACGCCGCTTTCCCCACATGGGGCGTGCTTCCGACAGGATGCGATCAGCCTCCTCCACCTTGCCCTCGCGCAACGCGAGCGCACCCAGGGAGGTATGCACGCGGGCGTCGCCAGCCAGGCCCCTCTCGATCGCCGTGCTCAGCGCCTCACGAGCCTCCTCGTAACGGCCGAGTCGCTCAAGAACGTAGGCGAGGTTGTGGAATGCAGACGCGGGCGCCTCCGGAAGCCTGGTCGTGGACTCGAGCATCGCGAGCGCATCCGTCCACTTGCCCTGACGCAGCAGGGCCAGTCCCATGTAGAAGCGCGATGTGAGGTCGTCGCGACGAAGCTCGAGAACCCGCCGGAACTCGCGCGTGGCCTCGTCAAGCATGCCGGTCTTGTAGAACGCAACGCCCAGGTTGCGATGCTCGTCCACCCGGCTTTCCCTCCCCTCCGCGGTCTCGCGAGGCTCGGAGCGGCCGACCTTGTGCAGGAAGCCCGCGATCACCAGCCCGTAGAGCGCCTTGCCCACCTCGAACTCCACCAGCCCGGATTCGTCCACCAGCGCCTGGACATCACGCCTTCCGTCCACAAGGGAAAGAATGGTCTGCTGCTCCGGCGTGAGCTCGGCTCCGCTCTCGGTGAGGTGCGTCTTGTCGAGAGCGAAGATGGTGTCCATCCCCGGAACCTTCTGCGCGATGAGCGTCCATTCGTCCACCCGGCGCGCTCCCTCGAGCAGCAGCGATTCGGGGCTGATCGAGACGAGCATGTCCTGGTCGTCGGGAAAGAGGTCGGGTTCGAAGTTGAACGTGCCGTCCTTCCAGGTGAACAGGTGATAGACAGCCTCCTCGATCTGGGTGCGTACGTGACGCTGCAACTCATCGCGCGAGAGCAGCCCCCGGCTCACCAGAATCTCGCCGAGCCTGACGTCACGCAGGCTGTCCTGGGCGGCGACTGCCTCGTTGAGCTGTTCCGCGGTGATCACCCGGCTCTTCACGAGAATGTCGCCAAGCCGGTCGCGACGATTCACGATCGTTGCGAACGAGATCCGCCCTTCCTCGAAGTAGATCTGGCCGAACTGCCCGCGATTCGTGACGCTGAGGCAGCCTGTCTTGCGACCCATGGCCAGAAGTTGCAGCACGTCGGCGAAGCTTGCCTCGCGCAGGCTTCCACGGATTGCCATCAGCGAATCTCCTCGATGGCGCGGCCGGGAATCTCGTGCCAGTCCCAGATCACGCGCTCATTATCCACGAAGAACGGATCCGCGGCACGGTCGGCCAGCCCTTCCGGCGCCCCTGCTCGCGGCAGCATCTGACCATCCAGCTCGGCACGCAGCGTGTCGAGCTCCAGCTTTCCGTTCGCAACCGCCAGCGCCATCACCCTGCTCGCGCGCCCCTTCACTTCGCGTACGCTGCCCGCAGCTCCGTCGGCGAGATAGTCGAGCACGTCGTCAGGCACGCCCCCCTTCACGTCCGACAGGAATCGCGCATACAGCGCCCGGCGCGTGGCGCGGTCCGGCGGGGACAATGCCGCCAGCAGGCCGGCGGACAGTCGCGAACGCAGGCGCGGTTCCACGTGATCCAGCTCGGACGGAGACCGGTCCGACGCGAACACCAGTGGCCTGTTCTCGGCCACCAGCACGTTGAACAGGTGAAACAGCTCCGTCTGTGCGCGCTCGGTTCCCGCGATCACGTCCAGGTCGTCCAGCAGCAGGGCATCCACCGTGCGCCAGCGCGCGCGCCAGCGCTCCAGCTCGCCCTGCTGCGCGGCCTCCACCAGCTCCTCGACGAAGCGATTGGCGCTGACGCACGCAATGGATGCAGTGTCGTCCATCTGCTCGCGCAGGAGGTTTCCGATGGCATGCAGAAGGTGCGTCTTGCCGGTACCGCCAGGCCCGCAGATAACCAGCGGGTTGAAATGGCGTCCGGGCTCACGACCGACAGTCTCTGCCGCACGAGCAGCCAGCTGGTTGCACACGCCAACGTCGAAGTTGTCGAGCGTAAGCGACGCATCCGGCCCCGGAAACGGCTCCCCGCCCACGCGCAGCCTGGCGAGCAGGGCCTCGGCCGCCGCGACTCGCTCGGGGTCCCGGAACACCGTGTGATTCGCAAATCCGGGCGCCAGTGTGATCGCCTCGCGTTCCAGCGAACCCAGGTGTGCGCAGGCAGCAGCGAACGTGGCGAGAAGGCCGTCCACGTCAGGCGCCTTGGGCAGCTTCAGCGCACGTTCCAGAACCGACGTACGGTATCCCTCGGCGGCCCATGTCGCGATCGCCTCGGTAATGCGCAGCTTCCATTCGGCGACCGACTGCTCCACTGTCTTCGACACGTCTGCCACGAACTCGGCGAATTCAGCCGGCTGCGCACCGTTGCCGTTGGCACGGGCGCCGCGTGCCTGCCTGACGACGGAGGGCGACGGTGGGGTGTTCCGCTCGCGAATGCCAAGGATGTCACGAATGTTCCCGACGTGGATGGTGCCGCCGTGCAGTGACCTGTAGGCATCCAGGCGGTTGAACGCACCCTGCAGCTCGCGAACATTCGCGAAGTCAATCCGCGCAACGGCCTCCATCACGTCCGCCGGCAGCGGTGGCTCACGACCTTCGGCAAGATTGCGAAGGATGCCCAGCTTCGTCTCGTAATCCGGCTCGCCGATATCCACCACGAGGCCGCCGGAGAGTCGCGACACGAGTCGCGCGTCCACGTCAGGGATCTCGCCGGGCGGACGATCGCTCGCCATCACGATCTGCTTGCCGGCTCGCTGGAGCTGGTTGAACAGCCTGAGGAGCTCCGTCTGGGTCTCCTTCTGACCGGTCAGGAACTGGACGTCATCCAGCAGTACGAGGTCGAACTCGCGCCAGCGCTGCTTGAACGGTTCCAGGCTGCCGTCCGCAACGGCGGCGTGCAGGTCCTCCACGAACTCGTCCACCGTCACGTACGTCGCACCGTAGCCGGGACGCTTCTCTCGCGCCTGGTGGGCGATCGCGCTCACCAGGTGAGTCTTGCCCAGACCGGACGCGCTGTAGATGAAGAGCGGGTTGTACACCTGCCCCGGCGCGTCGGCAACGGCACGCGCTGCCGCAACCGCCAGGCGATTGGCGGAACCCACGACGTAGTTGTCGAAGCGAAAACGTCCGTCCAGAATCACGGGAGGTCACCCATGAGCTGCGGAGCCGGCCGAGAGTCGGCGCAGCACGAGTCCCGAGATCGAACGCAGCGTTTCGAACACGCCGCGACCATGAAGGGCGTCAGCGCCGAATGCCGGCACTCCGCGGAAGTTGAGCGCCTCGTCGAGAGCCTCCTCGCCGAGTATGAGATCGCTTGGAAGATCGCGCTTGTTGTACTGCAGCACCATGGGGAAGGTACGAACGTCTATGTCCTGCGCCGCGAGGTTCTCGTGAAGGTCGCGCAGGCTCTCCACGTTCTCGTCGAACTGGCGCGTCTGACTGTCGGCGACGAACACCACCCCGTCGGCTCCATGAAGCACGAGCTTTCGCGTGGTGGCGTAGTAGATCTGTCCGGGAACCGTATAGAGCTGAAGACGTGTGGTGAAGCCCGAGATGTTGCCCAGGTCCAGCGGAAGAAAATCGAAGAACAGGGTCCGCTCGTTCTGCGTGGCGAGTGAGAGCATTCGTCCCCGCCGATCGCCCGGAACGCGGCCGTACACATACTGCAGGTTCGTCGTCTTTCCGGCCCGCCCCGGCCCGTAGTAGACGATCTTGCAGGTGATCTCGCGCGTTGCGTAGTTGACGATTGACAACGACCCCGGCTCCGTGATTGCTGACTGTCAGAGGTCCGCGAGCGACGCCCTGGCCCGCAGCAGCGCGCTTCTAACATGGCCCACCGGAGCCCGCCGGTCTGCCACTACAACGAGGACGTGCGCCCCCGCCCTGGCGGCACACAACCAGCCGAGCGCGCTGTGCAGGTGAATCACGCCGGCCGATCCGCGACCAGCCACCGCCGCCGCCCGCTCGGCCCGCGCAAGCAGCGTGGATGCGAGCGCGCCCACCGCTTCCGCGTCGAGCCCAACGTCCAGCGAGCTGGCCACCACTATGCCGTCGCCGGCGTCCGCCAGTAATGCGCCGAGTACGCCAGGCGTAGGCGTCACGGCGCGGAGAACATCGCGAAGCCGGTCCCGCAGCGTTCCCTGACTCACCTCGCCTCCCCCTGCTGCACGAGCAGGCGAACTGCGCGCCCCACTGGCAGGTCGTTCGCGACCACGAACTGCGAATTGGCAGCTTCAGGGCGGTCGGACGCCTCGAGGGAAACGCCAAGCAGGCCGTCATCGCACTCCACGACGAGCGCCCGCCAGCCACCGATCTGAAGTGCCTCGCCCAGCCGGTTCGCGTCGTCGAGCACCGCGGCCATCTCCTTCGCCACTGCTTCGGACGCCGCCTGGAAGCCGCGGTTCTCGACGGGCGTGGTGCGAACCGCGCCAGGCGCTCCCGCATGCGGTGTCGGCGCGGCCACACGACGATCGGGCGCACCCGCCAGCCTGTTGATCGCGGCGGTAATGGAGCGACGCGTGGCATCGTCGTCGGTTCTGGCGAACGCTTCCTCCAGATACTCGCGTGCCTCGTCGGTTCGCCCCTCACACCAGCGTATGTATGCGAGTCCCCGTGCTGCGTCCACGTGCCCGGGTGCCAGGCGCTCCACTTCGTGCCAGCAGGCCTCCGCCTGGATGAGACGCCCGGCATCCGCGGCCACGCGTCCGAGGAGCGCGTGGGCGTCAACCATGTCGGGGTGCCGCGCGACGCCGTTCTCCGCCACCCGGAGCGCCTGGTCCAGCAGCCCGTCACGGCGAAGGAGCTCGCCGAGCCTCACGAACACGAGGCTTGCCGGATCCCGCGCGAGCATCTCGCTCAGGCGCCGCACCTCGGGCGATGCCAGGTGTGATCGACTGCCAGCTCTCACGTCAGGCATGGAAATGTCCCTCCACCAGCTCACGGATCAGCGCGGCGGCCTCCAGCGCGGCGCGGGCCCGATCCACATCCGGGCCCTCCTCGGCGGCGGCCAGGTACAGCTGCCAGCTGCGCACCGCTTCCTCCATGTCTCCCTGCAGCGCCGCCAGGTAGCCCGCCTCACGCCACACGTCCGGGTGCTGCGCGGCAAGTCGTGCGGCACGGCGAACCTCGTCTGCCCACTCGTCGCGACGGCCGGTCCTGCGAAGCGCTACCACCAGCGTGCGTCGTGCCTCCGTGGCCTGCGGATCGGCAGCGAGGGCGAGCCGAGCCTCAGCAACCGCTTCATCCCAATCACGCCGCTGGAGCGCCGCGTGCGCCCGCGCCAGGTGCGAATCGGAAACGGTGCCCGATCCCGGCATCGCGTCGGCGTCTGCATCGCTCGCGAGCTCCAGCACCCCGGTGCTGAGTAGGCCGAACGCCATCCGCGCCACGTCGAAATCGCTCTCGCCAAGGCTGGTGGATATTTCCCGGAGCGAGCGTGTTCCGTCTATCAGCGTCAGGAAGCGCCACTCGCCGGGAAGAAGGTCGAGACGCGTCATGTTCCCGCCGTCAGGCGAGGCGAGGCTCGGCACTACGTCGAGCGTGGGCACGCGTTCGCGAATTCGCTCCCACTCGTCTATGCGACGGGCGCCCTCCATGAGGAGCGACTCGATCGGAATGCGTACGGTGGCTTCCGCGGAGATCGCGTCAACCTGCTGTTCGTCGAACCTGAAGTAGCCTTCGTTCCACGACAGCAGCTCGAAGACCACGCTCTCCACCTGGCGCCGCACCTGCTCGGCGAGCTCGCGTGCGGTCAGGGCGCCGATGTCCACCAGGATCTCTCCCAGGCGGCGGCGTTCGTCCTGTTCCTCCTGCATGGCGCGAGCGAGGGCCAGGTCGCCTTCGGAAATGCGGCCGGCTCGCACGAGCAGCGTGCCTAACGGATGCGGGTTGCTGCGAATGCTCGCGTACACCACGCAGCCGTTCTCGAACCACACCTGGCCCAGGTTGTTGCGAAGCTCGGACCCCACCTCGAGCGTGCCACTCTTGCGGCCGAGATCGAGGAGCTGGAACACATCGTGGATGCCGAGATCGCGGAGGGGTCCCTCGATGGCCATCAGGCGGCCTCCGTGACACGCGAGCGTGAGCCGGATCGCTGTCCCCTGCGCATGACGAATCGCTCCAGCGAATCGCGAGCCCTGGCTCCGCCGGCACCCTCCGGCTCCAGCGAGAGCGCCTCATACCAACATTCGCGCGCCTCCCGTGGCATGCCCAGCGCGACGAACACATCGCCCGCAGCCGCGATGGTGAGGGCGAACTCAGGATCGAGGTGATGTGCGCGTCGCAGGGGAACCAGCGCGTCCGACGCCTTGCCCAGCATGCTGAGAACGTCACCCAGCTCCACGAGTGCCTCGAGGTGCACGGGGTCCACGTGAAGCAGCTCCACGAGCGGCTGCAGTGCGTCCTCCGGCCTGCCCGCCCTGCGACGAAGGCGAGAGAGAGCCAGCGCGGCCGGCGCATACGACGGAAGTGTTGCAATGGCGCCCTCCAGCTCTCGTTCGGCGGCTTCGTCATCGCCGCAGAGCACCAGGAGGTGCGCAAGGTCGGTACGCGCTGCGACCATGGCGGAGTCGAGGCCTAGCGCGGCACGAAGTGCTCCAATCGCCGCCTCCATGTCGCCCGTCGTGGCGAGGGCGCGTCCCAGCACGTGGAGAATGTCGGCACGCGTCGGCGCGGCGGCGCGGGCGGAGCGCAGCAGCTCCACGGCGTCCGCATGCTCGCCGGCAGCCGAGTGCATCTCGGCTGCCATGAGCAGCACGTCGGCATCCTGCGGGCACTCGTGCACCAGGCGCAGCAGCGCCTCACGAGCCTCCCCGGCCCTTCCCAGCCTGACGAGCGATCGCGCCTCGCCAATCCGGGCGTCGAGCCTCGCAGGATCCATCGCGAGGGCCGAGCGGAAGCGCTCCAGCGCCTCGCCATCCAGCGCCTGCGCGGCGAACGCGCGACCGGCCAGCACCAGCGCGTCCACGGGCGACTCGCCCGTGGCGAGCGCAGCGCCCGCGGCGATTCCCGCGTCCGCGAGCCGGCCTTCCGCGAGCGCCTCACGAGCCCGATGCAGTGCGGACGGCGCGGCATCGCCGGGAACGGAGTCCGGAGTCCCGGCCAGCTCGACGAATACGGCGTCCAGCGTGGATTCGTCAAGCGCGAAGTCCGCCCCCGCACTGTCGCCGCGGGCGTCCGTCTCGATCTCCGTGGTTACCGCGAACTCCACGCCTTCGTGCTGAGCATCAATGGACAGTGCAAACGAAGGCGCCACGTAGTACGGATCGAGCTCCATCCCGCGCCGGGCCGAGCGCAGCGCGCCCGCAAAGTCGCCCAGCGCGGAGAGCGCGAAGCCCAGATTGTAGTGCGCTTCTGCGAGCTGGGGGTTGGCGCGAAGCGCACGCGCGAAGGCTGACCTCGCCTCCTCGGGTCGCGACAGCGCGTTCAGCACCAGTCCCACGCCGTTCCACGACAGAGCGTCCTCCGACTCTACCGCGATTGCGCCGCGATAGTGCTCGAGCGCCTCGGTATACCGGTGGGCGCGGAAATGCAGGAGCGCCAGGTTGCGCCTGGCGCGCACGAACTCGGGGGTGCGCTGCACTGCTCGCTCGAGCACCTCGAGCGCCCCCTGCGCGTCTCCACTCTGCGCCAGAGCGACACCCAGGTTGTTCTCGGCCAGCGCGTAGCCGGCGTCCAGATGCAGCGACTGCCGGTAGTGTTCAATCGCATCCTCAACCAGCCCGCTCATGTGAAGCACGGCGCCCAGCTCGTTCCACACCCTGGGGCTCGAGGAGCCGCCCTGCACCAGCTCGGTGTAGAGCCGGCGGGCTTCCGCCAGCTCCCTTCTCAGCAGGCGTACCTCGGCCATCGCGAGTGTGACCATCGCACGATCCTCGCCGTGCTCGAGCGCCAGCTGATACTCTCCCAGCGCCTCCTCCAGGTACCCGCGCTGCCGGAATGCGAGGCCCAGCGCGTAGTGCGCCAGCTGGGACTCGGTGCGAGCCTGCGGGACCGCCTCACGAACGGGGATGGTGGGCGTGGAGGTCGGCGTACCCGGCAGCGCCCGAACCTGCTGCGGCGAGTCGAGCGAGAGGTTCGCCTGTGCACGGGCATACGACGGATTGAGTCGAACGGCGCGCTGCGTTGCTGCGCGGGCTTCATCGTGCCGACCCAGTTCGCCGAGGACGAATCCGTACAGGTAGTGCACGTCCGCCTGATCGCCGTCGAGCTTCAGCGCGTACTCGAGCTGCGCAATGGCTTCCTCGGCGCGTCCCTCCTGGTAGAGCAGTTCGCCCAGGTGGGCGTGAGGCGCGGGATCTTCGGCGTTCAGGGCTGCGGCTCGCTCGAGGCGCAGCCTGGCAGAGTCGTGGTCGCCCAGCGCCTTCTCTGCGAGACCGAGCTGCAGGAGCACCCCGGGGTCGTCAGGGTCCTGCTCCACGAGCACGAGGAGGTCTGCCCTGGCTTCGGCGGGCCGGCCCAGCAGCGCGTGCGTGCGGGCCAGCTCCCAGCGTGCCTCACGATCGCCCGGAGATGCGTACAGGCGCTCCCGGAGCTCCGCCACGCGGCGATCGTAGTAGCCTGACGAAAAGTACGCTATCTCCAGGTTGCGCTGCGCCACGCGCATCCTCGGGTCCAGCTCCAGCGCGCGCGCGAACGCGGCCACGGCGTCCTGGTGCATCCCCTTGTTGAAGTAGAGGACACCAAGGTTGTTGTGCGCTCCCGCATCCGCCGGGTCAACCCGGTGGGCGAAGGAACGCAGGACCTCCACGTCCCGCTCGGAGAGCAGCCGTGACGACGCCATCTGCAACCTGCTGCTCAGGCCACTCGTGCGGCGCGCAGCATCGCGTGCAGCGATGCATCATCGGGGAGAAGAAGGAAGAATCCGCGGAGGCGTTCCTCCTGAACGTCCTGCATCACGAACTCGCTCTCCACGCAGAACACGTAGTCGCGGTTCATGTTGAACTGCAGGTAGGCCGTGCTCAGCACGGCGCGCGACTGGTCTATCGCGAGGCCTGGGGGCGACGGCAGCAGAATGAGCCCGAGGAACTCGCTCAGCGCATTGAGGTATGCGCCGCTCAGTATGTTCCCGGCTTCCTTCACTGCAGACTGTTCCAGTTCGCTGAAGTTCAGCAGGTCACTGGCCTCCCGCCCGAGCATGAGCGAGGCGAGGCGGCGCGACGTGGTGCTGGGAAACACGAGCAGCGTACGTCCGCTGAGGTCGCCAATCATGTTCATCATCACGGCGGCCACGGGCTCTTCGCCGGCACCGAGCTGGGGGGGCACCTCCTCGAGCCGCGCCACGTTCAGCGTCGGGACGCTGATCATGATGCGATGCCCGGTCAGTTGCGACAGCGCCGTTGCGGCGTGGGCAGCGCCGATGTTCGCCACCTCGCGCAAGGCATCCAGGTGCAGTGGCGTGAAGCTTGTGAGGTAATTCATGGTTGGAGTATCCACCGAATGAGTCTCCGTCCCCGATCGGTTCAGAGCAGGCTTCCCACGTCCACGATGAGCGCGGCGTCCCCACTGGGCAGCACCGTCGCTCCACTGAACAGGCGCGCTCCTTCGCGCGCCGCGTCGAACGGCTTCACTACTATCTCCTCCTGTACGAGGAGCTCATCCACCAGCAGACCGACGCGGCGGTCCTCAGCGGCGAGTACCACGATGTCCTGATGCTCCGGTTCCTCCTGCGGCAGCCCCACCACTTCCCGCAGGCGAACGACCGGCAGCACGTCTTCACCAATGACGATTACCTCGCGTCCGCGTACCGTGGCGCGCCCCGCATCCGACAGGTCGGCTGTGGCGCGCACGTGCGTGGCTGGCAGCGCATAGGTTTCGTTCCCCACCCGGGCAAGCAGCGCACGCACGATTGCCAGGGTGGCGGGCAGGCGGAGCGACCAGGTGGTTCCCTGCCCCCGGGCGGTGCGAAGGTCTACGGTGCCGCCGAGTCGGCTGGCCGTGCTGAGGACTGCGTCCACGCCCACGCCGCGCCCTGACAGCTCCGTAACCGACTCGCGCGTTGACAGGCCGGATGCGGCGAGCACCCGGAGCAGCTCGTCGTCGGCCAACTCGGTGGTCTCGGGCGGCACCAGCCCGGAACTGCGGGCGCGGGCAAGGACTGCCGCACGATCCACCCCGCGTCCGTCGTCGCCCACCCTTATCACCACGCCGTCGCGCTCGCGCTCCACAGCCAGGGTCAGTCGCCCCCTGACGGGCTTGCCTGCCGCCTCGCGCTCGGCACGAGTCTCGAGGCCATGGTCCACCGCATTCCGCAGCAGGTGAATCAGCGGCTCGCCGATCTCCTCGAGAAGTGCGCGATCCAGCTCGATCTCCCGGCCGTCGAGCGTGAAGTCAACGTCCTTGCCCAGCTTGCGGGCTGCATCTCGCACGTAGCGCGGGAACCGATCGAAGATGATTCCTGCAGGCACCATTCGAGTCGCGAGCACTTCGTCCTGCAGGTAGCCCAGGAGGCGTCCGATTCGAGAGGCGGTCTCCTCGAGTTCGCCGTCGCCCAGTTCCGCGGCACGCGCCTGCAGCCGACCGCGCGCTATCACGAGCTCCCCGGTCAGGGCCATCAGGCTGTCGAGCCGGCGCAGCTCGACCCTCACGACGGACTGCGCGGCACTGCGCTCTCCAGGGTGAGTATCGCCTCCGGATTCCGACGCGTCAGAGAGCACTGCACCCCCGCGCCCGCCCGCGTCAGGTGGCGTCAGATCCGAGACCGCGATGGACTCCACGTCGCCCACGGACCGAAGCGTCAGCTCGAGATCGCGTTCCGTCGCCGCGGAGGTAACCACGAAGGAGAAATCCCGCAGGGCCTGGAGTTCTCCGAGCGAGCTCTCGTCAGGTCGTGCGTCGCGCACTTCTCCCAGGGTTCTTGCGCGCTGCAGAAGCATTATCGCTCGCACCCCGGCGAGCTGGGCATCCGGCGAGAATCGAACCCGAACGCGCCTGGCGACGGCCTGGCTGGATCGCGGCTCGGCTCGAATGTTCGACGCGCCTTTCGCCGTTGCAGGAGTCGCATCCTGGCCGCGCTCGTCATCCGCGAGCGGCGACAGGCGGCTCTGCCGCGCACCGCTGCTGCCTGACGACCCGGACTGGCCTCCAGCCTGCGCAACTTCCTCGAACAGCGTGAAGATTGCCGAGGCGTCGGGCTCGCTTCCAGCGTCGGCTGCGGCCTCGAGGGCCAGGTCCAGCCAGTCCGCAGTAGCGAATAGGGCGTCCACCACCGCCTCGCCCGGCACTTCGCCCGCCTCACGAAGCTGCGAAAGTACCTCCTCGGCCGCATGTGCGACCGCGGCCATGGAGCCCATCCCCATGGCCGCGGCCATCCCCTTCATGGTGTGCATGGCGCGGAAGAGTGCCTGCACATGGCCATGGGGATCGGCGTCGCGCTCCAGGGCGAGAAGCGACTCGTTGAGACGCGAAACGAGCTCGCGCCCCTCGCTCTGGAAAAGCCGGGAGTAGCGAGCGGTATCCACGATCTGCCTGTTGGACTGGGAAATGGAGCGGGAGCGGCGCCGCTACACGCTGGAAGCCGGGCGCCCCTGAGACTTCCTGACCTGCAGCTGGTGATGCGGCATGTCAGCTCATGACACGCTGCACGGCTTCCAGCACCCGGCTGGGCTGGAACGGCTTCACCACGAAATCCCTGGCGCCTGCCTGAATGGCCTCCACCACGAGTGCCTGCTGGCCCATGGCGCTGCACATGAGGATGCGCGCACCCGGATCGCGCTTCGTGATCTCCCGCACGGCGTCAATTCCGCCCATGTCAGGCATCACGATGTCCATCGTCACGAGGTCCGGCTTAAGGCGTTCGTACTGTTCTATCGCCTGCAATCCGGTTTCCGCCTCGCCGACCACATCGAAGCCGTTCTGGGTGAGGATGTCGCCGACCATCGTTCGCATGAAGATGGCGTCGTCACAAATGAGGACTGTGTGCTTCACGATCTCCTCGGTGCGGAATGCCGCAGCTGGGCGGCTGAATTGTCTGGTGCGCATTCGCGCAGGAGCGCGCGTCCGCGGGCCGCCGCCCGCTGGCCTCACCGCGAACTAGCGGAGCGCGTCGCGGATGAAGGCGCGGAGGTCCACCACGACGACGGGGTCGCCGGCGTGGTCGGCCACTCCGAGGACGATCCGGGGCCCCTCCGCGTTACCGGGATGCGGTGTGACCGCTTCGGGCGCCGGAATCACGTCACGCACGCTGTCCACCATGCAGCCAGCCATCCCACCCCCGGCTCTCGGCACGAGCAGCACCACGCCCGACTCCGCCGCCGCCTCCCGATGTCCGAGCCGGATGGCGAGATCCAGCACCGTCACCAGCACCCCACGGAGATTCATCAGTCCAAGCACGTACGCCGGAGACCCCGGAATCCGCGTCAGGCGCGCGAGTGACACCACCTCCTGCACCTCGTGCAGGGGCGTCGCATACTGCTGCCCCGCCGCCACCACTCGCAGCATGCGCGGCAGTTCCTGGGCGGACGCCACCGCATCAGGCGAAGACGTCTGTGGGGTCGTTGAAGAATCCAAGGAGTTCGAGCGGGTCCGGATGTTCGGAGTACGTGTCGTCCCCGGCGGCGGCCGCCAGTGAGTTCATCAGCTCGGGAGGCAATGGAGCCCGGAGATCCAGTACCTGCCCGGTGGACGGATGCCTGAAACGCAGCCACGCGGCATGGAGGAAGTGACGTTTCGGTGGTAGTCCAAGCAACCGTCTGCCGCCTCCCCCTCCATACGTGTCGTCACCTACCACAGGGTGGCCCGTGGAAGCGGCGTGCACCCTGATCTGGTGCGTTCGACCGGTGTGCAGGTGAGCCCGCACGAAATCAACGGAATCGAACCGCGCCAGTCTTACGAGCTCCGTGCGCGCCGGCCTCCCCGAACTGACGATTGCCATGCGCTTGCGGTCTCGCGGATCGCGCCCGATGGGCGCGTCCACCGCCACGCTATCCTCGCGCAGGTGGCCCCACAGCATCGCCGCGTAACGACGGACCACGCGTCTCTCCGACAGCGCCTTGCCGAGCACCCGGTGCGCGCGATCGGTTCGCGCGACGATCAGGAGGCCGGAGGTTTCCTTGTCGAGCCGGTGCACGAGGCCCGCGCGTTCCTCCCCGCCTCCCATTGCCAGCGGACCGCCGTGCCCGAGAAGCGCGTTTACCAGCGTGCCACTCCAGTTGCCCGGCGCGGGGTGAACGACCATTCCCGCCGGCTTGTTCACCACGATCAGGTCGTCGTCCTCGAACACGACGTCCAGCGGGATGTCCTCGGCGACCATATGGCGCCCGGGAGGCGGCGGCACCTCGACCCGAACGGTCTCGCCCGGGCGCGGGCGATAACCCGCGCGCTCCGGGCGGCCGTTCACGGTCACGTGACCGTTCGCGATGAGCGTGGCCGCCTGATTCCGGGAGATGTCAGCATGGCCGGCAACCAGGACGTCCAGCCTGGCGCTGGCGTTCTCGTCAACGATAAAGGAGTACCGCTCGGGCTCCCCGGAGGGACGCGAGTCCCCTGTCATCCCTCCTGACGGTCGGGCACACCGGAGGCAGTGGCCGCCGCGGCTTCAGCCGGACGGGGATGGTCTTCCCACCAGAGCACCCATGCCAGCAGAATGGCGCCACAACTGATCGCCATGTCCGCCACGTTGAACGTGGGCCAGCGCATGGTTCCGATGCCAACGTCAATGAAGTCCACCACGCCCTGGGGGGAGCGCACGCGGTCAATCAGGTTGCCTAACGCACCGGAGCACACGAGAGCGACGGCCAGCACGCGCTGCCAGTCGCCGTCACGCGCGGTGGTGTACAGCCTGCCGAGTACATAGAGCGCACCGAAGGTGAGCGCCATGAAGATCCAGCGCGAGTAGGGGCCGAGGTGCAGGCCGAACGCAGCTCCCGGGTTGTAAATCAGCGTGAACTGCAGGAGGTCGCCGATCACGGACTGAGGCACCCGGAACGGCAGCTCGCGCACGGCCAGCCACTTGGTGGCGATGTCCAGTACGAGCACCCCCAGCAGCACGCTCCAGAAGAGCATGCTGTTCCAGCTACTTCTTCTTGTCATCTTCCTCGCGCTGCTTGCAGTCAATGCAGTATCGTGCGTTAGGCAGCGCGTCGAGCCGCTCGAACGGAATGTCCTTCCCGCACGAGTGACACTTGCCGAAGGTCTCGGGGCTCTTGTAGAGTCGTCGCAGCGCCTGGTCTATGTGCCAGAGGAAGCGTCCCTCCTTGCTGGCGAAGAGGAAAGCCTTTTCCCGCTCCATGGCATCGGTGCCCTGATCGGCCATGTGGAACGAGTACGAGCTCAGATCGCCGTCCGCCGACTGGGGCGTGTTGAGAAACGTCTCCTCATGGTTGCCGAGTTCCTTCAGAACCCGACGGCGCTCCTCCATGAGTCGCTTCTCGAAGTGAGCGATCATCTTCTTGGTCATGCGCCTTGGCTTGCTGGTTCCACCACTGGTCGGCATGCTGATCATTCCCGCGTGAGGGCGAGCCGTGCGGTGACACCTTCCAGGTCCACCTCGGCACGCGCGTAGTTCGTGTCCTGGGGAGCTTCACCCACGTGAAGCTCCCGGGCCAAAGTCTCCTCCGAGATCCAGCCGCCAAAGGCGGCCACGGCCTCGTCCACTGCAGATCCGCCGGCGATCCACAGTCGAATGCGATCGCTAACCTCCAGCCCGCTCTCCTTGCGCAGGCGCTGAATTCTACTCACGAGTTCGCGAGCGATGCCCTCGCGACGCAGATCGTCGGTCACTTCCGGGTCCAGCGCAGCGAACCTGCCGTGCGCCTCCTGCACGACCAGCGCGCCCCGCGCGCGCCGGATCACCTTCACGTCATCCGGCAGCAGGGCGTGCTCGGCACCCTCAACATTTACACTGACCGGCTCGCCGCGTTCGAGTGACATGAGCCTTTCGCTCGGGAGCGCAGCGACGGCGGCAGCCGCAAGCGGCGTCTGCTTGCCGAATCGCTTGCCCAGGCTGCGGAAGTCCGGCTTGGCCTCGAGCGTCACGAGATCGTCCGCATCGTTCGCGAACTCGATCCGCTTCACGTTGAGCTCCTCGGCGAGCAGCGGCACCAGGCGCTGTACGGTTGCCGTCGGTGCCGATGATGGCACCACGCAAACCATGCGCGAGAGCGGCTGACGTACCCGGACGCCTGCGACCTCGCGTGCGGCACGGCCGAGGGTGGCAAGCTCGCGGATCTCCTCCATCGCTGCCTCCAGCTCAGGCTCGCTCAGAACGGAAGGATCGCTCTCCGGACGCACGTACGATGCGAGATGCACGGAGACACCCGTGAGTTCCCGGTGCATCCAGTCCGTGATGAACGGCGCTATGGGAGCGAGCAGCCGGCACACTGACACCAGGGCGGTATGCAGGGTGGCGAATGCGGCTCGGTTGTCGTCGCCGTCCACGTCGTAGAACCGGTCGCGCGACAGGCGCACGTACCAGTTGGACAGGTCGTCCACCACGAAGCTCATGATGCGTCGCGCTGCCCCGGTGGCGTCGAACCGCTCCAGCATGTCATCCACCTCGCGCTCGGTGCTCGTGAGGCGCGACAGCACCCAGCGGTCGAGGTCCGGACGTTCTTGCACCGGCGGGTCGCTCTCCGACGGTTCCCAGCCAAAGTTGGCGTAGAGCGCGAAGATGCCGGAATAGACGTTCTTGAAGGTTACCAGGAAGCGGCCGGCGGTCTCCCGGATGGCGTTCTCGTCGAAAGCCTTCGGCGTGTACACCTGGCTGCCCGCCACCAGGTACAGGCGAATGGCATCCACTCCGTGGCGTTCGATCACCTCCCAGGGATTCACCACGTTGCCGCGGCTCTTGGACATCTTCTGTCCGTTGGCATCCAGCAGGAGGTTGTTCACGAGCACCGCGCGATACGGTGCCGCCGTACCCGGCTCGTTATGCGGCAGCTCGTCGCCGAGCCCGGTGGCGATCGCGAGAAGCGAGTAGAACCAGCCACGCGTCTGGTCGAGTCCCTCGCAGATCCAGTCCGCCGGGAAGTTGCGCTCCACCAGGCTCCTGTCCGCGAATGGATAGTGCCACTGCGCGAAGGGCATGGAGCCCGAGTCGAACCACGCGTCTATGACCTCGGGAACGCGACGCATGGTTCCCTTCCCGGACGGCGCGGGCCAGGTCCATTCGTCAACGAACGGCTTGTGCGGGTCGAAGTCGTCAGGCAGCGGCCTGCCGGCACGCTCAGCCAGCTCCGCAAAGCTGCCCACCACCTCGATCTCGTCAGGGTCCTCGTCGTTCACCCATACCGGCAGCGGCGTGCCCCAGTACCGGTCACGTGACACCGCCCAGTCAATGTTGTTCTCAAGCCACTCACCGAAACGACCGGTGCCGATCTCCGGCGGAACCCAGTTCACGCGACGACTGCGCTCCAGCATGTCGTCCTTGAACGCCGTGGTCCTTACGAACCACGACTGGCGCGCGTAGTACAGCAGCGGCGTGCCGCAGCGCCAGCAGTGCGGATAGCTGTGGTTGATCACGCCGGACCTGAAGTGCGTGCCCGTGCGCTTCAGGTACTCGATGAGCGAATCGTCGGCATCCTTCACGAACCGGCCGCCAACTTCGGGCAGCGATTCAGGGAACCTTCCGCGAGCGTCCACCGGCTGCAGGAACGCAAGCCCGTGTCGCTGGCCGGCGGCGTAGTCGTCGGCGCCGAATGCCGGCGCCATGTGCACCACACCGCTTCCGTCTTCTGCCGACACGAACGACTCGGCCACGATCAGCTCGTGCTTGCCTTCGCCGTAAGGCAGCCAGTCGATCGGACGCTCGTAGCGCCAGCCGGCCATCTCCGAACCGCGAAGCGTGCGCACCACTTCCCATCGGTCACGCCAATCCTCGCCCAGCGCTCCCGCAAGCCGCTGCTCCGCCAGAATGATGGTGGGCTCGTCCCGCCCCAGACGACGCACTTCCGCATACACCAGGTCCGGATGTACCGCGAGCGCCACGTTCGACACGAGCGTCCATGGGGTGGTCGTCCAGACGAGGATGCGCTGCGAGGCACGACCGTCCTCCCGGCGCGGAACTTCCCTTCCGGAGGTACTCGTCAGGTCGAGCGCGACGAAAAGGCTCGGGTCGGGAACGTCCTCATAGCCCTGCGCAACCTCGTGCGACGAAAGCGTGGTTCCACAGCGCGAGCAGTATGGCAGGATCTTGTGGCCGCGATACAGCAGGCCCTTCCGGAAGAGCGTGGCGAGTGCCCACCAGACGCTCTCCACGTACTCGTTATGGTACGTGACGTACGGGTTGTCGTAGTCCAGCCAGTACGCAATGCGATTGGAGAGACGCTCCCACTCCTCGCGGTACGTCCACACGCTCTGGCGAGACAGGCGATTGAACTCCGCCACGCCGATTCGCTCGATGTCCGCCTTCCCGCTGATGCCGAGGCTCTTCTCCACCTCGATTTCAACCGGAAGGCCGTGCGTGTCCCAGCCCGCCTTGCGCAGCACCTGGTAGCCGCGCATGGAGCGATGGCGGCAGAAAAGGTCCTTGAGCGTGCGCGCGAAAACGTGATGGATTCCGGGGCGCCCGTTGGCAGTGGGCGGGCCCTCGAAGAACGTCCATCGCGGGCGGTCTGCAGCCGATGCCTGGACGCGCGCGAACAGTTCCTCGCTCTCCCAGGTGTCGAGAAGGTTCCGCTCCAGTTCGTCCGCGGGCCGCTCAGGCGGAATTGCGGCGTAGCGCGGCTTCACGTCAGGCATGCTCACAGTCGCTCCATCATTCCGCGCACCAGCGCGCTCAAGCTAGGCTCCGCGGCGTGCGCGGTGGCGAGAATCTGTTCAACGTTCACGGGTTCGAGCGCATCCGGCAGGCAGGAGTCCGTAATCACGGAAATGCCAAGGACGCGCATGCCTGCATGCCGGGCAACGATAACCTCGGGCACCGTGGACATCCCCACGACGTCCGCCCCCATCGCACGGAGCATCCGGTATTCGGCCGGCGTCTCCAGGCTCGGGCCGGTGACGGCCACGTACACCCCCTCCCTGAGCGGGATTCGCAGGTCAGCAGCGAGCGCCCGCGCACGAGCGCGAAGCTCGGCGTCGTAGGCCTCGCTCATGTCAGGAAAGCGCGGGCCGATCGTGTCGTCGTTATGCCCAACGAGAGGGCTGTCGCCCAGCAGGTTGATGTGGTCCGCAATGAGCATGAGGTCTCCCGGCGACCAGAGCGGGTGCATGCCTCCGCACGCGTTCGAAACCACGAGCGTGCGGGCCCCCAGAGCTCGCATCACGCGCACGGGGAATGTCACCTGTTGCAGCGTGTATCCCTCGTAGCGGTGCGCCCTGCCCTGCATGGCCACCACGCGAGCTCCGGCCAGGCGACCGCAGAGCAGACGACCGGCATGCGACTCCACCGTGGAAAGCGGGAAACCGGGAAGATCGGCATAGTCAACCGTTGCGTCCACGTCTACTTCTTCCGCGATCCTCCCGAGGCCGGTACCCAGGATGAGCGCCACGTCAGGCTGCTCCGGCCACGCGGCTCGTACCACGTCGGCGGTGGCCTCGATTCGCTCCCTGAGGTGCGCCCACGCGGGCAGCGCGGCCGGAACAGCGGGGTGCTCCAGTGTCTGTTCGAGCTGAGGTACGTGGCGCCGCTCCTGCACCTTCACTCCTTCGGAACGGCCGACAGCCATGCGGGCGTGGGGCTAGACGCACGCGGCGGCGGTGCATGCGCGTCACCTTCGGCAGGCGCCAGCTCCTCGGGTGGAAGCGTGGACTCGGCGGCATCGAGCTCCGCAAGCTGCCGCGCCAGAATCGAGCGCAGCTGAGCCAGGTAGCTCCGCCGCATGTTGCCAAGGGACACGACCTCCTGCTCCAGCCTGCGAAGCTCCCCACGCATGCCTTCCAGGATCTTCTCCCCTTCGGCCCGAGCCTCCCGAAGGATCAGCTCGCGCTCCCGATCGGCCTGCTGCTGCACCTCTGCACGCAGCTGCTGGGCGGAAACGAGCGCGTCGTTCAGCGCCTTGTCGCGCTCGCGAAAGGACTTGAGCTGTTCCGCGAACGTTCGAGCCTTGGACTCCAGCTCCTGGTTGAGTCGCGTGAGGCGCTCCAGCTCGTCGGCCACCTGCTCGCGAAACTGGTCCACTCGCGCCTTGTCATAGCCTCGCAGCGCGGTACCGAAGTCGTAGCGCCGCACGTCGAGCGGCGTCAGATGAAATGCGCCGTCCATGTCAGCTCCTCGCTCCGAACAGGATGGTTCCAAGGCGCACGATGGTGGCGCCCTCCTCCACCGCGATCTCGTAGTCTCCCGACATGCCCATGGAGAGCTCCTCAGCCGGGTGCCCCTCCGCCTTCAGGATGTCGCGTGCCTCACGGGCCCCCTGGAATACCTGCCGCAGCGTGCGCTCCGGGGCTTCATAGGGAGCCATGGTCATCACGCCGCGCACGTGGAGGCCCTCATACTCGCGCAGCTCCCGGCCGAACCTGGCCACCTCGTGAAGCGAGAAGCCGCCCTTCGTCTCCTCCCCGCTCACGTTCACCTGCACGAGAACGTTCACACGCGCACCGCGTGCAACGGCCCATGTGTCCATGGTCCTTGCCAGTCGCGAAGAGTCGAGGGAGTGCACCATGTGAAACGGTTCCAGGAACTTCACCTTGTTTCGTTGCAGGTGACCCAGCAGGTGCCAGCGGACGGACGGATTCTGCACCTCGTCAATCTTGCCGAGCGCCTCCTGGATCCTGTTCTCACCTACATCCTCGATACCGGCTTCGAGCGCGGCCAGCACGGCTTCCGGCGGGTGAGTCTTGGTGACTGCTACAATCCGGACCTGCTGCCCGTGACCTCCTCTCTCAGCAGCCTCCCGGATACGCTCATTCACCTCGGTGACACGATCACGTAAGTCCGAAAAGGGCATAGCATTGAAGATTACCGGACGGCGCAGTCGCGAGCAAGTAAACCCCCGTCTCCGGCAGGAGACCACACGCCGGCTTCGACCGCCGCGCAAACCAGCACTCGGCCCAGCGTGCGCGGCGCCGGGTCCAGCGGCGACCCTGCAGAAACGACGCTCGCTTGCCGCTCAATCCTTGAGCGCAGCTTCGCGACCGAACTGTCTGGCAGTGCCGGGATGGACGAATCAGGGTCGAGAACGCGAACCACGCCTCGCCCGCGCCATCCGTCTCCCCGGACGTCGAGGTCCGGCAGCGAGCGCAGCAGCGGAGACGCGGCCACCGGCCTCCCGAGAGCGTTGATCTCGCGAATCAGCTGTCTCACGCCGTCGTCGACTCGCTGGGGGATCGCATTCAGCCCTGCCCGCCGTTTCAGTTCGTCACGGAACCAGCCCGCCGGAAGCATCGGAAGGGGCAGGACCAGTACGTCAGTCCGCCTGCCTTCCGCCATCTGCGCGTACCATAGCGGGTATGTGTCATTGTCACCGGCCGTCAGCAGCACGGCATTCTCCGGCGCCGATTCGAGCAGCGACTCCGCGACGTTGCGCGCCACATGCGCTCCCGCGCCGCCGCGCGCTGACGCGGACGAGAAGTTGAGCACCGCAGGAAGTGCCGGCAGCGCGAGGCACGCGGCCCGCAGCGGTTGCGATCGCACTCGCTCCGCGAGCGCCATGGCTCCGATGCCTGCCCATACTCCCCATCCTGCGAAAGCCAGAAGGAAGAAGTAATCCCGCTCGCGCGCCTCACGAGGCTCCTCCTCGTGCAGCACCCCATGGCCGTAGCTGGGTCCTGCCTTGAGGTTGAGCTGTGCGAGAGCTGCGGGACCGCCACCGAGTATGAGGAGAAGCACGGCGAAGTAGCCCACCCTGTCTCGTCGCAGGTGAGCGCGCGCGCCGATAACGGCGGTGGCCGCGAACAGGAGCGTGACGGCGATACGCGAGGGGGTGGGAATCGGGCCGCGCCCGAGGCCCATGGCCACCTGGAAGTCCCCGTACTGGACGAGGTTTCCGAGCTGGAGCCATGCCGGCGCCTGACGAGGCCACAGCGGCGCCACCGCGTACTGCCGGCGCTGCACCACGTCGGCCAGTGCCTCCAGGGTCACGGGCGCACCCTGATTCAGTGGTGGATCATGCGCTGCCCGTATGGGCAGAACGAGCAGGGCCGTGAGTGCGAGGGAGCCCGCGAAGACAGGCAGCAGCGCGGCCGCAATCCGCGAAGGCGAATTCTCTCCTCCACCCCGGTCCCCGGACGCCAGGCCGTGTTTCGCCGGGCCGGCAGCCGCCGAACCGCGCCGCAGACCGGAGCCGCCGCTGGCCTGCGCCGACGGCCGGAGTCTCCAGCCTCCCGCAAGCAATGCCACTGCACCAGCCGTCGCGGCGGCCACCGATGGCATGGCGACACCAGCTGCAAGTGCGCCTGCACCCCCAATGACTGCTGCAGCGGCGATTCCCGTACGCGACATTCGTGAGGCGAGTGCCATTGCGGCCGGCACCGCCAGGAGCGTGGTCAGGTGCAGCGGCACCGCAAGCACGATCAGGTAGGTCGCAAGCCCGATACGATTCCTATGTCGCCGAGGAGTGGACGCCTCGCCTGCACAGTGGGCGCTCCACAGGATCGCGACGGCCAGCAGGAGCGCTGGCGCGTACACCTCCGCCTCCAGCGAGCTTCGCCACGCCGTGTAGAAGGTGCCGGCACAGATGGCGGCCGCGATGCCCCATTTCGCCGATCCCAGCCGGCGCGCCAGCAGCGCAGCCAGCAGCGCGAAGGCCGCAGCGGATGAAACGGCGGACAACAGGTTCATCGCCACCGCCGGGGACATCCAGGGGAGCGCCACCGTCCATGCCCTGCCCAGGGTTATGTACAGAGGTGTGCCGGGCGGGTGCGGAATACCGTAAACACTTGCGGCGGCCGAGAACTCGCCGGCATCCCAGAGCGCCACGTCAGGCGCGAGGGTGGCGAGGTAGAGAAGCAGCAGCGCCGTGCCGGATACCGCAGCCGCCCGCTTCACGAGCGGCTCAGGCTCTGACTTCGGCCAGCACCCTGGACGTAACGCCCTGCGTGGGACGCCGCAGCAGAGCGTCGCGAAGCTCCGGACCCGTGAGACCGCGAGTGAGCACCCCCATCTGCGCCGTGGAGATCGTGGCAGTCTCCTCGGAGACGACGATGACCAGCGCGTCGGTCTCCTCGGTGAGCCCGATCGCGGCCCGATGTCTCGTGCCCAGCGACCGGTCCAGGTTCTCCTGCTGGGAGAGAGGCAGGATGCAGCCGGCTCCGATGATGGTGTCTCCGCGAATGATCACGGCGCCGTCGTGCAGCGGCGAGTACGGCGTGAAGATGGTGGCCAGCAGCTCGGCGTTCACCTTCGCCTGCATCGGCGTGCCTGACGACGTGACGTAGTCGCCCAGCCCCGCCTCACGCTCGATGGCGATGATCGCCCCCACACCCGAGCGGCTGAGTCGCTCCACGGCCGCGACTATCTCGTCCACCACCTCGCCCTGCTCCAGCTTTCGGAAGAACCTGGTGACGCGAGACTGGCCAAGGTGCGCTAGCGCCGCGCGAATCTCCGGCTGGAAGATGATCACCGCCGCAATGGCCGCCACCTGGAAGGACCCGGTGAGCAGCGCAAGGATCATGTCCAGCTTCGCGAGCCACGCCACCACGTAAACCAGCACCAGTACGACCAGCCCCGCGAGCATCTGCACCGCGCGCGTGCCGTGGATGAGCAGCAGGCCGCGATACAGCACGTACGCCACGATGCCGATCTGGAGCAGGTCCTTCCACCCTATGTCCAGGAAGCGGAACTGATCCAGCCAGCTCATGCCGCACCCGCCTGCACTATGGCCCAGGCCACGTCCAGCGCCTCACGATTCTCCCTCACGTCGTGCACGCGAAACAGCAGGGCACCCCGCGAAAGCGCGATCACGTTGGCACCCACAGTTCCGCTCACCCGCTCCGCGGGAATGGTCACTTCGTTCAGCTCCCCGATGAATCGTTTGCGCGACACGCCCACCAGCAACGGATACCCCAGCTCCAGCAGCACCGGCAGCCCCGCCAGCACGGCCAGGCTATGTTCGCTGCGCTTCGCGAAGCCCACGCCTGGATCGAGCACGATGGCATCGTGTGGTATGCCGGCCGACTGTGCTGACTCCAGCGCGATCTCAAGCTCACGCCGAACTTCGGCTACCACATCGCCCGTGTAGTTCGCGTGCACGTAGGTGGCCATGTCGCTTACCCCGCCGCGCGAATGCATCAGGATCGCCCCGGCGCCCGCTGCTGCGCAAGTCTCGGCCATGCGCGGATCGATCCGGAACCCGGACACATCGTTCACCACATCTGCGCCCGCGTCCAGCGCGCGCTGCGCCACCGAAGCCTTCACCGTGTCCACGGAGATGGGAACGTCCGGGAACTCGCGCCTCAACGCCGTGATGACCGGTACCACGCGCGCCGACTCGGCTTCGGCATCAACGGGCGCCGCACCCTGCGGCCGCGTGGATTCTCCTCCCACATCCAGCATGTCCGCGCCATCACGAAGCATGCGTTCCGCCTGCAGCAGGGCGCTCCGCGAATCGTCGAACAGACCGCCGTCGCTGAAGGAATCCGGCGTGATGTTCAGGATGCCGAGTATGTACGGATGATCGAGGACGATGCGGTGGCGACCGGCTGTCCACGTGCGCGGCACGTCCCGGCTCCCCCGCTCGCCGCTCACTGTCGAACCTGGCCGGCCTGACGCGACCGGACTCTGCTGGTCGCGGAGATTCTGTGCCCGAACGCTCGAGTCCCCCGAACGGGTCGCGCCCGCGCCTTCATCCGGATTGACGGATGAAGGCGCGGGCGCGGATGCCCAGCTGCGATGCGCGTCGTTCGGCTGCGGCGCTGGAGCGCCAGTGTTCACGCCGGCGCCACCTCCGGGCCGCCCAGCAGCGGCGGCGTACGCTTCGGCTCTGCAGTCGGCGCCGGCGTATGCGAAGGCGTCTTCGGCGCACCAGGCGGAGTCGGACGCGGCGGCAGCGGCTCGCCGCGCATGAGGTACTGGATGTCCTCGCGCGTAAGCGTCTCCCGCTCCAACAGTCCGTTCGCGACCGCATGCAGCAGGTCTATGTTCTCCGTGAGCACCGACTTCGCGCGGTTGTACGCTTCCGTGATCACGCGCGAAACCTCCTGGTCCACCAGCTGCGCGGTCTTCTCGGAAACCTCACGACGCGACTGGATCTCGCGGCCCAGGAAGAGCTCCTGCTCGTTGTCTCCAACGAGCATTGGCCCGATCACGTCCGAGAGGCCCCACGACGTCACGTATCGCCGCGCTATTCCGGTTGCCTGCTGAATATCGCTCGCTGCACCCGTCGTCACGCGGTCGCGACCGAAGATGATCTCCTCTGCCACACGACCGCCATAGGCCATGACGAGCCGCGCCTCCAGCTGCTCACGCGTGACGGAGACGCGATCGTCTTCCGGGAGCGTGAAGGCAACACCGAGCGCACGACCGCGCGGCACGATGGTCACCTTGTGCAGCGGGTCGTTGCCCTTGACCATCATGGCGCACACCGCGTGTCCGGCTTCATGGTAGGCCGTGAGGCGGCGCTCGTCCTCCTTCATCACGAGCGACTTCCGCTCGGCGCCGAGCATGACCTTGTCCTTCGCTTCCTCCAGGTCGGCCATCCAGATCTTGTCGTGGCCGCGGCGCGCTGCGAGCAGCGCCCCCTCGTTCACCAGGTTTGCCAGGTCGGCGCCCGCCATACCCGGAGTTCCCCGTGCGAGCGCCGTGATCTGCACGTCCTCGGCGATCGGCTTGTTCCGGAGATGAACCCGCAGAATTCCCTCGCGTCCGCGCAGGTCGGGCGCGTCCACCACGATCTGCCTGTCGAAGCGGCCCGGGCGCAGCAGCGCCGGATCCAGCACGTCGGGACGGTTGGTAGCGGCGATCAGGATCACGCCGTCATTGGACTCGAAGCCGTCCATCTCGACGAGCAGCTGGTTGAGCGTCTGCTCGCGCTCGTCGTGCCCGCCGCCGAGTCCGGCACCGCGGTGACGTCCCACGGCGTCAATCTCGTCAATGAAGATGATGCACGGCGCATTGGCCTTGCCCTGCTCGAACAGGTCGCGCACACGGCTGGCGCCCACTCCCACGAACATCTCCACGAAGTCCGAACCGGACATGGAGAAGAAGGGGCGGCCCGCCTCGCCGGCAACGGCCTTGGCGAGCAGCGTCTTGCCGGTTCCCGGAGGACCGACGAGCAGGGCACCCTTGGGGAGACGTCCGCCGAGCTTGGTGAACTTCTGCGGATCCTTCAGGAACTCTATGATCTCCTGAAGCTCCACCTTGGCCTCGTCCGCACCGGCGACGTCTGCGAAGGTGATCTTCGGCGTGTCGCCGCTGAGCAGCTTCGCCTTGGACTTGCCGAACGAGAACGCCTTTGCGCCACCGGCCTGCATCTGCCTGAAGAGGAAGATCCAGAAGCCGATAAGCAGCAGGTAGGGCAGCATGCCGAGCAGGTAGCCTGCCACGGAACCGGTGGCAACCTTGCCGTCAATCGCGACGTTTCGCTCCTTGAGCGCCTCCAGCTCGTTCGAGTCGTTCGCGATCGGCAGCGTCACCTTGAAGCGGCGCACCGGCTGCTGAATGCCGTCAACGGCAATGGGCTCCTTGAACATCCCGGTGACGGACTGGCCGTCCTCGATGACCACGGAGCTGACGTTGTTCCTGTTGAGCTCCTCCGCATAGCGCGAATAGGAGATCTTCCTCCCCTCCTCCTGCCCGCGCGTCGTGTACTGATAGAACGCGAAGGGGATGAGGAAGAGGAGAATCCAGAAGGAGAGCGTCTTGCTGACGCGTCCCCAATTGAAGCCCTTGTTCTGGGGCGGCTGTGTCGGTGCCATGAAGTGCTCTCGCTTACTGCAGGCTGCCTATGTAGGGCAGGTGCCGGTAATCCTCGGCATGATCCAGTCCGTAGCCGATCAAAAACTCGTGGGGAGCGTCGAAGCCGACGAACCGCACGTCATACGCAAGCTCGGACGCGATGCGCTTGTGCAGCAGCGCACAAACCTCCAGAGACCTGGGTCGGCGCGCTCCCAGCAGGGTCAGCAGTCGCTGCAGGGTGCGTCCCGAGTCCACTATATCCTCAACAAGCAGTATGTGCCGATCCTCCAGCCTCGTTTCAGGATCGTAGACCAGCTTCACCGATCCACTGGAGACGGTGGAGTCACCGTAGCTGGAAGCTATGAGGAAGTCTACCTGAAGCGGCCTGTGAATGGCGCGCACAAGGTCACTGAGAAATATGAAGCTCCCCTTGAGGAGGCCGAGCACGAGCAGATCGCCGTCAGGATAGGCGGACGTAATTTCCGCGCCGAGTTCGCGCACGCGACTCGCTATCGTCTCCTCATCGAAGACGACGCGTTTCAGGGCGTTGCCGCCCAACCTCGGGTCTGCGCTAACGGCTGCGTTCACAGACGAATGCCCTTACCGGCCCTCCGGGCCGCCCGGTTGCCGCGCTACTGCGGCAAACTCCTGGAATCCACACAATCTCCTCACCTGCGAGAACGACGGGCCAGCCCTCCCTCTCCGGCGCCGGAATTCGTGCGTCGGAAAAGAACCGCTTCACCCTCCGTGCCCGGCCAGCTCCGGCTGCCCGCAGCCGGTCGCCGGGTAGCCACGTCCGGACCGAAAGCGACTCGCCCGCCGGCAGAACGGCCCCCCACTCTCCCCGATCAGCAGCCTCTGCTGCCGTGGTTTCGCGGAAACGCCAGCGCCCGAACTGCAAGCCGTCAGACAAAACGATGGGCTCCGCGGGTCCGGGTGGTACTACCGGCCTCACCACCCAGTCCTCTCGGAGCCGCACAGCCTCCCAGCCGCCTGCGAGCGGGATTCGGGTAATCTTCGCCCTGTTCGTAAACCCTGCGAGCCTGAGGGTTCCCCGACGATCCAGAGCGAGCCCGCCGCGTCCGGCTATTGCCGGCCACAGTACCGCAAGCTCTTGCGGATCATACCCCTCCAGCTTCTCCGAAGCAATGCGCACGCCACCTCCCGGCTCGGCGCGCACGCCCAGCTCGTCCACTACGCGCTCCACGTCGGCACGCCAGTCCGCCGCGCGCTTCGCAAGACCGAGCAGCTCGGCATCGATGCGCGGACGCACCGCCCGCAGCGCCGGCAACAACTGCCGTCGAACCCACACCCTCTGAAAGCGGGTGTCCAGATTGCTCGGATCGTCCACGAAGCCGAGCCCCAGGGCCCGCACGATCCGGTGCACGTCAGACCGGCTCAGGCTCCGAAGCGGGCGCACGACGTCGCTCGGTGCTTCCAGGGCAGCGAGCCCCCGGGCGCCGGCGCCGCGAAGGATTCGCAGCACCACCGTCTCGATGCGGTCGTCGAGAGTATGGGCCGTTACCACCGTCGCGCCCAGCCTTGCCGCCCGCGTGCGCAGAAAGCGCCAGCGCTGCCGCCGCCAGCCTGCCTCGTCACGCGCCGGACTCCGACTCCGGCCGGCAATGACACGAATGCCATGAGCTGTCGCGACCCGGCGCACCAGCGCCACTCCTCGCCTCGCGTGGGCGCCCGTGCCGTGATCGAAAACCGCCGCGGTTGCACGACTGGCGAGATCGGGATGCAAGGCGACCACGTGGAGCAGCAGCATGGAGTCCGCACCTCCCGACACGGCCAGGAGCAGCGGACCGTCAACGCAGCGGAGCTGCTGCGCCGCAGAGCGCAACAGCTCCGCGTCCCGCTCGCTCGAGTCGCGCGGCGCGAGTACGGCAGCCGGACTGGAACCCGTGGCGTCTCCTTCGTATCTTGACCGCTGACCCATACTCGAGGCTTCTCGCTTTGGAATCCCAATCCGTTCTTGGCACCCTCTGGGCTGGATTCGGAATGAGCGCGTACTATATGGCGCTGATCTGGATTCAGCTTCTTCTCGCCTGTTTCCTCACGCCGCTTTTCCTCATTCCCGGTACCTGGCTGCTGGACCGGATCTGGGGCGGGCGCGAACAGCGTAAGGCGCGCGCCTGAGCAACGATAGCGGGTGCAATCGAATGGTACGGGGCCGGGGGCGCGTGCGTCCACGGCCCCGCGCCGTATTTATCGGTTGAGGACACGCCCGCCTCACACCTCGCCGAGCTACTCGCCGCCAGAACAGAATGCCATGGCGACCACGCGATTGCGAATGAGACGCTCACTCGCCTGCACAGTCGCGCTCCTCGGTCTTTTCGCGCTTCCGGCCGCCAGCGCAGGCGCCCAGGCGGCGGTTCGCCCCGAGCTGGAGTGGCGAACCATCCAGACACGCTACTTCGACATCCACTATCCCGCGGAAGCGGAGCGCTGGGCGATGTCGGTGGCGGAGCGGCTGGACGCAGTGCGTGACTCGGTTGGAGTGCTGGTGGGATATGCGCCTGACGCGCGCGTCACCGTGATGGTGGAAGATCCTTCCAACTCCTCGAACGGTTTCGCCATCCCGTTCCTGCGCAGGCCGGTGATGATGCTCTGGCCCACTCCCGTCGCCGCGCCGCACGTGCTCGCCAACAATAGGGGCTGGGGAGACGTGCTGGCGGTGCACGAGTACGCACACATTGCGCACCTGACGCGGCCGTCACGCAACTCGTTTCAGCGTCTCCTGTGGAGCATGCTCCCGGTCGAGCTGGGCCCTGTAACCCGCCGCTCTCCTCGCTGGGTGTTCGAAGGCTACGCGACGTACGTGGAGGGAATGCTCACCGGGAGCGGACGGCCGAACGCCGCGTGGCGGGCCGCAATCCTCCGGCAGTGGGCGCTCGAAGGACGACTTCCCTCCTACGCGCAACTGAACGGCTCGGAGCAGTTCCAGGGAGGAGCCATGGCGTACCTCGCGGGCTCCGCGTTCCTGGAGTGGCTGGACGCTCGTGCACGATCGCAGCCGGAGGTCTTCGGAACCGTGGAGCCCGGCGAGTCCCTCGTCAGGCTCTGGCGGCGGATGTCCGCGCGCCGGGATCGCGGCTTCGAGGAAGCCTTCCGCGGAGCCTTTGGAGACACGCCGCAGGCAGCGTACGGCAGGTTCGTCGCGGAGCTGACCGGAAGCGCCCTGGCCGTGCGGGACACGCTAGCGGCCTCCGGGGCACACAACGGATCGCTCGTGCAGCGGCTGCAGTACGGGACCGGTGCGCCGGCCGTTTCTCCACGCGGTGACCGCCTGGCGCTCGTGAGGCGCGACCGGGACCGGCCTGCGCGGCTGGAAGTGATGGACATCGGACCAGGCGCGGACTCGGCAGCGGAGCGACGCTGGGCGGAAGCCACCAGGCGACTCCTGGAACGCGACCCGGAGGACGTTCCGGCCGTGCGCACGGCTCCGCTCCCGCGCGAGGCGCTCGCAACACTTTTCGCCAGCGACGGACGTGCAGCGGACAACCCCCGTTTCACGCCGGATGGACGATTCATCCTCTTCTCGCGACTGGAGCCGTTTGGCAGCGGCGCCCTGCGTGCCGACCTGTCCCTGTGGGAGTGGGAAACCGGCCGCGTGAGGCGCGTCACGCACGGCGCGGGAGTTCGTGAGGCGGATCCCGCACCGGACGGAACCTCGGCGGCAGGCGTGGCGTGCGTGTGGGGGATATGCGACCTGGTTCGGATAGACCTCGCCTCCGGCATGGTCACGCGCCTGCTGCCAGGCGAGCATGATGTTCAGTACGCCGGGCCGCGCGTGGGGCCGGACGGCACCATAGCGGTGGCGGAACAGCGGGACGGCGCCTGGCGGATTCTGCTCGTGGACGGAGCCGGCAATGCGCGGCCCGTCGGGCCGTCGGACGGGGCGAGTCGCTACGCGCCGTCCTTCACGCCTGACGGCGCCGCGCTGGTCGTCACCTCCGAGCGCGGGGGCATTCCGCATCTCGAGCGAATAGACCTCTCGACCGGTGCCGCAGCCGCACTGGTGCGCTCCACCGGCGCGGACTTCTCCGCAGACGTCGCGACCGACGGCCGCCTCTTCTTCCTGTCGCTGCACCCCGGAGGACACGACCTCCGCCTCACGAACGTGGATTCCCTGCTCTCTCCCGGGCGCTTCGGGCGTCCATTCGGCATCGCGTTCGGCGCCCCTACTGCGGCCCTGGTGCCGGCAGTCGCGCCAGCGTTCGGCTCCTCGGTCGAGTTCGACGCCGCGCCCGTGCGGCCGCGATCGTATCGCGCAATTCCGGGCATGCCGGCAGTGTTTCCGGCAGGAGGATACGCCGCGGACGGCGGATACCTGGCGCTCGCGCTTTCCATGAGCGACCCGGTGGGGCGGCTGGGTCTTCTGCTGGAAGGTGGCGGGGGAGACAGGAGCAGTTGGCGCGGAGGCGGAGTGTCCGCAGCCTGGCGCCGACTGCCCGTTCATCTCGCCGCAAGTGCCGCAATCGCCCGAAGCGAACCTTCCCTGCACAGTCGGCCGGCTCCGTCGTCAGGCCTGCTCGACGCCGAGCTGCGGGCCGTGACGGGCTCCGCGACATGGTCCCGCATTCGCGGCATGGACGGAGTCGCTCTACAGGTCGGCGGTTCCGGCGGCAGGTTGAACCTGCTGCGTTCCGGAACAAGCGCGGATCGCCTGCTCGGGTTCGCCGAGGCCCGCCTCACGACCACGATTGCGCGGGACACGCGCTCGTTCTCGCAGCGATTCGCCATGCTCGGGAGCGCGGGGCGAACGGGCGACGCAAGCTGGACGCGCGCCACCGCGTCGGCGCGGTTGGACGCAGGCGTGAGGTCGCTGGGGCTGGGTGCGGAGATTACGGCGGGCACGGCGTCTGCTGATACGCCCGCCTGGGAACTGTTCGCCGTTGGCGGTGCGCCGGTTCCTTTCATTGACGCTCACGCGTGGTCCCAGCGTATTGCGCTGAGCGGACTTCCGTCCGGAACCCTGATTGGCGACAGATTGCTGCTCTGGCGTATTGATGCGCGCGCGGGCTTGCCCGCCGGCCTGAAGCCCTTCATTGCTTCCGTGAGCGTTGATCGAGGCTTCGATCAGTGGCAGCGCGTTGCCGGACTCGAAATGAGTGGCAGCTTCAGTCGCATTCCGTACCTGCGACTGCCGAATGTGGAGGTCGGGGCCGGATGGACACGGAAGCTCACCAATCCGGACAAGGGTCGCGACACCTTCCATGGCGGCGTGAGGTTCCGGCCATGAATACTGTCGTCATCTCGTCAACCGGCCGCCTCACGACATGACCGGACCCAGATTCTCCTCGCGGGGCCAGGGGCCGATGCGCCGCGAGGGCCCGCTGCCTCCCTGGCGCGAGCGCGCCGCAAGCCTGCGGTTCCTGCCCCGACTCCTCTCGCTCGTGTGGCAGACGAGCCGGCCGCTGTCCATCGCGCTGGGCGTACTGCGACTGGTACGGTCGTTCATTCCGGTCACTGCCCTGTGGGTCGGCAAGCTGATCGTGGACACCGTGGTGGAGTCGCTCTCCGGCGCGCCCGACTGGGATCGGCTCTGGACCTACGTGGCGATCGAGCTGGGCATTGTGATACTCGGCGAGGTGCTCGCGCGTGCGTCCCAGCTGGTGGAGAGCCTGTTGGGCGACCTGTTCTCGAACCGCATGAGCGTACGACTCATGCGACACGCCGCCACGCTGGACCTCGCGCAGTTCGAGGATCCGGAGTTCTACGACCACCTGGAGCGCGCCAGGCGACAGACCACCGCGCGACTCGGCCTCCTGGCGCAGCTGTTCGGCATGGTGCAGGACTTCATCACGCTCGCCACGCTCGCTGGCGCGCTGGTGGCGTTCAATCCCTGGCTGGTGCTGCTTCTGGTCTTCGCCATAGTGCCAGGATTTCTGGGCGAGACCCACTTTGCCGCCTTGGGATACTCGCTGCTGTTCCGCCGAACGCCGGAACGACGCCAGCTCGACTACCTGCGCTACGTTGGTGCCAGCGACGAAACGGCCAAGGAAGTACAGATGTTCGGCCTGGCAGGCTGGCTCGCGGACCGGTACGACGCACTGGCAGACCAGTTCTACAGGGAGAATCGCGAGCTAGCCATCAAGCGAGCGTTGGTAGGCAGCGTGCTCGCGCTCCTTGGCACGTTAGGCTACTACGGCGCTTACGTGCTCATCCTTCTGGATACGGTGAGCGGTGCGATAACGGTTGGCTCGCTCACCTTCCTCGCGGCAAGCTTTGCACGCAGCCGCGATCTCGTGCAGCGCATCTTCTCCAGCGCGACCGACACGCTCGAGCAGGCGCTGTACCTGCGCGACCTGTTTGCCTTCTTCGAGATGAAGCCTGGCATCGCCAGCCCGGAGAACCCGCGTCCGGTGCCCCGGCCGATAAGGCAGGGATTCGTCTTCGAGAACGTGGGATTCAGGTATCCCGGCAGTGAACGATGGGCGGTACGCAACCTGAATTTCGAGATCGGCCCGGGTGAACGACTCGCACTCGTTGGTGAGAACGGCGCCGGAAAGACCACCATTACCAAGCTGCTGGCGCGACTCTACGATCCGTCCGAGGGGCGGGTGCTTCTGGATGGCGTGGACCTGCGCGAGTACGACCTGCAGGAACTGCGAGCGTCAATAGGCGTGATCTTCCAGGACTTCGTGCGCTTCGACATGCGATTCGACGAGAACGTGGGTGTGGGTCGCATCACCGAGGCTCGGGAGCACCTGGACAGCGTGTCTCTGCCGGTCGCGGACAACGGCGACGCGGCCATCCCCGACCGGATGCGTTCGTCGGTGGAGGATTCGCTGGCGGGATCGCTCCTGCCACGCCTTCCGCGTGGCTGGTACCAGATGCTCGGGAGGCGTTTCGAGGGCGGGGTGGACCTGTCCGGCGGCGAGTGGCAGAAGATCGCGCTCGCGCGGGCTTACATGCGGGATGCGCAGCTGCTGATCCTGGATGAGCCGACGGCGGCGCTGGACGCGCGCGCGGAGTACGAGGTGTTCCAGCGCTTTTCCGAGCTGATGCGGGGACGCATGGCCGTCCTGATCTCCCACCGCTTCTCCACGGTGCGAATGGCGGACCGCATAATCGTGCTGCAGGGCGGGCGCATCACGGAATCCGGTACGCATGACGAGCTGGTACAGGCCAACGGCCTGTACGCCGAGCTCTTCTTCATGCAGGCGGCCGGTTACGCCTGACGACTGGCGGCGCCTAGCGAGGTACCGCCAGCCCCTGGGAACGCACCTGGAACCGCCTCACGAGCCGCCATATGGTCGTTCGGGCGCCAAGTGATCGCTAGCCTCGCGCAGGGGCGAAGTGGCGAAGTGTGGCGCTATCCTCGCGCGGAGTGGTCGTTCGCCTCGCGTCAGGGCGCCGCGTGGTCGCTGTCCTCCACGATCGGCACGTCCACCTGGCCTGCGCTTACCTCGCCCACGATCACGGGCGAGTCATCCGTGTCGGAAACGCTCGTGATGGCCATGTTCTCCAGCACCTCACGCTCGAGCGTGCGCCTGCGCGGCTCGTAGAATCGGTTCTCGTCGTACACCGCGTGAGCGTAGAACTCGTCTTCATCAGACGCATCCGCACGGAGGTCGGCCGCCGCCTCCGGCGCCGCTGCGATGATCCCGCGACGGACCGCTATCTCGTACTCGCGCTCCACGAGCCCCCCGCCGTGGCGCTCCAGCGCTTCCATTGATGCCACGGTGACGGTGGGAACGCTCACCGCATCCCGCTCCGGCTCCAGCGTCGCAAGCCCTACCGGGATGAGCACCAGTTCGTCGCTCTCGCCGGCATCGTCCAGCCGCACGCGAAGGTAGCGCACCCGCCCCGCGTCGAGGTCCACGATGATGTCGTCCACCACGCCTACCCGGCCGCCCTCTGCTCCGTGAACCTGCCAGCCCCGAACGTCGGGATCGCCCGGACTAACCTGGAAATCCGGCGCCTCGGACAGGGGCACCAGCCTTGAACGGTCTTCCTGACGCATGGTCCTACCCTCCACTTTCTACCGGTGAAGCGTGCAGTCCGGAAGCGGCGACGCACACTCTGAATACGCAGCGAACGGGGCAAGAACCATGCACCGCGAAAAGAGCGCGCGGCCCATCAGTCTGAACTGACGGGCCGCGCGCTCCCTTCATCGTACAGCCAGCTCCCGGCGTTGCGATGGAGCTGGCTTCTCGCTGATCGAGGTCAGCGCGTCACCTGATCTCGAACGGCCGAACCGAAACGTTCGCTATCCCCGTCGCCCTGATCGCGGGCTCGATGGATTCGCGGTCTCCCACCACGACCACCTGCATGGCGCCTGCCTGTACATACTTGCGGGCTACCCGCTGCACGTCCGCCTGTGTCACGGCTGCAATGCGATCCGTGTAGCTGTCGAAGTAGTCCAGAGGAAGGTCGTAGAGCGCCACGGCGAGCAGTTCGCCTGCGATTCCACCCGTGGTCTCGAAGTCACCGGGCAGCTGAAGCTGCAGGTATCGCTTGGTCTTCTCGAGTTCGTCACGCGGAATGGTGTCGCTCACTGCACGCAGCTCCCTGAAGAACTCGATGAGCGACGAATCGGTCTTCGTGCCGACCACCTCCGCACTCGCCACGAAGGGTCCCGCCTCCCTGCGCATGGCGAAGCTGGACCGGGCGCCGTACGTGTAGCCGTGCGTCTCGCGGAGGTTCTGGTTCAGCCGGCTGGTGAACGAGCCGCCCAGTACCGTGTTCATCACGAGCAGCGGAAAGTAGTCCTGCGAACTGCGTGGCACACCCACGGTCCCGATTCGAACGGAACTCTGGGGTGCAGCCGGCTTGTCCACCAGGTAGATGTGGCTGGTGCCCGATGCCTGCGGCGTGCCGAAATCCACGGCGGGTACTTCCCTCCTCTCCCAGGCGCCGAAAAGCGACTGCACTCGCGCCACCAAGTCGTCCGGACGCACGTCACCGACCACGATCATCACCGCATTGTTCGGCCGGTACCAGGTGTCGTAGAAGCTCTGTACGTCCGCGCGCGTTATGGCAGACGTGCTGGACTCGGTTCCGGTGGGCGGACGTCCGTATGGGTGCCGCGTGCCGAACACCGCTTCGTTGAACACGCGATCGGCGATTGCGGGCCCGCGATCGCGCAGCTGGACCAGGCTCGTAAGGCGGTCCGCACGCAGCCGCTCCAGCTCCTCGGCCGGGAACGACGGGCGCAGCACCACCTCCGCCATCAGCGCAAGCGCGCTGTCCAGCGTAGCCGTGTTGCCGCGCAGCGAGATCGTGCTCGCGTCCCAGCCGGCCGAACTCGAGAGGCTGGCGCCCAGCAGAGAGGCCTGCTCGGCAATCTGCAGCGCGCTGCGGGTGGCGGTGCCTTCGTCCAGCAGGTCCGCGACCAGCGTAGCCAGCCCGGAGCGATCCGCAGGGTCCGCCTCCGCGCCCGTGCGCACTGCGAGGAGTGCGGTCACCACCGGCAGCTCGTTATGCTCCACCACGAGCAGACGAAGCCCGTTCGGCAGGCGCCTCTCCACCACGGGCGGTATCCGCAGCGACGACGGCTCGGCAAGCTGCGGCGGCGACGTCGGGAAGTCGGCAGCCGCACGAGGAACCGCTCCGGTGGTCACTTCACCGCCAGCGCCTGACGAACCCCCGCTGGCGCAACCGGCAACGAGAATGACCGACGCAAGCAACGCAGCGCGAGCAACCCCGCTTGCAGCGATCACAGGAAAGCTGCGCGGCGAATTCATTAGCGGGCTCACTGGGCACCTCGCGAGACCATGAGTTCCGTCCTGCCGGTGGGAACCACCGTGAGCGTGACTCGAGGCTTGCCGAGGTACTCGCGTGCCACGCGCTGAATGTCCGCGGTGGTCAGCCTTGCGAATCTGGCCGCTGCCTGGGGAGCGTGGCCCGGATCGCCGGCAAAGTAGTTGTAGTAGTTCAACTCGTCCGCCTTGCCGAGTACGCTGGAAAGCCTGTCGAGATAGCGCGAGAGGATCACGCTCTTGGCACGCTGCAGCTCGCGCTCCGTGATTCCATCACGCTGAATCCGCGCGACCTCCTCATTGACCATGTTCTGCATGTCCGCAGGGGTGCGCTCCGGGCGCGGTGTCACCTGCAGAATGAACATTCCATCCAGACGCATCCCGGACTGTGAAGCGCGAACGTCCTGCGCAACCTGGAGCCGGTACACCATGGACTCGTAGAGACGCGAGTTCTTGTCTCCCGCGAGCACGTACGCCAGCACGGAGAGTGCTGCGTCGTCGTCCGAAAGAGCCTTGGCGCTGTGCCAGGTATTGTACAGGCGGGGAAGCTGCACGCGGTCCTCGAGTACGAGGAAGGTGTCCCGAGGGATGGATACGGATGGCACGGTGGGACGCGACGGCATGTCGCGACCGCGCGGAATCCAGCCGAAGTACTGCTCCACGAGCGCCTTCACGGAGTCCGTGTCAAAGTCCCCGGCGATGGAGAGAGACGCGTTGTTGGGAGCGTAGTACGTGGAGAAGAAGGAGTTCACGTCCTCGAGCGACGCGGCCGACAGGTCCTCCATGGAACCGATGGTGGACCAGGAGTACGGATGGCCTGACGGGAACAGCGCCTTCAGGATCGTCTCGTACGCCAGCCCGTAAGGCACGTTGTCGTAACTCTGCCGCCGCTCGTTCTTCACGATGTCCCGCTGAACGTCCAGCTTCTCCTGCGACATGGTGGGGAGCAGGTTCCCGAGGCGGTCGGCCTCCAGCCACAGGGCCAGCGGCAGGGCGTTGGACGGCATCCACTCGTAATAGTTGGTGCGGTCCGGGTTGGTGGAGCCGTTGTTGTTCGCTCCCGCGCCCTCGAGCCAGATGTCGAACATGCCGACCGGCACGTTCTGCGAGCCCATGAACATGATGTGCTCGAACAGGTGCGCGAACCCTGTCCGGCCCGGCTGCTCGTCGCCCGATCCCACGTGATACCAGACGTTCACCGCAACCAGCGGCACCGACCGGTCCTGATGCAGGATTACGGTCAGGCCGTTGGGCAGCGTGTAGCGCTCGAACTGGATGGGAGGTACCGCGGGGATCGAGCTAGCCTGGGCGCGTGCCTGCGTGGGCAGCGCAAGCGCGGCAACCACCAGTGCCAGCGCGGTCACCCGGCGCGGCGCGGAGCTTCGCAGCACGTCAGCACACCTGCGAACCACGGCACCTGCCGGCAGTGTTCGTTTTCTCAAGGCTGGAACTCACTGTGTGAGACTGTCTGAACGAAACGGCGGCCGGCATACTGCCGACCGCAAGGTACCGCCAATAATCCGACTGGACCTCAGAGTTCCACGGGGCGCCGCGGCTCGAAAGTTCGCGGAGTGATCTTCACGTCTGCGATCTCTTCCAGCTTCACGGTACGGAACTCGTTCCTCAGATACGAAAACGCGTGAAGCTCCCCGTTCACGATTCCGTAGGGCTCGAGTTCGCGCTCATACGCCTCGCCTGCCCGCGGGTTGACACGAACGAGCACTCGTCGGTGCTGTCGTCCCGCATCGCGAATCACCTGCTCGACATCATGCATTCGGCCTCCCGCTGGTAGTGCGGTTGAAGATTCAGAGGCTGGTCGGCGCCAGCCGGTGGACTCATGAACGGTCCCTGATCGGGAATGCTCCCAGGGCTCCCTGTTGAATCGGATGCCCGAGTCTCGGCCCTTCTGACAAACCTGCCATCGCACGTATCGCGACGCACCTGTCTGCATTCCGGGCAGCAAGGAATTCTCTGCGCTCGCGCAGCCTGTGGCAAGGATGGCCGGGAAGTTCGTGACCTGTGCCCGAGGCGGCCCTCTTCGCTTTCCGTCTGCGCAGTCCCGGTGAACGGCCGAATATCGCACGGGCAAGAACAGCCTGCGAACCGAGCATTCATGTAATGTCTTACATGATATACCGCAGGCGATCCATCTATACTACAAACAGTTGAGTCACGTTTGCGCACCGGATGGCGAGGTGCCTGCCACAGCCGCTCCCGGCACGCTGAAATTCAGGCTCCGGCCCAACCTGCGCTGAAGTGCCGGTCCGGCCCTTCTCAGAATCGCCGCCAGGACAACGTTGCGCACCGTGCGACCTGCCACGATCGCCAGCAGGAACTGCCAGAACGGAAGTCCGAACGCACCGGCCGCAATGCTCACCATCTTGGCCGAGAGGGGCGAAACGGTGCTCGCAAGGACCAGCAACCAGCCGCGGCTCTCGAACACTCCACGGCTCACCTCGATCGCCGCAGGCGTCATCCCCATCGTCTCCAGCAGCCAGGGCGCGAAGTTCCCTAACGCGCCGCTGCCCACCGCGTAAGCCACCACTCCGCCGAGCACCGACCCGAGTACGGCGAAGGCAGCCAGCCGATAGGCGCGGCGGGGGTCCGAAAGACCCAGAGGCACCAGTACGGCGTCCGTCGGGCCCGGCACCAGCGCAGCCTGGAGGAATCCCCACCCTGCCACCGCGCTGCCTCCCCAACCGGACTCCGCCCACCGGTAGAAGATCCGCAGCAGTGAATACAGCGCACGGGCAACCCGCCCGCTTCCAGCGGGTCTCACGGCGTCTCCGGCCTGATCGGGGCGACTGCTCATTCAGTTTCCTGCCACTTCATACGGACTCGTTGGGCACGGGAGTAGTGGTCACTCACCGTTGAAGGTGATTCTCCATACGCGCCCACCCCGGTCGCTGGTTACGTACAGGCTGCCATCAGCGCCTTCCACGAGGGCCACCGGGCGGTACTCGGCGTCGTTGGCGCGAGCGACTGGACGTGTACCCGCAAATCCATCCGCAAACACTTCGTACTCGGCCGAAGGATCGCCGTTCCCCATCGGCAGGAACACGACGTTGAAACCCTCCTGCTCACCTTCCCTGTTCCAGGATCCGTGGAACGAGATGAAGACGCCGCTGCGATACCTGCCGGGGAACAGGTCTCCCTGGTAGAACAGCAGATCCATCGGCGCCCAGTGTGCCGGGAACGTGGCGGCAGCGCTCTTGGCCTCCGAACACCGGCCCACTTCTCCGATTCCGGTGCCGCCATACTCGGGTGCCAGCACCTTCCGCCCATGCTTCCGGCTGAAGTAGCAGTACGGCCAGCCGAAGTCGTCGCCTCTCGCCACGAGCAGCAGCTCCTCGGCAGGGTTCTCGGAGCTGTCTTCGTCGTCGTAGTAGCGCCCCCAGCTCTGGACGAGCTGGTCTCTCCCGTGCTGCACGGCCCACAGCCTCCCCTCCGAATCGAAACCGATCGCCACTGCGTTGCGGATTCCCGTGGCCCATCGCGTTCCGTCCTGCTGTCGCTGCCCGATCGCGTTCGCGTCGAAGCGCCAGATGCCTGCACGCGTCTCGAGCTCGGTGCAGGGATCCATCCCGGGCGATTCCTCACCGCGATCCTCCACCTGACAGGAATTCGAGAGCGACCCCACATTCACGAACAGCCCCCCTCGTCCATCCAGCGCGAAGGACACCGCATCGTGACCGCCGCGTGGCAGTTCATGCACGATGGTGTCCGGGGGTGCGGACGGAAGCACCTCACCGGCGGGGATGACGTAGCGCACTATCGCGCCGTTCGCCTCCACGTACAGAAGCGAGTCAACCATCTCGACGCCGGTGCCCCGCACGTCAGGCCCGAAATCCAGCCGTATGTCCGCCACGCCGTCGTCGGTGGTGTCGCGCAGTGCCAGGATTCCCCCTTCCTCCTCCACTCCACCGCGGCGGATTACGTAAAGCGTTCCATCGTCGCTCATCGCGCCGAGCCTGACGGGCCCCGCGTCGTCCGCGAAGATCGTGGCGCAGAAGCCCGCAGGCAGCGTGAGGCCTGCATCTCCGTCTCCGCACGTTGAGGCAATGGTGTCGCTAGCCGCACTCGAAGCGGCATCGTGGCAGGCCGTGAGGCCGCCGGAAATCAGAACGGCCACCATCGCCGCCCGACAACCCGAAAACTTTGACGGAACCGTGGTGTATCGGGTTCTACGCATGGAGTTCGATTCGTTCATGCCGGGACGGGTTTTCCGGTTCGTTTTGGCTTGAGTACACCGAGGCCGCTTGATCGGCACTCCGTGAGGGCTGCGTATTTCCTTCAGTTGCAGTGTCACCGTGTTCTCGGCTGCTCGGTGACTCAGAGCACGGCCCCGAGTTCTCGGTTGCGTCCGGCACGGCTAAGCTTATCAGGCGCGCTCGGTGCGCGCTGGCGCCGCAAGCTACTCGCGTGCACATGCTGCATTCGATGGGGAAATGCGACGCACCCGCGTGCTTCAAGTTCGAGGCCGTCGCGGGAACCCCGAGGCAAGGAGCATCAGCCCCTCTCCTGTGAAGAGCGCGCGCCTGGTCGCGCATTCTCTCCCGCAGTGACTCCCGCGCTCCGGCGCTCGTCGCTCGGAAAGCGGGCCGGTATGGTCGGCTCAGACTTATGCCCGACGCTTCGCGACAACTCACCCTTCTCCCGCCGCGAGCCGCCGTCTGGCAGCTCCCGGTCATACGCCGTTCCCTCCGCCGTACCGATGTCCCTTACCCAAGAGAGCCAGCCCGGCGACCAGCAGACACGCCCCGCCCGCAGCGGAACCCGTCGCCGTGTCAGGCGCCAGTCCTTCCCTCCCGCGTGGGTTCGCACCAGGTGGGGCCTCGCCGGAATCGGCAGCACAGTGCTGATGGTCCTGGCAGTCGTGGTGTGGAGATTCACCATTCCCGCACCCGCAGCGCCCGCCGAAGTCCCCTTCTCCGTGGTCGCCAGCGCGCTTGCCGCCGGTCAGGTTAGCGCAGTAGACGTGCACGGCGAGGGCTCGCGGATCGTCGCCACTCTGGCCTCCCCGCGGGCAGACGGTGCGGTTCTGCTCGGAACTCACGTTCCCGGTGCCGGCGTGTCGCTGGCGGATCTGGAGCGCTGGGCCGCGAACGGACTCGAGGTGAACGTTCACCCCACCTCGGCGTACCGCTCGCCCGAGGCTACGCTCATCCTGCTGCCCACGGTTCTCCTCGTCATCCTCGGCGGAGCCATGCTGTGGAGGGCGCGCGGTCGTTCGGCCAACCGGTTCGTGGCGTCACCTCCGGACCGACACCTGACCATGAGTGACGTGGGCGGGGCTCGTGAGGCACGCGCCGACCTTCAGGACGTCATCGCGTTCCTGGCGGACCCGCAGCGCTTCCGCGACATGGGCGCTCGCTGCCCCAAGGGCGTGCTGCTGGTCGGACCGCCTGGCACCGGAAAGACACTCCTCGCTCGGGCCGTTGCAGGCGAAGCGGGAGTGCCCATGATCACCGCTGCCGGTTCCGACTTCACCGAGATGTACGTGGGAGTCGGCGCCAGTCGCGTTCGCGCGCTGGCGAAGCGAGCTCGCGAGAGCGCGCCGTGCATCGTGTTCATTGACGAGTTCGACTCGCTGGGCGGGCGTCGTGGTCGCCCGAATCGCACGAGCGAGGAGGAGACGACGCTGAACCAGCTCCTGGTGGAAATGGACGGGATGGCCGGGAGCGAGGGCGTGGTGTGGATGGCAGCCACCAACCGTGAGGACATGCTGGACCCGGCCGTTCGCAGACCCGGCCGATTCGATCGCGTGGTGGAGGTTCCGCTGCCCACCCTCGAAGACCGGATTGCGATCCTTCGGATACATGCGCGCAACACGCCGCTCGGTCCCGACGTGAACCTGGAGCGGCTCGCGCAGCTTACGCCGGGTCATTCGGGCGCCGAGCTGGCCAACCTGCTCAACGAGGCGGTACTCATCGCCGTGCAGGACGGGCAGAAGCTCGTCACCAATGCGCACATCGAGCAGGCGCGGGACAGGATCCTTCTGGGCCGGGTTCGAAGCGGCGTGGTGGTTTCGGAATCCGAGCGTCGCCTGATCGCTCTTCACGAGGCAGGCCACGCCGTGGTGGGACTGGTGGCATGTCCCGAAGACACGCTTCACAAGGTCACGATCGAGGCGCGCGGCCGCTCGCTAGGCGCTGCGCACTTTGCCCCCGAAACGGATCGTCACCTCTATCCGCGCCGATACCTGGAGGGGATAATCGCCAAGGCGCTCGGCGGTCGGGCCGCAGAGCTCCACTTCCTCGGAGAGGACCAGGTCACGTCAGGCGCTGGAAGCGACCTGATCCAGGCCACCAGCGTGGCGCGCAGGATGGCGGGCGAATTCGGCATGACCAGCGAAGTGGGACTTGTCAGCCTGGACGCAGCCGCCCAGGGAGGCGGCGCAAGCCCACAGCTTCAGGCCAGGATGGATGAAGCCGTGCGGGAGCTGATCACGCAGCAGGCAAAGCGTGCGAAGCGCATCGTGGAGGAGCACAGCGCGGCAGTGGAAGCAATCGCGGACGCCCTTCTCGAGCGCGACGTGCTCGATGCGGACGAAGTGCTCGCAATTGCCCACGAGTACGGGGTGGTCGAGCAGCCCGATGCGGAAGGGCTGGTAGGGGCGGCGTCCGCCGCCTGACGCAGCGCGGCCGACACGTAGCCTGCGGCCTCTGCGTTCCCTCGTGAGGCGCCGGCCCGTAGCCGGCAGCCAACGGATCACGGCGCCTGCGGGACTTCCGCAGGCGCCGTTCTCGTCAGATTCGCGGAAGCGCCGTCCAGCCGGATCCTCCGTCGTCGCGTCGGCGAACGTCCGCGGCACCGCGCGCCACACCTACGCCTACCCCGAGACCCATCAGCACCGCCGTTCCGAAGCCGACGAACGGCAGAATCCATGTCACCGGCATGAGAACGGTCGCCGTTGCAGCTCCCGCAAGGAGCGGCACGAACCGCTTCTGAACCGCATCCACGTAGCGAAGCCGCTCGCGAACGAATCGCCTCGCGCCTGAATATCCCGCGTAAACCAGGGCGCCCAGCGCCATGAGTCCGATCAGTTCGAACATGTCCCACCTCCGTTGCGAACCCTACGAAGCGGCTTTCGACCCGGTTTCAGGTTTCCGGCACGTCGGCACAACCTTGAATCCACTGCAGGCAAGCGTGACGCCAGCAGGACTCGCCGATGAGCCGTAGTACGTATGCCGGCTGCCGAAGCCTGCTCGGCATTCGAGGCACCCGGCTGCGATACTTCACATACCCCGCTTCATTGACGATGCGCGACTTCGCCTTCTCCGGCCGCCGCCGCGCTTCGTGACGCACCGTGAGGAACGATGTCGAACGCTGAATACCTCGCCGCCATGGCGGAGGCCAAGCGCGAGTATGAACGTTACCTGGAGCAGAGCAAGCGCACGCGCCCGAACACGAGGGTGGATTCGCGGCGTACGCCCCCCGCGGTGGTGGTTCCCGCAAAGCTGCCTGACGTGAAGGACGAGAGCGACGTCCAGGCAGCTCTGGAGGCACTGGATGCCGCCGACGAAGTGGCAAAGAAGTCCTCCAGTGCGAAGGCGAAGACCACTCCGAAGACCGCTGCCAGGAAGCGGCCGTCTTCCGGGGCTGCAGGCAATGGCACCGCGAGTTCCACAGGCGGATCCGGGCGCAGGACCAGGGCTGCAACCGGGGCGCATGGAGAACCCGGGATCGAGCCGACCGAAAAGCCGGCTGCCACGCGGAAGCGTGCCGCTCGGAAGGCCACCGCGTCCGGAAAGTCCGCATCAAGCGACTCGGCGCAGTCCGGAGCCGGCAAGTTCTCATCAAATGGAAGGAAGTCCGCTGCGAAGGGCACTCGCTCGGCTGCCCGGAAGTCCACGAAGGACAGCTGAACGCGGCCTCGCCGGCTCCCAGGCGGAGTACCGGGATCCGATGGTGGCCATTGACGGCAGCTGCGACACAGGCAGAACCGTGAGACATGGAGGGGGCGCCGACCCTGGGTCGGCGCCCCCTTTTCGCGTACTGCGTCGCCGGTTCAGCCGAACCGAGCGGTGACAGTCCATCTACGATACTGCAGTCAATCCTCGGCGAAGTACATGCCGATCGCCATCTGCACCACGGAACGCTGCACCTCGGGAACGTCCGCTGGCGGAAAGGCCGGGGTGACTGCGTGGCTGAGGAGACTCTTCAACTCGGCGACCATGCGCTCGGGTGGGGTAAGGCGCTCCCGGTGACCCGATACCCACAGGGCCAGCTCGTGCAATGCTCTGCTTCCGTTAGGGCCCTGTTCCCGGAGCGCTCGCACAAGGCCTGCATCGCGTGTGTCCGGTGCATAGTTGGGGCTGCTGCCTATCCCCACTCCTGCATCGAGACCGTTGAACGTGACCATGGGCAATGGGCTGAGGGGACGGTGCGATCTGTGCGATCGACCTCCGATTGAGGCTACCGGCCGAAATGGAGACCGGCAAGGGGTGGAGCGGACGGGACGGGGAGGCCACCGGCCCTGAACTGACCCGCTCTGTGACCCAGCGCACAGGCCTGGTCCGCTCCGTACGCCTGGGGTTCGGTTGCCGGTTCGGGCGGTATCGTCCTTGCACCAAGCGCCGTTCTGGTACTTGCCGGACGCGCCGGCCTCACGAGACACGCCGAGCAGAGGAATTGCTGGATGACGAGCCCTCATGAAACTGATCCACGCGAATCCCGCGTAGACAAGGCGGATTCAACTATCCGGAACGAAGTGAACAGTGCGGACTCCAGGGAAGTAACGGGGGACACTGCAGTCGTCTCCGCTGCCGCCATCGCGAAGCTGGTGCGTGAGCATGCCGGTGAGGACCGGGACGCGGCGCAGCTGCTTCGGCAGGCGCAGTCGGTGGCGTTCTACATCTTCCTGGACGTGATCCAGGACGCACTCGATCAGGGCATGCAGCCCTGGGACATTCCGTTCCGCCCCACGAACCGCCACTGGCTGCGTGCGGACCTCGGGATAAAGACCGACGCCGAAGGAGAGCAGGAGCTCCTGCGGCGCCTGCACGAAATCGGTATCGTCAGGCTCGAGGAGACCGATGCAGGTCCGCGCCTGTGGCTCTCACCGGCAATCTGCGTGCGCTCCGAGGCTGCCGAACGACTGAACTGGAACGTGGTGGGCAACACGTGGGTTCCGTCCGACTACGTGTTCCGTCTCGTGCTGCTCGACCACCTGGATCCGACGGGCGCGCTTTCTCGTGTGGCGAAGAGTACGCTGCTGGAGAACGCCGGCATGAGCCGGAGTGCCCTTAAGCGCGCGCTCTCGCGTGAGGCGGACAAGGAGATCATTACGCGCGCCTACGCCAACCAGAACGAGTTGCTGCTCGCGTGGGGACCGCGCTCCATCGCCCGCACCGGACGCCGTCGCGCGGACCAGACCGCAATGGAGGGCGAGACGATCAGTCCATGGCGCACTCCTGGCGACAGCAGCGACCGCGAGGTGAGCGTTCCTCGCGCAGCCGCAGTGGACACCGCCCAGACGGTGACCTTCCACCAGCCGGTACGCATCGAGGTTCCGGAAGGAGCATCCGTAGCCACCGTCGGCATTGATGCCGATGGCATCAAGCGCTATCGCGTCGCTCTCGCCGGGAACGACGACACCGTGCAGCACGACACGGACGTGTCGGTCCGGCGCGGCGGTGCACTCGGCATGGACAATCCCGGTCGGGACAGCGGCGCGTCAGGTGTCTCCGGCTGAGTGAACGAAGCGGTGGCGCGTCAGGCGCCATCGTGGCAGAACGGGCAGGACATCGGGGAGCCGGTAAGGGCTCCCCGATGTCATTATGCGCGCTGGCAGACAGCTTCGTGATGCGAGGCGACACGCAGCAGTCGTGAGGCACGGCGTCACGTGGCCGTCGTGACGCAAGACACCACGGCCCGCCTCACGAGCCGCCGGCAGTTACATCACCCGACTGCCGCCGATCCAGGTCTCCGCGGCGGCGCGACCCAGACGGTACGTCGCCTCACGCCAGTCGTCCGCGTCCAGGATCGTGAAGTCCGCACGGGCGCCGGGCAACAGCACCCCGCCGTCAGGGTCCCGCAGCGCCGCAGCTGCATTGGCAGTGCCGGCAACGAACGCCTCGGCAGGCGAGAGCCCGTTCAGCCTCACCGCAAGGGCCATGGCGAGCATCGTACTCGGCATGGGGCTCGAGCCGGGATTGAGGTCGGTGGCCACCGCTACGGGCACTCCTGCGTCAACGAGCGCGCGTCCCGGTGCCGCAGGCAGACCCAGGTGCAGCGAGACTCCCGGCAGGACCGTGGCAATCGTCTGGGGAGCCACTTTCCGGAGTGCGGTCACCTGCGCGTCACCCGAGGCCTCCAGGTGGTCCACCGACCGAGCGCCCAGCCGTGCTCCGAGCTCGGTACCTCCGATGGCGTGGAACTGGTCCGCATGGAGAGTGACGTGCAGCCCGTGCTCCTTCGCCGCCGTGAGGATCGTTTCGGCCTCGGTGACGGAAAACGCCTCGCGTTCCACGAACACGTCCACGGCCGTCGCCAGTCCCCTCTTCGCCACCTCCGGTACGACTTCAAACGCCATGGACCTCACGTAGTCGTCTCGTTCGTTCTGGTCCTGCGGCGGCACGTGGACCAGCAGGGTGGCGTACAGTCTTGCCGCCGTTCGCGCGCGCAGTGACGCAATGGCCTCCAGCGAGCGGATCTCAGCCTCCGGCGTGAAGCCGTATCCTGACTTCACTTCGATGGTGGCAGCCCCCGACCGAACCAGCGCGGAGACGCGGGCGGCCGCCGAGTCCACCAGTACGGCCGCGGAGGCCGACGACGTGGCCCGCACGGTGCTGCGAATGCCGCCGCCCCGCGCGAGGATCGTTTCGTACTTCTCTCCACGCGCACGGGCCTCGAAGTCGGCGAGGCGATCGCCGGCCCAGATGATGTGCGTGTGCGGGTCCACGAGCGCGGGAATGACCGCTCTCCGCCCGGCACTCACCTCCAGGCGCGCGTTCCCTCGCCAGGCATCCCTGGGGCCCGCCCAGAGGACACGCCCGTCCGAGATGGCAAGCGCCGCGTCATTCGTGACGGCAATCTCGCTCTGCTCCCGACCCGCTCGCGGTCCGCGGCCGGACGCCGTGGCAAGCTGCGCGATACCGGTCACGAGAAGGTCAACGGTAGGGAGATGTGCGGCAGTCATTCGGGATGGGTGTATGCGCCTGACGACAAGTCACGGGCGACCGGCGGTCGGCCGGTCAGTTCCCGGAATCGATCGCTTCACAAAGCGTCTCCATCAGGAGACGCGCTGCGAGAAGGGACGAGTTGCCCGATGGATCGAGCGCGGGAGTGAGCTCAACCAGGTCCAGGCCCACGAGCTGGTTGCGTGCGACGGTCGCGGCTATGAGCTGCATGACCGTCGCATAACCCGGTCCGTCCACCTCCGGGCTGCTGGTAGCGGGACATACGGACGGATCGAACACGTCCACGTCTATTGACACGTACACCGGCACGTCCTGAGGCAGCCGGTCGATTACGGAATCGAGCGGCTGGAGCTCCCATGCTCCGATCAGCGTGTGTCCGCGCTCCCGTGCAGCCTGCAGCGCCTCGCCATCCACGCGAAGGCCTCGCAGTCCGATGGTCGTTATGTGCACCAGCCCTGGCAGCGCCTCCACCGCACGCCTGAAGGGACTCGAGTTGCTGAATCGCGTGTCGTTGCGGACGTCCGTGAAATCCAGGTGTGCGTCCAGCTGCACCACGTGCAGGTTCTCCACGTCGTCGAACGCACGCAGCAGCGGGAAGCTCACGCTGTGGTCGCCTCCAAGGAACACGGGAAGGCGAGACCTCGAGCGAACGGCGCGAGCCGCGTCCGTGATGCGCTTGCGGGCCAGATCCGGCTCCAGCGCGGGGAGCACCACGTCCCCCGCATCGGCGAAGGCGGTGCCTGCAAGGCGGCGTCGGCCCGTTCGAATATCCAGGAAGCCGTCAGGGCCCGGCGCGAAGCGCAGCGAGGCCTCACGAATGGCCCTGGGTGCAAAGCGCGCCCCCGGCCTGAAACCCAGGGCGATGTCGAATGGAACGCCGAGCACTCCCACGTCGGCGCGCCAGTCACCGTCGGGGGTTACCTCGCGTGCCCTGCCGAAAGTGGCCACGCCCGCGTAAGGCATGTGCGGGCCGGTCGGGATGGCCGCCTCACCGATGCCGGTCATGCGCGGCCCTTCCCGATGTCCAGCGACGGCAGGTCGAGTCCCCGCTCGCGAGCAACATCGAGTGCAAGGTCGTAGCCGGCATCGGCGTGCCTCACGACTCCCATGGCCGGGTCGTTCGTGAGGCAGAGCGACAGCCTCCGCTCCGCCTCGTCGCTGCCGTCTGCCACGGCCACGAGCCCCGCGTGGACGCTATAGCCCATTCCCACGCCGCCTCCGTGGTGGAAGCTCATCCACGCCGCACCGCTCGCGGTTCCGACCGCGAAGTTCAGCAGCGGCCAGTCCGCCACCGCATCCGACCCATCCAGCATGGACTCGGTCTCGCGATACGGGCTCGCCACCGATCCGGCATCCAGGTGGTCGCGACCGATCACGATGGGCGCGCTCACCTTCCCTTCCCGCACCAGCCTGTTGAACAGCAGTCCGGCACGATCGCGCTCGCGATAACCCAGCCAGCATATTCGCGCAGGGAGACCCTGGTACGCGATCCTGTCACCGGCCCAGCCCAGCCACTGCTGCAGCCGTGCGTCGTCCGGGAACTCCTCTCGCAGCGCGGCGTCCGTCACCGCTATGTCGCGCGAGTCGCCCGACAGCGCCACCCAGCGGAACGGGCCGCGTCCTTCGCAGAACGAGTCGCGAATGAAGGCTGGCACGAAACCCGGGTAATCGAACGCATTCTCCACCCCGGCCATCTGCGCCTGCGCACGGAGGTTGTTTCCGTAGTCGAATACCACCGAGCCGCGCGACTGAAGCTCCAGCATGGCGCGCACGTGCGTCGCCATCGCCTCACGAGTGCGGGAGAGATACTGCTCGGGGTCCCTCTGCCTCAGCTCGTCCGCATCTTCATCGCTGGCCACCGGCGGGATGTAGCCCCACATGGGGTCGTGCGCACTGGTCTGGTCGGTCACGAGCTCAGGCGTGAAGCCGCGCCTCACGATTTCCGGAAGCACCTCCGCAGCGTTGCCCCTGAGGCCTATCGAGAGCGCGCGACGCTCCCCTTTCGCCTTCTCGGCACGAACTAGAGCATCATCCAGGCTGGTGGCAACCTCGTCCAGGTAGCGCGTCTCCAGGCGGCGCTGAATCCGATGCGGGTCTATCTCCACGCAGATCGCCACACCGCCGGCCAGCGTCACCGCAAGCGGCTGCGCACCACCCATCCCTCCCAGACCCGCGGTGACCGTGATCGTCCCGGCAAGCGTACCGCCGAAGTGGCGCTGTGCGGCAGAGGCGAACGTCTCGTACGTGCCCTGCAGTATTCCCTGCGTGCCGATGTAGATCCAGGAGCCGGCCGTCATCTGGCCGTACATCATGAGCCCCAGCTGGTCGAGCCTGTCGAACTCCTCCCACGTGGCCCACTTCGGCACGAGGTTCGAGTTCGCTATGAGCACGCGCGGCGCAAGGTCGTGCGTTCGCAGCACGGCCACGGGCTTTCCCGACTGCACGAGTAGCGTCTCGTCGTTGCCGAGTCGCTGAAGCGTGCTCACGATCCGGTGGTACGACTGCCAGTCGCGTGCAGCCTTGCCGCGGCCGCCGTACACGATCAGGTCCTGCGGGCGCTCGGCGACATCCGGATCCAGGTTGTTCATGAGCATCCGCACTGCGGCTTCCTGGATCCAGCCCTTCGCCGTTCGTGAGGCACCGCGCGGCGCGCGGATGACGGCCGGCGCCGTCATGACGCGTTCACCTGGGCCTGGTACCCCTGGTCCTCGACCGCGTCCACGAGGTCCTGCGGCTGTACCGCGGACGAATCGTATTCGACCACAGCCTCGCCAACGCGAACCTCGCGTACCTTCACGCCGGAGAGGCTGCCGAGCGCGCCCTCGACGGCGCGCACGCAGTGATCGCAGCTCATCCCCTGAATGGAGAGCGTCATCGTGTTCATGGAAGCTCCGTGAGACATGTCGTTCGCTGCACTGCGCGACGACCGCGGAGTCTCCGATGACGTCAGCGGCCGTCCACCACCTGTGGTGCTTCGATCGCCATGCTGCTCTGCCCGTTTGCCGGGCCACGATCCACGAGCGGCACGGGGACCACAGCGGTGAAGATAGCCGCGATGATCGCCATGATGGCGAACAGAATCAAGGCAACGATGATCGTACGCCCATCACCACGCTGCACGCGCGGGAAGCGTGCCGTCTCCGGCAGCATGCGGTATTTCATCGTGCTGCCGCTCCGCTGAGGGTGGAGCGGCGCTGGAGCCGAGCGCCCGCCAGGCGCGAGCTTCTACTTGGCGGCTCCGCGGAGTCCGACTGCGGGGCGCTACTGACGGCCTCGACGCAGGTGGACGAGCAGATTACAGGAGTTTGCATCCCGTTGGAATACTGGCTGCCCTCGAACTTCAGGGCCGGATCTCCCGCCGGATGGCGGGCTCCTTTCTCAAGATAGCACAAGTGCCGGACTTGTGCAGCACCGGTAATGGTCAGTCCAGCCCGGCGAACGCCAGAAGCTTGCTGGAGGGCAAGCGGGCCCATGCCGGGTCGGCCGCCTGCGCCAGCACCTCTATGGCCCCGTGTCTGAATCGGAGCGTTACCGTCTTCTCGCCCGCCGCATCCTCCACGGCCGTCACCGTCCACTCACGACCCTTGCGGTCAATGATGGACCTCTCCCTCGGCGTTTCTCCTGCGGCGGGAATGGGGGGCAGGTGGTCTACGAGGTCGAACCCTCCCACCTGGTCGGGGACGTTCTCATGACCGGTCTCGTCTTCCGCCTTCGTCGGCGAAAGCCCGGGGAGTTCCACGAACTCCCGAAAGCCGTCTGGCATTAGCTCGTTCCGAAGCTGGTTCCCAGTACGACGAAAAGTCCCCTGTTCAGGGCACGAATTCGTTGCCAGGCAACTGGCCGCCGGCGTGATGAACGACTGTCATTCCCGCCGCGCACGTCCGGGCCACCGGATGACCCCGCCTCATGCCACGAGCAGCTCGTAGCTCCTGCGTCGGGCCACCGGATCGTGCACCATGGTCGAGATCATCAGCTCATCCGGGGAGTGCCTGTCCGCCAGCTCCCTCAGCTGGCGCATAACCGTGTTGCGCGATCCGATCACCTGGAGCTTCCGGTAGTCGGCGACGATAGTGCGTTCGAAGTCCGTGTACGGGTACCGGGAAGCTTCCTCGGGCGGCACCAGCGGCCCGAACTCCCCCCGCCTGAGTCGCACCCAGCCGAGTGCCATGGACGAACCCAGGAATTCCGCCTCCTCGTCCGTGTCGGCGCAGATGACCGAGACGCCCAGAATCACATGCGGCTTCGGGAAGTCCCCTGAGGGCTGGAACGCCGCACGATACGCGTCGAGCGCTGGACCCGGCGGAGTCGGGCTGAAGTGGCTGGCGAATCCGTAGCCGAGTCCAAGCGAGCCTGCCAGGCGGGCACTCGCGCCGCTGGAGCCGAGCAACCAGACCGGCGGCAGGTTTACGTCGGACGGAACCACCCGCACCTTGTGGAACGGGTGTCCCTCCGGGAACTCACCTCGGGATAAGGCAAACAGCTCCGCAAGCTGCGAGGGAAACTGCTCGGCGTCGAACGGGCGCAGTGCAGACGACGTCACCGGATCCGACCCGGGTGCCCGCCCGACGCCCAGGTCTATTCGACCCGGATGCAACGCCTCCAGCGTGTGGAATGCCTCCGCGATACGCAGCGCGGCGTGGTTTGGCAGCATGATGCCCCCGGCGCCCACGCGAATGCGCTCCGTCTGTGAAGCCACATGTTCGATCAGGATCTCCGGCGAAGAGCTGGCAATGCTCGGCATCCCGTGATGCTCCGCAAGCCAGAAACGAGTGTATCCCAGGCTCTCGGCCAGCCTGGCCAGTTTTCCGGTATTGGCGAGGGCCTCGCGGGAGCCGTAGCCGACGCCGATCGGTGCGAGATCCAGTACCGAGAGGGGGGGTAGCTGTGGCTTGGTCATCTATGTGAAAAGCGGTGTAATCCACGAATGTGTGAGCTGCGCCGGACGCCGGACATTCGTTGGGCGCCGCCGAGAGGCACTTCGCGGGCTCGGACGGCACTTCGCGCACTGGCGCAAGTGAACGCCTTCGGTAATGCTGCGGAGTACTTCGCAGGCACCGTCACGGCGCGCTTGCGGGTACTGCACGCATTGCGGCACCTGCGGGCCGGAACCGCATACCAGCAGCCTCTTCCGAAAGGTACGTCATGCACACTCTCGTTCGACGCTACATCAAGACGGCAATCCTGTTTCTGGCGGTCGGACTTGGGATCGGAGGCTGGATGGTAGTGCGACGGGAACTCTGGATGCGCTTCGCGACCCCGTATGAAACGAGCGCACACACGCACGCGCTGCTCGTGGGGTTCATGATGATGATGATCCTCGGCGTCGCGCTGTGGCTCTTTCCGCGACCGGACAAGTCGGACGAGCGCTACAATCCTGCCGTTGCGGAGGCGGCGTACTGGCTGCTTGCCGTCGGCACTGCCGGTCGGGTAGCTGGAGAGCTGATGCGATCGGCGGTTCCGGACCTGTGGCTGCGCTGGGCGATCGTACTGTGCAGCTTCGCGCAAATCGGCGGCATCCTGCTCTTCTTCCACACCATGTGGGGGCGGATTCGGCCCGTGGGAAGCCAGATCCGCGAAGCGAGGGGTGAGCGATTCTGATGCTGAACCGGGACTGAGGCGACACTCGTCGGCCCGGATTCTGCCCCCGACAGGTCGACGCTCACCGCGCGCCTGAAGAGAAGGAGGACATCTCGATGACCGGCCTGCAGCCTGGCGAAAGGGCCCTGAGAGTGCGGAATGACGGCTGCTCCGTGGTTACGTGCGGCGAGATACGGCGTTGATCTGGACCATCGGACACTCCACCCATTCACTGGAGCAGCTCCAGGCGCTCCTTGCTGCTCATCGAGTAGAGCTGGTGGTGGACGTCAGGCGCTTTCCCGGATCTCGTCGCCTTCCCCAGTTCAACGAGGCCGCGCTGGAGCAGGCGTTGTCCGCAGCCGGCGTGGCATACCGTTCCCTTCCCTCGCTCGGTGGACGCCGGACTCCCGATCCGGACTCTCCCAATTCCGGCTGGCGAAACTCGTCATTTCGCGGCTACGCGGACCACATGACGAGCGAGGAGTTCGCGTCGGGCCTCTTTGAGCTTCTCATGCTCGCCGGAGGATTGCGGACCGCCGTGATGTGTGCCGAGATACTGTGGTGGCGGTGTCACCGAAGGCTGATTGCAGACCTGCTTCTCACGCTGAACATTAAGGTTGTTCACATTCGCAGCGTCGAGACTGCCGAACCGCATCGGCTCATGTCTCCGGCCCGGTTGGTGGGCGGCACGCTGTCCTACGCAGCGGAACATTGAATGACTATCAGCCGAACGCGGGTTGCTCCGGAGGTTCCATGAAGGCCGTAAGCATTGACAGCGAACTGAAGGCGGTTGGAGAGTACTGGAGCCCGCGGATCGTGGCGGAGCTCAACGGGCAGCACGTGAAGCTGGCACGGATCAGGGGGCCGTTCGTGTGGCATCATCATGAGAACGAGGATGAGCTCTTCATGGTGCTCAAGGGCACTCTCCTCATGCGCCTGAGAGATGGCGACGTGACGGTTCGGGAGGGCGAGATGCTGGTGGTGCCGCGCGGCGTGGAGCACCTGCCGGTTGCGGAAGAGGAAGTGCACCTGCTGCTGTTCGAACCCGCGGGAACGCTCAACACCGGCAACGTTCGGAACGAGCTCACGCGGGACGTACTGCCTCGCGCGTAGGCGATCGTGAGCGATCCACTTCGCGTCGCCCAGCTCTGGCGATATCCCGTGAAGTCCATGCAGGGAGAGCGCTGCGCGGAGCTGCGCATCAACGACTCGGGTATCGAGTGGGACAGGATGCTTGCCGTCAACACGGAATCGGGGAAGCTGGGGAGCGGCAAGACCACGCGGCGCTTCGAGCGGGTGGATGGGCTGATCGAGTTCGGCGCCCACGCGCGCGACGGAGGGGCATGGGTGAGTCTTCCCGACGGCGGAAGCCTGCCTCACGACGACCCGGGGCTGAACCCGACCCTCTCCCGCGCCTTGAATCGTCCCGTGACACTCGAGAGGCAGGGACGACACAGGCACCTGGACGTGGCCCCCGTGCACGTGCTCAGCACGGCCTCGCTGCGCTGGCTGCACTCCGCCCTGCCTGACGCGTCCGTTGACGTCAGGCGCTTCCGGCCGAACATCGTGATCGAAGCCGATGGCGTGACGCCGCTCGAGCAGGGATGGATCGGACGCCGGCTGACGATCGGAGAGGGCGTGGTTCTCGAGGTTACCGAGCCTACCGTTCGCTGCCGAATGGTGTCCTTCTCGCAGCGCGACCTGCCGGACGACGCGCGCATACTCGAATACCTTGCCAGGCGGGCAAAGTCGACGTTCGGCGTGTACGCGAGCGTCGTTTCGGCGGGGACGATTCGGGAGGGGGACGAAGTGCGGCTGTCCGCGTCAGGACGAGCCCCGTGAACCGTCGCCCCCTCCCTGGCATGAGCGCAGCAGCTCGTCGAAGTCAACGACCATGCCCGAGCCGTTGAGGGCGCGCCTCCCGGTCGGAAGCTTCCCGTGCTCCAGTACGTAGGTGCGGACGTAGTTCTCCAGAACGTAAAGCTCGTGGTGCTTCCTGAGGCTCTCGGCCATGCCGACCGCGCGGGTGCTGGCGCGCCACGCGCTCACCATCGCATCCGCCAAGGTGAAGATGGGCGCCATGCCGCTTTCGATAATGGCACGCCTCCATTTCCAGGCCAGCGCCTGCCTGCGATTCTCCTCGAGCGAGCCGGCCCTCAGCACGGCGACCCCCTGGTAGGCACCGTGTCCCATGAGATGTGCCGGCACCGTGCGCTCCACTATGCCGATGCCCCGCTCGGTCAGTTGCCACACGGTTCGCCGACCCTCGCGACGTCGGCTTACCCATGCGGAATTCAGTCTCCGCAGGGACTTCTTCAATGCGTGATGAGACGCGGAGCGGAACAGCCACATGTACGGCATGGCTGCGTTGAGCATGTCCTGAGAGCTTTCCGCCTGGTATCCCGGTCGGTCCACCAGCCCCAGGAGGAGGGCAAGCTGGTTCGGACCGATGATTACCGCACCACCTGCGGTGGTGAGTTCCCTGTCGCTGCCGCGTGGAATGCGCATAACGACTCCTTTCGCTTGAGGTCCCGCCTCACGCGCGCATGGTTCCGGCACCGGCCGGTCGGCTGAGCCACCGTGCACCTCCCCTTATCGAGATGACGGTCTGGCGGGCAGGTCAGTGAGCCGAGTCTCTACCTGCCGCTCTTCATGCCGGAATACCGAGGCGGAGGTATTCCAGTCTCCTCAACATAGCTGCTGCCCCTGACAGACGAGCGCCCGCCGGCCCGGGTAAACTCTTCCCGGCCGGTCGTGGCCGCCTGCGTTCCCCGGAGGTAGCTTCATGCCCCCGGCCCGGAACCGAGGGGCCCTTTCATGACACGCACGAGGCGCAGATGACTACCACAGGTGACCGGGAGAAGGAGCAGGCGACACGACGTGCAGGCGATGGGTCGGCGGCTGTCGAGTCTGAAAGCAATCGCTGGGTCACCGCACGCACGCACAGGGGTCGCTACCGCACCACTACCGAGTCTCGAACACACTTCTGGATTCAGGACGAGCCCGTGTCACTCGGTGGAACCGACCTGGGCCCCACGCCTTACGAGACGATGCTCGGTGCGCTCGGCGGTTGCACCGCCATCACCCTTCGCATGTATGCCGACCGGAAGGGCTGGCCGCTCGAATCCGTGAGCGTGCGGCTTCGACAGTCGCACGCCCACGAGCTGGATTGCGAGAACTGCGAGACCGATGAAGTGGGTCCGCACAGGCTCGAGCGCGAGATTGACCTCGAGGGTCCCCTGACCGACGAACAGCGAAGCCAGCTGCTTCGCATCGCCGACCGCTGTCCCGTGAAGCAGACGCTCGAGCGCGGAATTGCAGTTGTTCCTTCGCGCAGCGATTCCTGATCTGTCTTTCCAGGGAGTCCGACGTCAACGCGTGAGCGAGCGTGATGGAGCTTCCCGTGGTCCGATGCACGCTCCTTGCACCCTTTCTGTTCTGCATGTTACGCGGCCGCGCACCACTGGGCGTCGGCAACAGGCTACCATTTCGGCGAGGTGACGATGAGGGGACTGGACGGCAAGGTGGCGATCGTGACGGGCGGGGGCTCCGGCCTGGGGGAAGCCATCGGGAAGATGCTGGCGAGCGAGGGAGTGAAGGTCGTGTTGACCGACATCAGGCTCGAGAGCGCCGAGCGGGTTGCGAGCGAGATCCGGAGTGAGGGCGGCACCGCCAGCGCATTTCAGCAGGACACCGCGAAGGCAGAGGACTCGGAGAAGGCGGTGGCGTACGCCGTGGACACCTACGGTGCCCTTCACTATGCCGTGAACAACGCCGGCATTGGCGGCGCGCAGGCGCCCGTGGGAGAGGTGGACCTGAAGGACTGGGACAGGGTGGTGGACATCAACCTGAACGGCGTGCTGTATGGGATGCGGTACCAGATCCCGGCCATGCTGCAGGCTGGCGCCGGCCATGGCGCGATCGTGAACATGGCGTCCATCCACGGTGCGGTGGCGGCGATAGGGAACGCTGCGTACACTGCGGCAAAGCACGGTGTGGTCGGCCTGACGCGGAACGCGGCAGCCGAGTACGGGCCGCAGGGCCTGCGGATCAACTGCGTGGGACCGGGCTATATTGACACGCCGCTGCTGGCGGAGCTGCCGGAGGAGTATCGTGAGGTGCTCGTCTCCCGTCACCCGTTAGGCAGGCTTGGGAGGGCGGAGGAAGTGGCGCCGATGGTCTGCTTCCTCCTCTCCGACGAGGCCTCGTTCATCACTGGCGGCTACTACCTCGTGGACGGCGGCTACACGACCGTATGAGGACGCACGAGCCGCAAGAAGAAACCCCGCTGGCGGACGTCCGCCAGCGGGGTTCGGTATAGCAGGGGGGAGACTCGAACTCCCGACCTCACGATTATGAGTCGTGCGCTCTAACCGGCTGAGCTACCCTGCCAGGCAGTCCCGTTCCGATGTCGCATGACCAGAGCGCGACCAGCCGGCGGATGACCCGCAGGGGAACCAAGGACAGCAGGAAAAGATAGCCTGCCTTGGCGTCCGGGAAAAGCCTGTGCACCCCACCCGAGCAACGGGTGCTGAAACCCGGGCTGCGACTGCAAGCAACAGAGGGAGGCGCCGCAGGACGCCTCCCTCTGAGCACGGCATCCCTGCCGGCTGCCGCGTCGGACTCGCAGGTCGGCAGGCCTCACCCGAGGCCAGGTCAGTACCCCTTGAAGCCGGGCGAGACGAAGTGCGGTGTATACGTCGCGAAAAACGGCCCGTAGGCGATCACCACGAGTACGACTGCCGCGATCACCCACAGTCCCAGCCTATCCAGCTTCGGTTCCCAACCGGAGGTTGCCGGGGGTGTGAGGGTGTACGAAACCGGAATGTCGCCCGGCCCCTGGTCGCGACGACCCGCGATGATGGTCATTCCAACCACCACGAAGAACATCATCACACCCGCGAACATCAGCGAGCCACCAATGCCGGTAAGGAGCCCCGGGAGTTCCCACGCAGGACTGCCATACGACGCCTGCGCCATGAAGGTGCGCCTCGGCATCCCCTCCAGCCCGCCGCTGATCATGCCGCGCGCGAAGATCAGAAGGCCGATGGTGTACGTCCACGACGAAGCAAGAGCCAGCTTGCGCCCCCACAATTCGCGCTTCTTCAGGTACGGAATCAGCCAGTACGCCACTCCCATGAGCGTGAGGGCCACTGCGGATCCCACCGTCATGTGGAAGTGCCCCGGAACCCAGGTGGTGTTGTGGACCACCTGGTTCATGGCGTAGCTCGCGTTGATCAGCCCCGTGGCGCCACCGAACACGAAGGTGAGCATCGCCAGGAGCTGCGCTGCCACTGATGGATTGCCCCACGGGAGCTTTCGTATCCACCCTAGCAGTCCGCGTCCGCCGGCCCGCCGACCTCCGATCTCCAGCGATGCCATGACGCTGAACGCGGTGGCGAGACTCGGGAAGAACACGCCGAACGTGAGCACGCCGTGCAGCACCTTGAAGTGCTGGGGGATTCCGGGGTCCGTGTACTGGTGATGGAAGCCGGTGGGTATGGACAGCAGCAGGAATAGAATGAAGGTGATGCGAGCGTAGGAATCACTGATGAGCTCTCCGCCCACCTGCCGGGGAATGAGCGCGTACCACGACACGTAGGCCGGGAGCAGCCATGCGTACACGATCGCGTGACCCGAGAACCAGAACAGCGTGCGCGTGAGCAGCGGGTCAATGTTGGGCAGGATTCCTAACGACCAGGGTGTCATGAAGCCCAGGAACGACACCGCGAGCGGGAGCGATGCGAGGAACCACATCACGTAGGAAACCACCGAGATGTACGCGAGCAGCGGGATTCGCTCGTCCGGATGGTCGCGTCTCCAGGCCCGTAGCGTGAGCACCATGCACAGGAGGGCCAGCCACGTGCTGACGACCACCAGGGCAAGCCCGATGTAGTAGCTCCAGTGCGCCTGAAGCGGCGCGTAGGACGTATACAGCACGCTGGCCTGGTTGCTCACCACCGCGTACACGGTGAGGATGTTGCCGAGCACGAGAAAGACGAAGCTGGCGACCAGGAGGGAACCGTTCAGCGGACGGGCGAGTGCCCGTGCCGTCATGAGCGGAAGGAAAGCGTTGGCGAAGCTGAAGGTGAAGATCAGGACGTTCGCGACACCGTGCGCGGTGAGTCCCTGGTAGTACGTTCTCAGGCCCGGGAAGTAGCCGATGATGTCCACACCGGCGTACGAGAGGGCATTTGCAAGGCCGTGGAACACGCCGGCCACGAGCGCGGCGTAGCCGATGTAGATGGTCCAGCGAAGTATGCTGCGCTGCTCGTCAGGCAGGTCGTAGCCCGACGGATCGAGTACGGTTGGCGTAAGCGCGCTCATTGCACGGGGCTCCCGACAGCGATGGTGGCCGAACTGTCCGAACTCGCGGATGACGCAGGCTCCACTACCACTCGCCCGACCATGTGGTGGTGACCGGTACCACAGTACTCGTGGCAAATGATCAGGTGGACTCCCGGTCGGCTGAACCTGATCGAGTTGCGAGTGACCTGACCGGGAATGAGCATCAGGTTCAGGCGCGTGCCTTCGACATTGAGGCCGTGGATGATGTCAACGCTCGTCGCAGTGAAGGTCACGTCCGCACCTACCGGCACGCGCACCTCCCCCGGAACGAATGCCCACGTCTGCGCCACCATCACGACTTCGTAGGAATCCGGCCCGGTCTGCCTCACGCCGGGCTGGTTGAACGGGGCAACCCTGTACACATCCTGCGGGACGATCTGTGCCGTCCGCCCCGGCAGGTGAAAGCCGAGCGCTACCGACGCATACACCAGCGCCAGTCCGCAGGCCACCAGCACTCCGATGCCGACCGCAAGCATCCCCTTCTCATAGACGTGTGCCTTCATGGTTCGCGGCTCCCGTCAGGAGGTGATGAGGCGCTGATAGATGATCACCCAGAAGCCCGCGATGATCATGAGGAGGATCAGCGTGAGGAACAGAGTTCCCGTTACCACGGGTTCTTCCTCGGGCAATAATTGGGTTCTCGGCACGTCTGATACTCCCGATCCGGAAGGATTGTCTGTGTCGGTAACCATGGAGCGCTCATCTGAACTCACTGGGATCCTCCGTGTGGGTCGGGAATGCCGTGAACCTCAGATACCTCGGGGACCTCTGTTGTCGTGATGCCGAGCCGAAGGTGGGATGCGGGTATGAGTCGCTAGGTAGCGCGTGCCTTCGGGTCGCGCTCTCCGTTCATGCGCCGAAGCATTCGGGCCAGGAGAACCAGCAGTCCTGCCAGGACAGCCGCGACCGGTACCGCAAGTAGAACCATGCGGGAGTCGAAGTGACCGGCGAGCAACTGGTTCGCGGTTTCCCAGAGGTACGCGACCAGGAAGGAGCCGATGACAACGAACGCAGCGGCGATCGCTATGAGCCGCGAGAGGGAGGGAGCGCCGTTTTCACTCATGGCATGCAATCCCGCGTGAACGAGGTGAACGCGATTGGGACTGCGGCAGGGCGCATGACGCGCCTTCGCGCGCATCACCGCGCGCTGACGATACTTGGCCGAACCGTCACGATAATACCACTAACGCCGAGTGCTGGCGAGAGCCAGAGGGGACGGCTGGCTGCGTGGCACTTTCGTAGCGCGCGGAGTAGTCGCTCCCGCGCAACGGACGCGGCCCGCCGACACGGCTGGACAGCAGGTATGCTGGCTTGCCATTCACGGACGACGCGTCATCGCAAGCGAAAGCGGCCGCCATCGGATGATGTCGGCCGCTTTCGTACAGTGGCGGGGGCGGGATTTGAACCCGCGACCTTCGGGTTATGAGCCCGACGAGCTACCA
>CAYQAO010000003.1:0-72011 GCA_964415485.1 uncultured Gemmatimonadaceae bacterium
CGCGTCGCCCTCGCCAGGCGCACCGCGTACTGCACCACACTCGGCGGCGCCGGCAGTCGGCGCACCAGTCCCTGCAGCGCAGCGAGGCGCTCCGCATCCAGCACCCGCTCCACCGTTCCCCCACCCTCACCGGTGGTGGCAGTAACTATCCGCTCCTCCTCCTCACGAGTGGGGTACCCCACCCGTAGCTCGAACATGAAGCGGTCCAGCTGCGCCTCCGGAAGCTGGTAGGTGCCCTCCTGCTCGATGGGATTCTGAGTGGCGAGCACGAAAAACGGCTCCGGCAGCCTGTACGTCTGGCCCGCCGCCGTCACCGCATGCTCCTGCATCGCCTGCAGCAGCGCGGCCTGCGTCTTCGGTGGCGCACGGTTGATCTCGTCCGCCAGGACCACGTGCGCGAAGATCGGCCCGCGCGCGAACTTGAACACCCGCCGCCCCGTCGCGTGCTCCTCCTCCAGCAGCTCCGTGCCCGTGATGTCGCTCGGCATCAGGTCCGGCGTGAACTGCACGCGCGAGAAGCTGAGGTCCAGGGCTTCGCTCACTGTCTGCACCAGGAGCGTCTTCGCCAGCCCCGGCACACCCACGAGCAGCACATGGCCGCCCGCCAGCAGCGCGGCCAGCAGGTTGTCCACTATGTCGTGCTGGCCGATGATGCGCCTTGCTATCTGCTCAAGCAGCCTCGCATGTGCGGCCGAGAGCTCCTCGAGGAGCTGCAGGTCTTCGGTGCCGTTGCGTTCGCCGCGCGCGGAAGGCGATTGGTGGGTCGCCACGATGAGACATCCCCCGTGTGGTGGAGCGGGGAAGCTATCCTCGCGTACCTGGCGTGTGGGAGGGGGCGGGCCCGAGCACCCGGCCCGCGGACGCTACGGCAGCCTGAAGCCCGCCCGCTCGGCGACCGGGAAATTCGTGCTGCGGAGCTCGACTACCGCCGTGAAGGTGCCGCGAAGACCATCCGGCTTCCACTGCTCCACCACCGCAAAGGACTCCTCGGCGCCGAGCATGCGGTTGCGGATGGTCTGGGTGAAGAGGCGGCCGCGGCTCCAGCGCCATACCTCGCGCCCGGCGGCGTCCAGCACCGTGACGTCGTGCGTGTAGCCGTCGGGAAAGTTCAGTTCCAGCCGGCGTCCGCTTTCGTTGGTGAGCTTCAGCTCGAAGCGCACGACACCGCCCTCCGCGGACACTGCCAGCTCGTGGCTCACCTCGGACTCGGCGCCCTCGGCGTCCCGGGCTGCGTCGGCGGATGCCCCTGCGGCGATGGCGAGGGGCGCCAGCCGGGTGGGGCTGTCCGCGTCTGCGGCGGCGAGCTCGTTGGAGTGCGAAATGCGTCCGGTGGCCGCCGCCAGGGCGACGGCGAGCAGGACTGGTACGAGGAGCTGGCGGTGCATGCGGGGCGCTTGGGAGCGTGCGGAGCTGGTCCGGTTTGCGGGACGGGTCGCAGCCGGGGAAAGCTCACATTTCGGACCGATGCGAACTTATCAACAAAGCGACGATGCGTCAAGCTGAAAGTCACGCGTAAAGGATTGCGTTGCAAGCACTTTGTGCGAGTCCGATTCCCTTCGTGGTCTGTTCGGGCCGGCCGGGTCGGTTTGCTTGCGAAAAATTTCACAAGCTCCTACATTCCGCCGCGATGGAGCAGGATCGGGAGCGTCGCCGAGAGGCGGTGGACGGGCGTTCTGACGGGCCTTCGGGCGGTGAAGCTGAGCCGCGCGGAGGGCAGGAGAGCGTGGAGCCGCCGAGGCGATCGCGCCGGTCGGCGGGCGAGGTTGGTGGCGGTGGCGGTGGCGCGGCGCTGGCGGGTGCGGGAATCCAGTTCGCCATCAGCATCCTGCTGTTTCTGTATGTTGGACAGTGGCTGGACCGTCGCCTGGGGTGGGCTCCCTGGGGAACGCTGGTGGGAGTGTTCATCGGGGCGGCGGCCGGCTTCACGAGCATCTATCGGCGATTGATGGGCGATCTGCGGCGAGAGGAGGAGGCGAAGCGACGGCAATGAGGAGCGTGGTCGTCTTCGCCGTTGCGTCGCTGATCGTCCTGGCAGCCGGAGTGTGGCTCTTCGGGTTCCTGTACGAAATGCCTGACGAGCGGCACGCGGTGCTGGTGAGTGCGTGCGTTGCCTTTGTGGTTCAGGTGATCTCGTTCATCGCTCTCCGCTTCGGCGGTCGCGAGAACATGATTGCCATGTGGGGCGTGGGAATGCTGCTCAGGCTTGCCACCCTCGCTGCGTTTGCTTTCGTAATCGTCGGGGCGCTGGGGCTGCCTTCCAGTGCGGCGCTCGTGAGCCTCGTCGCTTTCTTCTTCGTGTCGTCGCTGCTCGAACCCCTGCTGATCAACACATGACGCTCGCTCGCGTCCTGCTGCCTGCCTTCCTTCTGCTGGCCGTGCCTCACGCGTCCGCCAACGCGCAGGCTGTCGAGGCTCCCGCCGCGGAGCACTCCGCTTCCCACGCGTCCGCGGAGGAAGCGAAGGTTGACATCATCACCCCGCACATCACCGACGGGCATCACCTGGAGCTGCCCTACTGGAAGCCTCCCTTCTACAAGGAGATCCACCTCCCGGAATGGGAGCCGGTGCGCGTTGGCCCGCTGCTGCTGGACTTCTCGCCCACCAAGCACGTGATCTTCCTGCTGCTGGCGGCGACGCTGTGCATCCTGGTGCTCGTGGGCACCGCGCGCTCGCACCAGCGTGCCTCACGCCAGATCGGGCGTCCCAGGGGCTTCGCTGCGGGAATGGAAGGAGTGGTGCTGTACCTGCGCAACGAGGTGATCCTGCCGAACGTGGGCAAGAACGGAAACGGGTACGTGCCGTTCCTCCTCACGCTCTTCTTCTTCATCCTCTTCGCCAACCTGCTCGGACTCGTTCCCTACGGCTCCACCGCCACCGGGAACATCTCGGTCACGGCCATGCTGGCGATCATCACCTTCGTGGTGGTGGAGATCGCGGGAATGCGCTCGCTGGGCGCAGGCTACCTGGGCACGATCGTCTACTGGCCGCACGACATGCCGCTGGCGATGAAGCTCCCCATGACGCTCGTCATGACGCCGGTGGAGATCATCGGGAAGCTCACCAAGCCGTTCGCGCTGGCCATCCGACTCTTCGCCAACATGACGGCGGGGCACATCATCGTGCTCGCCATCATCGGACTCATCTTCACCTTCCGCAGCGTGATCTCCGGCGCGCCGTTCCTGATGGCGGTGGCGATCATGATGCTGGAGATCTTCGTTGCGTTCCTGCAGGCGTTCATCTTCACCCTTCTCTCGGCCGTGTTCATCGGCCAGATCAGGGAGGCGGCGCACTAGAGGAAGTCGCAAGTCCACGATCACTGCTGCGCGCGGCTTCCGGTTGCCGGCTGCTGTCGCGCAGTCACGATCGCGACGGTCGCTGTCGGGGCAGGTGCCGGACACCGGCAGCTGATCTACAACCGAAGTTCTGTTGTCCCCCGCTGAAGGTCGCTTCGTCAGCGGGTCTCGTACCCGGCCGGATGGCCGGGGAAGCCCGTTGGGGCCCGGGCCCCGGTGACGGGTAGCGCAACGCCCGAAAGGGAACAGCGCGAAGCGTCAGGCAGGAAAACACTACCAGACCGGAACACGAATCATGTTCGCTGAAATCCTTCCCATGCTGCAGGTGGCCGGCGAGGCCGTCAGCAACAACCAGGGTCTCTCCCTCATCGGTGCCGGCCTTGGCGCCGGACTCGCAGTGATCGGCGCCGGACTCGGCATCGGCCGCATCGGCGGGTCCGCCGTCGAGGGCATGGCTCGCCAGCCCGAGGCCGCAGGCCGCATCCAGACCGCTGCACTCATTCTCGCCGCCCTCATCGAGGGTGCCGCGCTCTTCGGCGTGGTGGTGGCGTTCCAGATCCAGGGCAAGTTCTGATTCGTAAGGCGTCGTCAGGCCCCGGGGCCTGACGACGCCGCACCAACTACCAGACGTCTCCATGCGAACCACGCTTACGGCGCTTCCGGCGCTCATGCTCACCGCAACCCCCGCCTTCGCACAGGAAGCGGAGCGAGTAGACCTGCTCGCGCCGAGCGGCGGACTCATGCTCTGGACGCTGCTGATCTTCGTCGTCCTGCTCATGGTCCTGTCACGCTTCGCCTTCCCGCCGCTGCTCGCGGCAGTCGAGGCACGCGAGAAGGCACTGCAGGACGCAATTGACGAAGCCCGCGCCGATCGTGAGGAAGCCGCAAAGCTCCTCGCCGAGCATCAGGCTGCCATCGCAGCCGCGCGCCAGGAAGCCCAGCAGATCATCGCCCAGGGCCGTGCCACTTCCGAGGAACTCAAGCAGAAGATGATCGCCGAGACCCGGCGCCAGCAGGAAGAGATGCTGGAGCGCGCCAGGCAGGAGATCGAACTCGAGAAGAAGCGCGCACTCGTGCAGCTCAGGCGTGAGGCCGTGGAGATGGCCATCGCCGGCGCCGGCAAGGTGGTGCAGCGCAACTTCGACAGCGAAGCAAACCGCCAGATCGTGGACGAGTTCCTGTCCACCGTCTCGCTCCAGTCGGCGGCGAAGAGCTGATGCGCGACACGACCATTGCGCGCAACTACGCGGAAGCGCTCCTCGAACTGGCCGTCCGCGATGGCGACACAGGCGGCTGGGGAGAGATGTTCCACCAGCTGGCGCACGCCATGCGCACGGACGCTACCCTGCGCAACTTCCTCGCCGCTCCCCAGATACCGGACGAGCGGAAGAACGAGGTCATCGGCAGCGCACTGAAGGATCACGCACCGCGGAACTTCGTGCGCTTCCTGCAGACTCTGGTGAAGAATCGTCGCCAGCTTCTGATCCCCGAGATCTACGACGCGTACCTGCAGCTGCTGGACCAGCGCGAAGGCCGCGTGCACGCGCAGATCACGTTCGCCAGACAGGTGGAGGACGCCGAGGTCGAGAGTCTCGTGACCCGACTTGGCGAGCGCATCAACGCAACCGTGGTCCCGCACGTGTCCGTGGATGAGAACCTCATCGGTGGAGTCGTCGTGCGGATCGGCGATCATGTATACGACGGCTCGGTGAAGCGCCGCCTCGCACTGCTGCGTCGCCGAATGCTTTCGGCTGCTGTTTGACAGCTCTCAGGTCATGCTTTTCGACGGGCCGGTCGCCGCCAGGTGGCCGGCCCGTTGTCTCTCCAACCGCTGTGCCCGGCGCACTCGCGTTCGAAGCGACATCTGGGTACACTTCCGGCAACTTGCCAGCCGGAAGTGAATTCCACCGCACGGGGGGGCATGCTAACGGTCGTAACCTTCGCGTTCGCAATACAACAGGCTGTTGCGAGCTCAACGCCGCCGAGCGGCGACCCGAAGGAGTACTGGCAGCAACGCGCCGACTACGAGATACACGCCAGGCTCGACGACGAGCGCGGTGTGCTGCACGGCCGTGCGGTTCTCAACTACGTGAACAACTCGCCCGACACGCTGCGCGAGTTGTACGTGCATCAGCACCTGAACGCATTCCGGCCAGGCTCGGCGTGGAGCTCGGTGGACGAGCGCGAAGGTCGCGTCCGCTTTCAGAAGCTGTCGGAGCCTGACTACGCGTACGAGAGGTTCACCTCCACCCCCACGATCAACGGGACGAGTGTAGAACCCGAGTACACCGGAGCGCCGGACAGCACGGTGGTACGATTCGAGCTGCCCCGGCCGCTGCCACCAGCCGATTCGATCGTGGTGCGCTTCGAATGGGAAGCGCGTCCGTCCACCGTGCCCAGGCGGCAGGGAAGACGCGGCCGACACGTTGACTTCGCACACTGGTATCCACGGGTGGCCGTCTACGACAGGCTCGGCTGGCAACCGAACCCGCTGGTGCCCGCAGGCGAGTTCTATGGCGAGTTCGGCACCTTCGACGTCACGCTGGACCTGGCCGCGGATCAGGTGGTGGGCGCCACGGGGGTGCTCGTGGAGGGAGATCCGGGCTGGTCCGGGGCGCTGCGCTGGGGCGAGGTGGCCGGCCAGCCGGACGCGTACGATGACCTGCCGGCGCGACGCCTGAACGTGTCTGCTCCAATGGCGGGGCGGAAGCATGTGCGGTTCCTCGCGCGGGACGTGCACCACTTCGGGTGGTCGGCGGCGCCGGGATACCGATACGAGGGTGGCTGGTACGTGCGTGAGTCCACCCCGCGCGGCTCGCGCTTCCCTGTGTGGGACAGCGTGGCGGTACACGTGCTGTACCAGCCCGGCGACGAATCCACGTGGGGCGGCGGCGTGGTGGTGAACCGCACTCGTGTGGCGCTCGACTGGCTGGAGCGGACCTTCGGCCCGTATGCCTGGCCGCAGCTCACGGCCGTGCACAGGATCGAGGGAGGGGGAACGGAGTTCCCGATGCTCATGATGAACGGCTCGCCGTCACAGGGGCTCGTTCTGCACGAGGGCGGCCACATGTACGTGCACGGGATGCTCGCGAACAACGAGTGGCGTTCGGGCTGGATGGATGAGGGGCTTTCGTCGTACCAGACCCGATGGGCGCAGGGGCTCACGCCTCACGAGAGAATCGGCGAGGACGACGCGGCGGCTCGCGGTGCCGGTGGCCGGGCTGTCGTGGCGCAACCGGGAAGTCGCACGGAGATTCGGCGCAACCAGGCGCTTTACGACATCACCGGAATGGCGCAGCCGCCGGGCACGACCGCCTCCGGGTTCAGGGACTACGCAACCTACTCGCGCATGGTGTACGGGCGTGCAGAGCTGATGTTCGGCGCACTGCGCGATGCCATGGGCGACGATCGGTTTCGGGACTTCCTCCAGCGCTACTACGAGCGGTGGGCATTCCGCCACGTTGACGAGATGGCCATGAGGGCGGAGGCGAGTGCGGCAGCGGGCGAGGACATGTCATGGTTCTTCGACCAGTGGGTGCATCGAACAGGCCTCGTGGACTATTCGCTGGGTGACGTCAGCATACGGCGGGTGGGGAGCAGCTGGGAGACGGAGGCGCAAGTCGTCAGGCACGGCGAGTATCGTCACCCGATGCCGGTCGGGGTGCGCACGTCCGACGGCTGGAAGGTGCTGCGGGCCGCTGCACAGCCTGACGAGCAGTCGGTTCGCATCTTCACTTCGGAGGCGCCGCTCGAAGTGCGGCTCGACCCTTTCGACGTGACGCCGGACTGGTTTCCGACCAACAACCTGCATGCCGGCCCCGCCAGGCTGGATACGCACTCGGCCGACCCGGGGTACGACCCGCCAGCGCTGCGGCAGGAGCGGGGCGGGCGGAGAGTATCGCTCCTGTCGCCACTCGTGTGGTACTCGCGTCCCGGCGGCATGACCGGCGTGCTGCGCGCGAGGAGCAACTTCCCGGGAATCCTGGGCCGTCTCGAACTTGCCGCAGGGGTGTCGTCCCGCGTTCCGCGCAACGGGCGCAACAGGCCTGAGGGCTCGCCGCCGGGCACCGATGGCTCGCCGCAGACGTCGCGCTGGCAGGGCTGGCTGCTGCACGAGAACCCGATAGTGCCGGGGTCCACGCGCCCCTTCGAAGGCTTCTCGTACGGCGTGTGGCGAGTGGATGGCCTGTGGCGCGTGGATGCTCGAAGGGAGTGGTACCTGCTGCGCCCCGTTGCCGGCGGGCGGCGAGCGAGGATGAGCCTCGCGGTCACGGGCACCTACCCCTACGACCACAACTTCTACGATCCCGAGCGCTGGAGCGGCCGCTCAGCCACCGACCTCACTGTGGGACTCGAGCTGCGGCCGGCCGAGGAGCAGGGCATCCGCATGAGCGCGTCGCTGACCGGCGGCTATGCGGTTGGCGCAGGGCGAGAGGACGAGCCTTACGCGCGGGCGGAGGCGTCCGCCACGTACGTGAGCCGGTCGCCCACCGGGCACATGGTCCACATGCTGCGCATGTACGTGGGAGGGGAGATAGATGCACCGAGAGAGCGTGCAACCTACCTCAGTGCGCTGTCACCCACGCAGTCATTCCCGAATCACCTGCTGCGTCCGGAGGGAGCGCCCCTGGCACTTCCGGAGGTGCGCTACGTTTCGGTGGGCGGGGCCGCCCTGCGCGGCTATGACCCGCGTGTGCGCGTGCCGAACATCGTCGCCGTGAATGCGGAAGAGGCGCTTCGCGTGCATGCGTTCGGCGAAGACCGCCGGCTTGAGCTGTTCGCGTCGCTGTTCGCGGACATCGGGATGCAGATCTTTCCCGACACGCTGGCGGACGGATCCGATGACGCACTTCTTGCTGATGCGGGCATTGGCATCGCGCTGCGCGGCCCGCTGCTCGAGAGGGACGTGAGGCTGCGGGTGGATTTCCCGATCTGGGTGTCGCGCCCCGCACTGTCATACGCGTGGACCAGGGGGCGCGAGAACGAGGCGGCGATGCGCGTTACCTTCTCGTTCACCGACCTTTGGTGAACCTGTGCATACTCATGACATGAGGAAAGTGTGAGCGGACGCAAGGAAGTCGTGATAGTTGACAAGCCGTGGGGCCACGAGCGCATCTGGGCGCACACTGACAGGTATGTCGGCAAGGTCCTTCACATCAAGGCGGGGCATGCGCTCTCGGTGCAGTACCACGAGCGCAAGGACGAGACCATAAGCCTTCTCTCCGGCCGCATGGTGTTCCGGGTGGCGGACGCCAGCGGGGAGCTGAGGGACGTGCCGCTGGAGGCGGGGCAGTCGTATCACGTGACACCCGGCACCGTGCACCAGATGGAAGCCATCACCGACTGTGATGTGCTCGAGGCATCAACGCCGGACCTGGACGACGTCGTCAGGCTGAGCGACCGCTACGGGAGGGCCTGACGACATGAAGGTGATAATTCCGCTGGCAGGGAAGGGAACCCGCCTCCGTCCGCACACGCACATCACGCCGAAGCCCATGCTGAAGGTGGCGGGCAAGCCGGTGATGGAGTACATCCTGGAAGACCTGCAGCGCCTGGGCAACGTTGAGCAGGTGATCTACATAACCGGCCACCTGAAGGAGAAGGTGGAGGAGTACGCGCGCGAGAGGTTTCCCATCCCCTCGGTGTTCATCGAGCAGAAGGTGCAGGACGGCACTGCGGGTGCCGTGCAGCTCGCGCGGGAGTACGTGGACCAGCCCGTGCTGATCGTGTTCGTGGACACCATCTTCGACGCCGACCTGTCGGTGATAAAGGACCTGGACGTGGACGGGGTCATCTGGACGAAGGAGGTGGAGAACTACCAGGCCTTCGGCGTGGTGGTGACGGACGACGAAGGAAACATGACGCGCATCGTGGAAAAGCCGTCCGAGCCCATCTCACGACGCGCGAACATCGGTCTGTACTACATCCGCAACTGGAAGCTGCTGTACGAGGGCATTGACCATGTTCTGGCCGGCCCGCCGAACAAGGGCGAGTGGTACCTCACCGATGCATTCCAGTACATGATTGACCACGGGGCGAAGATCCGCGTCGTGGACGTGGAAGGATGGCACGATGCGGGAACGCCGGACACGCTCATAGCCACGAACCGCGTGATGCTGGAGCGTGGACGCGCGCGCCGGCCGGCGGACACCGGCAACTCCACCATCGTGGAGCCCGTGTACATCGAGGATGGCGTGGAGCTTCACGACGCCCTGGTGGGGCCCAACGTGTCCATCGGTGCGAACACCGTGATTCGCTCATCCACCGTTCGCGACAGCGTCATCGGCAGCGACACGCACATCCTGAACTCGAAGCTGAAGGATTCGCTGATCGGCAGCTCCGCGCGGGTGGAGGGCGTTACGGGCAGCATGACGATCGCCGATCACTCGGAGGTACGAGGGGAGTGACGGAGTCGGGCGCTCGGGATACCCGGATGCTGTCGGCCTAGTCTGCCGCGGCGCGAAACAGGATCCGGAGCGCCCGCTCCAGCCCGACCCACCCGTCGGAATTGTCGTACCACTCCTCCGTGGTATGCGCCCCGCCGCCGGTGCCGCCGGCACCGATCGCGATCGCCGGGATGCCCAGCGAGATGGGAACGTTCGCATCGGTGGACGCGGCGCACAGCACGGGCTCGCGGTTCGCCTCGAGGGTGGCGGCCACGGCGTGCCTCACGAGCGGGGAGGATTCGTCCACCGATCCGGCGGGGCGGTCGCCAATGAGTTCCACGGTCGCTCGACACGGGTCGCTCCAGCTGCGACGGGACTCGTTCTCCTGCCGCACGGCACGCTCCACCGCGGCGCGAACCGCCGCCTCGCCCGCGTCCAGCGCACGCATGGACAACCCGCGAACGTCCACCTCCAGCCACGCATCCGCTGGAATGGCGTTGATCGAGAGTCCTCCGCCAATGCGAGTAACCGCGAGGGAGGACCTGCTTTCGGACGCCCGCCAGCGCGAGAGAATCTCGGTGGCACGACCGGCCGCGTGCACCGCATTGGCAGCACCCGCGGACGCCCACGAATGCCCGCCGGGACCGCTGAACGACACTCGAAAGCGCCTGGAACCGAGCGCCTGATGGACGATAGTGTCGCTCCCGGGTCCGTCCAGCGCGAGGGCGCAGGCCGGCAGCGTGTCGAGGGATGCGAAGAGGTGTCGCGCCCCGCGCAGGTTGCCTGAACCTTCCTCGCCGGTGGTGGCTGCGAAGACTATCGGCCTGCGCAACCGCGTGTTCGATCGGCTCATGGACGCAGCCAGGGCCAGCATTCCGGCCAGCCCGCGACTGTTGTCACCAATCCCGGGGCCTATGTGGCGCGTGCCCTCCGTTCGAACAGCGCAGCTCTGGCCGGCCGGAAACACCGTATCGAGATGGGCCAGCACCACTATCGGTGCGGATCGGCCTCCATCGCCAGGCGCGGGCATGGTGCCGACGACGTTGCCCGCCGGATCGGTGCGAATGTCCGGAATGCCCACGCGCCGCATGTAGCGATAAACGACTTGCCCCCTCTCCCCTTCCTGGCCGGTGGGTGCAGGCACCTGAGCCAGCCGCACCTGCAGCCGCAGGATTGCATCGTTCCGCGAGCGCAGCCAGTCGCGCTGCTCGTGGAGGGAGGAGGGAAGCGGGGAGGACAAGTCGGTCGCGTATCAGGTCACAGCAGCCGGCAGCGGATACGGCCTCGGTCAGGAGCTTCGCGCCGCAGGCCGAGGCCGTAGTCGCTGCCTCGTGGTCGCGCATCAGCCATCAGTTACAGCTGATGCGCGACGACGATGACTCTCCTACGGTCTCGCAGGCAGGTGCTGCTCGAACAGCTCGAATATGCGACGATACTCGTCCGTCCACGAGCTCGGCCTTACGAAAGCGTGATCCTCCACGGGATACACTGCCATCTCCCAGCCGGTCTTGCCAAGCTCGATGAGTCGCTGTGCAAGGCGGACCACGTCCTGGAAGTGCACGTTCACGTCCACCATGCCATGGGCGATGAGGAGCGGGTCTTCCAGTCCCTCCGCGAAGAAGATCGGCGACGAGCGGCGATATGCGAGGGTGTCGTCCTGCGGAAGGTTCAGGATGCGTCCCGTGTAGCCGTGGTTGTAGTGCGCCCAGTCCGTTACCGAGCGCAGCGCGGCGCCGGCTCCGAAGTGCTCCGGCTCCGTGAACAGGGCCATGAGCGTGATGAAGCCGCCGTACGAGCCGCCGTAGATGCCCACGCTCTCCGGGCTTATGCCGAACCGGCTCACCAGGTAGCGCGAGCCGTCCACCTGGTCCTGCAGGTCGCGGCCGCCCATGTGGCGATAGATTGCCGTGCGCCAGTCGCGGCCGTAGCCTGACGACGCGCGGTAGTCCATGTCGAGCACCACGTAGCCCTTCGCGGCCAGGTAGTGATGGAACATGTATTCGCGCGCGTACTGTGACCACCTGTTGTGAACGTTCTGCAGGTAGCCCGCCCCGTGCACGAAGATCACCGCGGCCCCGTTAGGCTGCGCTCCCATCTGCTCGGGCAGGTAGATGCGAGAGGGCACCTCGGCTCCGTCGCTCGCCGGCACCATAACGATCTCCGGCGCGATCCAGTCGAACGACAGGAAGTCCTCGGTGGGCGACGTGGTGAGCTGCGACATCTGCGCGCCCGCCCGGTTCTCCATCACGAACAGCTCCGGTGGACGGTTCGAGAACGAATACACGTTCGCGAGCAGCCTGCCGTCAGGCGACGGCGTCACGCTGTGCCCGCCGTCACCGCTCGTTATGCGCGTGCGCGTGCCGCCGTTCACCGGCATCCGGTAGTAGTGACGGTTGAACGGGGAGCCTTCGCTCGTGTGCATCAGGAAATCGCGGCCGTTGTCGCTGAGCTCCACGTTGAGCACTTCCCACTCGCCGCTCGTGAGCTGGCGAACGTCACCGCCCTCGGGGGTGGCCGAGTAGAGGTGGGCGTATCCCGATGCCTCGGAGACGAACCACACGCGATCGCCGTCGCGCGTCCAGCCCATGCAGCCGAAGCACGGCCCGGCAACCCACGCCGTGTCGTTCAGCGTGTCCACCGTACGCAGCGTACCGTCGCTCGTCACGGAATGGATGTAGCGGGTCTTGAAGTCGGAAGTCGCTGTGAAGATGAGCGCGCGATCTCCATTCGCGTTCCATCCCCCGAAGCGGCTCATTCCGGCAACGCGGGACGAATCGCCGGGCACCACGTTCAGCCAGGTCACGTCTCCCGAGGGCAGCTGCATGAGGGCCACACGAGAGTCACCCTGCGCATCGCCCACCTTCGTGCGAACGTTGAGCGGCTCCGTGTAGCCGCTCTCGGTGACGAAGTTCGGCACCATCGTCTGCCTGGCGCCCTGTGCCTGAGTGGACGCAATGAGCAGCAGCGCGTTCCCCGAGGGGCTCACGCTCACCTGCGTGAGTCGTTCGCCCTGCCGAAGGTTCAGGGGCCGAATCTGCTGCGAATCGCGGCGCGCGCGCATGGCTGCCATGATCGAATCGCGCCGCACCTCGTCGCGCACCGACTCGAACAGCTCGAGCTGCTGGCGTCGCAGCGCGGCATCGTGTGCGTCCGGGCGGGGCTCGCGAGGCTCCGGCCCGCTCCGCACGTTGGTGAGCTGCTGCACGAATCCGGTGGCGACGTCCAGCGCAAAGACGTTGTCTCCACGCAGGAAGAACACTCGCTCGCCGCGGGCATCCCACGAGGGGCTGCGCTCCATCTCCATGGTCTGCGTGAGGCGGCGGGCCCGGGTGCCTTCCACCAGCCACAGGTCGCCGTCGTACGCTGTCACCTTGCGGCGACGATCGGGGGACAGCTCGCCGGCGGCGAGCAGTGGACCGACGGAGTCCATGTGCGCCTGCGTGAGAGACTCAGGCTGTGCGCCGCGCACGGCGCGCACCCGATAGTCCACCATCTGCTCGCGCCAGTCGGTGCCGGGCGGGTTCCAGCGGAAGTAGATGTAGCGGGAGTCCGGGCTCCACCGCACGTTCGACGGCTCGCGCCCGTATACCTCGGGCCCGCGCATCATGTTCGCTATGGTGAATTCGAACGAGCTGCCAGTCTGCGGGCTCGATGCCGCAGTGGTCGCGGCCTGCTGCGCCTGCAGTGCGAGTGGAGCTGTGGCGCCGATCGCGACGACCGTCAGGAACGAGCGCGCGGCAAGGGTGAGTCGCGGCATTCGGATATTCGTGGTTGTCTTGAGGATTGGTGGGGCCCCAACGATGTGCCCCGCACCGCCGGAACGGCAAGGGCACGGAGTGGGGCGCGCCGGCAGAAGTTGGTGCAGCATATGCCGGCCCTCGCCTTGCATACGTTGCCCGCACCACTATCGCTGACCCGGCAATGTCCATCACCGGCAGTCTCAAGCTACCCTTCCGGGCGCAGAACGACGCTCAGGCCAGACTTGCCGGACGGCGATTCCGCTACGGCGTGGCGCGGGCCCTGGCGGGCGCAATAATCTTCGCGCTCCCGATGTTCATGACGCAGGAGATGTGGGAGCTCGGCCTCACGATTCCCGCGTCGCGGATGGCGCTCCTCCTGCTGCTCGCGCTGCCCCTCCTGCTCGGACTCTCGCGGCTTTCCGGCTTCGAGCGCACCGGTTCGCTGCTCCAGGACGGCGTTGACGTATTCGTGGCGTACTTCGTGGGGGTTGCCGCCGCCACGCTGCTGCTCACCGTCTTCTCACGGATTCCAGGGGATGCGACCCCTCGCGAGATAGCCGGCCTGATCACCCTGCAGGCCATCCCTGCCAGCATCGGGGCCCTGCTGGCCCAGAGCCAGTTCGGCCAGCATGACGAGGACGACAGCATCTCCGTGAACGGCGGCGGGAGCTACTGGGGTGAGCTGCTGGTCATGTCCGCTGGCGCGCTCTTCCTCGCGTTCAATGTCGCGCCGACGGAGGAAGTGATGGTCCTCGCCTACGACATGAGCCGTGAGGCGGTGGTCGGCCTGGCGCTGCTGTCCATCGTGGCCATGCACGCCTTCGTGTATGCCGTGGGGTTCCGGGGACAGGAGACCATCCCGGAAGGCGGGTCGCCGTTCCGTGCCTTCATGCTGTTGACGCTCACCGGCTACGCGCTCGTGCTGCTCATGAGCGCATTCGTGCTCTGGACGTTCGGCCGATTCGGGAATTCGAGCCTTTCGGTGAACGTGGGGGTCACCACGATACTCGCATTTCCGGGCTCGATAGGCGCGGCCGCCGCCCGCCTCATACTGTGAGCGGAACGTCAGGCGGGCGAAAGAGGGGCGCGAGATCGGTCATTCCGCCCGCCGAGTGGCTCGTTGCGGCGCTCGGCCTGTGCGTCGTGCTGGCGACGTTCGGCATCCTGCTCCACTCCGCTGTGACAAGTGAACGCGGTGCGCCGGCGCTGACGGTACGCGTGGACTCCGTCGTGCCCGGCGCACCCGGGACTCGGCACGTGATGTTCACCGTGCTCAACGAGGGCGGCACCACTGCCATGGATGTGCAGGTGAACGCGAATGTGGGCGCGAGCGGAGCGATTGACACGCGCACGCTCTCGTTCGACTTCCTTCCGCCGAAGTCGGCGCGTCGCGGTGTGCTGGTAGTGGCTGGCGACGTTGATGAAGGGCAAGTGAAGCTTCGGGTGAGTGCGTACAGGGAGTGACCGTTGCCGGCTGCCGGTGGCTCGCTGACAGCCGCCGGCTGCCGGAAGCGGCGATTGCCATCAACCATCCGGGAAAGCACGCGGCACCCCGGCATCACACTCACCGCCCACAGTCCATCTGCCGCAACCACCCCTTCGTATTACCTTCCCTCCGTGCTGACCCCATCCCACTTCGGAGCCCGCGACAGCCGCAGCCTGCCGGCCATGGCCTGCTGGCTGCTCGCCGCCCTCGTACTGGCCGGCTGCTCCTCCACGCGCCAGCCTGATCCCCCCCTCGGCGGCGCCGCCGCGTCCACCGTTGCGGAGGGTGTGATGCCCGCGCTCGGGGAATTGCCGGTGCTGGTGCTGCCGGTTCAGCGCGTGGTGGTTGACGCTGCGCTGGGGTGGACGGCTCCGGGGGGAGCGAGGAATGCGGCGCGGATGGCGGATTCGGTCATCAGCGATGTCCTCGTCATGCGCGGTGCCGGTTCCAAGTGGCAGTTCGCCGACCATGCGCGACGTACGGCTCGCAGGAACCCCACCTACGCCGCGGATCCGGATGCGCTCGCGGTCGGCGCACTCGCGCGCCTGCGCCCGGGCGACGCCATTCCGGAACCGCTCGCGAGCGAGGTTCGCGGGCTCGTGGCGCTGGGCGAGGCGCGCCATGTGCTCCTGCCGGTGGAGGTGAGGGCGCACCGCGTGGAGACCGACCCGGAGGGAACGGGACGCGCGTCCCTGCTCATCGCGGCAATAGACGCCCGCCTTTCCCAGCTCCTCTGGATCGGGCCCGTGATGGGCGATCCATCCCAGGAGTTCACCGCCGCGGCCGTGGAGAGCGCCGCGGCCAGACTAGCCGACCTGACAGTGGCTCGCTGAGCCTCTTACCGAATACATGTCCATAACCGTAACGCTGATACCTGGCGACGGCATCGGTCCGAGCATCACCGACGCCACCGTTCGAATTCTCGAGGCAGCCGGAGCCGACTTCGAGTGGGACCGGCAGCTCGCCGGCGCCGCCGCAGTCGCTCGCTATGACGACCCGATGCCGGACGTCACGCTCGATTCCATCAAGCGCACCCGCCTGGCCCTGAAGGGCCCGCTGGAGACGCCGGTGGGTGGCGGCTACCGGTCGGTGAACGTGGCGCTCAGGAAGACCTTCGACCTGTATGCGAACCTTCGTCCCGCGCGGGACATAGTGCCGGGCGGACGCTACGACGACGTGGACCTGGTTCTCATCCGCGAGAACACCGAGGGCCTCTACTCCGGAATCGAGCACTACATCAGCATCGGCGACGACCCCAAGGCTGCGGCCGAGTCCATCGCCGTGGTAACGCGCGTGGGTTCGGAGCGGGTCATTCGATACGCATTCGAGTATGCCCTGTCGCATGGCCGCAGGAAGGTGACCCTCGTTCACAAGGCCAATATCCTCAAGTTCACCTCGGGACTGTTCCTGGAAGTGGGGCGCGAGGTAGCGAAGGAGTACGAGGGCCGAGTGGAGTTCGAGGACCGGATCGTGGATGCGGCCGCCATGCAGCTGGTGATCGATCCGTACAGGTACGACGTCATCGTCACCACCAACCTGTTCGGCGATATCCTGTCCGACCTGATCTCCGGGCTGGTGGGTGGCCTTGGGCTGGCGCCGGGTGCGAACATCGGGCGGGACGTGGCGATATTCGAGGCGGTGCACGGAACTGCTCCGGACATCGCCGGCAAGGGGCTGGCAAACCCGGGCGCGCTGCTACTCGCCGGATGCCTGATGCTGGAGCACGTGGGCGACATGGAGCGCGCCGCGCGCATCCGGTCCGCGCTGGAGCGCACCATTCGTGACGGCGTGCGCACGGGCGACCTGGGAGGCACTGCCGGAACCGAGGAGTTCACGGACGCCATCATCGCCAGGCTCTGACGGCAGCGGCGCGGCCGCGAGACGACGATGCGCATTTTCCATGTCTCCGACCTGCACTTCGGGCACAACGCGGTTCCGGAGCAGATAGACGCCATCGAGGAAGCGATCCAGCGGGAGCGCTTCGACGTGGTGGCGATCAGCGGCGACCTCTCCCAGCGGGCTCGCGCTGGCGAGTTTCTGCGCGCGCGCGCGTTCATTAGGGACGCGCAGAAGGTGAGCAGGGTGATATGCGTTCCCGGCAATCACGACGTGGCCTGGTGGTTCGCGCCCTTCGGCCTGCGCAGGAAGGATCACGTGTACTCCGCCTACCGCCGCTTCGTGAATCACGAACTCGAGCCTGTGCTGCGCGTTGACGGCGCGACGATTGCCGGTGTCAATTCGTCGCACGGCGTGACCTGCAGCAGCCTGACCTGGAACATGCGGGACCTGTCCGTGATCGGGTATGTGAAGGAGTCGCAGATCGAGCGGCTGGCGGCCATCTTCGCGGCCGCCGACAGTGGGGACCTGCGTGTCGTGCTGATGCACCACAACCCCGTGAAGGGCGAGCTATCCCAGCGTCACGGGCTCAGGAACACGCGGCAGGTGATGGACGCGTTCGCCAGGATCGGGGTGGACCTGGTAATGTGCGGCCACGATCATCAGGAAGCGGTGCACTACGTGGAGCACACGAAGCGCGGTACCGTTGTCTCCACGGCCGGAACCGTCTCCAGCAGGTCCCGCGGCGGCAGGCCGTCATCGGTGAATGTCATCTCCATCACGCCCGGTACCATCGAGGTAAAGGTGCATGTATGGTCGAGCTCGGGAAACACTTTCGAGCCGGGGGTGGCCAGATGTTTCGAACGCTGATGAAGCGCATGAGAGGGGGGCGCGACCGCGACCAGCTCGCGCTGGACCTGGACGCCGTGCCAACGAATGGCGATGAGCTGCTCGCGAGGCTTCGCGAACTCGGTCTTCCGCAGCGCTTCAGCGAGCTCCGCCTCACGCGGAACCGTACCGTGATGGTGAGCTACAGTGCGAGCGAGCTGCGCGTGCACGAGGGCTATCTCACTGCACCGCGGCACGTGCATGCCGCCATCGTCACTTTCGTCGCGGGGCGCACTCGTGCCGAGCGGCGTGCGGCGCGTGAGGCGGTGCTGGCGCATCCCGTGGAGCGCACCGTGGCAACCGCCAGGGTGTCGCGCGGCCGTCCCGAGGATGCATGGCTCGTGGAGCACCTTCAGGACTGGCACCGGCGCTACAACATCCACCACTTCGACGGCAAGCTGGGCGCCGTGAACATCCGGGTGTCTCGCCGCATGCAGAGCCGCCTGGGGCACTACACAGCCGCCATGCCCAGGGGGCAGCGCGCGGAGATCGCGATCAGCTACGCGCACATCCAGAAGCACGGCTGGGAGGAGGCGCTGCACACCCTCCTGCACGAGATGGTGCACCAGTGGCAGGACGAGCAGGGCCACGCTATAGACCACGGCTCCACGTTCCGGCAGAAGGCGCGCGAAGTGGGGATCACGGCCTCCGCGCGGCGTACCGTGCGGTCGCGCCGGAAGCGTGGAATTCCCGCGGCGCCGGGAACGTCGCTCGGCCTGCGTGCGGCGCGCGGGGCTTAGGGGCGAGGGAAGAGGCTCGAGGGAAGAGGGAACAGGGACTGGGGAAGACGAACTGCCTCGGGTTCTGTCATCCCGTGCTTTTCTCTCCTGTCATCCCGCACGAGCGCAGCGAGTGTCGGGATCTGCTTTCACTTCACCGTGACCGGCTCCGGCGCAGGGCGAGCAGATCCCGACGCTTCGCGCGGGATGACAGGGAGGTAACGCGCGGGATGACAGGAAAGGGAGGCAGTTTCCAGTCCCAAGTCCCAAGACCCGAGTCCCAAGTCCCAAGACCCGAGTCCCAGGTCCCCGCCGTTCCCCCGTCCCTTCGCCGTTACATCCCGAACCGATAATCGCCTAGATTTCCGGCAACACCTTTCCTCAACGTCGAATCATGACCACCCAGACAGCTCCGTCCGCTCCGCATCTCGCGGCGCCCGAACTCCGCCCGCGGGAGGGAGATCTGTTCAACATAGATGCCGCACTCACCGAAGACGAACGCGCCGTGCGCGACAGCGTCAGGCGCTTCGTGGATGAGCAGGTGCTGCCGATCATCGGTGATTGCTACGTGGAGGGACGCTTCCCTCGCGAGCTCATCCCCGGGCTCGCGGAACTGGGCGTTCTGGGTGCGAACCTGCCGGAGGAGTACGGCTGCGCCGGACTCAGCAACGTTGCTTACGGCCTCATCATGCAGGAGCTGGAGCGGGGCGACTCGGGCATTCGCTCATTCGCTTCCGTGCAGGGTGCACTTGTCATGTACCCCATCTTCGCCTTCGGCAGCGAGGAGCAGAAGCGCGAGTGGCTGCCGAAGCTCGCGGCCGGCGAGGCGATCGGCTGTTTCGGCCTCACGGAGCCCGACTATGGCTCGAACCCCAGCGGCATGATCACCATGGCCCGCGAGCAGGCGGACGGCAGCTGGGTGCTGAACGGCTCCAAGATGTGGATCACGAACGGCTCCCAGGCCGACGTGGCCATCGTGTGGGCGAAGACCAACGGTGACACCTCGGACAAGTCCATTCGCGGCTTCATCGTCCCCACGAACACTCCGGGCTTCACCGCGCGCGACCAGAAGGGCAAACTGTCGCTCCGCGCTTCCGACACGAGCGAGCTGGTACTGGACGACGTGCGGCTCCCGGCCGATGCCATCCTGCCCGGATCGGGCGGACTGAAGAGCCCGCTGATGTGCCTGACGCAGGCGCGTTATGGCATCGCCTGGGGCGTCATGGGCGCAGCCATGGCGTGCTTCGAGGAGGCCGTGAGCTACGCGAAGACTCGCGTGATGTTCGACAAGCCCATCGGCGCCTTCCAGATCCAGCAGGACCGTCTGGCGAACATGCTCACCGAAATCGTCAAGGGCCAGCTTCTCGCCCTGCACCTCGGCCGCATGAAGGACGCCGGCACGTTCACGCCGCAGCAGGTGTCGCTCGCCAAGCGCAACAACTGCAACGTGGCCACGGACGTGGCGCGTGAGGCGCGGCGGCTGCTCGGCGGAAACGGAATCCTTGCCGAGTACGCCTCCATGCGACACATGGCGAATCTCGAGAGCGTGTACACTTACGAGGGAACGCACGACATCCATACGCTCGTGCTCGGTCACGCCATAACGGGAATCGCTGCCTACAGGTAGGCGGCCTACCGACGGCTTGCATCCGGACGCGGTCGGGCCGACACCGGCTATTGCCTCGACGCTGGAACTGCAGGCTCAATCTCTGCAGTGAAACAATGCACCCCACACCACCGTGGGGTGCATTGTTGTTTCTCGCGGACTGGCAGGCTGACGCTATTGCCACACTGTCCGGAGAGACATAGCGTAGCGCCCGTGGCCCGAGAGGTTTCCGCTGGCCACTGGATCTCCATCTCTAGCGTGGAGGCAGATTCGTATGTCTGACGACCGTTCGCGAAGGTCCGGGCTACGGCTCGGTCCGTCATGGCTGGCAACGCTGCTCGTAGCGTTTTTCCTGGCCCCTCCCCTCGCAGCGCAGCAGGAGCCTGGCGTCATCGCAGGCCGGGTGGTGGCGGAACGCACGCAGCAGCCGCTCCCGGCAGCCCAGGTTCAGGTTCAGGGAACCAACCTCGGAGCGCAGACCGGGGGTAACGGCGAGTTTCGAATCACCGGTGTTTCCGGCACCAGCGCCCGTATAGTCGTGCGGCGCATCGGATACGGACCGGTGGAGCAGACGGTCCAGGTTGGCAGCACCAACCTGGTCATAACGATGTCGCCTCGCGCCATAAACCTGGACGAGGTGATCGTCACCGGCACCACCGGTGCAACGGAAGCCCGAGCCATCGGTAACGCTGTATCCCAGATCAACGCCGCTGACGTCGTGGCCACGGCACCGGTGTCCAATTTCCAGGAGCTCCTGAACGCCCGTGCGACCGGTGTGGCGGTGGTCGCGGGCTCCGGGCAGGTAGGAACCGGTAGCCGCGTCAGGATTCGCGGCGCGTCCTCACTCTCCCTGACGGCGGATCCGCTCATCTACGTGGACGGCGTGCGCGTGGACAATGCGCAGGCTACCGGACCGCTCAATCAGGCGTTTGGTTCGCGCTCCATCTCGCGCTGGAACGACTTCAACCCGGAGGACATCGAGAGCATCGAGGTGATCAAGGGCCCGGCTGCCGCCACGCTGTACGGTACGGAGGCGGCGAACGGCGTAATCCAGATCATCACGAAGCGCGGAGCCGCTGGTGCCCCGCAGTGGAGCCTGACGGCACGTACCGGAATACAGCGGTTCTACGACTACGAGAACCGTCTGTATACCAACTATTGGCAGGATCCGGTCACCAACGAGATCCAGACGCTGAACATCGCGAAGCTCGAGCGTGAGCGCGGGAATCCGGACATCTGGCGTACCGGCCACACGAATGAGGTGAACCTCAGTGTGGGCGGCGGATCGCAGCAGTTCCGGTACTATGCCGGTGTCGGCGGCGAGCAGGCCACGGGCGCCGATCGGGCCAACAAGCTCAACAGGTACAATGGCCGCCTGAATCTCTCGCTCACTCCGGGCGGAACCTGGGACCTCTCGGCCAGCCTCGGCTACACGTCAGGCCGTACCTACCTGCCTCTCGAGGCGGGTGGCGGTGGTGCCACCTGGACCACCTACTGGGCGAATCCCAGCACGCTGAACGACCCGCGTCGTGGCTTCTACAGCGGAACGCCCGAGCAGTATCTCCAGGGCTTCGAGATCTGGCAGGACGCAGACCGCTTTACCGGTTCGGTCACCTTCAATCATCGCCCTTCCAACTGGTTCCACCACCGCGTGATCGTGGGAACCGACCAGCTCGGCGAGGACAACCAGGAGATCGCTCAGCGCAATGACGACCTGACGATCTTCGGGCTGGACGGACCGGACGGCGGCTACATGGAGGTGAGCACGCGCAATGTGTCGTACACCACCTTCGACTATGTGGCGAATGCCACCTGGGCGCCCGTCAACGACTGGGAGTTCACGAGCTCCGTGGGTGCACAGTACTACGCGCGCAACACGCAGACGCGCGCCGTTTCCGGATCCGGCTTCCCGGCACCGGGACTCAAGTCGCTAGGTGCACTCAGCCTGATCTCGCTCGATGACGACGACCTAATAGAGAACAACACGGTCGGCGTGTTCTTCCAGCAGCAGTTTGCCTGGCGGAACAGGCTGTTCCTCACCGGTGCGGTGAGGGCGGACGACAACAGCGCGTTCGGAGAGAACTTCGATCTCGTCTACTACCCGAAGGCCAGCGTGTCGTGGGTGGTGAGCGAGGAGCCGTTCTTCAACATTCCATGGCTCTCGCAGCTGAAGCTGCGTGGCGCGTACGGACAGAGCGGACTGCAGCCTGCGGCGCTTACCGCAATCCCCACCTACGTGCCGGGTGGCGGCGGAACGGTCACGCCAGGCAACATCGGTAATCCGGACCTCGGCCCGGAGCGCAGCGACGAGCTCGAGCTCGGCTTCGATGCGGGCATGTTCGATGATCGCATGTCGCTTCAGGTGACGTACTTCCGCGGAACCGTGCGCGACGGCATCCTGGAGCGCTCCGTTCCGCCGTCGTCAGGCTACGGCGGCACGCAGTTCTTCAACGCCGGCCGCATTGACCGCTCGGGCATCGAGTTCATGGTCACGGCGTCGCCCATCCAGTCCGAGAACTTCGGCTGGGACATGACGTTCAGCCTCAGCAACAGCTCCAACAAGATCAAGGACCTCGGCAACACGGACTTCGTGACCCTCGGGTCCACCGAAGCTCACGTGGTGGGGCACTCGGTAGGCGCCTGGTTCTCGCAGAAGGTGGTGTCTGCAGAGTTCGATCCCGTTACGAGGACCGCGATCAACGTCATGTGCGACGACGGCGCGGGTGGCTCCGTGGCGTGCGCGAATGCGCCGCGCGTCTTCCTGGGTCACACGACTCCGCAGACCGAAGGGGCGTTCAGCTCCACGTTCACCTTCCTGCGGGATTTCCGACTTAACGCGCTCTTCGACTTCAAGGGCGGCTACAAGAAGCTTGACGGAAACGCCCGTGTTCGCTGCCACCTGTTCGAGGTGTGCCGCGCGAACTACTTCCCGGAGGAGTACGACCCGGTCTACATCGCCCAGATCCAGAGCGGTACGGGCTTCATAGACGACCTGGTGCAGGATGCCAGCTTCACGAAGCTGCGTGAGCTCTCGCTCACCTACACGCTTCCCACGGAGCTCAGCAACCGACTCGGCATGGCCAGGAGCTCCATCACCGTTGCCGGACGGAACCTGCTTACCTGGACGGATTACGGCGGCCTGGAGCCCGAGGCCTCGTTCATCGGAGGTTCTCGCGGACTGCGCGGACAGTGGGAGCAGAACGTTCTCCCACAGCTGCAGCAGTGGATCGTAACGCTCAACGTCGGATTCTGAGGAACGACCCATGACGAACTTCAGAATCAATCCCTCGCCTGAGACCGGACGGACGATGACAAGGTTCAACTCGCGAGTCACCGCCGCCGCGTTGCGTGTGCGCGCCGCCAGCGGCGCGGTGCTCCTTTCACTCTCGCTAGGCGCGTGCGACGCGCTCGACAAGGCTCTCGAAGTCGAAACGCCAAGCCGTCTCCCGGCTTCGGAGCTGGAAAGCCCGGCAAACGCCGAACTCCTGGTGAACAGCGCGCAACGCGACCTCGAGTGCGCGTACGCGTCGTTCATCGTCGCCTCCGGCCTTGTGGCGGGCGAACTCCAGGACGGAAGCCAGACGGCCAGTCGCTGGGACTACGACCGGCGCACCCTGCGGCCTGAACAGACTTCGTACGCGAGTACCTCGTGTCAGGGTGCGTACGGCCTGTACACGCCGCTCAACACCGCACGCTTCACTGCGGACAACGCCACCATGCGTCTCGAAGGCTGGACGGACGATCAGGTGGCCAACCGGCAGGAGCTCATCGCTCGTGCGGCGAACTATGCCGGGTTTGCGCTCACCTTCATCGGTGAGACCTTCTGCTCCGCGGCAATAGACGTGGGCCCCGAGCTCACGTCGGCCCAGGTGTTCGAGGAGGCGGAGGCCAGGTTCACCAAGGCGCTCGACGCGGCCCAGGCAGCGGGGAATGCGCAGCTCGCGAGCCTGGCGTACCTGGGTCGGGCAAAGGCACGGCTGAACGGCGGCGACCTGCCGGGAGCCAAGGCCGACGCCCAGCAGGTGCCGCCTGGCTTCCTGTACAATGCCACCTACGACGCGGCCAACGGGCGGCAGTTCAACCGGGTGTACGATTTCAACGGCATGGGCACGTCGGTGACAGTGGCTCCGGCATACCGGAACACGGGTGATCCGAGAGTTCCCGTTCGCGACAGCGGACGCACTTCGGCCGATCAGAACACAAGCCTGTGGGTCCAGCAGAAGTACAACAGCCTGGATGCGCCCATTCCGCTGGCTCGTTACGAGGAAGCACAGCTGATCATCGCCGAGGTGGACGGAACCATGTCTCCGGCCGCGCTGGCGCAGGAGCGGAAGTACGAGTTCTTCCTCGAAGGCCGCCGTTTCGGCGACATCCGGAGGCTCAACCTGGAGTATGACCCGGCGCCGGGGCTGCAGTATCCGGTGGCGGCCGCCTCCCCGAAGGGCGGCACCTACGCGGACCTTCCGGGCAAGTGCATCCCGATGCCGGACGCCGAGCGGTTCAACAACCCCAACATTCCCAATACGGGAACCTGAACGGGAGCGGCCGCCCGGCGTCGTCGCTCGAAGAGTCTCGGGACCGACGTCGGGCGCCCGGCAGGAGATGCGCGAGCGTTTCCTGCCGGCCGCGCCACCTGATCGGCAGAACGCAGCACGGCCCCGCGAGGATCCTCGCGGGGCCGTGCTGCGTTCTGCCGCGGCTCGTAACTTGTTGGAGAGGCGCCGGCTGGTAGATTCATTGTGAAATCTTTCACTTGGAGAGTCCACGGTGAAAATCGCCGTTTGCATCAAGCGCGTACCGGACATGGAAGCGCGCTTCAAGATCGCTGGGGACGGGAAGTCCGTTGACTACACCGGCCTCAAGTTCGACATGAACGACTTCGACGCCTGGGCCGTCGAAGCCGCCCTTCAGCTGAAGGAGAAGGCTGGGCAGGGCGAAGTGGTCATCATCTCCCTGGGTCCCGACGCGGTTCAGGAAACCATCCGCAAGGCGCTGAGCATGGGCGCGGACCGCGGTGTCCAGCTGGCTGCCGACGAGATTCCCTTCGACGGCTTTGCAATCGCCAGTGCCCTGGCCGCGGAGCTCAAGGATGGAGGCTACGACCTCGTATTCTTCGGCAAGCAGGCGCCGGACTCCGCCAACGGTGTCGTCGGCACCATGGTCGGAGAGCTGCTCGGCTACTCGTCGGTGTCCGCCATCAACAAGCTTGAGGTGAAGGACGGAGCCGGCACCGCGGAGAGGGCGATCGAAGGCGCCACCGAGGTCGTGCAGTTCCAGCTGCCTGCCGTCATCACGGTGGACGAAGGCCTGAACCAGGCCAGGTACCCCTCCCTCAAGGGCATCATGGCTGCCAAGAAGAAGCAGATCGAGCAAAAGGCGGCGCAGCTGGGCGCAGCCACGGTCAGCATCCAGGCCATGCAGCTGCCTCCGGAGCGCTCGCCCGGACGCATCATCGGAGAGGGCGCCGCTGCCGTACCGGAGCTCGTGAGCCTGCTCCAGACCGAAGCCAAGGTGATCTGACATGGCCAACGTTCTTGCATTCGCTGAGTCGCGCGGCGGTACGCTGCGCAAGTCCGCCCTGGAGGCGGTGACCGCTGCTCGCCGCATCGCGGACGCACGCGGCGTGGAGGTTCACGCGGTACTCGCAGGCGCTGCCGGCATCGCCGCGCAGGCGGAACAGCTCGGCAAGTTCGGCGCGGACGTGGTGCTCGTGGCCGAGCACGAAGGTTTTGCCCACTACAATCCTGAGGCGACTGCCGCACTCGTCGCCGATCGCCTTTCGTCGGGCTATGCGGCTGCCGTCTTCCCGGCGACTGCGCAGGGACGCGACCTCGCGCCGCGTGTGGCCGCCCGATGCGGCGTGGGCATGGCCAGCGACGTCACCGGATTCGAGGTGGAACCGGACGCGATCGTCTGCTCGCACCCGGTGAACATCGGCAAGGTTATCGCGAGTCTCAGGGTCACCGGAACGCCAGCAATCATCTCGGTTCGCCCGAGTGCGTTTACGCCGGCCGAGTCGCCTCGTCAGGCCCGGGTGGAGAGCGTGTCGGCGCCGGCCGACCCGTCTGCCTCACGCGTGAAGGTGGTGGAGCTTCGTGAGGGTGCTGGCGGACGCCTGGACCTCGGCGAGGCGCCCGTCATCGTCGCCGGTGGACGCGGGCTCAAGTCCGCCGAGAACTTCAAGCTGGTGGAAGACCTCGCCGACGCGTTCGGCAACGCTGCAGTAGGCGCAACGCGCGCCGTCACGGATGAGGGCTGGCGCCCGCACACCGAGCAGATCGGCCAGACAGGACGTACCGTCAGCCCGCAGCTGTACGTTGCAGTGGGAATCTCGGGTGCAATCCAGCACCTTGCCGGCATGCGGACCTCGCGCACCATAGTCGCCATCAACAAGGACAAGGATGCGCCCATCTTCCGCATTGCTGACTACGGTATCGTGGGTGACGTGTTCGAGGTGGTGCCGGCGCTCACCGAGGCAGTGAAGAAGGCAAAGCAGTAGCTGCCAACAGCGCTGCGGCAGTGCGGCGCAGGAAGCAGCATTGCCAATGCCCCGCGACAGGAAGCGGTCCGGTAAGATGCCGGCCAGTGCCTTCGGCGGCATGACAAAAGCGGGAGAAGGGAGCAGTACTCCCTTCTCCCGCTTGTCGTTCGCCTTTTCCGTTTCCCTATTCCCTATTCCCTGCCGTTTGGTACCTTCATCGTCGGTCACCCGCGATTTCCGTATCTGAATCCCCCGCGACCATGACCCTGGCGAACATAGTATTCCTGGTGTTCCTCGTCCTCGCGGCGGGGTTCTTCGCGTACAATATCCAGCGCCTGGTGCGCTACATGAACACCGTAGGACACCCGGAGAACCGGCTGGATCACCCGGCCACACGACTCCGGAACCTGCTGTTCATAGGGTTCCTGCAGACCAAGATCCTGCGGGACATGGTGGCAGGAATGCTCCACGCCCTGGTGTTCTGGGGCTTCCTGGTACTCGGTGCGGGCTCGCTGGAACTGCTCATCGCCGCCGTCTCCGACGGGTTCAGCTATTCGCGGTACCTCCCCGAGCCGATCTTCGCGCTCTACACGCTCTCGCAGGAATTCTTCGGCCTCTTCGTGCTGGGCGCGGTGAGTGTGCTGCTCTACAGGCGAATCGTCGTGAAGCCTGCGCGCCTGCAGGGTGACAGGGTGCATTCCGGGGACGCGATCTTCATCCTCTCGATGATCGCGGTACTGATGATCACCCTGTTCCTCGTGTTCGGCTTCGAGCTGCTCCTGCACCCGGAGGGGCAGGGCGTCTTCAGGCCGTTCGGGTCCGCGCTCGCGATGGCGTTCGAGGCAATGGGAGTGTCCGCGTCCGCCGCCACTGCAGGCTACTACGTGAACCTGTGGGTGCATGGACTGCTGATCCTGGTCTTCCTGAACTACCTGCCTTACTCCAAGCACCTGCACGTCATCGTCTCGCTGCCTAACGTGTTCTTCTCCAACACGTCCGGCCCGGGACAGAAGGGCGTAATGCGCCCCATGGACCTCGAAGCCGAGGACGCGGAACAGTTCGGCGCAGCGGACGTGACGCACCTCTCGTGGAAGAACCTGCTGGACAGCTACTCCTGCACGGAGTGCGGACGCTGCACCGCCGCCTGCCCGGCCAACATCACGGGCAAGCCGCTGAGCCCGCGCAAGATCATGATCAACACGCGCCAGCGCCTCATGGAGCTGGCACCCGTGCTCGCAGGCGATCCCGAAGAGGTTCGCTCACCCGCGCTCGTTGCCGGCGAGGGTGCGGACGCAGGCAGCAGCTCGATCGGCGAGATCCTCGAGAACCGCCTGCTCGACAACTACATCACCGAGGACGAGCTGTGGGCCTGCACGTCCTGCCGTGCCTGCGTCGAGGAGTGTCCGGTGTCCATTGACCAGCTGGACATCATCAACGAGATGCGCCGCAACCTGGTGCTCATGGAGTCGCGCTTCCCGGCGGAGATCCAGCCTGCCTTCGAGAACATGGAGCGTGTGGGCTCCCCATGGAACTTCAGCCCGGCAGACCGCGCCGAGTGGGCCGAGGGGCTGGAGATCCTCACGATGGCGGAGATGCTGGAGCGCGGGCACCGCCCGGAGGTGCTGTTCTGGGTGGGCTGCATGGGATCGTTCGACGACCGCTCACGCAAGATTGCCGTGGCGTTCGCGAAGATCATGAAGGCCGCAGGGATCGACTTCGCGATCCTCGGCCAGGAGGAGGCCTGCAACGGCGATCCGGCCAGGCGCCTGGGCAACGAGTACCTGTACCAGATACTCGCGAAGCAGAACATCGAGACCATGAATCGCTATGAAGTGAAGACGGTGGTCACGATATGCCCGCACTGCTTCCACCAGATCGGAAACGAGTATCCGCAGCTGGGCGGCAACTACGAGGTGATCCACCACTCCACGTACATCGAGCGGCTGCTCGACGAGGGGCTGATCCCGCTTGCGGTGGACGAGGAGGGACATCATCCCACCTTCACCTTCCACGATTCCTGCTACCTGGGTCGCTACAACGACATCTACGACGCACCGCGCAACTCGCTGCGCAAGGCTCTTCCCATCGTGGAGGTGTTCGAGCCGGCGCGCACGCGCGACCGCGGATTCTGCTGCGGCGCAGGCGGCGGACGCATGTTCATGGAGGAGAACATCGGCAAGCGCGTGAACGTGGAGCGGACGGAGGAACTGCTCGCCACCGGCGCGGAGGCTATCGCCGCCGCGTGTCCGTTCTGCATGACGATGCTTGCAGACGGAGTGAAGCAGGCCAACAGGGAGGATGTGCCCGTGCTGGACATCGCCGAGGTGGTCGCTTCGCGCCTTGCTCCCTCGCCCGCGGCGGTGGCACCGTCCTGAGCTGACAGGCCTGAACGCAAGGGGGCCGGCGCGAACCGTTCGCGCCGGCCCCCTTGCGTTCAGGCGTCTCGCGTTATGCGGATCAGGGAGATGCGCTGCACCACGTCGCCCTCTCGCCACTCGTGGGGACCGTCCTGACTCACGTGACAGCCAAGTCCCTCCAGCTCGCGAACGAACTCGCGCGCGGCTACCCTGCCCGGATCCGCGATGATGGCCTCACCGCCCGGCAGCAGGGTAGCGTGCACCACACGCGCAACCAGCTCCGCATACGGACGCTCGTAGAGCAGGTCGGAGCCCGTGACCATGTCGAACCGCTCCAGTTCGGCCGGCAGCGCGCGCCAGTCCAGGTTGAGCGTCGCCAGCGCCAACCCGGTGTTCCGCCACGCGTTCACCTGTGCGAAGCGAAGCGCATCGTCGTAGTAGTCGGTGGCCAGCACGCTCCACCCGGCCCTGAGCGCTGCGGCCGACACGAGGCCGAGCCCGCAGCCCAGCTCCAGCATGCGCCGCCCGTGGCCGGGAATGGAAGCCACCTCACGAGCCAGGACGTACGCGGACGGCCAGAGGTCCGCCCAGTAGGGAAGTCGCTCGTCGCGCTCGAAGTCCTCCTCGCTGATGAGCTCGTCAGGGGCCGACGGCCGCAACAGGTGGTACGTCGAGCCCGAGACCGTCACCTCCGACTCGGCGACGTCGAACGCTCCGAGCAGCTCCTCTTCCAGCTCGCGCATCCGGGGCGCCGCGTCAGGCACCGGATGCCGACAGGGAGAATCGGGTGTCGAACGGACCGCCTTCAAGCAGAAGGGCGGACGCGAGGCTGCCTGCCGCGAGTTCCTGCGTCTCCTCGGGGACCACGATCAACGCGTCCGCTGCCGCCATGCTGCCGAGCAGGCCGGTGCCCTGCGGGCCGGTGAGCACGGCCACGGGCTCACTGCCTCCATCTGCAGGCGTGAGCGTGGCGCGCAGCAGGAAGGTGGCCTCACCGGCGCTGCGCACGGTCTCGCCCAGTCGCACCATCACGGGCTTGCGGAAGGCTCGCTCGTCGCCCGAGAGCCGCCGCAGCAGCGGGCGCGCAAAGACCTCGAAGCCAACCATGGCGCTAACGGGATTGCCCGGAAGGATCAGCCAGCGAGTGCTCCCCCTGCGCGCCAGCGCCGACTGCGAGCCCGGCCGAACCTTCACGCGCCAGAAGTCCAGCTCGAATCCGCACTCCTCGGCCGCCACACGCGCAAAGTCGAACGCGCCCACCGATGCCCCGCCAGTAGTGAGAACTAGGTCGTAGGCCTCCGCCTCACGAACGGCCTCCGTCCACGAGGCGCGGTCGTCAGGCACTATGCCGCCGTCCACGACTTCGGCTCCCGCCTCGGACAGCAGCGCTCGCAGGGTGTAGCCGTTCGTGGAGACTATCCTGCGGCCGGCGAGCGCAGCCTCGAAACGGTCCAGCTCCACGAGTTCGTTCCCGGAGCAGAGAAGCAGCACGCGGGGTCGCCGGTGCACCGTCACCACGGACGCGCCTGACGCGGCCAGCAGCCCCAGGTGCGCCGCACGGAGTCGCGTCCCGGCTGCGACGGAGACGTCTCCCGCCGAGAGATCCTGCCCGCGGGGCCTGACGTTCCGCCCGGCGTCCCGCATGGACTCGATGCGCACCACGCTCGCGCCGCGGTCGGTATCCTCCAGGCGAACCACGGTATCGCACCCCGGGGGAACCGGGGCACCGGTCATGATGCGAACGCACTCGCCAGGCCGCAGGCGGTCCGGAGGCTCGGAGCCGGCCACCACCGTCTCCCGCACACGAAGCGTGACGGGAGACGACTCGCTGGCGCCGAGTATGTCCTCGTGCCGCACGGCGTAGCCGTCCATGGCCGAGTTGTCCCAGGCGGGGACATCCACCTGTGCGTACACGTCGCGCGCGAGCACGCGGTTGAGCGAGTCGTCCAGGGAAATGCGCTCGCCCGGCAGCGCAGTCACCCCTGCATGTATTCGCTCCACAGCCTCCGGAATTCCGAGCATGCAGCCGCCTGTCGCGCCTCGCGCCGGGCTATTCCTGCAGGTCCGCTATCCCCGATTCCGCCCGGAACGACGCCAGCGCCGCTCCTATCCTGTCCTGCACTTCCTCCACCTCACGAGTGGTGACCGTCCAGTTGTTGCACACCGTGGCGAAAATGAGCAGGCGGCCGTCGGCCGTTGTCACGTACCCGCTGAGGGCGCGCGAACGGTCAATGAAACCCGTCTTCGCGCGCAGGTTGCCCTGTGCCGGGGTGTCACGCATGCGGGAGCGGATGGTGCCGTCAACGCCCGCTATCGGCAGTGCATCGTAGAACAGCTGGAACGAGGGATTCGTGCGCATGGCGTTGAGCACCCTGACGATGGTCTCCGGCGACAGGTAGTTGTGACGCGAGAGACCGCTGCCGTCGCGAATGACGAAGCCCGTGGTGTCCGCTCCCCATTCACGCAGCTGGGCTTCCACCACGCGACGTCCGCTGTCCGGGCTGCCCTCGCCCCGCAGCTCGAGGCCGAGCGTTCGGTACAGCGCTTCCGCGATCTGGTTCTGCGATGGCTTCTGCAGGGCGGGCATGGCGTCCCGCAGCGGCGGCGAGGTCATCACCACCAGCGTGTCCAGCGAAGCCTTGTCGTAGGTCGGTGCAGGCGATGCAGGGAAAGGCGCGGAGACGGTGATGCCGCGCATAACGAGCGCCTCGCGAAGGGCGGCCAGGTAGGCGGCGGACGGATCGCGATGTGCCACGCTCACGTTCACGCTGTCACCGGCGACCACGCTTCCCGTCACCCTCACGAGTCCGCTCGCGCTGTCCTGCAGCACGGAGAGATTGCCCGGGCGGTAGGGACGCGATGTATCGGAGGGAGGCGCGACGGTCTGCACGTCCAGCGCAAGTCGCGGGTAGGTGAGGGCCGGCGACGTGCGTGCGGTTACCGAGTCGCCCGCTTGCGCTCCGCCGCGAACCGTGATGGTGGAGAAGCTCTCGTTGAACATGAGCTCGTCCACGCCGGCGGAGTACGGATAGTCCAGGTCGTCCCAGGCCCAGCCGAAGCCAAGGGCGGAGCCGGGAAACGCGTCGCCGGCCGACACGAGTCGCCCCTCGATGCGCCGAATTCCACGTGCGGCAAGCGAATCTGCGATGGCCAGCAGCGGCAGCATCGCGTTGCCGTGCATCTGGTCGCTCATGGTCGGGTCGCCACTGCCTACGACCACCAGGTCGCCGGTGAGCACGCTGTCTCCCTGCACGAATCGCCGCTCGCCGCCTGCACCTCGCGGAGTGGCGATCAGCGTGCGATAACGGTAGTCCGCGCCAAGCTTCTCCAGCGCCACCGCGCCGGTCACCAGCTTCATGTTCGAAGCCGGCATGAAGAGCTTGCCCGCATTGCGCGAGTAGAGTGTGTCGCCCGAGAGCGGATCCACGACCAGGATTCCCCAGTGCGCGTTGCGGAACTTGGGCGCCAGCACCATGGAGTCCACCAGTCGCGCGAACTCCGCGCGCGCCACCGGTGAGTACACTGGAGACGGTGCAGGAGCCGTCTGCGCAGGTGAGGGGGCGCAGGCGGCAAGTGCCAACATCATGAGCGCCGCTACCGGTAGTCGGAAGCCGGCAGGGATTCGCTTGGTGCGAGGCATGGAATGGCGTAAGGCGGGGACGTCGGTGCCGGTGCGATGCTCCGGAGCCGTCAGCTAACAGAAAGTGTCACAGTACGACAACATGCGCCAGCGGTGAAGAGGCGCGTCACTGCTGCCGTGATTGCCCGGTGAGGTCAGTGCATGCCAGCGGAAGCAATACCGCGCGACGCATCTCCCCTGTACGCGACGCGAAGCGTGTCGTCCTCGGCGACAACCACCTCTACGACCGTGTTCTCCGAACCAAGCTGCTCCTGCACGCGGTCGAAGATCAGGCGTGCCAGGTTCTCCCCGGTCGGTATGTCCTTTCCGGCGGCGAACTCGGGCACGTCCAGGTTCAGGTTGCGGTGATCGAAGCGCTCGCGAACCTCGCGCGTGAGGATCGCGTCCAGCCGAGCCAGATCCACGCAGAAGCCTGTGGCGGGATCTATGCGGCCGCTCACCGTGACGTCACAGACGTAGCTGTGACCGTGAAAGTTGGGATGCGCACAGGCACCGAACACGGCGGCATTGCGTGCGGCATCCCAATCCGGGCGACTATAGCGGTGGGCGGCCGCGAAGGTGACGCGCCGCGTAAGGTATGCAACCGGCATGGCCGCAAGATGCCCGTGCCCGATGGCCAACGGAAGGCCGCGCGACCTTTCCCACACCGCGGAATGCGCCGTTCATCCAGCCAGGGACGGCTAGTGCGCCTCGCCCCTGGCTTCGTCGCTACCCAGCCCTTCGGGAGTCGGAGTGTCGGGGGGATCGTACGAGGCTCCGCTCTCGATCGCCTCTCCAACGTCGCCAGTGCCGTAGAGGCGATCTTCCAGATCTTCCTCCAGGTGCTTGGCCTCGGGGCTGAGCGCGCGCGGGGGATCGCCCAGAATGCCCTGATCAACCTCGTTCGCCAGGGCCGAGCGATCGGCGGCCTCCGGAGCCTCGGCACGGACGGTCGGGTCCACGACCACGTTGTTCGTGATGTCCTCGATTCCAAGGACGTCCGTAAGGGTGTGCTCGGCGATGCGCAGCTCGCTCTCCGTGCCGACGCGGCCGCTGAGAGTCACCCTGCCTTCGGACACGTGCACCAGCACGCTGCGCATGTCTGCCTGCTGGATTTCACCAAGTCGCTGGCGCACGAGCTCGCGGAGCTCGCCGTCCGAGAGATTGGCCAGGTCGGCGCTGGATTCGTAGTCGTAATCCTTCGGCATGGTCTCCACTCCTGCGCTCTGGGCGCCCTGAGGGGAGGCTTGCCGGCTCAGCGCCAGAACTGGTAGGTGCCTCCCACCGTTATCGCAAAGTTGTTCGTCCAGCGGCTGCGCGAAGTCTCCGCATCGAGGACCGGTGGTATTCCGTCCGGGATGGACGGGTCACCGTAGTAGAGGGAGGGATAGCGCTGGCGGAACAGGTGGTCGGCAACATCCACGCGCACGGAGAATCGCCCGGTGCCGGGCGTCCAGCGTACTCCCGTGCCCAGCGTGAGGGCAAAGTTGGTGCCCATCTTGTAGTCGCCCACGTCCACCGCGTCGGGATCCATCACGAATCCGAGACCCAGGTGCACCTGCGGCTGCAGGGAGTGCCAGGTGCGCGCACCAGTGAGGTTCAAAGCGAGGCCCACGTCCATGAACGTGAGCGGAACACCGGTCGTTCCCAGATTGCGCTCCTCGACGGGCCGCACCGGATCAATGACGTCGCGCTCGGTGGCTACCACCCCCAGCCTCGCCACGAAGTCCACGGGACCGCCCAGCCGCAGGTCCACCCTGGAACCGAACACGGGCCCGGACTTGGGTGCGACACCCGCCGGATCGCTAGGGATGTTCATCCAACCCGAGAAGACGGTAGCCTGCGCGCGCCAGGGAATGTCACGGTAGGGGCTCTCGTGCGGCAGGTGGCCGGTTACCGGTTCCTGGGCGTGCGCGGTGCGGGGCAGCGCGGCGAGTACGAAAGCCGCGCAGGCGGCAGTGAACAGCTTGTGGCGGAATGAAAGGATCACGCAGTGACTCCGGAAGCGCGAAGGTCCGCGCCAGTCATCTCGGCGGGCTTGTCCAGCCCGAGCATGCTTAGGATGGTGGGACCCACGTCGCAGAGCGCGCCTCCACTTCGGAGTGGCACCGTCTCGTCAGGGTCCAGAATCACCAGCGGAACCGGGCTGGTGGTATGAGCGGTGTGAGGGCCGCCCGATGCAGGGTCTATCATCATCTCGCAGTTGCCATGATCCGCCGTGATGACGAGACGCACGCCGGCCCGTTCGCTCGCCGCCACGATGCGCGCCAGCGATGCATCCACCGTCTCCACGGCCTTCAGCGTCGCAGGGAACGAGCCGGTGTGTCCTACCATGTCGCCATTGGCAAAGTTGCACAGCATGAAGTCGTGGCTGCGCGATTGAATCGCCCTGCAGAGCACATCCGTGATCTCCGGTGCGCTCATCTCAGGCTTCAGGTCGTACGTGGCCACCTGCTGGCTGGGAACGAGAATCCGCTCCTCGCCCTCGAACGGCACCTCGCGTCCGCAGTTGAAGAAGTAGGTCACGTGCGCGTACTTCTCGGTTTCCGCCGTCCGGAGCATCGTGCGGCCCGCATCGGAAACCACGTCCGCAACTATGCGTGCCATGGACTGCGGCGGGAACGCGATCGGCAGGTCGAACGTTTCATCGTACATGGTCATGGTGACCACGTGCAGTCGCGGGCGACCCGTAACGTCGAATCCGTCGAAGCCGGGCGTGGTCATCGCACGCACGATCTGGCGCATGCGATCGGATCGGAAGTTGAAGCAGACAACGGCGTCCCCGTCGCGCATGGGCGCGAGCGGCGTGCCGTCCGCGTTCACGATGGTGCGCGGCTCCACGAATTCGTCGGTCACGTCACGGTCGTACGACTCGCGAATCACGGCCATCGGGTCCGTGGCAGGCGGCGCATTGCCCATCACTGCCGCACGATACCACTTCTCGGTGCGCGGCCAGCGACGGTCCCTGTCCATGCCGAAGTAGCGTCCCCCGATGCTGGCTATGAAAGCGTTCGGCGGGAGCTCCGCGAGAAGTGCGGCCAGGTAACCCACCGCCGAACGGGGCATGGTGTCGCGACCGTCCAGCAGCAGGTGGAGCGCAACGCGAGGCATGGAGAGTCGCGTGCCCAGCTGCAGCATGGCGCGGAGGTGACGATCGTGCGCATGCACACCTCCCTGACCCAGGAGGCCCATCACGTGGAGCGTGCCGCCGCGGCGCTTCACGCTCTCGCATGCCTCGAGGATCTCGGGATTGGTGAAGAAGCTTCCGTCCCTGATTGCCTGGTCTATGCGGACGATGTCCTGCATCACCACGCGGCCGGCGCCGAGGTTGGTGTGCCCAACCTCGCTGTTGCCCATCTGCCCTTCCGGCAGGCCCACGGCAAGACCGCTCGCCTCGAGGAGGGTCCTCGAGGCGTGGCGCCAGAGGCCATCCCACGTGGGAGTGTTTGCGAGGGCGATTGCGTTCCCCTCGCGCTCGGCTCGGTATCCCCAGCCGTCCAGGACGACAAGGACCACCGGACGCTTGAGAGCGTTGGACATGCGTTCGGGCAGCGAAAATAGGGTTCGGGCTAGCGGGGAATGTAGTCCACCGCGGTGAACGGAGGGAGCGGGACTTGCGAACTGAGCGGTGGGCCGGGAAGATGCAGGCGCCGATGCCGCCGCCCTGCCCAGGCGGCGTGCCGCTCGCAATGCCACCACCGGCGTAACTTCTGAACCCCTGATTCGGCCGTAATGTCCCAGGATTGGCAGACCCCTGACAGGCGCAGTGAGCCGCGTGGCACCCCGGACCGCAGACGCGGTGGCTGGGCCGAGTTCCGGGCGGCATACCCCGGCTTGGTGGCCACGATGACGATCGCGATCGTGGTTCTGCTGGTGGGAATCGCGGCCCTGCTCGTGAAGCGCAGCCGCTACGAGAGCGAGATTGCGCGATTGCGGGCGGACATGACCGAAGTGGAGCGCAACAGGGCGGACGCGATCCTCGCCGACGAGGAGCGTCGCCTCGGGGTGATGCTGGCGCTCCTGCGCCGTCAGGCAAAGCTGGACGAACGCCTGCACCTGGCCGTGGAAGTGGACAGCGGCCGAATGGTGCTCCAGCGTGACGGGGCCGTGCTGCGCACCGTGCAGGTGGAGATAGGCGCTGAGGTGCCCGACTCCGCCGGTGCGACTGCGGACGACGAATCCAGGGCCGCCAGTGGAGCCTCGATGCCGGAAGGCCGGCCGCTCGCCGCGCCGCGGGGATCGCGCACAGTGGAGAGGGTGTATGCACCCGGCGAGGAGTATCCCGTGCCGAGCTGGATGCGGGAGGCTCGTGCCGGTCTTCCCGAGGGCCTTACGCTGGACGATGGCCTGCTGCTGCTGAACGGCGGTGAGGTGATCTACGCCGCGCCTGACGAAGGCCCGCTCGCCGCGCCCGCACCCGTTCTGCCGGGCGCCGTGCGCATCCCCATCGAAGACTTCAGGTCCTTGCTGGCGAATCTGTCGCCCGGCATGACCGTGTATTTCTACTGATGAGCCGCCGATGACCAGATTCCTGCCTGCGTTCCTGCGAACCGGCGGTGCCGCGCCCTGGGTGCTCATCGCCATCTTCGTCCTGCTTGCGGTGGCGGCCGGTACGCTGCTCGCCAGCACCATGAACCTGCGTTACGAGCGGGACGTGTCGCGCATGGTGTTCAACGACAACGTCCACCTGCTCGACAACATCCGGAAGGAACTCGGCGTGCGGGCGGATTCTCTCGATGCGCTCCTCGCCGGCGGCACGGAGGCGCCTGACGTGTCGCAGAGGGCGTACATCGTGGTGAGCATCGCCGAGAACATGCTGTGGTACAAGAAGGGCGACAGCGTGCTGTTTCAGGCGCCCGTTGCCACGGGTAGCGGCAAGGTTCTCGTGAGGGAGGGCGGGGCCGAGCGATGGAAGTTCGAGACTCCGCGCGGCCGTCTCACGGTTCTGGAAAAGGATCTGGACCCTCAGTGGATCCCGCCCGACTGGCACTTCATCGAGTACGCACGCAACCGCGGCCTGGGCGTGGTGAGGCTGCAGCGCGGGCGGCAGATCGAGCTGCCGGACGGCGGGGCCTTGCTGGTGCGCGGCTCGAACGTCGTGAGGAAGGATCCTGACGGCACGGAGCACGCTCTCGGCACCCGCGAGATCGTTGCGGGAGGGAACGTGGTGATTCCGCCGTTTGGCACCAACCAGCGCAAGTTTCCGGATGTCATGGGCACCCACCGCCTCAAGCTCGGCGACGGCTACGCGATCCACGGCACCAACAATCCGGCGAGCATCGGGCAGTCGGTGAGTCACGGGTGCATTCGGCTGCGCAATTCCGACATCGCGAAGCTGTACGAGATGGTGGAGGTGGGTACGCCGGTGTATGTGTACTGAGACTGCCGGTATACCGAGCCGTGCTGTGGCCCCATGGCCTCGGCGTTAAGGAGAATTTTCGGTACTGACGGAACGGTCAGTCAGTGGGCGGTCGCGTCTGCCGGACCCGGTGGATCGGCCGCTCGCACTCACTAGATTCAGCGACGGAAGCCCTCGGCACTAGCCGGGGGCGTCGCGTTTGTAGGTGCGACTGGTCCGGCTGCCGAACGGGCTGCGCACTCCGGCTGCTTCAGGACACTCAACCCCGTTTACGGAGCGCGATGGCAGTTGGATCGCGGCTCCTACGGCGGGGCGAAGGATTGATAAATGTCATCTGGCTGGATATCCGGCCGCGGTTTTCTGGCCGCAGCTGTCACGTCCCTTGCGTGTGCGGGCCTTTTCGCCATGCAGGAACTTTCCGCCGCAACCGCAGCTCCCGCCGAAGTCACGGTGGGTGCCGATGCAGGCGACACGCTGTATTCCGATTCCGCGATTGTTCTCACCTCAGAGGATGCTGCGACCATCGCCGCGCTCGAGCGCCTGGAGCGGTCGGGGGCGATGGGGCTGAGCGGGCGCCTGCTGGCTACCGTGGTGGAGCCTGCCTCCGTATCGCTCATCTCGAACGCGCCATCAGGCGCAGTCGCGGACCCGGGTCTCATTACGCTGCGCGACCCGCGAAACGGACGCGAGCATTCGCTGATCCCGCTGGTGCCTTTCGAGGCCAAGGCGGGTCGTTCGGTGCTGAACGGCTACCGGCTTGGGTTCTGGCCCGGCGAGCGCAGCGGCGGTCGCGGCGGCGCCTATTCGCTGCCCGCGGGCTTCATCACCGTCACGCTCGAGAATCGCGACATGAAGGTCTCGGAGCACTTTCGCCTGCGTGACTTCCTCACGAAGGACCAGGCGAACGTATGGCCGAAGTACCTGGTGCTGGACATGGCCCTCGTGGACAAGCTCGAGCTCATCATCGACGAGATGGTGGAGATGGGTTATGACGTGAGGCAGCTGCACGTGATGTCCGGCTTCCGGACGCCGCAGTACAACGCTGGCGGGGAAGGTCGCGCCAGCAACAGTCGTCACCAGTATGGCGATGCCGCCGACATTTACGTGGACAACGACGGCGACGGCCAGCTGGACGACATCAACGGCGATGGCCGCGTGAATCTTGACGACATGCGTCTGATCGTGCGCGCCGCGGAGCGTGTGGAGCGCAAGTATCCCTCGCTCGTTGGCGGTGTGGGTGGTTATCCCGCAACGAGCTCGCATCCGCCGTTCGTGCACGTGGACACGCGCGGGGTGCAGGCACGATGGGGAATTCTCTGATGGAGCGGCGCGAAGCGGCCGAAGCGCGGCCGGAATCAATGGACGAACAGGTTCGCAGCACGCCCCGTCAGCAGTTCCACACCCTTGAGTCCCGTCGCCTGCGTCGCGCCACCAGCTGGAAGACCGCACTGGTTGCGAGTGCAGCGGCGATCGCGGTGCTGTGGCTCGGTCCCTCCTTCCCGGCGTCCGGCGTGCGGAACGCCGAGGCGGCGGCTCGCGACTCCATGCCCACGCTCAGCTTCGTGGCGCAGGTTGCGCGTGAGGCGCTGGGGCGCAGCGGCAACGTGCACATGGAGACTGCGCTTCCGGGCAGCAGCGTGAACTATCCGCTGCTCGTCGGCGGCGAGGTGGCGGGCCTGTTCTACCAGTGGGTGGGCGTGTCGGACTCCGTGCCGATCGGCCCGATTCTTCCGCTGGGTGGCGCGGAACTCCGCGCGCCTGACGAGCCCGGCCTGTACCGCCTCACGCTGATGCGCGACTCGGTGCGCCGCATGCTGGACGACCTCACCCTGGCCGTGCTGGTGCCGTTCACCGAGAAGCGTGGCAGCCGCCTGAACGGCTACCTGCTGGGCAGCTGGCGCTCGGAGGCACCTGCGGGCTTCGTGCAGATCACCGAGCGCGACCTCGACCTGCCGCTTTCCAAGCACGTGCGGCTCGGCGACTTCCTGCCTCACGACGGCCAGTCCGCCTGGCCGCGCTATGCGGCCGTGGACCAGAAGCTGCTCGACAAGCTCGAGCTCGTGCTCGCGCAGCTCGACGAATGGGCAGGGGCGGATCGCAAGGTCACGGTGGACGTGAATGCCGGATTCCGGAGTCCCAGCTACAACCGTCGCGTTGCAGGTGCGGCAAACGCCAGCCGGCATCAGCACGGCGACGCGATTGACGTGGCCATTGATGCCAACGGCGACGGCAGGGTGAGCCACGCGGACGTGGTGCTCGTGCAGAAGGCCGTGGAAGCAGTGGAGCGCGCAAATCCCGACCTGGCTGGTGGCCTGGGCGTGTACACCAGCGGCAACTACCGGCGCCCCTTCGTCCACATTGACACCCGGGGCCATCGCGCACGCTGGCGTGGCTGAGGCGGTCTCGCGCGCCGGTTAGCGCCCTCCCGACCCACAAGTAGATTACGGGCGACGCCACGATCGTGGCGTCGCCCGTTCTCCTACCTCACGCGCCATGAACGAATACCTGCGCGACCGCATAATGCGAAAACTGGACACGCTCTCCGATGAGCGACTGTACCAGGTGCTCGATTACGTGGAGTTCCTCGAGTCCCGCTACGCGGAGCGGCCTGCTGCTCCCACGAACATCTTCCAGCGCTTCTCGGAGACCGTGGAGGATCGCCTTCGCTCCGGACGAGTGAGCGCGCAAACCATCGCCGAGACCATGGGGCTGATGAACCGCGCGATGTCGGTGCTGGGCGGTGTGGCGGCTGCGGGCGCCTCCGTGGCAAAGGACGTGAAGGATGTGGTGGACGCGGCCGTAGCTCCGCCGCCCAGGTCGCCCCGTGAAGGGAGCGGCGGCACGAGCGGTGCGACTGCACCAGGCGAGTCCGCGTCGCCGCAGGCCGCGCCCCAGCCTCGCGAGGGACCAGCCTCGGGCAGCCGGCCGGCGGAGAACCCGCCGGGCGGATCGCCGAGCGCCGGAACCGAGTCACGCGATGGAAGCTGACCGCCCCGAAGTCCACCCACATCCCGACACATGCGCACCAGAACCAGGGTTCCCGAGACCGAGGCCATAGAGATTGACGATCTGACCATCCGCCCCACGCCTCGCGCTGCGGCGCAACGGCGCGCCCGCAAGGCTCGCAGGCAGAACGCGAAGCGCTCGCTGATGGGGACCATCCGGCAGATTCCCGCGTATCTCCGGCTCCTGGCCGGACTGCTCGTGGACGGTCGGGTAGGGCGCACCGACAAGCTCCTGGTGGCCGGCGCATTTGCCTACCTCCTGGCACCGATCGATTTCATTCCCGACATCATCCCGTTCCTCGGCCAGGTTGACGATCTCTTTCTGGTCATCACGGCACTCAATCGACTCGTGGGTCGCGCAGGTCGGTCCGTGCTGCTGGATCACTGGGTGGGTGACCCCGAGGAGTTGAGCGACCTGAACTTCGCGCGCGTGCTCGCGGCAGCTGCAGTGTTTCTTCCGCCGGCCATGCGCCGCAGGCTGCGCAGGCTGGCCCGCTAGCCCCCGGCAGGGCATCAGGCTCGACTCCTTCCCCCCTTTGCCGGAAGGGTGGCTGGCGTCTATTTTTCGCCATGGCGACCACGACATCGGCACAGACACGGCCCGTGACTCCGGCAGTTCCGGAGCGCGGGCCGTCGCGCAATGGCGCAGCGCTCAACGGCCATAGCCGCGTGCGCGAGCAGCATGCGCTCACTTTCGACGACGTCCTCCTGGTACCGGCGCACTCCCTGGTGCACCCCAAGGACGTCTCCACGACCAGCAGGCTCACCCGCGGAATCACGCTGAACATTCCGCTGGTCTCGGCCGCAATGGACACCGTCACCGAGAGCGACATGGCCATCGCCATGGCGCGGGCGGGCGGCATTGGCGTGATCCACAAGAACATGTCCGTGGATCGTCAGGCCGCCGAGGTGGACCGGGTGAAGCGGAGCGAGAGCGGGATGATACTGAACCCGATCACGCTCGCGCCCGAAGCCACGCTCAGGGAGGCTGTGTCCCTCATGCGCCGCTTCAAGATCAGCGGAGTGCCGGTGGTGAACCGCGAAGGCAAGCTGGTGGGCATCATCACCAACCGCGACCTGCAGTTCGAGCGTGACATAGACCGTCCGCTGAACGAGGCGATGACGAGCGAGAACCTGGTCACCGCTCCGGTGGGGACCACGCTCATCGAGGCCGAGGCCATACTGGGAAGGCACCGGATCGAGAAGCTTCCCGTGGTGGATGATGAAGGGCGCCTGACGGGTCTCATCACCGTCAAGGACATCCACAAGCGCAGGCAGTTCCCCGACGCGAACAAGGACGAGCATGGGCGCCTTCGCGTGGCTGCCGCGCTCGGTGCGGGGGGAGACTACCTGACGCGAGCTCGCGCGCTGGTGGATGCCGGGTCCGACGTGCTGGTGATTGACACGGCTCACGGACACAGCGAGGGCGTGCTCAGGGCCGTGGACGTCGTTCGTGAGGCGTTCCCCGACGTTCAGCTCATCGCCGGGAACGTTGGCACTCGCGAGGGCGCGGCTGCACTCGTGGAGCGCGGCGTGGATGCCGTGAAGGTGGGCGTGGGACCGGGTTCCATCTGCACCACGCGCGTCGTGACCGGAGTTGGGATGCCCCAGCTCACGGCCGTGATGGACGCCGTGGAAGGCGCCGGCGATGTGCCCGTGATCGCCGATGGCGGCATCAAGTACTCCGGCGACATCGTCAAGGCGCTGGCCGGAGGAGCTTCGTCGGTGATGATGGGCTCCATGCTCGCGGGAACCGAGGAAAGCCCCGGAGAGTCGCTGCTCATGGAGGGACGGCGATTCAAGATGATCAGGGGCATGGGCTCGCTTTCAGCCATGCAGGATGGCAGCGCGGACCGGTATTTCCAGGACGGCGAGATGTCGGCACGGAAGCTCGTACCCGAGGGAATCGAGGGACGCGTGCCGTACAAGGGCGGGGTGGGGGACGTGATCTACCAGATGGTGGGTGGTCTTCGCAGTGGCATGGGTTACGTTGGATGCGCCAGCATCGAGGAGCTTCGCACGCGTTCGCAGTTCGTGCGGGTCACGACTGCGGGCCTCCGCGAGTCGCACCCTCACGACGTGACCATCACTCGCGAGGCACCCAACTACTCGGCCTGAGTCGCTTGCCCCGGTGGGGCTTCGCGCAGGCCGGTGCGAAGCCCGACTACGTCCGACACATCCGTTTTCCCTCCATCAGCAGCCCCGGTCATGCCACGCGATTCACTAGCCTCCGTTCCCGAGGAGCGGAGGCAGGCGATAGAGCGCCTCATGCAGCAGCTTCGCCCCGGTTTTCGCGTGGCGCTCAGCACGCACATCAACGCAGACGGTGACGGCTGCGGCTCGCAGACTGCCCTGGCGAGGCTGCTCCGGCAGCTGGGCATGGAGGCGTACATCACCAACCCCACGCCGTGGCCGGAGATGTTCAGCTTCCTGCTCGGCAACGACGTTGAGGATCGCAGCGACGACTGGCAGAAGGCGCTGCGTGAGGCGGATGCGCTGGTCGTACTCGACATCGCGGACCTGAGGCGCCTGGGGCAGCTAGCGGACACGGTGCGCAAGCTCAGTGTGCCCATCCTCGTCATTGACCACCACGTGCCTGGCGACGAGCCGCCTGGTGAGTTCATCCTCTCGGACACCAGCGCGTGCGCAACGGGCGAGCTCGTGTACGACGTTGCGCAAACGCTGGGACTCGAGATAACGCCGGAAGTGGCAACGTCCCTGTACGCGGCCATCCTCACCGACACCGGCGGCTTCCGGTTCAGCAACACCACGCCCCGCGCGCACGCGATTGCTGCGCAGCTGTTGGCGGCGGGCGTGGATCCGGAGGAGATGTACCGACGGGTCTACGCATCGGTGCCGGTCGGCAAGCTGGAGCTGCTTCGTGAGGCCCTCGGGTCGCTCGAGGTAGACGAATCCGTTGGTCTTTCGTGGATCTCGGTGGACGCCGGCGCCATGGATCGCCACGGTCTCAGGTCCGAGGACCTGGACGGCCTCGTAGAGCACTCGAGGTCCATTCGCGGAACTCGGCTCGCGCTCTTCTTCCGCGACCTGGGGCACGGCAAGGTGAAGGTGTCCTTCCGCTCCACGGGAAGCGTGGACGTGAACCGTCTGGCCCGGCAGTTCGACGGCGGCGGCCATGCGAAGGCTGCCGGCGCCCTGATCCCAGGCACGCTGGACGAGGTGAAGGAGAAGGTGGTGGAGGCGGCCAGGGCGTATCTGTCGGCCGAGACGACGGAAGTGCGGGCCGGGGACTGACTGCGGCCGGCCGAGCGCGCTACAGCCGCTAGGCCCGACCCTCCAGCCTCGTGGCCGAGGGCCGTGCGTCCGTCCCTTCTGGCGCCCGGGTCTCCTGCCATCTACTATGTTCTTCGTTGTTTGATGCGGACGACGCGATTCATCGTGCGCCGGGCAGCGTAATCTTTTTGCCGTCATACGTCGTAGGGACACGGTGTCCGGGGATGACGGTCCGCCGAGGCAACCCTGTCGCCGGGGTCGGGGTCCAAACTGCGTCAGGCGGGCTCCGCTTCCCGAAGCCCGTTCTGCAGTCGGTGCCGGAACGCTCGAGAGGTACGTCGCTGGACCTTGCACGACTTGCAGACGACCGGATCCGTCAGGGCGCTGCACACGGTTGGCGTGAAGCGTTTGCGCTGTACGGTACCGAACCGCCGTAACTCGCTTTCGAGGTCGCAGTCTGGCAGTGCACGTTTGCCCCGGATGTCTTGCATGGCTGTTTTGAGTGAGCAGCCTGGCATCGCATCCGGATTGGTCAAGGCAGTACCTGCAGCAACGCCACTCGACTGGCGCACCGGCGAATGGCGTCACATATTCGCGATTCCACAATCAGGTTCCACCCTCGTTCGGCTCGTGAGGCCAGATGCTTCTGTCCCGTCGCCTGCTGGGAGTAGTCATAGCCGTGGTAGCTGTCGGACTTCTCGCGTCCGCTACCTACTGGCGCATACGTGATCGCGAGGCGGAGTCGGAGGGCGGGGGTGCGAGTGCCTCCGCTGCGACGAATCCGAGTCGTCAGCCGGGGATGGCCATTCCCGTGGAAGGCGAGGAGGTGCGCCGTGGCACGATGACGCTCTCCGTCACCGCGTCAGGCCAGGCCGTGGCCAGTCGTCAGGCGCGGCTGCTAGCGCTGGTGGAGGGTCGGGTGTCCCAGCTCCCTATCAGCGAGAACAGCGCGGTGGGGCAGGGCCAGCTGGTGTTCGGCCTGGACGCCGACGACTACAACCTGCAGCTGCAGCAGGCAGAAGTGCGGCTCGAGCAGCGTCAGGCACAGTACCGCGAGCTCACTCTCTACGACGACAGGATCGAGGACGCAACGCTGCGCGCAGAGCGCGACCGCGCCGCGCGGATAAAGGCAGGCGTGGATGACGCCGAGCTGGAGGTCTCCAAGGCCCGGCTCGCGCTCCAGCGCACGCGAGTCACCGCGCCGTTCCAGGGACTCGTCGCTGACCTGCGCGTGGTTCCCGGCCAGTACGTTCGCCCCGGCGACGAGATCGCGACCATCGTGGACGTGAATCCCATACATGTGGAAGTGCGCGTGCTCGAGGGCGACGTGGGACAGCTGCGCCAGGGCGGCACTGCGCGCGTTCGGTTCGCGGCGTATCCGGATGAGGTGTTCACCGGCACCGTCGCGACCATCAACCCGGTGGTGGACGAGCAGACCAGAACCGCGAAGGTCACGGTCCGCGTACCTAACGCGAACCGCCGGATCCTGCCCGGCATGTACGCACAGATATCCCTGGACGCACGCTCCTACCCGGATCGCATCATGGTGCCGCGCTCGGCCATTCTCGAACGGGACACCGACCGCAGGAAGATGGTCTTCGTCTTCGAGAATGGCACCGCACAATGGAAGTACGTGACCACGGGGCTCGAGAACGACACGCATGTGGAGATAGTGGAGAACCCCGACACCGAGATGCTCTCGCCCGGCCAGGTCGTGCTCACGAAGGGACACTACACGCTCACGCATGGCGCACCGGTGCGCCTCGTGGAGAATGCAACGGTCGAAGGCGGTCGTCCCCGCTGAACGGCGGGGCCTCGACTCCCGGACTCCCTAACGCGGGGCCTCGCGTCGTTCGGCGGCAGCGGGGCCCGGAGAACGCGATGCTCCATCTCTCTGTTCGCTCACCAGCAGTCGTGGCCGTCCTGATGCTGCTCGCTTCCGGCGCCTTGCCGCATACGGCCTCTTCCCAGCAGGCAGGCACGGAACCGGTGCCGGACAGCCTCTCGCTGTCGCAGGCGATCGCCTACGCCGAGCGCTGGCGTCCGCAGTACCAGCGCGTGCTCAACGACGAGAGCGTGGCGGACGCAAACGTCCGCAGGAGGCAGGGCGAATACCTGCCCAACCTCTCGCTCGGCCTGAACACCCAGTCCGGAGGCAGCCGGCGCTACACGGGTCAGGACCCGTTCGGCAATCCCGTACGCCTGGACGACCCGTCGGTGTACTCCAGCAGCATGAGTAACCAGTCCATAAGCGCCCAGCTGAACGTGTTCGACTTCGGCCGCCGCGAGTCGGAGCTTCGTGCCGCACGAGCCAACCGCACTGCCGTTCGCGCTGACGTACAGAGGGAACGCCTGGAGCTCCGCAGGCAGGTGACGCTGCGCTACTACGCCGCACTCCAGGCCGAGGCTGGCGTGGAGATCGCCGAACGCCAGCTGACCTTCGCCAGGGAGCAGCTCGACCTCACCGAACGCAAGTTCAGCGTGGCCGCCGCGGATCGTGAGGCGGTGCTCGGGGCCAGGGCCACCGTGGCCTCCAGCGAGGGAGCGCTCGCGCAGGCGCGCTCCGACGCGCGCAAGGCTCGCCTGGACCTGGCCGAAGTTATGGGCGCGCCCCTCTCTGATTCATTCGTGCTGGCGGACGGCATCCCGGACCTTTCACACGTCCAGGTGGACGAGGAAGCCCTCGTGCAGCGCGCGCTCCAGCGCAATCCGCAGATACTCGCTGCGGATGCGCAGGCCGTGGCGGCCGACAGGCGAGTCTCGGTTGCCCGTTCCGGCTACCTGCCGCAGTTGACCGCGGGTGGCAGCTTCTCGCGCAGCATGTCGTCGCGCGGCGGAAGCGCGTTCGCGAAGATTGACCCCCTGGACCAGAACTGGGGCGTGCAGCTTCAGCTGTCGGTACCCGTCTTCGATCGGTTCGCCACGGGGCAGTCGGTTGCGCAGGCAAGGGCAGATCGAGAGGATCGCCTCCAGGAGCAGCGCATGCAGCGCCTGAGCGCAGAGCGCCAGGTTCGTGCCTACGTGCTGGACGTGGAAAGCGCGAAGACGCGGCTCGCGCTCGCTCGTGAGGCAGTGCAGCTGGGTACGGAGCGTCTCGAGCTGGCGCAGCAGGGCTTCCAGTCCGGGTCCCTGAACTTCGACCAGTACCTGCAGGTGCTCGAACGACTCGTGGCCTACGAGCGCGACGAACTCAGCGCACGTGCCACGCTGGCTACCGCCGTTGCCGACCTCGAACAGGTGGTCGGTGAGCCCATAGCGGACCGCACCCCATGAGCCTGTCACGTCGCTCCATCGGACGTCCCGTAGCGGTCGCGATGCTGTTCATTGCAATCGCACTGCTCGGCATTCTCTCGGCCAGCCGACTGCCGATAGACCTTCTGCCGGACATCGCCTATCCCAAGCTCGTCGTCTACACCGAGTACCCTGGAGTGGGCCCGGCCGAGGTGGAGCGCTTCGTCACCGAGCCCGTGGAGCAGCGCCTCGCACAGGTGCGCGGACGTGAGCGCACGGAAAGCGTGTCTCGTGAGGGCGTGTCACTGGTGACCCTCCGCTTCGCGTGGGGCACCGACATGGACTTCGCCGTCCTGAACGTAAGGGAGCAGCTGGACAACCTGCGGGATCAACTGCCCGAGCAGGCCACACGACCCGTGGTCCTGAGAACGGATCCGACCGCGGATCCGATCATGGCGATCACCCTCGCCGGCGCCGACAACCTGTGGTCGCTGAAGGAACTCGGCGAGTCGGTACTGCGGCGGCGCCTGGAGCAGGTTGACGGTGTCGCACAGGCCGCCGTGGTCGGAGGGCTGGAGCGCGAGATTCACGTGGACGTGGACCCGCAGAAGCTTCGCAGCTACGGCATCACGCTGGATGAAGTATCGGCGGCCCTCGCCGCAGCGAACCGAAGCGCGCCGGGCGGCACGATAAGGCGCGGAAACTTCCGATACACCCTCCGTACGCTCGGCGAGTTCACGGACGTTGCGGAGATCGCGGACGTGGTGATTCCGCGTGCCGGGGACGCTTCGGCAGCGCAGGGGGCGTCAGGCAGCCAGGTGCCTGCCTCGTCGCGCGCGATTCGCATCAGGGACATCGCCATCGTTGACGACGGCTTTCGCGAGAGAGAGTCCATCAGCCGCTACGACGGCGAGCCCGCCGTCGGACTGCTCCTCTTCAAGGAAGCGGGTGCCAACACCGTACGCGTTGCCGAACGGGTGGACGTGGTTCTGGAACAGCTCAGGAACCAGTATCCGGAGCTCCGCATCGAGGTGGCGACCAGCCAGGCAGGCTTCATCTCGGCGGCGATAGACAACCTGATATCGCAGGTGATAAGCGGAGGCATGCTTGCCTTCCTTGTGCTCTTCCTGTTCCTGCGAGACCCGCGCGTGCCGGTGGCGATCTCGCTCGCGATGCCCATCTCGCTCCTGGCAACCTTCGCGCTGTTCGACCTCTTCGGCATCACGTTCAACATCATGAGCCTCGGCGGCCTCGCGCTGGGGGTGGGAATGTTGGCCGACAACTCCATCGTAGTGGTGGAGAATATCTACCGCCATCGGGAGTTGGGTTTGTCGGCCCGAGAGGCAGCGGCCGTCGGGACCGAGGAGGTGACGCGCGCGATCATCGCGTCCACGCTCACGACGATCGCCGTGTTCGGACCGATCGTTTACGTGGAAGGTGTGGCCGGGCAGCTCTTCGGAAGCCTGTCGTTTGCCGTGGCCTTCTCGCTCGCCACCACGATCATGGTGTCGCTGACGGTGCTGCCCGTGATGGCCGCGCGCTGGGACTCGAATGAGGAAGGGAAGGGGCCTGGATTCCTCGCACGCGCATTCCGGCCGATCGGCGCGCTTCTCAGGCCGTTGCTGGATGGCTTCGAGCGGGGCTTCGTGCGCTTTCAGGGCTGGTACGAAGGAATCCTTCGGTGGTCTCTGCACCGCCGGAGCGCCGTGGTGGGAGGCGCACTTCTGTTGCTCGCCCTATCGGTTCCGGTAGCACTGTCGCTCCCGCGCAGTGTGCTTCCGACCGTGGACCAGGGGTCCTTCCGGATAGACCTGGAGCTGCCGCGCGGCACGCCGATCGAGCAGACGTCGGACGCGGCCGGGAGGCTCGAGAGCGTGCTGCTGGCAGACGAGGATGTGGCTGCCGTGTTCACCCTGGTCGGTCGTCAGGCAGCGATAGCCGGCGTGGAGGACGTGAGCGGCCTGCACACGGCAAGGTTGGACGTCAGGCTGCACGACGGCGTGCGCACCGCCGGGGTGATCGAGCGTTTCCGCGGGCAGCTGGATCCCTCGCTCGAATCCAGGCTCACGATAGACGACGGCACCGCAACGGCGCTGGGGCGCCTGCTCGGGGGAGGCGAGGCGGATCTGGCGGTTCGCGTGCGCGGAGAGGACAAGGACGCAGCGCTTGCGCTCGCCGGGCAGATCGAGGCCCGCCTCCAGGACGTTGCGGAAGTGACGAACGTGCGGCAGGCCATCTCCATGGGGCACCCCGAGGTGCGCGTGGAGATAGATCGCGATCGTGCGGCAGCCTTCGGCGTGACCCCTCGTCAGGTGGCGGACGCGATTGACCGCACCATGCGCGGGTCTACCGCCACCGAGTACGTGGACTTCGACAGGAAGATTCCCATCGTCGTGAGGCTCCCGGAGTCTGCGCGAACGGATCTCTCCACGCTGGACCACGTCACGCTCGCCGGAGTGCCGCTCCGCGAGTTCGTAAGGGTGGTGGACGCGGTCGCGCCCACCGAGACGCGCAGGGTTGACCAGAGCCCGGTCATATCCGTGTTCGCGGACGTCGCCCGGGGAGGCGTTGACGGCGCCGTGGATGCCATTCGTGCCGGGCTGGCCGGATTGGAGATACCCCGAGGACTGGAACTCGAGATCGGCGGGGAGAACGAGGAGATGACGCGCAGCTTCAGCGTACTGATCTTCGCCATTCTCCTCGCGATCCTGCTGGTGTACATGATCCTGGCCGCCGAGTTCGAATCGCTGATCCATCCGTTCACGATTCTGCTTTCGGTGCCGCTGGGTGCGATCGGAGCCGTCCTGGCGCTCGGATTGACAGGATCGGGGTTGAACGTGGTGAGCCTCATAGGCCTCGTGGTGCTCATCGGCATCGTGGACAACGATGCCGTGATCATGGTGGACTTCATCAACCAGCGCCGGGCGGCCGGGCTGGGTGTGATGGACGCGATTCGTGAGGCAGGGCACGCGAGGCTGCGTCCCATCCTCATCACCTCCATTACGACCATGCTCGGCGTCCTTCCGATGGCGATCGGGCTTGGCTCCGGTGCGGAGCTGCAGCGTCCGCTCGCCATCGCTGTCGCGGGCGGTCTGTTCACCGCAACGGCGCTTACGCTCATCGTCATTCCGGTGGTGTACAGCCTCGTGGAGCAGCTTCGCGAGCGATTCGCGCAACCGGCTGCTGCGTCCGATCTCGTGCCTTCGGGGGTTTCCGGTGACTGAAGACAATGTCCTTGGGGGACGAATCCGGTCCGCGCGTCGCAGTGCCCGCAGCGGTTCGCTCATGCTGGCAGCGGTCGCCTTTCTGGCGAGTGCATGCGGCGGTGACGCAAGCGAGGAGGAGGTGCGCGACGTCACCGTGCGTGACAGCGCGGGAGTGACAATCGTGGAAAGCGGGCGCGCACCATCACGGCCGCTCCTGGTGCTGGACACCAGCGCAGTCGTGGACATCGGCGAGACTCTGGACGAGGATCCCGACTACCAGCTCTTCCAGGTGGCGTTTGCGCTCCGGCTGTCGGATGGTACCATCGTGGTTGCCAATCGGGGCACCCATCAGCTCAAGCTCTACGATTCCACGGGACGCTTCGTGCGAAACGTGGGGCGACAGGGGGCGGGGCCGGGCGAGTTCGAGCAGCTGAACTGGATGTGGCGCCTGCCGGGAGATACGATCGTCACGTACGACTTCTCCGGGCGACGTCTGTCGCGTTTCATGCCTAACGGTGAGTTCGTGGGAAGCTTGACGCTCGGCGGGTCGAGTACCAGCGACTTCCTCTTCCCGGTGGGTATGCTGGACGACGGGCGCATGATCGCACGGCGCGGCGCCGTGTTCACCGCCGGAGAGAGCCCGAGCGGCCGCTCGCGGGACAGCCTGCTGGTCTTGCTCGCCGGTGCCGACGGAATCATTCAGGACACGCTGGGCCGCTTCCCGGGAACTGAAAGCTCCGTCCAGCAGTCCGGAAGCGGAAACAACAGGATGATGATGGTCACGAGCGTGCCGTTCGCACGCAGCACGTACCTGGCCGTGCACAGGGACGCCGTCGTCGTCGCCACGAACGACACTTACGAGATCCGTCTGTTCGACTCCACAGGCCAGCTGCGTCGCGTCGTGCGGCGCCGAGGGGAACCGGTGCCTGTGACTCCTGCGGACATTGACGCCTACCGCGAGCAGCAACTCGAGAACGCGGCTGGCCCCAATTCACAGTTCCGCACCCTCATCGAGCGCCAGCTCGCTGACGCGGAGTATCCGCAAACCATGCCGGCATACACGTCGGTACTGCCTGACGCCGCCGGCCGACTCTGGGTGCGCGAGTCCACGCACCTGGGCGAGCCGCCCAGGTGGGCTGTATACGATCGCGACGGCGCCCTCATGGCGGAGCTTACCGTTCCGGAGCGCTTCCGTCCCATGGACATAGGTGAGGACTATGTGCTCGGCCTGATGCGCGACGAGCTGGACCTGGAGCGCGTGCTGCTTTATCGCCTCACGCCCGCCGGCGATCGCGCGATCGCTGCCGCTCCGTGAGTCACATGCCCGTCCCAGCCGCCACGTCCGCTCGAGACGGGGGAGCCCGCACGTGATCCGGTTCTCCATTCGGCGTCCCATCGCCATCTCCATGGTGTACCTGAGCGCTGCGCTGCTCGGCATCGCGGCGTGGCGGAACATCCCGCTGGAGCTGCTGCCCGACACCTCACTGCCGCGCCTCACGATTGACGGCGAGTGGCGCGGCGCCTCGCCCGAGACGATGGAGGCGTTCTACACGTCGCCGCTCGAGTCGGCCGTGCAGCAGGTACGCGGGGTGGAGAAGGTCACTTCCCGCTCGTCGCAGCAGCAGGGCGTGGGGCGCGCGACCGTGAGCGTGGAGTTCGCGCGCGGCACCGACATGAACTTCGCACGACTGGACCTGCTGGAGCGCCTCGGAAGCCTTGCCGATGAGCTGCCCCCCGGGGCCCAGAGTCCGCGCGTTTCGCCCTACACGCCGCAGGAGTTTCAGGAGCAGCGCCAGCCCTTCCTCGCCTACCAGGTAACCGGCCCCTACACGCAGGAAGCATTGCGAGAGCAGGTGGACGAGATCATCGCGCCTTCGCTCCGGCAGATCGATGGCGTGGCCGACGTGAACGCCGGCGGTGGCCGACGCCGCGTGCTGGAGATCCTGCTGGACGAGGAGCGTCTTGCGGCCTTCTCGCTCAATCCGCAGCAGGTGAGGGATCGCATTCGCGATCTCGACTTCGTGTCGGAAGCGGGTCGCGTGGAGCGCGACGGCGTGCAGTACACGGTGGCAATCAGGCAGAGCCCCGACTCGGCCGCCGAGCTCCTGCAGGCGGTGGTGCGTGAGGACGCCGGTCGCATCGTTCGACTGCGGGACGTCGCCACCGTTCGCGACACTTACGAGGAGCCATCGAGCCTGCAGAGGATTGACGGATTCCCCGCAGTGGCGTTCCAGGTGATCAAGAAACTCGGCACCAATACTGTGGCAGTTGCCGATGAGGTGAAGCAGCGCATCTCGGAGCTCGAGAGCCAGCTGATGCCCGGTACGCGCCTGATCGTGACGCGCGACGAGAGCGAGGAGATCCGCACGCAGCTCACGGACCTGCGCGAACGCTCCCTCGTGTCGGCCGCGGTGATCTTCGCGGTGCTCCTGATTTTCCTGGGATCCTACAGGTCGGTGCTCATAGTCTGCGCGACCATCGCCTTCTCCGTTCTCATAGCGCTGAACCTGATGTACTTCCTGGGGTTCTCGCTGAACGTCCTCACGCTGATGGGGCTGGCGATGGGCTTCGGGCTCATCGCCGACAACGCGATCGTGGTACTGGAGAACATCTTCAGGCGATGGCGAGCGGGCGAGGAGCCTCACGTGGCGGCTGAAGCGGGGGCCAGGGAGGTGGTGCTCGCCATCCTGACCGCCACGGCCACCACGCTGGTGGTGTTCATTCCGTTCGTGTACCTGCAGGGGGAGTTGCGCGTGTACTACGTGCCCCTTGCACTGGTGGTAGGTCTGAGTCTCGCGGCGAGCCTCTTCGTGGCGTTCAGCTTCATCCCCGCTCTCGGTGCGCGGCTGCTCCGGTCGCGTGAGGCAGAGGCGGGCGGCAAGCCCGGCGGCCAGGGCGCACGCCTCACGCCGCTTCCGGCTTCGATCCGGGCTGACGGTTCCGCGGCACAGACGGATGAGGACGCCGACGCTGCGGGCGACGTGGAACGAGTCCCCGCGAGGATCGAGAACGCCCGTGCCGAAGGCGAGAGCGGTCACGCCAGGCGTCCCATCTACATTCGCTTCTACGCCGCCCTTCTTCGCGGCACGCTGCGATTCCCGTGGGCCACGGTGATTCTGTGTGCGGCGCTCGTGGGAGGCTCCTGGCACCTGTTCGACAAGTACGTGCAGCGCGGGGTGCTTTGGCGGGGCTTCGGGGGGCAGAGCAGCTACCTGGATGTGATCATCTCTCAGCCGCGCGGCGAGGAACTCGCGAGAACGGACGAACTGGCTCGACACTTCGAGGATCGAATCGGAGAGCTGCCTCACATCTCGCGGTTCGAGACGATGGTGACGCCCCAGCGCGCCCAGATCCGCATTGACTTCGCCGACTCCGTGGAGAACACCGGCATTCCCGAGGCGATCAAGGAGGAGCTCACCGCGTACGGCTTCCAGTTCGGCGGGGCCGAGGTCCGCGTCTACGGGTACGGGCCCTCGTTCTACGGAGGGGGCGGAAGCTCACCCAACTACCGTATCACCATCTACGGCTACAACTACCTCACCGCGCTCGAGATCGCCGAGGGGTTGAAGGATCGGCTGGAGCGTTCCAGCTCCCGCGTGCACAACGTGGACGTCAACGCAAGCGGGCAGTGGGGCTACGGTGATCGGGTAACGGAGGTGGTGCTCGAGCTGGACAGGGACCGCCTGGCGATGCATGGCCTCACGGTACAGCAGGCCATGCTGCAGATCAGCGCCGCTGCCCAGGGCGCAAGCCTCGGTGGAGTGGGAACGCAGATACGCGTCGGTGGCGAGGAACGCGATCTCTCCGTGAAACTCGAAGGCTATCGCGATTATGACGTGCTGCGACTCGCCAACCTGATCATTCCCACTCGCGATGGCGGCGGCGTCAGGCTGGGTGACGTGGCGCACATTGACGAGCGTCGTACGCTCGGGCTGGTGGAGCGCGAGAACCAGGAGTACAAGCGAGTGGTGGCGTACGAGTTCCGAGGACCCACCAAGCTCGGCGACCAGGTTCACGAGACGGTCATGAACACCACTCGGCTTCCCGAGGGCTACAAGCTGGAGGGACGGCAGGAGTGGCGCTGGGGGGACGACGAGGCGCGTCAGCTGTATGGCGTCCTTGCGCTGTCGCTGGTGCTCGTCTTCATGGTGACTGCTTCCCTGTTCGAATCGCTTCGGCAGCCTTTCTGCGTGCTGCTCACGGTGCCCATGGCGCTCATTGGCGTGTTCGTGATCTTCTTCTACGCCAACGCCAGCTTCACTCGTGAGGCAGTCATCGGGGTGATCATGATGGGAGGCATCGTCGTGAACAATGCCATCCTGCTGGTTGATCGCGTGAACCAGCTCAGGCGTCAGCACGGCATGAGCCTGGACATCGCACTCGTCGAAGGCACCCTGCAGCGCGTCCGTCCCATCCTCATGACTTCGGTGAGCACCATCCTTGGACTGCTGCCGCTCGTCCTCTTCAGTGAGTATGCGGACAAGAACATCTGGAATGCACTCGGCTATGCCCTGATTGGGGGCCTCTCGAGCAGCACGTTCCTGGTGCTCACGGTGACGCCCGCCATCTACCTGCTGCTGGAGCGTCCGAAGCGGTGGGGCATGCCGCGCATGCCGCGTTTCAGGCGGCCGAAGCTGCCGCGCGTGAGGCTGCCGAGGTTCCGCAAGGCTGCGTCGGCGGCCACGGCGCTGCTCGTCATGCTCATCGGGTGCGGTACGGCGCAGGGGGACGGGCGGATGGCTGCAGTTCGCGCAGATTCTGCCGGCGTGGAGATCGTTACGAATACGGGGGACGATCGGCCGGTTGCGTTCAGTCTCGAGCACCGCCTCACGATCGGCGGCCAGATTGACGGGCCGGAGGCATTCGGATCCCTGAGCCGGGACGGCGTGGCGGCTGCGCCATCGGGCCATCTCGTGCTTCTCGATGCTCAGAGTCATCGCGTGCACGTGTACGACACGTCAGGCGTCCTCCTTGTCGAGTTCGGGCGGGAGGGCGGAGGCCCGGGCGAGCTTCGTTATCCTGCGTCCGTCGCAGTGGACCCGGCAGGCGTGATTCACGTGTTCGACCGCGGCAAGCTTGGATTCGTGCGTTTCTCGCTCGATGGAGCGGTGCTGGATGAGGAGATACTGACTGCCGAGGGCGCCGCGCCTCCCGACGGCATCTTCCTCGATGGCGACCGACGCGTGGTGCAGCGCACCGATTGGGGACCTCCGCCCGGATTGCCGGCCGGTGGCGATGGACGCGTCGCGCGGTCATCGAGCAGCGCGCCTGAGGGGATGGTGCGCCAGGCTGTGATCGTTGAAGGGCCGGGCCGGGCTGACACCATCCTGGTGACGGACAGGTCCCGACCTCAGATGAAGCAGCTTCCGGGCTGCGGTATCAGCGTCGCCCTGGATCGGATTTTCACGCCACAGCTCGCATGGCACGCCGGCGACGGACGTGTGGTCGTGAGCCGCGCCGACGAGTATCGCGTGGACCTGGTGTATTCTGACGGTCATCGGCGAAGTGTGCGTCGCTCATTCGCACCCACGCCGTCTTCGGTAGCGCTTGCCACTCGGCAGATGGACGGCTTCGGTGTGAGGTGGCCTGGCGGCAGCTGCGAGCCGAGGGCAGGTGAGATGGTGGCTCACCTCGGAATGGTCGCGACGCTTCCGGCAATTCAGCAGCTCCGAGTAGGTCCGGACGGCAGTCTTTGGGTGCAGCGCTTCGCGGTGAAGGGAGACACGGCGCTCGTGGATGTCTTCGATTCCGATGGCACCTACGCCGGCACGCTGCCGCAGGGAACGCTCTTCCCCGCGGCGTTCCTCCCGAACGGTGACCCGGTTTTCGTGGCCCGGGACGATCTGGACCTGTCGCGCGTGGAGATCTGGAGGGTGGTGCTACCGGCTGGGGACGGGTGAGGGCAGGCGTGAGGGCCTTATCACGTGTCATCCCGCGCGAAGCGTCGGGATCTGCTCACCCTGCGACGAAGCCGGCCACGGTGAAGTGAAAGCAGATCCCGACACTCGCTGCGCTCGCGCGGGATGACAGGGAAGTGAGAGACTGTCATCCCGCGCGAAGCGTCGGGATCCACTCACCCTTCATCGAAAGCCGGCCACGGTGAAGTGAAAGCAGATCCCGACACTCGCTGCGCTCGGGCGGGATGACAGACGAGGAGGCAGGGTGAGCAGATCCCGAGGCTCGCGGCTTCGCCGCTCAATCCGGACGACCGAACCCGAGGCAGTCCCCGGTCCCGCCACCCTTCGTAGTCCCCATCCCCGCTCCCCGATTAACTTTGGGGCATGGCCGTCTTCCGTCGCGACCCCGAACAGCACCGGGCCACAGTCGAGGCCGGCATCCGGCATGCCCTGGCCGAAGCGCGCGCACTGCTCTCCCTCGAGCACGCGCGGGTGGAGCTGGTTTCCTTCGAATTGGAGACCGGTGTTGCCCTGCTCTCAGCTGACGGCAGCTGCGAGGGTTGCGACCTGTCCATCGCTACCCTGGCCACCGGGCTCGAGGCCCACGTCCGGCAGCGTGTGCCGGACGTCCGGGCAATCCGCGTCCTCACCCCCTGAGTCAACGCTGCCCTCGGCAGCCCTCACATATCCATGTCACAGACCCTCACCGAACGAATCGACCGCGCCCTTCAGTCGGTAATGAACCCGCGAACCGGCAAGGACGTGCTCGCCTCAGAAATGGTGCGCGACGTCGCCACCACGCGAAGCGGGAAGGTTCGCCTCACGCTCCTGCTGGACCCGCTGGACGACGCGGTCATCGTGCGGGACGTCCGTCAGGCGGTCGCTGCCGTTGAAGGCGTGAGCGACGTCTTCATTGATGTCAGGGATCCTGCCCAGCAGGCCAGGCCTCCCGCACCGCCCCCGACCCCGGCGCCGTCCAGGCAGCTTCCGGTGATGGATTCATCGTCCCGCCAGTCCACGCCAAGGACGCCGCCAGCGCCCACTCCGGTGGCGTATCCCAACCTGGGGAAGGTGATCGCGGTGTCGTCAGGCAAGGGCGGGGTGGGGAAGAGCACTGTCGCGGTGAACCTCGCGGTGTCCCTTGCGCGCGCGGGGAAGCGAGTCGGGCTCATGGACGCGGACGTCTACGGTCCCAACATCCCGCGCATGATGGGCGTATCTAACCCGCTGGAGCCGGCGCCCGGAAGCAACAGGATCCTGCCTCACGAGGCGCACGGCGTGAAGCTCGTGTCGCTGGGCTTCCTCATCGAGCGCGACCAGCCGGCCATCTGGCGCGGCCCCATCATCATGAAGATCGTCACGCAGTTCCTGCGCGACGTGGAGTGGGGTGAGCTGGACTACTTCATAGTGGACCTGCCGCCGGGCACGGGAGACGCGCAGCTCTCACTCGTGCAGGCAACGCACGTTCACGGTGCCGTGATAGTCACCACTCCGCAGGAAGTGTCCGCCGGCGACGCGCTGCGCGGTGCCATGATGTTCCTCCGCGTCAACGTGCCCGTGCTTGGCATCGTGGAGAACATGAGCTACTTCGAGAACCCGGATACCGGCAAGCCTATTGCCATGTTCGGGTCCGGTGGCGGTGAGCGTCTCGCGGCGGAGCTCGAGGTGCCGGTGCTGGGTCATGTGCCGCTGTATCCGCCCGTCATGGCCGGCGGCGACACCGGAACCCCGATAGTGGTGGCAGAGCCGCAGTCGGCGGCCGCGCGAGCCATGGCGGCGGTGGCGGAGGCGGTTGCTGGAGCCGTGAGGGAAGAAGCCGGGGTCGCTGGCTGAACGACGCCGGGGCGCTGGCACCCTCCTCAGTCCGAAGGGCACAGAAGTTCAGGGAGGGTCGAAGCGCATGGGAATCGTCACGCTGCTGACAGATTTCGGAACCGCGGACGGATACGTGGGGGAGATGAAGGGCGTAATTGCGTCCCTCGCCCCCCACTCGACCGTGATGGACATAGCGCACGACCTGCGCGCGCACGACGTGGACGCCGCACGCCTGGTGGTCGCACGTTTCTGGCGCCGATTCCCCGCAGGCACCGTCCATCTCGTGGTGATTGACCCCGGGGTGGGCACAGCCCGGCGACCTCTGGCGGTCGCGAGTGACGACAGGTTCCTGGTCGGACCGGACAACGGCGTCCTCTCGCCGGCACTGCTGCGGCCCGGAGTGCAGGTGGTCGAACTGCACGTGATGCCCGGGGCCTCCTCCACTTTTCACGGACGCGATGTCTTCGCGCCGGCTGCCGCGCATCTCGCGTCAGGCGGTCCGCTGGCCGCCCTCGGAACCCCTGTGGAGGACCCGGTCGTCAGGCGGACTCCCGAGGCCCGGCGCGATGCGGACGGAAACGTCGTTGGCGAAGTGATAGCCATGGACCGCTTCGGCAACCTCATCACCAACCTCCTCGTGCCGCCCGGCGCATCCGCCCGCGTTCGCATAGCCGGACGCGAGCTGCAGCTGGCCCGCACGTATGGAGATGCTCCGCCGGGTGCTCCACTCGCGCTCGTGGGCTCCAACGGACTGGTCGAGATTGCCGTGCGGGAGGCGAACGCGTCCGAATTGCTGCAGGTCGGACGAGGAGAACCGGTGGTGCTGACGGTCAAATGACCGTGCTGCCGGCGGCCGGCGGCGGGCGTCCGGCGTCCGGCGTCCGGTCGCCGAGGGCAGATCACCGCAAGCCGGCAGCCGATAGCAGAACACCGACCGCCGGCAGCCGAGACCAGACCGCTCGCAGCCGGCTTCGGATAGCCTTACACTGGCCCGCCACTTGCCGATCCGGCATGCATGGCGTTCACGATCGGCGGATATCGCGTCTCTACACTCGTAAGGCGAACGGTTGCGGAGATCCTCGAGGACAACGTACTGGGGCTCGCCGCACAAACAGCCTACTACTTCTTCTTCTCGCTGTTCCCGATACTGCTTTTCATCACGCCGCTGCTCGGCATGATAGTGGACGCGCGTGCGGCAATCGGGTGGATGGAAGACCAGTTGGGACAGACGGTGCCCCCCGAAACCCTGCAGCTGCTCGGCGGCATCATCGAGGACGTGGTGCTCGCCGACGGTGCACCCGGGCTCGCGTCCATTGGCGCGCTGCTCGCCCTGTGGGCAGGGTCCAACGTGTTCAACACCCTGGCGGGCGCGCTCAACCAGGCTTATGACGTGGAGGAGGACCGTGCCTGGTGGAAGACGCGCCTGATCTCGCTCGCAATGGTCGTCCTGTCCGCGCTGGCCCTGGGGCTGGGCTTCGTTACCCTCATCGCCGGCCGGCAGATCATCTCGTTCGTGTCCGACCTGCTCAGGATCTCGTCAGGCGCCGAGCTGGCGTGGACACTGGTGCAGTACTGCGTGTCGGTAGGCCTGCTGATCCTGCTCGCCTTCCTCACGCTGTACCTGCTGCCCAACATCCGGCAGAAGAAGCGCCGGGTGCTCGCGGGCGCCGTGGTCACGACCGGCATGTGGATCGGGGCCACGCTGCTGTTCCGCCTGTACGTGGTCAATTTCGGCAACTATAACCAGACGTACGGAACGATCGGTGCCGTGATCGTGCTGCTCACCTGGATGTATCTCTCCATGCTGGTCGTGCTGATCGGCGGAGAACTGACCAGCGAGCTCCACAAGGGAACCGGTGCGATGTGGCCGCACCGGGGGGCGGTGCTTAACGAGAGAATCGCGACCGGGATGGGATGACGGCAGGGAAGAGGAGGCGCGACCAGTCCCTCTTCCCTAGCCGCTGACCACTACGAGCCGCGTCAGCGTCTTCCTGCCGAGCACCGTCAGCTTGTGACGCGCACCGTCCCAGTTGGGGCTTGTGACGCGGTTTCCGTCGCGCAGCCAGCCGGACGGGGCCTCGCTCCAGCGGTCGTCCAGTTCCACCTGCACGCCGATGCCGTCAGGCACCCGCAGCTCCACTCGCGAGAGTGATGCATCCAGCTGAAGCACCATGTCGCGGCTCCAGCGACCCGAGAAGTCCAGCACCGCCGAACCGATGTCGTTATGCACCGCCACCGTGTCCACGTTGGCGTTGCCCAGGCGCGTAGCCGTCATGCGGCCGTAGCGATTGTCCAGCCGCAGCAGGCTGGCCGGGTACTGGTTCGGTTCGTCAATGTGGACGCGAATGTCGCTCATGCTGCCGCTGACCTGGGCGCTCTCCACGAGCATTCCCGTGAGGTCCAGGTCACTGGCGGTTCCGGCAAGGCGGACCTGGAGGGCAACGGGTACGCTTCGAGTGAGCGCAAGGCGCAGCCGTCCGTCTCCCGATCTTCCGTCGCCAGGCACGTTCGACTCCGCCCGCCCAAGTCCCACCTGGAGAGTGCGCGAAGCCGGGTCGAAGCTGTGCTCGGGCTGCGCGCGTCCCTCGGAATTCCAGGTGAGGTCCGCGGAGTACAGCGCCGCCTCGGAAGCGGCCCGCAGGTTGAAGCGACCGGCAGTGAAGCTGACGTCCGCCGCCAGCGGCAACGTGGCGGAATCAGGGCTGTCCGCTCGGCTCCATGACACCGTGCGCCAGGTTCCCCCGGAGCCGTCTGCCGGCATGCAGCCCACTGTGACGACGGCCAGCACCAGCGCTCCGGCGATAGCCTTGCCGAGTGCCCTCATGGCGCGCTCCGCGTGGAGGTCGTGGGCGTGGGCCGACGCGCGGCAACCACTCCTCCCACCGGTGTCGGCGTCTGCCACGACGTGTCATCCATTGGCTCGGGTTGCCCGCCCACCTCCGCGATGCTCCTCCGCCCCGCCCGGGACCGGATGACAGCACCGAATCCCGCGGTGACCGCCACCCACGTCATGAGCAGCGCGATGCCGTGTGCGACACTGGCGGCAACCGGAAGCGACATTAGCGACGCCGAAAGGAGCCACGGAACGAACAGGATGAAGACTCCGACGAGCAGTGCACGCAGCAGCTGTCGGCGACGCGCGAGATCGTCGGCCCCGCCAGCAGCTCCAACCGCACCCCCTATGAGTCGCGCCGCGGCGAGGAAGCCGAGCATGAGGAGGCCGGCCGCGGCAACGGTGTAGAGGACGATCGCTATCGGGATCAGGAGCACACCGATGATCGTGACCGCGAGCGCCACGATCCCGAGTAGCAGCACGGGAATTATCGCTAGCTGACCCGCCAGCCCCACCAGGAAGGACCGTCCCACCGAGGCCGCCAGCGTTTCGGTGACCGTCTCCAGCTGGCTTCCGGCGAACACCAGCACGCCCACCCCTATCGGAATGACGATTGCCAGCCAGGCCAGCACGAGCACCAGGGCTCGGCGCGTACGTTCGGATCCGCTGAGGGGGGCGGCGACCGGGGAGACAGATCCGTAGAGCGAGGTAGCTCCCTCGGTCACGGTGGCACCGCTGGCTACGTGCACCACTCCGCCGAGCGCGATCGCGCGCCCCTGAATCACGGCGCCGGGGCCGACTACCATGTCGCCCCCGTAAACGATCGCGTCGCCCACGATCGTGCCTTGTACTTCCAGGCTTCCGGCCACGGCCAGAGGACCCTGTACTACCTCGCCGGCGGGAACTGCCAGCGGACCCGGCTGCGGTTCCACGCTCGGCACTCCGAGCCAGGGCGAGTCGTCGCGCAGCCTGATGGCGCGTTGCAGCGCCTCGCTCGTGGACTCGGCCTGCGGAACGACCGTCGCGGACGTCGCGGTGCTCTCGGCCAGCGAATCCGCGTCCTGGGTATGAACGACGCCGCTCACGCCCATGAGGAGCGCGACGGCAGCAAGCATCTGAACTTTCATGTCACCCTCGCCGGTCTAGCGGGTCGCTCGCTGCCGCCGGGCGGCAACGGCCATGACGCCGAGTGCCAGCAGGGCAGCACTGCCCAGCGAGATGAGGGTGATGACGATGGCCAGGGTGGTGCCGCCTGCGCCGGCAATGGCCTGCATGGCTGGCTGACCGAAGAGTGTGGCCACCAGCTCGCCGCCCACCTCCAGCGCCCCCGTCCGAACGCGGTCCACGAGCAGGTTCGTGGAGAAGAGCACCAGATCCAGCCGGAAGACGACCGCGGCGGTGACCAGGCCGAAGAAGACCATGAGCCCCGTGGCTCCCGCTCCGGCCAGAACGCGCATGGGAGTGGTGCGTGGCACCAGCCCGGTAACGGCGTCGCGCAGGGCAACGTGCCACGGTCGGAAGACATGCACCTGCGACATCACCGCGTCCGCAAATCCGGGCGAGGGGGCGAACCGCGGGAGCTCGTCCAGCGCGGTGGCCAGCTCCTGCAACGCCTCGAGTTCCGCTCGACAGCGCGCGCACTCGCGGACGTGTGCCTTGAGCGGCACCACGCCGAAGCCGACGTCGCCGTCGAGCAGCAGGTCGAACTCGTTTGGGAGTAGGTGTCTGTGGACCACTGGTGAATGCCTCCGGTGCCTCTACGATCCGGCAACCAGACTGGTTTCAGTTGAAGTGCGCCGGATCACCAAACCCGGCAACGAAACGTACGTCGGTAAGTCATTCATCACGCAGGTCGGACAGCAGCGATCGCAGTTCGTGCCGTGCGCGGTGGATGTAGGTCTTCACGGTGCCGAGCGGCAGGTCCAGCGTGGTGGCGATCTCCTCGTACGAGCGTCCTTCCACGTGCCGAAGCAGGATGCAGGAGCGGTACTCGGGCCGGAGCTGCGCTATGGCCTCTTCGATCGCCGCGCCTATTTCCTTCGCCTCCAGCTCCTCCAGGGCGCTTTCCTGGCGGGCCTCCACGTCGAAGGAGCTTGCCTCGATCTCCGCGGCCGTTGCCGCGTGCGGCGACCCGTCCATGGAGATCGTATCGAGCTGACGCTTGCGCAGGGCGTCGATCGCAACGTTGTTCGCGATCTTGAACAGCCAGCTGGAGAGCTTGAACTCCGGCCTGTAGCGATCTATGTGGTTCAGGACCTTGATGAAGGTGTCCTGGGAAAGGTCTTCCGCAGTCTCCCGGTCGCGCACCATTCGATAGATGAGCGAAAAGACCGGACGCTCGTAGCGGCGCACCAGTTCGCGGAATGCCTCACCGCGTCCCTGTTGTGCCAGGACGACCACGTCCGCATCGGGGAGATTCGCTAGATCGAGAAGTGGCGCCATTGATGAAGAACGTACGCGCACACGTCCTCGTGTGGCGACGCCGCGCTGGCGGACAAACTATCCGGAACCGGAGTTGCAGGCCAGCGGCAGCAACCGGTGCAGGGAGCCGTTGACTTGCCGCCCGACAGATTCTAACCGAAGTTAAAAGGATGGACCGGAACGGATCGGATGGCGCGGGTGGCAGCGAGCGAGAGGGGGAGACCCGGATTCCGGTAACGGAGCCCGGGCCCGAGAAGCGCGAGTACGTAAAGAGCATCTTCTCGGACATCGCGCCGCGCTACGACCTGTTGAATCACCTCCTTTCTGCGAACGTGGACAAGGGGTGGCGCAGGAGGGCCATCGCTGCGCTCAGATGGGAGAACGCGCCGACCGGCACCTACCTGGACCTGTGTGCAGGCACGCTGGACGTAGGCGTCCAGTTGAGTCGGAGCAGGGGATTCGCCGGCCGCATCGCAGCTGCCGACTTCGCCGAGCCGATGCTTCGAGCGGGAATCGGCAAGACAGTCGGACGACCCATTCACCCGGTGGTGGCGGACGCACTCTCGCTGCCGTTCGCCGACGAATCCATGGACGGCGCCATCGTCGCCTTCGGAATCCGCAACCTTGCGGACCTGGACGAAGGACTCTGCGAGGCATGGAGAGTTCTCCGGCCGGGCGCGCGCTTCGTGATCCTCGAGTTCTCCACTCCACCGCACGCACTGGTGCGCACTGCCTATCACGCCTACTTCCATCGCGTACTGCCACTGGTGGGAGGAGCCGTGAGCGGTCACCCAACGGCGTACCGCTACCTACCCGAGTCGGTGGAGCGCTTCCCGGAGTGTGACGAGCTCGCAGCGCGCATGGTCCGCGCCGGCTTCGTGAACGTGGAGTGGACGTCACTGACGTTCGGTATCGCCGCGCTGCACGTGGGTGAGCGTCCCGTCAGCGTGCCGGTGGCCGAGCCGGCCTTTGCCGCCTGAACGGCCATCGAGTGAGCGATCCAGTGGCGCCTCGACGGATAGGTCTCATCAGCGACACGCACGGTCTGGTTCGTCCGGGCGTACACCAGGCGCTCGCCGGGGTGGAGCTGATACTCCATGCCGGAGATGTGGGCGGCGACGACGTACTGATGGAACTGGAGCTCATCGCACCAGTTCGTGCCGTGTTCGGCAACACGGATGTACCGGGTCACCCGCGGCTTTCCGCCGCGCTGGAACTGGAAGCAGATGGCGTGCGCGTGCACGTGAGTCATGGACACGAGCTTGGGAGCCCCACTCCGCAGGCACTCCTGGCCCGCTACCCTCACGACGTGATAGTGTACGGCCACACGCACAGGCAGCTGGTCACGCGCGCTGATGGCCGGCTGGTCGTGAACCCGGGTGCAGCCGGTCCGCGCCGTTTCGACCTTCAGCCGTCAGTGGCGATTCTCACACTGGGTTCGGAGCCGGACGCGACGCTGATCCCGCTCGCCTGACGAGCGAGCCGGCCTGGCGGACCGGCCTGACGGCCGGCCAGGTATTCCTCAGGTCTGTGCGTGCGACCCAGCTCATCGGGGAAGCGCCTGAACCAGGACGACATCAGCATGAGCTCGTCCACTTCGTGCGCGGGTACCCGCGCCGAGCTGTCCACGTCCACCACACCGAACACTTCCTCGCACGCCCGCTCCAGCTGCCGCCACTCGGCCTTCCTGCGCGGTGCCGGCATCTGGGCGCGCACGCGCCCGCGCCTCACGAGATACAGGCGGTCGTCGCCCGCGTGACCGGGCACCGCGTACACGAAGGTGAGCGACTCGACGGCGAAGCGCATCCGGGCCAGCGATTCGCGCAGCTCCTCCAGGCGCTGCAGCTTGTCGCGCATCACGGCCGCCCGCTCGTACTCCATGCGCTCGCTCGCGCTTTCCATCGCCTGCTGCAGCGTCTGCAGCGGACCGTCGTCGGCGCCCTCCAGGAACCGCCTGGCGAGCACCGTTCGCTCCTCGTACTCGGCGGCGCTGCACGCGCCGACACACGGCCCCAGGCACTTCCCGATCTCGTGCCGGATGCATTTCGGGGTGCGCGTAGGCAGCACGAACAGCTCGCGCTGGTCCGAGAAGTACATGCGCGTCTGAAGCGAGCAGTCGCGAAGCCCCAGCACGTCGTTGAGCTCTCGCACCGCTTCGTTCACCCTCCGTGCGCCCTGATATGGACCGTAGTACAGGCCGCCGTCCTCGCTGCCGGCGCTGCGAACCACCAGGAGCTTCGGCGCAGGTCCGCGCGTCACCTTCACGAAGGCGTAGTGTCGCGCGTCGCGCTTCATGGCCACGTTCAGTCGCGGTCGGAAGCGCTTGATGGCATGCAGCTCCGTAAGCAGTGCAGCGAACTCGCTCGGCGTGTACTCCCACTCGATTCGCTCCGCCTCACGAACGATGCGCGCACCCTTCTCCTCCGGCCACTTCGCCCTGAAGTAGCTCATCAGCCGCGTGCGCAGCTTGCGCGACTTCCCGATGTACACGACCTCTCCGTCCGCAGAGACCATGCGGTACACGCCGGGGGCGTCCGTGCAACGCTCCCGGACGTGCTGGCGCATCTGCTTGAGCTGCGCGTCGCTGGTGGGACGCCGTCGCACGCCGCCGCGCCTGGAAGTGCGCGTCGGCTGTGTCTCGGCTTCTGAGAGGGCGAGGGTTGCCGCCGCCACCGGTTGCGCACCGTCGGCAAGCGAGAATCCGGTAGCCGACCCGGCGGGGGCGGTCATCGCTGGCAGGTGGCGCAGAATACGGTGGCCCGGCCGTCCACCGCATGAGTCCCAACGAGACGCCGCCCGCAGTTCCGGCATGGCTGCCTTTCGCGACCATACACAGCGAGGAGGTTCACGAAGGTGCCGGACTCGCCGCTGGTGTCCCGGTAGTCTCTGAAACTGGTGCCGCGCGCCTCGATGGCCTCCTGCAAGACGCCGATGATCGCCGAGCGGAGCCGGCTGGCTTCGGCCGCGTCAAGTGAGCGGGCCTCACGGGAAGGGTCCACTCCAGCGCGCCAGAGTGCCTCGTTCGCGTAGATGTTCCCGACGCCGACCACGCCCTTCTGATCCATTATCAACTTCTTTACCGCCTGTCTCGAAGCCCGAAGGATCCCCGAAAATCGTTCCTCGGTGAACGCCGGGTCAAGAGGCTCCACTCCCAGACCCCCTTCATACTCCGCCCATCGGGATGGAGAGAAGAGGCTTACGGTCCCCAGACGGCGCACGTCGCTGTAGTGCAGTCGGCGACCGTCATCCAGCTCGAGGTCCAGCGTGGAGTAGGCACGGTCGCGTTCGTCCATGCTGCCGGCGTCCATGATCAGCCCGCCGGTGAAGCGAGGCTGCACGGCGATCCTGTAGCCCGTGGAGAGGTCCAGGACTATGAGCTTCGCCCGCCGCCAGGAGCGCTCGATGACCGCGCCCTTCAGTCGCCGCGCGAACTGCGCTGCCGTAGCCTCACGAAGCACGTCGGCGCGTCGGACGGTGACACCAACGATCGTACGGCCCAGGATCTCTCGCGCGAGGTCGCGCGCTATGGTCTCCGTTTCAGGTAGCTCAGGCACTGATTGCGTGTGGACGACACTCGAGTGGTATTCGCCAGCTTGTCATCCACCGAATATCGTTCACCGGCCGCTCGGCTGCGAATCTCCCTGGCGAGCCAGGTCGCGCCAGCCGATGTCCCTGCGAAGCTGCTTCCCGGCGAACTCCACCCGCTCTGCGTAGTTCACGCTGCGCGACTGCGCCTCGGCGAGAGTCGCGCCAATTCCGGTCACGTTGAGGACGCGCCCTCCCGCGCTCACGAGGGAGCCTCCACTGCCTCGCGCGGTGCCCGCGTGAAACACCAGCACTCCGTTCTCCGGTTCGGGCAGCGAGAGCCGGTCGCCCACGCGCGCGCGCTCCGGATAGCCCGGCGACGCGACCACCGTGGTTACCGCATACTCCGACCGCCACACGGGTGCCGACACGTCCGCCAGTGAACCGCGCTTGGCGCACGCCACGATCAACTCCAGAAGGCTGCTGTCGAGCAGCGGCAGGATCGCCTGCGTCTCGGGGTCGCCGAACCGGCAGTTGAACTCCACCACCTTCGGTCCGTCGGCAGTGAGCATGAGTCCGGCGTAGAGAAGTCCGGTGAACGGGCGGCCGGCGCGTTCCAGGGCGTGCAGGGTAGGGTGGAAGACGCGCTCGAGAACCTCCTGCACCAGCTCCGGCGTGCCTGACGACACGGGCGCATAGGCGCCCATGCCTCCCGTGTTCGGGCCTTCGTCGCCTTCCAGCAGCCGCTTGTGGTCCTGCGACGGCAGCAGCGGCACCGCGTTCCGTCCGTCCGTGACCGCGAAGATGGAGAGCTCCTCGCCCTCCATGAACTCTTCCACGAGGATCTCGTTGCCGGCGTCGCCGAAAACGCGATCCGAGAGTATCCTGGCGATAGCGGCATCAGCCTCGTCCAGCGTTCGGCACACCATCACGCCCTTTCCGGCGGCAAGGCCGCTGGCCTTTATCACGACGGGTGCACCGAAGCGCCTGACGGCGCGGCGCGCCTCGTCCACGTCCGTGAACACCTCGGCACGCGCCGTGGGCACGCCCGCCTCCTGCATGAGCGCCTTGGAGAATCGCTTGGACGTCTCGATCTCGGCGGCGGCGCGCGTGGGACCGAACACGGAGATTCCACGCTCGAGCAGTCGGTCGGTGAGTCCCGCAGCGAGCGGAGCCTCCGGACCCACCACCACCAGGCTCACGCCTTCGCGCTCGGCGAGCGCCACGAGTCCGTCAACGTCCGACGTGGCTACCGCCTCACAGGTGCCCAGCTCCGCAATGCCCGGGTTACCTGGCGCTGCTATGAGCTGCAGCGACGGATGATCGCCCTTGAGCTTCCATGCCAGGGCGTGCTCACGCCCTCCACCTCCCACCAGCAGAATCTTCATTTATCGTCGCGGTTCTCGCGGAATGCCTCTGTGAATGCGTCGCCTGCCCTTCGAAGCGAATGGGTGAGCCGGCCGGCGAAGTCGCGTACCTGGTCGCCGTAGTATCCGCTGGCGTCCGTGAGGTCGTCTGCGAACGAAGCTTGTTCGCCGCGGCGCGGATACTCGCCCGAAAGGACGCGCTCGTACGCGCCGCTGTCCACCCATCGCTGCAATTCCGCGGCGCGCACGGTGCCGAACGGGTGATCGCGGAACGCGGTGTTGAGCAGCTTGAGCACGGCATCCCATGCCCCACCTTCCGTCTCGTACTCTGCTGCCTGACCAAGGAACTCGTCGAGGCTCGTCTCGTCACCAGCGGGATCGCCGCCCGCCATCTGGAGGAACACGCGCATCGCGGTTCGCGGGTCCTGCACGCCGAGCAGGCCCGCGCGATCGGCCGAGAACTCGCTCTTCCTGTACCACTCCAGGAGTGCCAGCTGGAACGGCATCATCGCGAGGCCGGCCAGGAACGGAAGGTTGCGAATTCCGATCGTGATCAGGATCAGGGCGATGGTGCGATAGACCACGTGCCCGCTGATTATGTGCCCGACTTCGTGCGCGAGAATGAAGCGCAGCTCCTCGCGATCGAGCAGCCTGAGGGTTTCCGAGTTGACGACGATGAACGGCTCCGCGAATCCCACTGCGGCAGCGTTCACGATCGGCGATTGCGTGACGTAGAGAGGCGGCCGGCCGGCCCTGGACCTTATCACGTCCGGACCACCACCGGGCCAGTCCAGGGCCTCCAGCACCTCGGTGTAGAGCGCGTCGAGCTTCGGACGCTGCTCCGGGCCCACGCGCACCGCGTTCGCGAGGAAGAAGTAGCGAACGCCACGTTCGCCGAAGAAGCCGAGGATTCGCCTGACGGCTTCGTCGAAACCTGGAAGCGCACGAAGTGCGTTCAGTGCCGCACGATCCGCCGGATGTTCCCAGGCGAGCGGTGAGATGTTCGTGAGCGACGTTGGCATGGGAGGTACGGCCAGGGTTATTCGGATGCGCGGAGATCGTGCCGCGTGCCTGCGGGACGCGTCGCTCCGGCGGCGCCAAGCTGACCCGGGGAATTGGTGCCGGCAGCAGGTCGCCTGCCCCCGGCTCCTCACCCGTCAGGCCATTGCCTGTTCCAGATCAGCAATCAGGTCGCCAACGTCCTCCACCCCGCACGACAGTCGGATGAGTCCTTCGGAGAGCCCCATCTCTTCACGGCGGTCTGCGGGCACCGAAGCGTGCGTCATGCTCGCCGGGTGGCTGATCAGGCTTTCCACTCCGCCGAGCGACTCGGCGAGCGAGAAGATGCGCACCTTGTTCAGCACGGAGGCGGCTCGTTCGCGAGAGCCGAGTTCCAGCGAGATCATGCCGCCGAAACCGGACATCTGCTTCCGTGCCAGTTCGTGCTGCGGGTGCGACTCGAGCCCGGGATAGATCACCCTCTCTGCTCCGAGCCTGTCAGCCAGCCACGCAGCGATGGCGCGTCCGTTCTCGTCGTGCTGGCGCATGCGCAGGTGGAGCGTCTTCGTGCCGCGAAGGCAGAGCCACGCGTCGAACGCCCCCGGCACCGCGCCTGACGCGTTCTGGATGAACTTGAGACGCTCGGCGATCTCGTCGTCGTTCGTCACCGCAATGCCACCGATCATGTCCGAGTGGCCGTTCAGGTACTTGGTTGACGAGTGCCACACGATGGTGGCTCCATGCTCCAGCGGACGCTGGAAGATCGGGCTCGCAAACGTGTTGTCCACCAGCATGTGAACGCCCTTCCGCCTGCAGATCTCGCCCGCGGCGGCGAGGTCGGTGATACGCATGAGCGGATTGGTGGGCGTCTCGATGAGCACCGCGACCGTGCCATTCCCGATCGCATCCTCGATCTTCTGCGGGTCGCGCGCGTCCACGTAGCTGAACAGGAGCCCGAAGTTCGCCAGAATGCGCTCGAACAGGCGGAACGTTCCGCCGTAGAGGTTCTCGCTGCAGACGATGTGGTCACCGGACTTGTACAGCTTCATGATCGAGTCCAGGCACCCCATGCCGCTGCTGAACGCGAATCCGTGGCGGCCGCCCTCGAGCGCGGCAACGTTCCTCTCGAGCGCCTCGCGAGTGGGGTTCCTGCCTCTCGCGTACTCGTAGCCCTTGTGCGAGCCGAAGCTGTCGTGCACATAGGTAGACGTGAGGTAGACCGGTGTCATGATGGCCCCGGCCAGGGGCTCCGGACGCTGACCGGCATGGATCGCGCGTGTAGCCGGCGCGGTATCCAGATCCTCGTCGAAAATGCGGGTCATTTCGAGTTGGTAGAGGTTAGGTGTGCTGGCGGCAAGTTAACCCGGCGCGGGGGCGCCGGCGAGGCGGTGGAATCGCTGCGGGAGGCGGGCTCCCGGGCGAACAGCCGGATTCATTCACCAGATGACGGTGATCGTCACTTCGGGAGCCGAACCGAGGTGCGTGATAGCGGACGACGAGCCCAGGCTTCGCCGTGTGCTTGCGCGCCTCCTGACGGCGGAAGGATTCAGGTGCGAGGAGACGGGCAACGGGGTGGAGGCGCTCGAGGCGCTGCGCCGAGCTCCCGCCGAACTCCTTTTGACGGACATGCGCATGCCGCAGATGGATGGGCTCAGTCTGCTCGCCGCGGCGCGCGAGCTCGATCCCGTGATGGCGATCGTGATGGTTACCGCGGTGGCGGAGGTGGACACGGCAGTGTCGGCGCTCTCGAAGGGGGCGTCGGACTACATAGTGAAGCCCTTCAACCTGGATGAGATCCGCGCGCGCGTTCGCCAGGCGATGGAGAAGCGTCGGCTCGTCCTGGAGAACCTCAGCTACCAGGAGCACCTCGAGGAGCGCGTGCAGCAGCAGGCCGGTCGCATCGAGGAGCTGTTCCGCGCGGGCATCCAGGCACTCGCGAACGCCCTGGAGGTAAAGGACCGCTACACGAGGGGCCACTCGGTTCGCGTGAGTCGCTATGCATGCCTCGTCGCCAGGGAGATGAGGATGCCTGACGACTTCGTGGAGCAGGTGGACCTCGGCGGCCAGGTGCACGACATCGGCAAGATCGGCGTGCGCGAGTCCGTCCTGAACAAGCCCTCCCGCCTCACGCCCGAGGAGTACCGGCACATCATGACTCACCCGGAGGTGGGCCACCGGCTCCTGGCACCCCTCCTCGCAGGCGCGCCGGTGGCGCTCAACGTGGTGCTCAGCCATCACGAGCGGATGGATGGCAAGGGGCTGCCTCACGGGCTCGCCGGCGACGCCATACCTCGTGAGGCGAGGATAGCCGCCGTTGCCGACTCGTTCGACGCGATGACGAGCCTGCGCCCCTACCGCGACGCCGCGCTCACGACTGTGGAGAGGGCGCTGGCCGAGCTGCGCAGGTGCTCGGGCACGCAGTTCGATCCGGACGTGGTGGACGTGTTCGTGAAGCTGGTCGAGCGCGGCGACGTGGAAGTGACGGGAGGGAAGCCGCTGGAGGACTCGGCGAGAGTCTGAAAGCCGAGCGCGCAACGCTCCCGAGGGCCCGCTCATGGCTGGTCGCCAGGTGACTGTCACACTGCGAAGTGCTATGACGCCTCGCGTACGCGGCCGGTGCGCCCGCCTCTCATGAATGCGCCACCGGTTGCTGTCAGCCGGTGCGCCCGCCTCTCATGAATGCGCCGCCGGTTGCTGTCAGCCGGCGC
>CAYQAO010000003.1:72111-73844 GCA_964415485.1 uncultured Gemmatimonadaceae bacterium
GTTGCTGTCAGCCGGCGCCCTGGCCCCTCACGACAACCTCCGCCGGCTGCTTGTACGCCCCCAGCCGGCGCGACGCCCACTCTCTCACGCTCTCCTCGGTCACATCGCCCTCCACTTCCACGGCAATGTCATTCTCCCGCATGGACTCCGGGATCGGGCTCACGCGCGCCGAGCGAACTCCGGGCATCTCCTCTATCGCCCGCTCCAGCTCTCGCGGGTAGATGTTGAAGCCGTTCCGCGTGAACATTGGCTTCAATGTTCCACGAAACACGAAGCTGCCGTCCCCATGCCTCACGCCCAGGTCGCCCGTGCGCAGCCAGTCGCCCCATCGGCCAAGTCCGCGCTCGCCATCGGATACATAACCGGGGGAGACGTTCTCCCCCCGAACGCATATCTCGCCCTCCGTGCCGTCAGGCAGCTCGTCGCCCGTATCCGCGCTCCGGATGCTGACCTCGACACCGGGAAAGGGTACTCCGAGCGTCCCGCGACGGTTGGGGTGGGGGAGGCGGTTGAACAGGCACACGGGCGCAGCCTCGGACAGCCCGTATCCCTGCCTGAGCTCAACTCCGGTGAGTTCGGCCCACCTGTCCTGCAACGCGGGATCGAGGGGCGCCCCGCCGCAGATGGCGACACGAACTCCGGGAAGTGCCACGCGCTCCCCGCGTCTCTCGAGCAGCGCGACGAGCGCCGCGTAGATCGCCGGCACGCCCACCACCTGCGTTATGTCTCCGTCCTGAAGCAGTTCGAGTGCGCGACCCGCGCTGAAGCGAGGCATGGTCGTCACCCGTCCCCCGGCCAGAAGCGGTGCGAGAGCCCCGACGGTGAGCCCGAAGAGGTGGGAGAAGGGGAGCAGCGCGAGCATGTTGTCGCCGTCCGTCATCTGCGCCGCCTGGACCGTGGATCTGGCATTCGCCAGCAGATTCCTGTGCGTCAGAATGGCGCCGAGCGGGGAGCCGGCCATGGCGGAGGTGTACACGATTGCTGCCTCCTCGTCGCTCCCGGTCACTCCAGGCTCGCCTGCGAGCTCCAACCCTACGTGCGACCCGAGGTCGATCTCGCGACTCTGCCCGTCACGAATGAGCCGTGCACTCCTGGGAGCGTCGTCCAGGAGGACGTGCGGCATGCCGTCAGGCAGGGAGCCCGCCAGAGCCTGGACGGTGAACACCGCGCCCACATCGGCGTCGCTCAGCTGATGCGCGATCTCCGGCGGAGATGCCAGCGGGTTCACCAGAACCGCGCCCCTCCCCTCCGACGCCGCGAGCGCCACCAGGAACTGGGGGGACGTAGGCAGCATGATCGCCGCCCTTCGTCCGCTCAGCGCGCGAACCAGTGGCGCCGCACGCTGTAACAGGGTGAGGCCCGCTGCCACATGTACGGAGGCCGCGTCTCCGTCAATGCTGCCACCGGCAGCCGCAATGGCTATCGAGGTCAGGGATAAGGGGTCGTGCATGTGGATAGACTTCGGTTCTCGGTGTGGCCCCGATCGGACTTCGCCACCCTCGCACGATGGTGACGCGGGGGCGCGGCAATACGTCCGTCTCACGGGAGCAACGCTCTCCGGTCGCGACTGTTGCGCCGGCGCACAGTCGCCGAAATGTACGCCCTGTGGACCCGAGGCCCCGTTCACGCGTATCCGGGGTGCGCAGGCTCACGTGGCACGGGGATTCGTCACGCTCGTCCGCTTGCCGGGGTTGTCGAGCTCGGTAGCTTGCGGTCTTCGACAAATCAGGAGT
>CAYQAO010000004.1:0-28611 GCA_964415485.1 uncultured Gemmatimonadaceae bacterium
GGCCCCCGTCAATTCCTTTGAGTTTCAGCCTTGCGGCCGTACTCCCCAGGCGGGGCACTTAACGCGTTAGCTACGGCACCGACGGGGTCGCTCCCCCCGGCACCTAGTGCCCATCGTTTACGGCGTGGACTACCAGGGTATCTAATCCTGTTTGCTCCCCACGCTGTCGCGCCTCAGCGTCAGCCACTGCCCAGCAGGCCGCCTTCGCCACCGATGTTCCTCCGGATCTCTACGCATTCCACCGCTACACCCGGAATTCCACCTGCCTCTACAGTGCTCAAGCCCAGCAGTTCGCACGGCAGACCCGGGGTTGAGCCCCGGGCTTTCACCGCACGCTTACCAGGCCGCCTACGCGCCCTTTACGCCCAGTGATTCCGGACAACGCTCGCACCCTCCGTATTACCGCGGCTGCTGGCACGGAGTTAGCCGGTGCTTCCTCTGGAGGTACCGTCATCCCGAAGGCATTTCCTCCCCCGGACCTTCGTCCCCCCTGACAGCGGTTTACACCCCGAAGAGCTTCCTCCCGCACGCGGCGTCGCTGCGTCAGCCTTTCGGCCATTGCGCAAGATTCCCCACTGCTGCCTCCCGTAGGAGTCTGGGCCGTGTCTCAGTCCCAGTGTGGCCGATCACCCTCTCAGGTCGGCTACCCATCGTCGCCTTGGTAGGCCTTTACCCTACCAACTAGCTAATGGGACGCGAGCTCATCTCATACCGGTAATCCCTTTGACTTCTCTACCATGCGGTAGTGGAGTCTTATGCGGTATTAGCAGGTGTTTCCACCTGTTATCCCCCTGTATGAGGCAGATTGCTCACGCGTTACTCACCCGTCCGCCGCTAGGTTTATCAGTTTAGCAAGCTAATCCGATAAACCCCGCTCGACTTGCATGTGTTAAGCACGCCGCCAGCGTTCGTCCTGAGCCAGGATCAAACTCTCCAAGAGAGATGAAACAGCTCGATCAAACACTCGCTCGAAGCGCATGAGCGCTTCGCCTTCGTGTCCGTGAATCTCGTGTATTCCTCTAGCCACCGCGCACGAGCACGGTGGTTCGACGAGAGCCTCGTCACGTCGCTTCCCTCGATTGTCAAAAAGCATTCTCATCGCCGCGGCGCCGTACAGCGCATCCACGACAGATCGCGAATAATAGCCTGGAAGACTGCGCCGTCAAGGGGTATGCAAGGCACCGCAACCACACCCCCGCCACACGACCGAAGCAGGTCCGCCCCACGACGACACATCGGCGCTCCCCACCCCTTAACACGCCCCTTCACCACCACCCCGGCACGACGCCAGGGCGCCGGAAGCCAATGCTCCCGACGCCCTGGATCAGCGACGACCTCGTCAGGCTGCCCGCCTGACGAGCCCTACTCGTAGTCCCTTATGCGACCCGGACGATCGTCCTCGTCCTCCTCATCCAGGTCGTCATAGTCGTCGTAATCGTCCTCATCATCATCATAATCGTCGAAGTCGTCGTCCTCGTCCTCGTCATCGAGGTCGTCGTCTTCGTCATCGAGGTCGTCGTCTTCGTCCTCGTCCTCGTCATCATCGTAATCGTCGAACTCGTCGTCGTCGTCGAAATCATCGTCGTCGAGCGGCTCGTCCTCGGGATCGTCATCGTCGGTTCGGCGGGGCGAAAACGCGTATGGACCGGGCGCGGTGTACTCACCCACGACCACCGCCAGGGACGCCTCGAACAGGTCCGACATCTCCAGGATCTCCTGAAAGGTTAGTTAAAGAGAAGCCCGCTCTCGCTCGCGCTTGGCTTCCCGGTTCAATCGCTTGCGTTCTATCACACTGAGCTCACGCTTCCGCAACCGGATGGACCCGGGCGTAACCTCAATGAGCTCGTCGTCATCGATATACTCGAGTGCTGCCTCGAGCGTCAACTCCCGTGGCGGCTCCAGCTGGATGTTCTCGTCACTCGACTTGGTGCGGATGTTCGTCAGCTTCTTCTCCTTGCACGGGTTCACGTCCATGTCGCCCGGACGCGAGTTCTCCCCTACGATCATCCCGTCGTACACCGGATCTCCCGGCGACACGAACAGCGTGGCGCGCTCCGCCAGCCCGGCAAGCGCAAACGCGACCACCGTACCGTTCTCCATGGACACCAGAACGCCCCGCGTGCGACCCGCGATCGGGCCGGCCCACGGCCCGTACTCCAGGAAACGGTGGTGCATGATTCCCACCCCGCGAGTGTCCGTCATGAACTCGCCACGATAACCGAACAACCCGCGCGCCGGAATCCGATACAACAACCGGACCATCCCCTGCCCCGGGTTCTTCATCTCGAGCAATTCGCCGCGACGAGGACCCAGCTTCTCGATCACCGCTCCCAGATGCTCCTCCGGGACGTCAATCATCAACTCCTCGTACGGCTCGAGACGCTCCCCGTCGGGCCCCGTTCGGGTGATCACCCGCGGCCGACCCACCTGGAACTCGTACCCCTCGCGACGCATCGTCTCCATGAGGATGGAGAGGTGCAGCTCGCCACGACCGGAAACGCTCCACGTGTCCGTCGCATCGGTGTCCTCCACCCGCAAGGCAACGTTGCGTTCCAGCTCCTTCATCAGGCGCTCTCGCACCTGCCGCGAGGTCACGAACTTCCCCTCCTTCCCGGCAAATGGCGACACGTTTACCGAGAAGTCCACGGAGATGGTCGGCTCCTCCACAGCGATCCCTTCCAGCCGCTCAGGCCGGTTCGGATCCGTAACCGTAAGACCGATCTCCACACCCTCGAGTCCGGCAAGCGCCACGATGTCCCCGACCGACGCGGAGGAAACCTCGCGACGCTCCAGCCCCTCGAACGTGTACAGCCGCGTCACTCGCGACCGCTCCATGGGTCGCGTCGGCTCCAGCGGCAGCAGCGCCACCGCGTCTCCAACGTTCACACTGCCGCGCTCGATGCGACCGATTCCCAGCCGACCCAGGTACGGCGAGTAGTCAATGGTGGATACAAGCATCTGGAACTCGCCCTCCGCATCCCCGCCCGGCGGCGGCACATGCTCCGTGATGGCGTCGAAGAGCGGTTCCATGTTGACAGGCGTGGTATCCAGATCCATCGTAGCGAGACCGTCACGCCCGGATGCATAAACCACCGGCGCATCCAGCTGCGCCTCATCCGCCTCCAGCTCGATGAACAGGTCCAGGATCTCGTCGTGAACACGGAGCGGATCTGCACCCGGACGATCGATCTTGTTGATCACCACGATCGGCGTGCGGCCGAGCGCAAGCGCTTTGCTGAGAACGAAGCGCGTTTGCGGCATGGGTCCCTCGAACGCATCCACCACGAGGAGGACACCATCCACCATTCTGAGTATGCGCTCGACCTCGCCTCCGAAGTCGGCGTGTCCGGGAGTGTCCACGACGTTGATCTTCGTGCCCTTCCACCGGATTGACGTGTTCTTCGCGAGAATCGTGATGCCCCGCTCGCGTTCGAGCGGGTTGGAGTCCATCACGCGCTCCTCTACCACCTGATTTTCCCGGAAGGTGCCTGCCTGCCGGAGCATCTGATCCACGAGCGTGGTCTTCCCGTGGTCGACGTGCGCGATGATGGCAATGTTGCGGATTTGCATGGGCAGAAAAAGTAAGTGCCCCCCGAGGCCAGCCACCACCCCGCATCGCAAGCCCGAATGACTACGGCCGTGCCCGGATTGCCCCACGACTCACGATCGGCGGCACGCGCAGTGCTGCATTTTTTCAGGTATCACCTTCACTCACACGCCGGAGGTTCCAATGGCGCAGGAACGAGTGCCCGATAGCGAGGGATCCGCTTACCCCACCGGACGCGGCTATGGCCATGACTACCTGAGGGGCGGCGAGGTATTCGGAGGCTACGGGTACAGCGAGCGGCCGGAGTACACGCGGCGGCTGGGAGAGGCGGAGGACGACGAAGAAGCGAAGGGACCGAGGAAAAGAGACTAGGGGAGACTGCTCTGGACGAGGAGATGCGACGCCGCTTCGCGGCGTCGCATCTCCTCATCGGGGAACGGGGTTCGGCGCTCGGCTCGCCCTATCTGTCATCCCGCACGAGCGCAGCGAGTGTCGGGATCTGCTCCATCGGGTAGCGGCAGTCGTCGCAGATCCCGACGCTCTGCGCGGGATGACGGGGGGGGAGGTCGTGGCAGGCGTCGACGCAGGGAGGGCAGATCCCGACGCTTCGCGCGGGATGACAGGGAGTGAGGCGCGGGATGCCAGAGACCAAGGCAGTTACCAGTCCCCAGTCCCGTGTCCCCAGTCCCGGCTCCCTCAGCCTTACTCGTGCATCGCCCCGCCCCCGCCCTCCGCAGCGGGGACTGCGCGCTCCAGCTGGATCGTCACGTGGCTGATGCCGAACAGGCGCATCGCCTCGTGCGCATGCTCCAGCACGTGCTGATGCTTGTGCGGATCGGGCACCACCGCATGCGCACTCATTGCCACGAAGCCCGACGTCACCGTCCAGATGTGCAGGTCGTGCACGGACTCCACCCCCGGGAGCGCCTCCAGCTGCTGCCTGACGGCGCCGGGTGAGATGTGCGCCGGCGTGCTCTCGAGCAGCACGTCAACGGACTCGCGCACCAGCCTCCACGCGCTGCGCAGGATAAGCGCGCTCACCAGCAGCGATGCTATCGCATCCGCCTGCATGAAGCCGGTCTGGCGTACGATCAGCGCCGCAATCACCGCACCAACCGAACCGAGCAGGTCGCCCAGGACATGCAGGTAGGCCCCGCGTACGTTGAGGCTCCCGGAGCTGGACGGGTGAAGGATGCGTGCGGCGATGATGTTCACGACCAGTCCGCCGAGCGCCACCAGGAGCATCAGGGTACCCTGCACGGGCTCGGGGTTGCCGAGCCTGACGATGGACTCCCAGATGATCCAGCTCGAGACTACCAGCAGCACGCTGCCGTTCAGGAACGCAGCGAGAATCTCCCAGCGCAGATAGCCGTAGCTCTTCTCCGGCGTTGCCGGCTGCCGACTGAACCAGGCGACGAACAGCGACAGCGAAAGCGCGGCCAGGTCGGTGAACATGTGCCCGGCGTCCGCGAGCAGCGCCAGCGAGTTCGCCAGGATGCCGCCGACCAGCTCGACCAGGAAGAACACGCCAGTGACTGCGAGCGCCCATCCCAGGCGCTTCGAGTCGCCATCGCCCTGCAGCCTGACGTCACCGTGGTGATGATGGCCGTGGTGACCGTGGTGCGAATGGCCATGGTGCCCGTGCGCACCGTGCGCATGACCATGCCCGCCGCCGTGCGCATGCGAATGCATGTGCACCCTGTCCGAGAGCACGAACGGGCACCCGCAATCGGCGCCATTGACCATTGCGCGGCTCATGTGCGGTCCCCCTCCCCCTGCCCGGATCGCAGCGCTGCCTCACGACGGGCCAGGCTGGCGCAAAGCTCCACGGCCGCCAGGAAGCTGGAGGGATCCGCCATTCCATGTCCGGCTATGTCCAGAGCGGTTCCGTGATCCGGCGAGGTGCGCGGAAACGGAAGACCCAGCGTGACATTCACCGCACTGCCGAACGAGGCAACCTTTATCGCTGTCATCCCCACGTCATGATAAGGCGCGATCACGGCGTCGAACTCGCCTCGAAGCGCCCGCACGAAAACGGTATCCGCGGGCAGCGGACCGGCGATGCCAAGCCTGCGCGCAGCAGGCCCGAGAATCTCGACGTCCTCGGAACCGAACCTGCCGCCGTCCCCCGCGTGAGGGTTCAGCGCACACAGCGCCAGTCGCGGCTCCGGGATTCCGAACCACCGGGAAAGGTACTCCCGAGTGACCTTTACGGCGCCCTCGATGGCTTCGTACGTCACGGCGTCAGGCACCTCGCGCAGCGCGATGTGCGTGGTGGCCAGCACCACGCGGAGCAGCCCCTCCCCCTGGCGCGACGGTCGAGTCGCAGCCAGCATCATCGCCACACGGGAGCTCGTGAGCGCGGCCAGCATCTCGGTATGGCCTGGAAACGAGAAGCCGCCGGCGAGGAGCGCGGCCTTGTCGAGCGGTGCGGTGACAAGCCCCTGCACTTCCCCGTGCATGGCCATCTGCGCTGCGCGGGCCACGGCCGCCCCCGCCAGTCGTCCGGCCTCGGCGACCGCCTCACGATCGCCGCCCCACCGACCGACGCTCTCGTGAGGCTCCGGACCGGCACCCTCGGGCCCCACCACTACCAGCTCGGCCACGCTGCCCAGCGGCTCGCTGGCCAGTGCGGTCGCCACCAGCTCCGGACCGATCCCGCGCGGGTCGCCAAGGGTCACCGCCAGGCGCGGACGACCCGCGCCCTCGCCAGCTGTCACTCGCCGATCATGTCCAGCATCTCGCTCACGTGAATCTCACGGCGGAGCTGGTCCAGGTAACGACGGATCGTCCGTTCCTGCTGCAGCTGCTCGCGAATCACGCGCTTGGCCTCCGCCTCGGTCATGGGGCCACCGAGCTCGCGCTCGAGCACCTGCATAACGATGAACTTGCCGAAGCCGCCGCGCGGATTGGGAACCTCGAACGGATCCACCACCGCGCCGCCCATGCTGCTGCCGAGCGCACTGGTGTAAGGAGCCGGCAGGTCCTCCATGCGGAGCTCGTTCACCAGCTTCTCTTCCGGCGAATCGTGGTGGATCGCGACCAGCGAATCGAACGAAGCTCCCGCCCTCAGAGCCTCGGCAACCTGCTGCGCCTCGGCCCGCGCTCGCGCGAAGTCCGCGGAGTCCACCTGGGGCGTGATGAGTATGTGACGCGCCTTGCGCTCGGCCGGCTGTACGCGATCTACCCGAATGATGTGGTAGCCGAAGCTCGTCTCCACCACCGGGCTCAGCTGGCCGGGCGGCAGCTCGAACATCCAGAAGTCGAAGGCGGGCACCATCACGCCGCGCCGGTGCCAGCCGAGATCGCCGCCATTGGCCGCGGAGCCTGGGTCTGCCGAGTACTTCGTGGCAAGTTCGGCGAAGTCAGCGCCCTTGCGCAGCTCCGCGAGCAGCGAATCCGCGAGCGCGCGGGCAGCCTCACGGGCCTCGGGCCTCGGCTGCGGAGCTATCACGATCTGTCGGAAGCTCACCGACGCGGGCTTGGGCGGAAGCCTGTCGCGATTCTCGCGATAGGCTTCGTTCACTTCCTCCTCGCTCACGGTGGCCGAAGGGAGCTTGCCCTCCTCCTGCAGACGCGGCAGCAGCCTTACCTGCAGCTGGTTGCGACGGAAGTCGTCTGCGAGAGTGGACCGGTACTCCTCGGGCGACCCGAATCCCTCGGCGCTCAACGCCTCGGCGAACTCGGCCTCGGTGGAGAAATTCGCACGCACTCGCTGCACCTGCTGCTCCACGGCGCGAGTCACGTCCTCTTCAGACACCTCGACGTCAAGCGCCCGAGCCTTCTGGACGAGCAGCTGCGACTCGATGAGCTGCTGCGCCGTCTCACGCATCAACCGGTCGTAGCTGGCCGAGTCCCGCGGGGCCTGGATGCGCCGCTGGGCAACCTGGCTGGCGAGCTCCCGCTGGAGGTCGCTGAGGAGAATGGGCTCGTTCCCCACTACTGCCACGACCCTGTTCACCAGGAGCGTGTCGGGAGTGGTCGGTCCGGGCGCGGCTGAGGTATCGGTGCGCACGGCGGAGTCCGCCTGCGCACCGACCACAGACGTGAGCGCTGCCGAGAGCGCGAGCGTGATGGGGAGCGAAATCCCCGCGAATGAACGGAGGCGCATCAGTTCAAGATACCCAAGGTGGACGTCGAACGATCCCGACGTTGCCGCCAGTCGTTCCGCAGCGGAAGCCGGGTGGTCCCGAGGCGGCGCTGCGCCGCCTCGGGACCGTGGTGCGACGATACCGAAACGTACCGCGGCTGGCCCTCCGAGTCCGGATGCCGGCCGCGGGAACTGCTCACCCGCCCTGGGCGGCGGAGTCTCCGGGCGCGCCTGGCATGGGCACCGCCGTGGGCGGCTGCTGAGCGGCGCGCAGGGAGTCGGCCTGGGCACGCACGCGGTGCGCGGCCTCGAGCGCCCTGTCCAGTCCGGCGTCAACCACCCGCGAATCGAACTTGTCACGGAGCGCGAAGAGCAGCGGCGGCGGAACCTCCACGAACTGCGCCTGCTGCGCGAGCAGCGCCTCCACGTAGCGGTTCACGCGCTGTGCTGCCAGGCGCTCACGGTCCTGCGTAGCCTCGGCGCTGTCGGCCAGCTGAGCCGGCGCCACGCCGAGCCCGTTCCACGCCCCGGTGATGGCGGCCGTGTAGGCGCGACGCATCTCACCGATCTCGGTGCTGTCCAGCACCACGTTGGCGCTGTCCGCCTGACGCGCAACGAGCTCGTTGCGCAGGAAGAAGCGGATGATGTCCGGGGCAGCCGAATCCTCCGCGGCGAGAATGCGCTCGCGAAGCTGCTGCTGGGGCGGGGCCGCCGTCACGTAGCGTGCGAGCTTGCCCGCGGTGAACTCACCGGCCGTGGAGGTGGCGAGCACCGTGCGGTCGTTCAGGTGACCATCGGCGTCGGCGGCGACTGCCTTCACCTTTCGCGCGATGTTCGAACGCACGTTGATGTCGGCTCCGTCCTCCAGGCGCGCGAAGTAGGTGCTCTCCGCCTTGAACGCCGCCTGCTGCATGGCCAGCTGCGCGTAGTCATCACGCACCTCGCTGAATGGCGAGCGCATGATGATGTGGTAGCCGAACTGGGTCTGTACCAGCGGGGAGATCTCGCCGGGTGCGAGCGCGATCACGGCGCGCTCGAACTCGGGCACCATGTCTCCGCGCCCGAAAATGCCGAGGTAGCCACCCATCTGGGCGCTGCCATCCGACCCGTAGCGCTGCGCCAGCTCCGCGAAGTTCGCTGGCGTTATGCGAGCGCGCACCGATTCGGCGGCCGAGCGAACGGAATCGATCTGGGCCTGGCTGGCGCCCTGGGGAACGCGGAACAGGATGTGGCGGGCGGCGAACAGGTCACCCTGGTTGTAGCGCTCCTCCGTCACGACGCTGGTGTCGGAAGGAATCCAGTCTGCGCTCACCTGCTGCAGGAACTTCTGCGACCGCACGTTCATCATCGCCATCCACATGGCGGAATCCACGACGGCGGGAGAGTTCAGGGAATCGCCCCGGGCGGATGCGATGCCGAGCAGCTGATAGTTGATCCACAGGTCCGCGACAGTGCGCGCGACGTCCTTGTTGAGCGGGACTGCGGAGTTGCCGAGAAGGTTGGCGAAGCGGTCCACCGACAGTTCCTGCGAGCCGGCTCGGGCTACCACGTCAACGTGGGCGGTCATGGCTTCCCGGAAGCCGTCGCAGGCCGAAAGGCCGAGGACGGCGCCCGCAAGGAGCGCGATTTTACGGTTCATGGATGATGTGGAAAGTGACGTACTAGGCAGCCCTGGCCTCGCCGCGCATCCCTCTGAGCGCGCGTACGAGCCCATCGAGCATGCCGGCACCACCGAGGCGGACCAGCTTCAGGGTGAGAGGATGCGCGCGACGCACCTCCGCCTGGAACTGCACCTCGTGGAACACGGCTGAGAGCGCCTTCATTCGCGGGACGGCAGTGTCACGGAAGCTAATGCGGGCCTCGTTGCCGCGCACCAGAATTCCCTCTACCCCCAGCGCGCCTCCCAGGATCCGGAGCGCGGCAGCGGAGAAGAAGGCGTCGGCGGCTGGCGGCAGGGGGCCGAACCGGTCCCTGACCTCCGCGCGGAGCTCCTCTATCTGCTCTGGGTGCTCCGCGTTTGCCAGGCGACGGTAGAGGTCGAGCTTGGCGTCCTGAGACTCCACGTAGTCGTCGGGGAGGTAGGCGGGCGCGTCCATGGAGACGTCGGCCGGCTGCGGACGGACGGACCCCGGCTCGCGCGTGAGGTTGGTGACCGTCTCCTGCAGCAGGCGCATGTACATGTCGAAGCCCACGGAGTGCACGAAGCCCGACTGCTCGGGGCCGAGCAGGTTGCCGGCGCCGCGCAGCTCCAGGTCCTTCAGCGCGACTCGGTAGCCCGAGCCCAGCTCGGTGTGGTGCTCCAGCACCTGCAGTCGCTTGTCCGCGTCCGGGTCCAGCTGGTCGGGCACCAGCAGGTAGCAGTACGCGCGCCTGTGCGAACGTCCAACGCGCCCCCGCAGCTGGTACAGCTGGGCGAGGCCCAGCCGGTCGGCGCGATTGACGAACATGGTGTTTGCGTTAGGCACGTCCAGCCCGGACTCCACTATGAGCGTGGAGACGAGCACGTCCACCTCGCCGTGCACGAAGCGGTGCATCACTTCTTCCAGGTCGCGCTCGCGCATCTGGCCGTGCCCCACCGCAACACGCGCGCGCGGAACCAGCCGCCTCACGTGATCCGCCACCGCCTCGATGGTCTCGATGCGGTTGTGCACCAGGAACACCTGCCCGCCGCGATCCAGCTCGCGGGAGATGCCCTCGAGCAGCAGGCCGTCGTCCCAGGGCTCCACGAAGGTGAGGACCGGTGAACGATCGCGCGGAGGCGTCTGCATGAGCGTCATGTCGCGCAGTCCAGCGAGCGACTGGTGCAGAGTACGCGGAATGGGCGTCGCCGTGAGCGTGAGCACGTCCGTCTCCACACGCAGCTGCTTGAGGCGCTCCTTGTGCTTCACGCCGAAGCGGTGCTCCTCGTCAACCACTATGAGCCCCAGCCTGTCGAACTTCACGTCGGGGCTCAGCAGCCTGTGGGTGCCAATGACGATGTCCACCTTGCCATCGGCCAGCGCCTTGAGCACCGCCGCCTGTTCCTTTGACGTCTGGAAGCGCGAGAGGGCCTCGATGCGCACCGGAAAGTCAGCGAGCCGCTCGCCGAACGTTCGCGCATGCTGGTCCGCGAGAATGGTGGTGGGAACGAGAACGGCCACCTGTCGTCCGGACTGAACCGCCTTGAAGGCAGCGCGAACGGCGATCTCGGTCTTGCCGTATCCCACGTCCCCCACGAGCAGGCGGTCCATGGGACGTCCCCGTTCCATGTCGGCTTTCACTTCCACGGTGGCGCGCCGCTGGTCGGGCGTGTCCTCGAAGAGGAACGAGGACTCGAGCTGGCGCTGCCAGGCGGTATCCGGAACGTGCGGTGGTCGCGAGGCGGTTTCGCGCCTCGCATAGAGCTCCAGGAGCTCGGACGTCATCTCGAGGATGGCGGCCCGCGTCTTGTCGCGCTGCTGCTTCCACTTCCTGCCGCCCAGCTTGTGCAGTCGCGGCGGCGGGGAGTCGTCCGAATCGGAACCGGCGGCGCGGTAGCGCTCTATCTGGTCCACCCTGTAGAGCGGAACGTTCAGGCGGTCGCCGCCCTCGTATTCGATGACCGCAACCTCAACCGTGCTCTCCCGCACGAAGATGCGCTCGATGCCACGGTAGATGCCGATTCCGTGCTCCAGGTGCACGACATAGTCGCCGGCCTTCAGGCTGGTGATCGTCTCCAGCGACGCGGCCGCCGCATAACGACGCGCCCTGCGGATGCGCCGCTCGCGCCGGAAGATCTCGTGGTCCGTGAGAACCCGGAGGCCGGGGTCGCTCTCGGTGGGCGGCATCACGAACCCGCCGCCGAGCACGCCTACCACCAGCGCTGCCGGAGAGGGCGAGGAGGACTCCTCGTTGAGCAGCTCGTCCAGGCGCTCCGCCTGCCCCGTGTTGTCGCACAGGATCATGGTGGGCATGCCGTCGCGCACGATACGCCGCAGCCGTCGGATGTCGCGATCTATCGGGTCGGGCGGCTGCAGCGGGAAGGAGACGTCAGGCGACTCGCCGGGCGACACCAGCGCCACCGTGCCGAATGCCTCCAGCCTTCCCGCCACCTCGTCAGGTTCCGCGAAAAGCTCGTCGCGGCGCCTAACGTCCTCGCCCCTCCTCCGCGCCAGGTCCAGGTGGCCCTTCGCCTCGTCCCACGTCCGCGTGAGCTCGGGGCGCACGTGTACGGCCTCGGGCAGGAAGAGAACCGTGTCCGGCGGAAAGAGCTCGCTCAGCGTGACACGCTCGAACTCCGCCGCCGTGCTACGCATGCCGCCATCCACGGGAAGGATCAGCGCCAGCTCCGCATCACGAGTGGATCGCTGCGTAACGAGATCGAAGTGCTTCAGCTCCACGATCTCGTCGCCCCAGAACTCCATGCGAACCGGCTCTGCCATCCCGAAGCCGTACACATCGAAAATGCCGCCGCGCGTGGAGAACTGCGCCACGTCGTCCACCATCGGCACCCGCTCGAAGCCCACTTCCTCCAGGTGGCGGGCAATGTCCGCAGGGCGCTTCACGTCGCCCCGACGCAGCTCCAGCCGCGCTTCCTGCACGGCGCGAGGCATCTGCGTACGCTCCAGGAGCGCACGTGGCGTCGTGAGGAGCAGCTGAACCTCTCCCCTGCCAATTCGCTCGAGCGTCTCCACGCGCTCTCCGGCCACCTCGGCGTGCGGCTCGGCCTCGCCGAAGCCCTCACGAGGGGGGTAGAGAGCCACGCCCTGGTCGCCCGCGAGCGAGCTCAGGTCAGCCAGCCACCGCTCGGCGTCCGTGACGCTGTCGCAGACCACCACCATGAAACGCCTGGCGTGGTTGCGGGCCAGCGCTGCCGCAAGCACCACGGGCGCCGAACCCGGCAGGCCGGCTGCGGTGATGCGCTGGTCGGGGAGCGGGAGCTGTCCGCTGAGACGGCGGAATGCCGGCAGACGCTCGATCGCGTCCAGCAGTACCGGCAGCGCCATCAGCCGGCCTCGCTCGAGGTGCGACCGCCACGCGAGAGCACGGACTCCGCAACCAGGAATCCAAGCGCCAGGACCAGCAGCGGACCCGTGGCAGAGCGTCCGGCGTCTGCCGTCCAGGCTCGAGCAGAGATGGTTGCCGCATCGCTGCTGACTACGAGGTCGCGTGCCTGCATGCGCGACCGCACTTCATCTGTTGACGATCTGTCCAGCACTGATTCCCGGGACTCCGGATTCACGACCAGGGCACCAACGCGTTCGGTGCCGCGAAGAAGAAAATACACGCCGGCTTGCGGCGGTGTCACAATCTCGCCGCTCGAATCTCGACGCTCGCCGTCCGGGAGCTCGAGCGCGTCCACCTCGGGTGGCAGCGTCACCCTGGTTGCGGGCGGGCTCTCGATCAGCGTGCCGCGCGCGGCACCCAGGTGCTGCGAGAGCACGTCGCCAAGCCAGGGCACGAAGCCGGCGCGAACCGGAAAGTCGGTCGCCGCAACGTCCAGCGGCGAGGCGACCAGCACGTAGTCGTCCCCGGCGACAGCCCAAGCGTCTCCACCGGCAAGAAGCAGGGTGTCGGCGCGGGCGCCGGGCTCCGGCCGAAGCTGGTAGCGCGCGGTGACGGTCGCACCGTCCGCCCGCTCGCCGCGGAGCGTTTCACGTGCCGAACGCGCCTGGGCAAACCGCCATGGAACGCCGAGTCGGGAGAGGTTTCGGTTGGCGGCGCTTATCCGGCCAGGCTCTGCTGGAGCGAGCAGAAGGGCAGGCAGGCGAGTGGCGCCATCCGCACTCGCAATGGAAACGTCACTGCCCACGGCCGCACGCTCGCTCTGGACCAGGGCGTCCACGGCGCTCGAGGCGAACTCTCCGGCGCCGGGAGCTACGGACACGGCCGGAGGAGCGCCGACCCATACCGCAAAGTGTCGCGTGTCGTCCGCACGCAGCTCGTCAGGCTCCAGTTCCACGCTTCCAGCCAGCCAGCCGCGCTCCGCGGGCGCAACTCGCACGAGCAGCTCTTCGCCAGGCTGTGCCATGCCGCGGGCAAGCGTGCGATCGTCGAGCGCGATGCGCCACGTGGCGGAATCCTCAATGGCCAGGCGCGCGGTCACGGCACCGCGGGGCGTCCATCTCTGCGGACTGGCCGAGGCTTCCAGTACGGCGCGGTTCGGCGGCGGCTCCGTCGGTGCGACATACACGGATACCGCGCCACGCGAGACTTCGGCCGAGCGAGTCCATGCGCTGGCCTGTCCGTCCGTGAGCACCACGACGTGGCGCGCCGGGAGGCCGGCGTCACTCACGAGCGCCGCCGCACGCTCCACCGCGTCAGGCAGCGAGCCGGCGCCGTCCATGGGACGCAGACCGGCGAGGGATGCGCGAAGGTCGCCGGCGCCGCCCGAGCTGATATTCCCATCCGCGGAGACTACCCAGAGCCGGTCGTCCTGCGACGCGCTCTCCAGCAGAGCGTCGGCCTGCCTTACGAGGTCGGCGAACACGGTACCACCTTCCACCACGACACCGGTGCTGAGCGAGTTGTCCAGCACTATCGCGAGCGCGGTGGGCGGATGACCGCCTGCCACCAGCCTCGTCACAGGCCGCGCAGCCGCTACGGCGACCAGGAGAATCGCCAGCACGCGCAGCAGCATGAGCAGCAGGTTGCGCAGCTTCATGCGAGCACTGAACTCGCGCTCGGCACGGCGAAGGTAGCGTGCCGCCGGGAACTCGATGCGGGCGCCCACCTGGCGACGCATGAGATGCAGCACCAGCGGCACGGCGGCGGCGGCGGCGAGAAGGAGCCAGAGCGGCGCGAGGAAGCTCAAGACTTGCGATCCCCAGGCAGAAGGGTCACGGCAGCCGTTGCCGTGCGCTGAACACGCGCCTCAGCGGCACACCGAAGGGAGAATCGGTGGTCACGGTCTCATACGCTGCGCCAACTGAGCCCAGGGATGCTCGCCATTCTGCGATGGCGGCCTGGACGGTGGCCCTGTACGCCTCACGAACGTCCGAAGGCGACGCCGGGACTGCGAGCTCCGATTCCGGGTCCACGTACAGGGCCTCGGCTCCATGATCCAGCTCGAGCTCCATTGGATCCAGAACGTGCAGGATGGTGACATCGTGCCCCTGTACGCGCAGCATGCGAACCGCCTGCAGGATAGGCTCCGCATCCATCAACAGGTCGGACACGAGGGTCACGAGCCCTGGCCGGCGCAGCATGCGCGACACGTGCGCCAGTGCGTCCTCGGCTCGTGAGGCGAGCCCGGCTCCGGGGTCCTCCAGAGCGGCGATGATGCGCCGCCAGTGCGCCATTCGGGCACGCGGCGGCAGCACCGTACGCACCTGCTCGTCGAACCGAACCAGTCCCACCGCATCGCGCTGCCGGAGCAGGAGCAGAGCGAGCGCGGCAACCAGGCGTTCGGCGTACGCGAGCTTCGTGAGGCGTCCCGGCGAGCCGCTCCAATGCATGGAACGGCTCACGTCCAGAACGAGCGCCGCGCGAAGGTTCGTCTCCTCCTCGAACTGCTTCACTACCCAGCGATCGGCGCGCGCCACGATGCGCCAGTCCACGTAGCGGAGATCGTCTCCCGGCTGGTAGGGCCTGTGCTCCGCGAACTCCACCGAGAATCCGCGCTTCGGCGATCGGTGAAGGCCGGACATGAAGCCGTCCACGATCCACCTGGCCACCACTTCTATGCGGCCCAGTGCGGCTAGTTCCGAGGGGTCGAACAGATCGGCGCGGGTGGTGGACATCACTTCCGGAGAAAGGGCGGGTGGGCGACGGCGCCGTGGCCCGTTACGGAAACTCGCCTGTGCGAGTGGGCGGGCTCAAGTGGCGCGTGCGAGACGACGCACATTGTCTCCCGCGGTACCCGGCCGTATCGTCATGCGCATGGAACTCGACCCCGTGAAGGCGACCGAGATGAGGGAGCGTCGCAAGGCACTGTACGAGGCGATCGGGGCCCGCAACGAGGAGCTGGAGCGCGAGGCGCGCCGCGACAGGCGGCGTACGCTCCTGCTCGGCGCCGTCCTCGGCTGGGTGTTCTGCCTTGCGGGCCTGCTCGGCGTGGGCGCTGCGCTCAATGCCACCAGCGAGGAGGTCGGCTGGATATGGTTCTGGGGCGGGCTCGCGGTCGGCAACGGAGGCGTGCTGGTCGCGTTCATCTGGACGTACCAGCGGCTGAGATAGCGGCGATGTGTGCGACGCGCGAAGCGCGTCGCTTTGTCCGGTCTGGGTCCGCGCTCGGGAGTGGCGGTTTCCAGTCCGAGTCCCCGGTCTCCAGTCCCCGCCTTCGGCATTTCAGCCGCGCACCAGGCGTCGGCTATATTTCCGGGCTGCATGCAGTTCCCCTATCAGCCCCGAGACCCGCGCGTGAAGCTCGACCATATAAGGAACTTCTGTATCGTTGCCCATATCGACCACGGCAAGTCCACCCTGGCCGACAGGCTCATCGAGTGCACGAGCACGCTCCAGAAGCGTGAGATGAAGAAGCAGGTGCTCGACACGCTGGACCTCGAGCGTGAGCGCGGAATCACCATCAAGCTGAACGCGGTTCGCATGACGCACACCGCCCGGGAGGGGCGGAACTACGTGCTGAACCTGATTGACACGCCAGGCCACGTGGACTTCACCTATGAGGTTTCGCGGTCACTTGCGGCGTGCGAGGGTGCCATTCTCGTGGTGGACGCGTCCCAGGGAATTCAGGCGCAGACGCTGTCCAACCTGTTCCTCGCCCTGGACGCGGGGCTCGAGATCATTCCCGTCCTCAACAAGATTGACCTTCCCGGTGCAGAGCCGGAGAAGCGACGCCAGGAGATAGTGGACCTCCTGGGATGCGAGCCGGAGGAGATTCTCGCCGTAAGCGCCAAGGAAGGCACTGGCGTTCCTGAACTGCTGGAGGAGGTCATCCGGCGCGTGCCGCCGCCGGAGGGCAATCCGGAGGGCACGCTGCGCGCGCTCATCTTCGACTCGTTCTACGATCGCTACCGCGGAGCGATTCCCAGCGTGCGCGTGGTGGACGGCGAGCTGCGCAAGGGAATGACCATCGCCTTCGGAAAGGAGGGCGAGGAGTACGAGGTGTCGGAGGTGGGCTACATGCAGCTTCGGCAGGTGCCCACCGACGTGCTGCGAACGGGCGAAGTGGGCTACGTGGTCGCCAGCGTGAGGCACGTGAAGGAGACGCGCGTGGGAGACACCGTCTTCGACGCCAGCGACACGGTGCGGGACCTGCTACCGGGCTACCAGGAGGTTCGCTCCATGGTGTTCGCGGGTATCTATCCCACGGACACGCAGCAGTACGAGGAGCTTCGCGACGCCCTCGAGCGCCTGCAGCTCAACGACGCATCGCTGAACTACCAGCCGGAAACGTCCACGGCGCTCGGCTTCGGGTTCCGCTGCGGCTTCCTGGGACTCCTGCACATGGAGATCGTGCAGGAGCGCCTGGAGCGTGAGTACGACCTGTCGCTCATCACCACCGTTCCGAACGTGGAGTACCACGTTTACCTGGAGAACGGGGAGATGATGCTTCTGGAGAATCCGTCCCGCATGCCGCCCACGTCCGCGATTGCGCGCGTGGAGGAGCCTTACGTGAAGGCCCGCATCATGTCGCCCGCGGATTACATCGGCCCCATCATGACGCTCGGCAACGAGCGTCGTGGCGTGTACAGGAACATGTCCTACCTGGACACCACGCGCGTGGAGTTCGAGTGGGAGTTTCCGCTGGCCGAGATCGTCCTGGACTTTTACGACCGGCTGAAGACGATCAGTCGCGGCTATGCCAGCCTGGATTACGAGATGCTGGAGTATCGCGCGAGCGATCTCGTTAAGCTCGACATGCTGATCAACGGCGATCCGGTGGATGCGTTCTCCGTGATCATCCATCGCGACAAGGCGCAGGAGTACGGGCGCAAGATCGCGGAGAAGCTGAAGGACCTGATTCCCAGGCAGATGTTCGAGGTGGCCATCCAGGCCGCGATAGGCAGCAAGATCATCGCCCGCTCCAACGTGAAGGCCCTGCGCAAGGACGTACTCGCCAAGTGCTATGGCGGCGACATCTCACGCAAGCGCAAGCTCCTGGAGAAGCAGAAGGAGGGGAAGAAGCGCATGAAGCAGGTGGGCTCGGTGGAGATTCCGCAGGAGGCGTTCCTGGCCGTCCTTCAGGTGGACGACTGAGAGCCTTCGCGTGACGGCGCCTGACCGGAATCACCCGCCTTCCGTGTCGCTGGTCGTCCAGACGTCTTTCCTGGGCGACATGGTTCTCACCACGCCGCTGCTGCGCAGCCTTGCGGAGCGCGGCGTGGTGGACGTGCTGGCGACACCGGCAGGCGCTTCGCTTCTCAACGGGCATCCGGCCGTGCGGGACGTGATAGTGTACGACAAGCGCGGCCGGGACCGGGGCGTTGGCGGTCTCGCACGTACTGCCGCTCGCGTGAGGCAGCGCGAAGACGGAACTCCGAGAAGGACGCAGGTGGCGTACATGGCGCAGGGCTCCGCGCGCAGCGCTGCACTCGCAATGCTGGCAGGCATCCGTCGTCGAGTGGGGTTCGATACGTCGTCAGGCCGCTCGCTGTATACCGAACGGGTGCCCTATCTGCCCGACCGCCATCACTGCGAACGGCTCTGGAGCCTTGCGCACCCGGGCACGGAGAGTTTTCCGCCGGAATCGCGCTCCCCCTCCCTGGCCATACCTTCGGACGCCGTTGCCCGGGTAGATGGACTGCTGGCCGAATTCGGTGTGCAGGCCGGCGAAGTTCTCGTGGCACTCGCTCCGGGCAGTGTATGGGCGACCAAGCGGTGGCCGTACTATCCCGAGCTGGCGTCAGGCCTTGCCGGAAGGGTGCGCCTCGCGCTCATCGGAAGCGCCGACGAGCAACCGATGGCTGCAGAGGTGGAGACCGCCGTGAAGGCGACGGGAGCACCGCCGGTGGTGAATGCGGCGGGCCGTCTTTCGCTTCTCGAATCCGCCGAACTGATAGGAAGATGCGCGGCACTGGTGTCCAACGACTCGCTTCCGCAGCATCTTGCATCTGCGGTCGGCACCCCGACCGTCACGGTCTTCGGACCCACCGTTCCTGAATTCGGCTTCGGCCCGCTTGCGCCAGGTTCCGTATCGGTGGGAGTGACGGATCTCGACTGTCGGCCGTGCGACCGGCACGGTCCTCGAGTATGCCCGCTGAAGCACTGGCGGTGCATGCGGGACCTCGAGTCGGCTGCAGTGCTGAACGCGCTCGCCCCTCTCCTCTCCAACAGACCGGATGCCTGATGAGCAGCGACTCCGAACGTTATGTGATCGGCGTGGACCTTGGCGGAACGAACATCGTTGTCGGAGCGATGACGCTCGATGGTGAACGGGAGATCACCATGCGCAGCGAGCCCACGATGCCGGAACTCGGTGCGGTGGGAGTGGCGGATCGCATCACGGGGCTGATCGAGGACACCATCAGACTGGTGATGGAAAGGGAAGGTGCGAACAGGGACGCGTTCGTCGGGATCGGAGTGGGAGCACCGGGTCCCCTGGACCGGGCGCGCGGAATCGTGGTGGTGGCGCCGAACCTGGGCTGGCGCGACTTCCCGCTGCGGGATGCGATCGAAAGCCGGGTGGGTCTCCCGACCACGCTGGACAACGACGCCAACTGTGCCACGCTGGGCGAGTGGTGGCGAGGTGCCGCGCGCGGAAGCCGGCACGTGGTGGGAGTCACGATCGGCACGGGCATCGGGGGCGGGATCATCCTGAACGGCAGGCTTCATCACGGCGCTTCCGACGTTGCGGGCGAGGTGGGCCACACGACCATTGACTCGAACGGCCGGCGCTGCAGGTGCGGCAACTACGGATGCCTGGAGGCGTACGCGTCGGGCCCGGCCATCGCGGATCGTGCTCGTGAGGCGCTGGATGCCGGCGACCCCAGCATTCTCCCCTCCCTCGCCGACTACGACACCAGCCGCATCACCGCGCAGACGGTGTACGAAGCCGCCAAGCGCGGGGACGCCGTGGCAGTGGAGGTCGTGCGCGACACCGCCCGCTTCCTGGGCGCCGGCATCGCGAACCTGCTCAACATCTTCAACCCCGACGTGGTGGTGATCGCGGGAGGGGTGACGCACGCTGGTGACGCGCTCTTCGAACCGCTGCGGGCCGAGGTGAAACGGCGTGCTTTCCGTCCCGCCGTTGAAGCCTGCCGGATCCTGCCGGGCCAGCTTCCGGGAAGCGCGGGAATGGTTGGAGCAGTGGCCACGTTCCGCGCGCAGAGATTCGGCGAAAGCTGAGGCAGCATTGACGACGCACGATGTCATCGCCGGAGCAGCAGGGACGCACCAGGAAGACGGCGAGGCACCGCGCCGGCGCGTAGGCGTGATCGGCTCCTTCGTGTGGGACGTGATATACGGCAGGGGCGGACGCGAGCTGCCCGTCGAGGAGTGGGGAGGCATCACGTATGCGCTGGGCGCGATGGACGCCGCACTGCCTGACGACTGGGAGATGGTCCCGCTCATCAAGGTGGGGTACGACCTCGCACCGCACGCCCGGGAGTACCTGCGCTCGCTGTCCCGCCTGGCGCCTGACGCCGCACCCATAGAGGTACCCTACCCGAACAACCGCGTGGAGCTGCACTACTACAGCGACCAGCGGCGCAGTGAGGTCATGCACGGCGGCGTTCCACCCTGGAGCTGGGCCGGGCTGCAGCCCCTTCTCCACGACATGGATGCCCTGCACGTGAACTTCATCAGCGGCTTCGAGATGGATCTCGAGACCGCGAAGCTCCTGCGTCAGCACTTCCGCGGACCGATCTACTGCGACCTGCACTCGCTCGTCCTCGCCATTCAGCCTGACGGCACGAGGACTCCACAGCCGCTCAACGAGGTGGCGGAGTGGATGAGCTGCTTCGACTTCGTACAGGTGAACGAGGACGAGGTGTCCATGATGGCTTCCGACCCGATGGAGCTGGCAGCGATCGCGGCTGCAAACGGCGTGAAGACGCTCGTGGTCACTCTCGGTGCCCGAGGTGCCGTGTACTTCGCCACCCCTGGTTTCGAGAACATCGCCGACTGCGGCAGGCCGCTGAGGGGCGCTGGCGATCCCTCCGGATCCGCGGACGCCTTCGGACCCATACGCACGGAGCTCCTGCCCGCGCACCCTCCGCCCCACGCGGAGATCGCAGATCCCACGGGCTGCGGCGACGTGTGGGGAGCCACGTATTTCGCTCGGCTGCTCGCAGGTGATAGCTTGTCGGTGGCGATGCGCTCTGCGCATCGTGCCGCCGCGCTCAACGTTGCCCACCGGGGGGCAACGGGGCTCGCGGCGTACCTGCGTGGAGAGTTGAGCCTGTCGTGACGCGCGTTATCACAGTTCCGCCCTCACTCGACGACTTCACCTTCGAGCAGCTGCTGGAGCAGCTTGCCGACCAGCCGCCTGACGCCAGGCTGCTCCTCGACGCTCGCCACGTACGCTGGGCCTCACCATACGGCCTCACGTCGCTCCTCGTTCTCGCCCAGACGCGCGCCGATCGCGCGCAGTTCGCGGTGCCCGAGAACCCCGAGACCGCATCGTACTGGGCCCGCACGGCCTTCTTCGAGCACGCTGCCGAGGTTTACGACCTCGTTGGCAGCGTGCCGCGAAGCCGCAGCGGAGCCGAGTCCAGCGTGCTCCTCGAGATTACGCCGATCGTGAAGCACGACGACGTGCACAAGGTGGTGGAGCGCATCCAGCTGCGCGCGAACGACATACTGGTGAAGGAACTGCGGCTCGACCCGAAGAGCACCATGCGCTTCGCCATGACGCTCAGCGAAGCCTGCCAGAACATCGTGGAGCACGCAGGCCGGGGTGGCTGGGTGGCAGTACAGACCTACAATTGGACGCGTCGGCTGGGCCGGCGGGTCGTGGTGATAGCCGTCTGCGATGCGGGCATCGGATTTCGCCGTTCCCTGGAGACGGCGCACGGTCGCCCGCGGAGCGACAGGTGGGACGACGCGGCGGCTCTCGAAGACGCGCTGCTGCGCGGTGTCTCCCGCTTTCGTGATCCGGGTCGCGGTCAGGGTCTCGCGGGAATGCGACGGTTCGTGGGCAAGTGGGACGGCAAACTGTCCATTCGCAGCGGCACGGCGCGAATCACGCTCGTGCCGCCGTGGGATGACGACGTGCCGCTCCAGGAGGGAATTCCCGAGTTCCCCGGCTCGCAGCTTCAGATCATCATACCGGAGGCCACGGAAGAACAGGGCGCTGAACAAGCCGCCGCACCCGCCCGCAAGTCCGCGAGGAAGGCGCGATGATCACGCACATTGACGTGAGCATGGTTCTTCGCCGCCGTGTCTGCGAGCTGTATTCGGACCTCGTTACGCGCAGCACGGGAGCGGCGGTTCGCGCCGCGATCGAAAGCCAGCTGCAGGGCAGCGGCAGTCGCACGCTCGTGGTGATGGACTTCACCAAGGTGGGCCTGCTGGACTTCTCCTGCGCGGATGAGGTGGTGGCCAAGTTGCTGATTCGCTACTGTGCCGAGGACACGTCCGCGCAGGAGCGGTACTTCCTTTTCCGCGGCCTGGACGAACACCTTGATGCCATAGAGCAGGTCCTGGAGCATCACGGCCTTGCCCTGGTGGCCGAGGACCACGAGGAACTGACGCGGCTCGTGGGTGTGGTGGAGGAATCGGAGCGGCTCGCATGGGAGGTGCTCCGCGACGGGCCGCGGCGTCGCGCTGATCGGGTTGCCGAAGAACTGCAGATTCCAGCCACCGAAGCGTCCAGGCTTCTGGAACAGCTTCACAGACGCCGGCTCTGCATCCGCCTCGAGGATGGCTACCGCAGTGTCGGGGGCCGCCTGTCGTGATCGTGGCGGCCGACCGGAATGAAGAGCGTGGGAGGTTCGCTGACTTGAGTACGTCCGTTGGACGCAACGACTGCGTGGGAGGCAGCTCCTCGTGAACAAGCCTTCCGGAAGCAGCGGCGGACGGAGTTACAACCGTCCTCTTCAGGTCGTCGGCTTCATAGCGAGCCGCCGTGGCGACGAGGAGCGTGGCCCCCTCATCCGCATGCGCTCGGACGATGCACGCACACGGCTCGTGAACGAGGGCGAGCTGGTGTGGGTGGTCGGACCGCGTGGCAAAGCATTGGCCCCGCTCGTCTTCGATGAGACGCTGCCACGCGGCGGGGTGGTGGTGCGCGACCTTCCCAGCCTGCTCGCAGCGGACATCGTCCGGGTACTCAAGGTAGACCTGGATCGCCCGCCCCTGCCGCCATCCTTCGTCTGACCAGAACGTTCTGATGCCCGATTCCGTGCGCACAGCCGGACTGTCCACGCTCGCCATTCACGGTGGACGCGAGCCGGACGCCATTGGGCAGCCCGTGGTGCAGCCGCTGGTGCAGTCCGTGAACTTCGTCCAGGAGATCGGCACCGGGGACGGCCTGCGCTACACGAGATACGGCAACACACCTAACGCCGAGGTCGTGCAGCGGCGCATTGCGCTGCTGGAAGGGGGCGAGGCGGCCCTGGTGCTGGCGAGCGGAATGGGCGCAACCGCGTGTGCGCTGCTCGCGCTCCTTCGGCCGGGCGATCACCTGCTGACGAGCAGGTGGATCTATGGCGGCACCCACCGGCTCTTCCACGAAGAACTGACCGGAATGGGGATCGAGGTCACCGCAGTGGATCCCGCCTCGCCGCGCGACTGGCGTCGGTCCGTGCGTCACAACACGCGCGTGATCTTCGTGGAGAATCCGGTGAACCCGTCGTGTCGCGTGATAGACATGCGGCCTCTGAGTCGCCTCACGCACGAAGAGGGCATGGCGCTCGTGGTGGACTCCACGTTCGCGAGCCCGATCAACTTCCGCCCCCTCGAGCACGGGGCGGACGTCGTCATCCAGTCCACGACCAAGTTCCTGAACGGGCACCACGACATACTCGGCGGTGTAGTGATCGGCAGTTCGTCATACATTGACGAAGTACGACAGAAGATGCTCGTCTGGGGGCAGGCACCGGACCCATTCGCATGCTGGCTTCTCGAACGCGGACTGAAGACGCTGGACGTGCGCGTGAAGCGCCAGAACGAGAACGCGATGCGACTGGCGCAGTGGGCGGAAACGAGCCCTCGCATCGAGCGTGTCCACTATCCTGGCCTCCCGAGTCATCCGGACCATGAGATCGCGAGGGAGCTTCTGGACGGCTTCGGCGCGATGCTGGCGCTGGAGGTGAGGGGCGGCGGCGACGCGGCGGTTCGCATGCTCGAGCGTCTGCAGGTAGTGACGCACGCGGCGAGCCTGGGCGGAGTGGACACTCTGGTAAGCGAGCCGCGGTTCACGTCACACGCGTCGCTGTCCAGTGACGAGCGGGCTGCAGCCGGAATACCGGATGGATTCGTCCGCGTCAGTGTGGGGCTGGAGAACGTGGAGGACATCATCGCCGACTTCGAGCAGGCTCTGGAGGCAGTGATTGGGGACTAGGGATCGGGGACTGGCCACTGCCCTGGCTTCCGTCATCCCGCGTGAACGGCAAAGCCGCGAGCGTCGGGATCTGACCGCCCTGCACCGAATCCGGCTACCACGAGCCGTACGCAGATTCCGACACTCGCTCGCTACGCTCGCTCGTGCGGAATGACAGGCAGGTACGCCTCCCCCTGAATCCGACAGCCGATACCCTCAGACAGACGCCCAGACTCCTAAATGATCCGTTTCTCCGAAGTCACCAAGCGCTACAATCGCGATCACGTTGCCCTCAACAACGTGTCGCTCTTCATCGGGCGCGGTGAGTTCGTCTTCTTCACCGGTGCCAGCGGTGCCGGAAAGAGCACGCTGCTCAAGCACGTGTACTTCGTGGAGCGGCCTACGGAAGGCGAAGTGCGTGTGGGCGGCTACATGAGCGACAAGGTCTCCAGGCGCGAGGTGGCCCAGCTTCGACGCAAGCTCGGCGTCGTGTTCCAGGACTTCCGGCTGCTGGAGGATCGTACGGCGGAGGCGAACGTGGCCTTCGCGCTCGAGGTGACAGGAACGCCTCGCAAGCAGATCGGCCCTCGTGTGGCGCGGGCGCTCGCACAGGTGGGGCTCTCTTCCAAGGGCACTGCAATGCCATCCGAACTATCCGGTGGAGAGCAGCAGCGTGTGGCCATCGCCCGGGCAATCGTGAACGACCCCTTCGTGCTTGTGGCTGACGAGCCCACGGGCAACCTGGACGAGCGCGCGACGCACGCAATCTTCCAGCTCCTGCGGGACATCAACGCAGCGGGAACTGCAGTGCTCATGGCCACGCACGACCTCTCGCTGGTTCGCAGCACGGACTATCGCACGATCGAGCTGGAGCACGGGAGCATCATTGCGGACTCCCGTCCGAACCTGTCCACTGCGCGATCGGAGGCGTTCTGATGCTTGCCATTCGCGAGGCGTGGCGCTCCACGCGCAGGTCGCCGCTGCTGAGCATGCTGGCAATCGCGACCATTGCATTCTCGCTGTTCGCTTTCGGCATGTTCGGCCTGGTGGCGCTCAACATTCGCGACGCGCTCCTCCAGCTGGAGGAGCGCGTGGAGGTGCGTGTGTTCCTTCATGACGACGTGAGCTACGCCAGCGCAGTGGAGCTCATGGACCGCGTGAAGGTGATGCCGGAGGTGGCGCAGGTGGACTACGTGTCGCGTGAGGCGGCACTGGCACGCGCCCGCGCGGAGCTGGGCGAATTCAGGGACGTGTTCGAGTCGGACTTCCTTCCCACCTCGGTGGAGGTGCGCCTGCGCGACGGATTCAGGGACCCGGCGACGGTGGAGCGGGTGGCGGTTCAGCTGGAAGGCGAACGCGGGGTGGAGGAGGTGCGCTATGGCGAGGACTGGGTTGAGAAGCTCCACGAGATCCGCAGGCTCGCCACGGGAATCGGTATCGCACTGGGCGCCGTGTTTGCCCTCATCTCCATCATCATCATCGGCGCCACCATTCGAATGAGCGTGCTGGCACGCGCGCGTGAAATCGGCATCATGCGCCTGGTGGGAGCGACCGACTGGTTCGTACGCCGTCCCTTCCTGCTGGACGGTGTGGTGAAGGGGCTGCTGGGCGGCGGACTGGCCCTGCTTCTCACGTGGGGGGCCCACAAGCTCGTGAACGAGTACGTGATACAGACGGTGTTCTTCGACTGGCGCACCGCTGCCATCGGCATTGCCGCCGGCGGCCTGCTCGGCCTGATTGGCAGCATGCTCTCCGTTGGGCGGCACCTGCGCGCGATCTGAACGATGAGAGCGTTCCGCCTCAACTCCGCGGTCGTTGCGCGCGTCGTGCTGGCACTCCTGCTCGCGCTCTGTGTGCCCGGCATCGCACAGGCGCAGCGCACTCCATCGGAGTCTGCACAGCGAATCCGCGAGCGACAGTCGGAACTGGAGCGCATTCGCGCGGAACGCGAGGCACTGGAGCGCAGGCAGCAGGAGCTGCAGCGGAGCGTACGCTCACTGTCCGCCGAGGTGCGGAACCTCGAGCGTCAGGCGGACCTCACCGCGCAGCTCGTGATCACGCTGGACGATCAGCTGGCGGCGATCACGGAGGAGATAGACAGCACGACGGTGCGCCTGGATCGCACGCAGCAGGAGCTCGTGGACCGGCGCGACGACATGCAGCGACGCGTGCGCGAGATCTACAAGAGGGGACCGCTGTTCTCGGTCGAGGCACTGCTTGCGGCCGAGAGCTTCGGTGAGCTCCTCGCGCGCTACAAGTACCTTCACCATCTGGCGCGCCGGGACCGGGCGGTCGTGAGGCGGGTGGAGTCGCTGCGAGACGAGGTGGTGCTGCAGCGGGAGCAGCTGGTTCGACTGCAGGACGAGCTCGCCCTGAACCGGGAGGAGAAGGCGCTCGAGGAGGAACGACTTCGCGGGCTGGAGGCCGAACGGCAGCGCAGCCTCGCCTCCGCGAGGCGATCCGAACGCCAGACGGCGGAACGGCTTCGCGCGATCGCAGAGGACGAACGCCGCATCTCGGCACTTCTCGCATCGCTGGAAGAGGAGCGTCGCCGCGAGGAAGCCGCCGCACGAGCGCGCGGAGAAACGGCGGTCGCGGCGGCCAGCAGCCGAAGCACGCTCACTACCGCCGACTTCGGAACGCTGGCCTGGCCGGTTGACGGCGACATCATCTACCGCTTCGGGCGCGTGGAGAACCCGGACCGCACGGTAACGCGCTGGAACGGCATTGGTATCGCCGCACCTGCGGGCACATCGGTGAAGGCGCTGTCCGCAGGCGAGGTTGCGCTGGCCGAGCGGTTGGGCACGTATGGGCTGACCGTTATCGTTCAGCACGGCGGCGGGGACTATTCCGTGTATGCATCGCTCGGGTCCACCACCGTCACGAAGGGACAGCAGGTGCAGAAGGGACAGGTGATCGGCACGGTGGGCGTAGCCGATCCGGAGCTCGGGCCACACCTGCACCTGGAGATTCGCCGCGATCGCGGCCAGGCCGTGGATCCGCTCCAGTGGCTGCGGGGCGGCTGACACCTAACGATCAGGAATGACAATTCCCTTTCCCCTGGGAGCCCACGTGAGCATCGCGGGCGGCACTCCCATGGCACCACCGCGGGCGCTCGAGATCGGCGCCACGGCAATGCAGATCTTCACCAAGCAGGCCAACCGCTGGGCGGAACGCGAATGCGAGGACGACGAATGCACGGCGTTTCGGGCTGCGCTGGAATCCACGCAGGTGATTGCCACATGTGCGCACGACAGCTACCTGATCAACCTGGCGTCGCCTGACGACGCACTGCGGGCGCGCTCCCGCACGTCCTTCGAGGCAGAGCTGAGACGCTGCCGCGCGCTCGGCCTCACGTACCTGGTGTCGCACCCGGGGAACTTCATGGACGATCGCGCCAGTGGGCTTGCGAGAAACGCCGAGAGCATTGTTGCGGCACTCGAGACCGAGCCTGGCGAAACCATGCTGCTGCTGGAGACGACAGCAGGCGCGGGAACCGTGCTTGGCTCCACGTTCGACGAGCTGGCGACGCTCATCGAGGCCATTCCGGAGCCGCATCGGAGCCGGGTGGGCGTATGTCTCGATACCGCCCACGTGTTCGCTGCCGGCTACGACCTGGTGAACGACTACGACGGCGTGATCACCGGCTTCGATGACATCATCGGACTCGACAGGCTTCGCATGATGCACCTGAACGACTCCAAGGCGCCGATGGGATCGAAGCGAGACCGCCACGAACTGATCGGGGAGGGCGCGATCGGCGAGGGGCCGTTCCGGAGGATCATGAACGACCAGCGGCTGGCCTCGGTACCCAAGGTGCTGGAGACACCGAAGCTCGACGATCCGGCAGCCACCGATCGGCGGATGCTGGAGAGGCTGCTCGGCTACGTGGAGCGGTGAGCTGCCGCCGCGTCAGGCACGAGTGGTGCCTGACGCGGGGCGACGCTTCCCCTCCCTGCCAGCCATCAGCGGACCTCCATGTCCAGGTCCGCGGCAAACGCATCGTCACCGTTCGAGGCATCACGCAGCCTCAGTTCGCCGAACACCGTTCGCGGTGCACCCGACACCTGGAGCGCTCCCGCGTTCAGGCCGCTGCTGCTGAACGCGACGCCTGCAGAGAGCCTCGTGATCACCAGGCCGTAGCCGCTCGTGGGAACGGTGTTCCCCGATGCGTCCAGCCAGTTGACCGTTACCTGGTTGCTTCCCGGCACGAGCACGACGGGCGAGGGCGAGTTGCCACCGGCGGCGGTCACGGTATATGTGGCGGTAGTCCCGCCGCCCGTCACCGTGAGGCGCGCGCGCTGTACCACCGGACGGTCGGCGGGATCGGTGAGGTCCGAACAGGCGGCCAGCGCCACGAGCGCCATCAATCCGCCCGCCTTGCGGGCTGCTGCAGAAACGCGGTTCATCATGTCATCCTTCTGCGTTCATGGCGTTCCAGCTCGATCGCGCTCGACCGTGCGCCGAGTGCGATGCATCGCCAGCGTACCCGGTATGCGTGAGCTCCAATCCCGTCACGACCGGCGCGCGCGACCCGCAACATTCCAGGAGAACGCTCAGATGGGCAGTACGAAGAGAACGCTCAGATGGGCAGTACGAACCGGATGGCCACGGAGAAGTCACCGTGGC
>CAYQAO010000004.1:28711-54319 GCA_964415485.1 uncultured Gemmatimonadaceae bacterium
GAGAACGCTCAGATGGGCAGTACGAACCGGATGGCCACGGAGAAGTCACCGTGGCCCTCCTCTTCGTGAAAGAGCTCGATGAGCGTGGTTCCGGAAGCCGGTGAGGGACTCACGTTGAGGGTTCCGGAGAACTTCCCGGTACGCGTGAAGGTGTAGCCCGCCGGAAGGTTGGTGAGCTCGAGGCGAAACTCCGTATCCAGGCCGCCCACCACATCGCCGTCGTGGTCCAGCCACTGCACGCGGATGGCGTTGTCACCGTAGTCTATCGGGATGTCGTGCGGCGTCGCGGCGGGTTCGAGTTCCACGGAATACTCCGTATCCCCCGGCCGGGTCACGAAGAGGCGAACCGCCTCCACCTCGTCACCGTGGTCGTGATCGTCAATGCGAACGGGGTCGTCGCTGCAGGCAGCGAGCACGAATGCGGGCGCGAGAATGGCGGCCCGGAACAGTCTCGTGAGGCTGGATGTCATGTCGGTTTCCTCTCGTGGATTCATGGTGAAAGGCGCTGCCACCGGCCTCACGATCGCCGAGGCCGAGGCACAACTCAGAAGCTCCAGCGATAAAGCAACTGTGCGTTCAGTCCCTTCTCCGGTATTACGTCCTTGGTGCGTGACAGGTGAGTCCTGTAGTCATGGTCGAGCAGGTTCTCCACCCTGACCGTGACGGAGTGGCTGCCCGGCCCTATCGGGAACCGGATTCCGGCCTCCACGTCGAAAACGGCATAGCCGGCTGTCGGCGTCTCGAAGTCGCCGATACGCTCCTGCCTCGCGGCGAGCCTCGTCCCGATACCCGCGAACCACTGGAAGGTGTCATAGCGCAGCTGCACGCGTCCGTTCAGCGGCGGCATGAGCGGCAGGTTCCGCGATGCGGGAACGAGGTTCGCGAGGTCGCCATCCACTGGAACCGAGTCGCCGCGCGACTCCACCTTCCCACGCACGTACGACGCGGTCATCTCGAGCAGCAGGCGCGGTGAAAGCTGCACCTGCGCCTCGCCTTCCACGCCCACGAGCTGCGCGTCACGACCCACGTACTGGAACAGCGGCCTGTTGCCCTGGCGTCCAACCTCACCGGTGTTCCGCGGGAACACGTAGTTGCTCATCTCGTTCCGGAACGCGGCGACCTCGGCGCGCCAGGCGGGCCTCGTTATGCGGGCGAAGACGTCCAGCCCCACTCCCGTCTCCTCCTTCAGCGAAGGATTGCCAACGTCGTAGGAGTACGCGGCCAGGTGCGGTCCGTCCGAGTACAGCTCGTTGAAATCGGGCGTGCGGTATGCCCTGCTCACGTTCGCGCCAAGCCGAAGTCCTTCCGACAGCTCGACCAGGGTGCCGATCGAACCGGAAAGCGCTCCGAACGTGCGAGTGCGCACGGGGATGTGCTCGCCACCCACGCTGATCTCATGATCGCCCAGCGGCTCGAACCTCGCCCAGTCGAAGCGCAGACCGCCCTGGAAACGCCAGCGGCCCGCCTGATATTCCTGAACCGCATAAGCCGCCATGGACTGGTCATCGGTGTTCGGAGTGCGCGTCGCGCCGCCGAGCCTCACCTCACGCACCTGCGCACGAAGGCCGAACGCGCCAGACGAAAACGGTCCCAGGCCGCTCGTTCTGGTCATCAGCTCTCCACTGCCCAACCGCTGGACGAACGCGGTTCCCACCGACCCGGACTTCGTGTACTCCTCGTGTGAATAGTCGGTGAGGTTCACCGTGGCGCGAACGTCCTCCACCACGGTGAGCGGCGTCCACAGCCCCTCCATCCGCAGGTTGTGCCGCCGCATGCCGATATCAACTCCATCCGGATGCGAACCGACGAAGCCGCCGGGAATGCCGTATTCGTTCTCGTAGTAGCGGTATGCAGCCCCCATGTGGCCATTCGCCATCACGTATGAAGCGCCTGCCGACGCTCCCACGCTGCTCAGCTGAGTGTTGTCCAGCTTTCCGGACGGCGTCCGCATGTCGCCTGCCGTTCGGCCGCTCACCTCGCCGCGCAGGGCGAGCCTGCCCAGGGCACTCGTGAGCGTGGCACCGGCGCTCGTTCCGCTGTTGGCGCTCGAGCCCTGCACGACCAGCATCCCGTGAGCATGCTCCGGCAGCGAACCGGGCACCTCCTCGCGAACGACGTTCACCACGCCGCCGAGCGCGGAGCTGCCGTACAGGAGCGACATTGGGCCGCGCACCACTTCGATGCGGCTCGCCGTGAGCGCCTCCACGGCTATCGCATGGTCGCCCGACGTAGCGGACAGGTCTCCGGGCCGCTGCCCGTCTTCAAGCACCAGCACCCGGTCGCCGCTCAGCCCTCGCAGCACGGGCTTCTCCGTCGCCGGTCCCACGCTGGTCAGCGTCACCCCTGGCTGCGACTCGATCGTCGCGGCCAGAGTACCGTCCATCGCCCGATCCAGCGCCTCGCTGGACAGTACCGACGTAGGACTCAGCACGTCGTCTCGCGAACGCTCGCCCACGGTTCCCGTCACCACCACCGCCTGAAGCGACGCGGGCGTTGGCGACATTAGAATGCGGAGCGGCTCGGGCGTACTTTCCTCCGTGACTGTCACCCGGCGGGTCACCTGGCGATAGCCGAGTCGCCAGGCGGCGATCGTGTAGGTGCCGGCGGGAACAGCACCGAAGTTGAACTGTCCGTCTCCGTGCGTGCGCTCGCCGCGGTTCAACTCCACGATGCGGAGCGTCACTCCGGCAATAGGAGCCTGGGTGGCGGAGTCGAGCACGACCCCGCGCAGCACACCACCCGGGATGGGGAGTTCCAGCTCGGCGCCCTGGGCATGCGCGACGGGCGCACTCAGCCCAAATGAGACGGCCAGCGTCAGCAGCAGTCCCGCGGCAAGGCGGGAGGTGCGCCGGAATGAACTATCGGCTGGACTGTTGTCGGCGGAACGAGTAGTTCCAGGGAATGAATCCGCAGCGCACAACGTCGTCGTTGTGTACCTGATATATCGAAGCATCTGAAGCTCGGGTTGCTTACTGAACGGCCGCTCTCACACCGCTTGCCGGTGCGGGCGCACGACACGCGCGGGGTGCGCGATGCCCGGGTTCGTCAGCAAAATCGCCCCTGAGGGCGGCTGACGCTTGCTAGCCGATCAGCGGGGGCGGCCCGCGAGCGACGGGCGGAGCGAGAACCGATGACGAAAGACCGACGGAGGTCCAGGCCGCTCTCGCGTCGGATGCCGGCTCGCCCGGAAGCACGACCGACGGGTCCGTCTGCCAGAGGGGCGACGTAATGACCCTGCAGAAGACACACGGAACGCTGTGTCCGTCACCCGATGACGCGTCACCCACGCGACACGCCCCCGGATTGTCCGCAAGCGCCTCGAGGGTCGCGGGGGCCGAGACGCCATGCTCATCGCTGAGTGCGTGGCTGACCGGGAAGACGGCCACGAGCCACAGATGCAGCGCCAACTGCAGAACGGCCCTGAACTCACGGCTCACCGCTCTCCCTCGACCGATGGCCGGGAGACCGGCAAGCCTGCGAAGAGGCGATCTGTGCGTTCTCGGTGAGAGCTGGAAGTACATGGTGCTACATGAGAATGGAATATCATGTACCGCCAAAGTCAACGGCGCGGCCATACCGACCACTCTGCGATAACGCAGGACTACCCCGAATCGCTCGGCCTTGTCCACCGCCGATGTGGTCGAGTACTACGTCCGACTGACTGGCCCGCATCGAGGTTGGAGCGATTGACCGTGGGTTCCCGTGCGGGCTATGCTACTTGGTTGGCCTTCACTCAAAGCTGCGAGGGCGGCCGAGTTCGCAGCACGGGCTGTTCGCGCACGGCCGGTTCGCCGCGCCGAGTCCGCGCTCTGAGCCCCTTCTGCGCGGATCCATGCACGACATCCCCTCCCGAATGAAACGTCAGGACGCGCTCGATTATCACGCACAGGGTCGCCCGGGCAAGATCGCGGTCGTACCCACGAAGCCTCTCAGCAATCAGCGCGACCTTGCACTGGCGTATTCGCCGGGCGTCGCAGAACCCTGCCTGGAGATCCAGCGCAACCCGGAAGACGCCTACAAGTACACCGCCAAGGGGAACCTCGTCGCCGTCGTCACGAACGGCACCGCCGTGCTGGGGCTGGGGAACATAGGCGCCTTGGCCGGAAAGCCGGTGATGGAGGGCAAGGGCAACCTGTTCAAGCAGTTCGCGGATCTGGACGTCTTCGACCTGGAGGTCGGGTCCGAGAATCCGGATGACGTCATCCGCTTCTGCCAGCTGCTGGAGCCATCGGTAGGCGGAATCAACCTGGAGGACGTTCGGGCACCCGACTGCTTCTACATCGAGGAGGAGCTGCGGAAGACGCTCAACATTCCGGTCTTCCACGACGATCAGCATGGAACCGCCATCATCTCGGGTGCGGCACTTCTCAATGCGCTCGAGATCGTGGAGAAGAAGATCGAGGATGTGCGCGTGGTGTTCTCCGGCGCCGGAGCGGCAGCTATAGCCACGGCCGAGCACTACGTGCGACTCGGCGTCAGGCGCGAGAACCTCACGATGTGCGACCGCCTCGGTGTTCTGTACGAGGGGCGCACGGAGGAGATGGACCCCTACAAGCAGCGTTTCGCAAGGGACACCGACATGCGGACGCTTGCCGAGGCGCTGGAGGGAGCGGACGTGTTCGTGGGACTCTCCGTGGCGAACGCCGTCACCGGCGCGATGGTCTCGCGCATGGCGGACTCGCCCATCGTGTTCGCCCTGGCGAATCCGGTGCCCGAGATCATGCCCGACGAGGTGCGCGCCGCTCGATCGGATGCCATCATCGCGACCGGCCGCAGCGACTACCCTAACCAGGTCAACAACGTGCTCGGCTTCCCGTTTCTCTTCCGCGGAGCGCTCGATGTGCGCGCGCGCGAGATAAACGAGGAGATGAAGATGGCGGCCACGCGCGCGCTCGCTGCTCTCGCGCGCGAGGAAGTTCCGGAGAGCGTGTCGCGACTGTACGGGCTGCGCACCGTGACCTTCGGGCCGGACTACCTCATTCCGTTTGCGTTCGACCCGCGCGTGCTGCTCTGGGTGGCTCCCGCGGTTGCATGGGCGGCAGTCGCCAGCGGCGTGGCGTCGGATTTCGTGGATGTGGACGAGTACCGCCAGCAGCTCGAGCTTCGCCTGGGCCGTGCGCGAGGCGTGCTTCGCGGCATCATGACGCGAGCCATGCGCGACCCGAAGCGCGTGGTGTTTCCGGAGGGCGAAGAGCCCAAGGTCATTCGCGCCGCGCAGATCCTGGTGGACGAGGGCATTGCCGAGCCGATTCTGCTCGGGAACCCCGAAGTGATCGAGTATCGGGCGCGGCAGCGTCGCGTTTCGCTCGCCGACGTGAAGATCGTGGATCCGGGTGCGTCACCGGAGCGTGAGGGGTATGCGCGGCGGCTGTGGGAGAAGCGCAGGCGCAAGGGGCTGAGCCTGGGCGAGGCGTCGCAGCGCATGTACAACGCGAACTACTTCGGTTCGCAGATGGTGGAATCCGGCCACGCGGATGCGCTGGTTTCCGGCGTGAACATGCACTATCCGGAGACGATTCGTCCCGCGCTGGAGGTGATCGGCGCGCATCCGAAGGCGAAGCTGGTGAGCGGCATGTACATGCTCATCTTCGAGAAGCACGTCGTGTTCTGTGGCGACACCACGGTCAACATAGATCCGTCTTCCGACGAGCTTGCGCGAATTGCCATCGCTGCGTCGCGAGTGGTGCGCAGCCTTGGAATCGAGCCGCGCGTCGCCATGCTTTCGTTCTCGAACTTCGGTTCGGTGCGGGTGCCCGAGACGGAGAAGGTGGCGCGTGCCGTGGAGATCGTGCGGGAGCTGGAGCCGTCGCTTCAGGTGGATGGGGAGATCCAGGCCGATACGGCGCTGGACGAGACGCACCTGAGGGAGACGTATCCCTTCAGCCACCTGAAGGAACCTGCGAACGTGCTGATCTTTCCTAACTTGAGTGCGGGCAATATTGCCTACAAGTTGCTGCACAGGCTGGGCGGGGCCACGGCGATCGGTCCCATCCTGCTTGGGATGCGACGTCCCGTTCATGTGCTGGAACAGGGCGCGTCGGTGGAGGACATAGTGAACATGGCTGCTGTTGCCGTGATGGATGCTCAGGGCAGATCGCCAATCACCGATAATCTGAGGAACGGCGCCGGCATGAGGGCTGCCGCCGAACCAATGCGTGGAGGAATTCTCTGATGGCTATTCAGGCGGCGCCGGCGCAGGCTGGCAGCGAGTACTCACCCGATCGCGAGAGCGAGCACGGCTTGGACCTTCAGGGTCTGATGCCGCGCGGAACGGTGCGTTGGAACCTCATCGCGCCGGAACTGATGGAGTGCGCTGCGCGTCGGGAGGAAGGACGGTTTGCGCAGATGGGTCCCTTCGTGGCGGTAACAGCGCCGCACACGGGCCGCTCTCCCAACGACAAGTTCGTGGTCGAGGAGCCCGGTTCGAAGGACGACGTGGACTGGGGTTCGGTGAACCGCCCGATAGCACCCGAGTACTTCGACAAGCTCCTGGCGGACATCCGGGCGTACCTGAATTCGCAGAGCGAGCTGTTCGTGCAGGACCTGTATGCGGGTGCGGACCCGAAGCACCGCCTGTCGGTACGCTACGTCACGCCTAACGCATGGCAGGCCTCGTTCGTGAGGAACATGTTCATCCGCCCGGAGCTCGCGGAGCTCAAGTCCTTCCTCCCCAACTTCACGGTGCTGCACGCGCCGGAGATGGAGGCGGATCCGGCCATCCACGGAACGCGCTCCGGTACGTTCATCGTGCTCAGCTTCGAGCGCCGCATGATCCTCATCGGCGGAACGCGCTACGCAGGCGAGCTGAAGAAGTCCATCTTCACGGTGATGAACTACCTGATGCCGAAGAACGGCGTGCTTTCCATGCACTGCTCGGCCAACATGGGGCCTGACGGTGACACGGCGCTCTTCTTCGGACTCTCGGGCACGGGCAAGACGACCCTCTCGGCCGATCCCGAGCGCGGGCTGATCGGCGATGACGAGCACGGCTGGAGCGACGAAGGAATCTTCAACTACGAAGGCGGGTGCTACGCGAAGGTCATCAACCTCTCCGAGGACGGTGAGCCGGACATCTACCGTACGACCCAGATGTTCGGAACCATCCTGGAGAACGTGGTGCTGGATCCCGACACGCGCGCAGTGCGTTTCGACGACCAGTCCATCACCGAGAACACGCGGGCGTCATATCCCCTGCATTACATCCGGAACCACGTTCCGGGTGGCCGGGGCGGACACCCGAAGAACGTTGTGTTCCTCACGGCGGATGCGTTCGGCGTGCTGCCTCCGATCTCCCGCCTCACGCCGGAACAGGCCATGTACTATTTCCTGTCCGGTTATACGGCGAAGGTGGCGGGTACCGAGCGCGGTGTCACCGAACCGCAGGCCACGTTCTCTGCGTGCTTCGGCGCCGTGTTCCTCGTGTGGCCGCCGTCGAAGTATGCGGACATGCTCGGCGAGCTTCTTCGCAAGCACGGTTCGAACGTGTGGCTGCTGAACACCGGATGGACGGGCGGCCCGTACGGCGTTGGCAGCCGCATCAAGCTGGGCTACACGCGTGCGATGGTGCGCGCGGCGCTCGCAGGCAGGCTGGACGGCGTTGAAATGACCACTGACCCGATCTTCGGGTTGTCGGCGCCGAAGAGCTGCCCCGATGTTCCCGAGGGCGTCCTGGATCCGCGCAGCACCTGGAAGGACCCGGCTGCGTACGACGAGCAGGCTCGAAAGCTCGCCTCGATGTTCCGCGAGAACTTCGAGAAGTTCAGCGGTGTCTCCGACGAGATCCGGGCTGCCGGACCGAAGGGCTGAGACCGAATCGAATGAGTACAGGGGCGCCGCACTGCGGCGCCCCACTCGCTTTCACTGCAGATGACGACGATACGCGATCCGCTCTGGAACAACATCCGCGTGGATTCGGTTGCGCGCGAGCTGCTGGACACGCCGGTATTCCAGCGGCTTCGCTACGTGCGGCAGCTGGGCTGGGCGTTCCTCGTCTATCCCGGTGCAACGCACTCGCGGTTCGAGCACGCGCTGGGTGCTCACCACCTGGCGCGCCGCTCGCTCGAGCTGCTTGATCGTGGCGGCCACCTTTCCAGCGTGAGGCCTGACGACTGCGACGTGGTGCGGGCGGCGGCGCTCCTGCACGACGTGGGGCACTATCCCTTCTCGCATGCGCTGGAGGAGATCGGCGCGAGTCACCACGAGGAGGTTGCGCGTTCGCTCGTCACCGAAGGCGAGGTTGCCGGCGTGCTCCGCGCTGCGTACGGCGACGACGCACCCCGCCGCGTTCACGACCTGATTCGTGGCGCGAGCGCCAGCCCTCTCCAGCGGCTGATCTCCGGCTCGCTGGACCTGGACAAGATCGACTACCTGAAGCGCGACGCGATGATGTGCGGGGTGCCCTATGGCGAGGTGGACGTGGATCGCCTGCTGGACGCGCTCGTGGTCGTGGAGGACGTGCACAGCGGCGCGCCCACGGTGGCGGTGCTGGAAAAGGGGCTGGCGGCCCTGGAATCGCTGCTCTTCGCCAAGTACCAGATGTACCGCAACGTGTACTGGCACCATGCGGTGCGCAGCGCCACCGCCATGTACAAGCGCCTGGTGGACGATGCCCTTGCGGAGGGGGCGCTGCGCGGCAGGCCGCTCGCGACCTTCACCGACGAGGGACTGCTGCTGGCGCTGGAGCGCGAGGGGAGCGAGCGAGTGCGCTCGAAGCTGGAGCACCTGCGCGGTCGCCGGTTGTACAAGCGGATCCTGGAGGTTCCGGCAGCGGAGCTGGACGAGACGTCCTTCGAGTGGATCGCCACGGACCGTCGTCAGGCACTCCGGGTGGAGGACGACCTGGCCGGGCGACTCGGGCTCAGGCCTGGCGAGCTGGTGCTCGACTTCCCGACCAAGGAAGGCATGCTGGGCGTGGACCTGCCGATCGTGAGGCGGGGCGGCGAGGTGGAGCAGCTCACCAGTGAAGGCCTTGCCCGCGCCATCAACCTGCCGAAGTTGAGCGAGCAGCTGTATCGGTCAGCGCGGTGGCTGCGGATCTTCGCAGCGGAGCGAAGAGAGGTGGACGCGGGCGAGCTGCTGACGGAACTGGCGCGGAGTCAGTGACGGAAGGAGGAGGAACTGCCTCCTCACCTGTCATCCCGCGCGAAGCGTCGGGAACTACTCACGCTGCCTCCTACTCTGTCATCCCGCGCGAAGCGTCGGGAACTACTTACCCTGCGCCGAAGCCGGCCACTACGCCGTGAAAGCAGATCCCGACACTCGCTTCGCTCGTGCGGGATGACAGTCAGGACAGGCGCGGGATGACAGGGGGTGAAGCGCGGGGTGAGGAAGGTCAGAGGCAGTTCGCCGGTGCCCGGCCGTCGGCTCCGCTTCGCTGCTACGCCCGCTGCTTCCTTCCGTGCGCCTCGGCGAGCTTGCGCGCGATTCCCCGGTAGAATGCCGCGTGCTCGGCGCTTCCTTCGTCATCGAAGCTCATGGCGCAGCGCTCCAGCGCGTACAGGATGTTGCCGAGGTAGAGTTCTGCCAGTTCGCCGACGGTCGGGTCGGGGTTGCCGATGCCGTCCGGCCGATCCTCACTTCTGGCCATTGTCGCTGTCCGCGCGCACCTGCACCACTATCGCGGTGATGTTGTCCAGTCCACCGCGTCCGTTCGCTTCCGCGATCATCGCATCCACGATCCGGCCTGGTGGAGCACCGGAAGCAAGCAGCTGCGACAGGCGCCGGTCGTCCACCATGCCCGTGAGGCCGTCGCTGGCGATGAGGAAGATGTCTCCGGGGCGAACGGCTCCGCTGTACAGGTCGGGCTGCACGTCCGCACCGGCACCGACGCAGCGCGTGATGACGTTGCTGTACGGGTGGAAGCGGGCCTGCTCCGGCGTGAGGTAGCCCGCGTCAACCTGCTCCTGCACGTAGGAGTGATCCTTCGTGAGCTGGATCAGCGAGCCCTCGCGCATCAGGTAGACTCGCGAATCGCCCACCTGCCCGATCACGTAGCGTGACTCGGTGATGACGAGCGCGGACACGGTGGTTCCCATGCCCTGCTTGTCCGCCTCTTCGATGGTGCGATTGTAGATGGCGCGGTTGGCTGCCCGCAGCGCCTCGCTGATTGCTCGGCCCGCGTCTTCGTCCCGCAGGAGTTCGCCACCGTTCAGGCCGGACAACTCACGCGTGACGATCTGCACAGCCATGGCACTTGCGACCTCACCGGCCGCATGTCCCCCCATGCCGTCTGCGACGATGAATACGCCGTAGGCGGGCAGGCAGTCTGCAAAGAAGCTGTCCTCGTTGCCCGACCGGATCATTCCTACATCGGTGCGGGCTCCAACGGAGAGGTACACTAGCTACCCTTACTCGAAGACAAGAACGCGCAGACTCCGACGGCGCGCGAGAAGTTACGCTGGCACGTTCGGGGACGCGTAACCCATTGGAACGTGCGGGAAACTACCCGTCGGCGGTAGGGCTGGCAAGCGGCCCTCGTCATGTCCCGGGTCTCCGCCGGCGGAGTTCGCCCCCCCTCACCCGCCGCCCGACACGCCTTCCACCAGTTCCCCCACCTGGAGCTGGTAGAGCCGCTCGTACAGTCCTCCGCGCTCGAGTAGCTCGGCATGGGTTCCCCGCTCCACCACGCAACCGTGGTGCATCACGAGTATCTGGTTCGCCCGCACGATCGTGCTCAACCTGTGGGCCACCGCTATGGTGGTGCGGCCCGTCATCAGTTCCGCGATGGCCGCCTGTATCTGTGCCTCGAGCTCGCTGTCAACGGCGCTGGTGGCCTCATCCAGCAGAAGCAGCGCGGGGTCCGTGGCGATGGCCCGCGCAAACGACAGCAGCTGCCGCTCGCCCACGCTCAGCGAAGCTCCCCTCTCACCGAGTTCGTACGCATACCCGCCCGGCAGTCGATCTATCACCCTGTCGGCGCCAACACGCGTGGCCGCACTGCGCACGTCCTCGTCGGAGAGCGGTGCCGACAGCCGGATGTTCGAGGCCACGTCCCCGGCAAACAGGAAGATGTCCTGCTGGATGAACCCGATGTACGAGCGAAGCAGCCGCCGGGGAAGGTTTCTCACGTCCACCCCGTCGAGCAGGATCCGGCCGCGCTGAGGGTCGTAGTAGCGCATGAGAAGGCTGATCACGGTGGTCTTCCCTGCGCCTGTATGGCCCACCAGTGCGAGGGTCTCCCCCGGCTTCACCTCGAAGCTCACGCCGCGGAGCACCCACTGCGGTTCGCTGCCGTCTGCGGGCGGGTCTCCGTAGTGGAACCACACGTCCTCGAAGGTGACCGTCACACCGCTTTCGGCGCTGCGCATCGCCTCCCCGGGCGGAGAGGCCGCGGCACGGGACGCTGACTGGTCCTCCTCCACGGGCGTGTCCAGCAGCCGGAAGATGCGCTCGCTGGACGCCATGGCCTGCTGCAGGGTATTGAACTTGTCGGACAGGTCCTGAAGGGGCTGGAAGAACCGCCTCACGAGCTGCAGGAAGGCCGCGAGCGTGCCCACGGTCAGCGTGCCGCCTTCCACCCAGCCGGTGCCGGTGATGATCAGGCTCGCCAGCGCCACCGAGGTAAGCACCTCGATCACGGGAAAGTAGAGCGCGTACACGCGAATGGACCTCAGGTGCGCATCGAGGTGTTCGCGATTGAGCTCATCGAACCGGCGCGCTTCGTTCGCCTCGCGGCCGAACAACTGTACGACGCTCATTCCCGTCAGGCGCTCCTGCAGGAAGGCGTTGATGTGCGCCAGCCGAGTGCGGATCTCGCGGTAGTGCACGCGAACCCTCGAGCGGAACACGTGCGACACCAGGTACACGAACGGTATGACGAAGAACGCGGCCAGTGCGAGGCGCCAGTCCACCACGAGCATCGTTATGCCTATCGCGGCGAGCGTGAACAGGTCGCCGAGTCCGGCCACCACTCCCGCGGTGAACAGCTCGTTGAGGGACTCCACGTCGGACGTGACGCGCGTGACGAGCCGCCCAACGGGATTCCGGTCGAAGAAGCGGATCGGCAGCTGCTGCAGGTGGGCGAAGATCTGGCGCCGCAGGTCGTGCATGACCTTCTGACCCAGCAGCGCGGTGAGCACGGTCTCGCCGTACTGCGCCCCGAACTGCACGCCGAGCGACACGAGGAATACGATCGCAGCCTGGGTGACGAGGTTCAGGTCACCGGACGGAATGGCGTCGTCTATGACGACCTTGGTGAGCCAGGGCCCCACCAGCTGGAGCAGGCCGTCAATGATGAGAAGGGCAACGGCACCCGCCACCAGCCCGCGATACGGACGAACGTAGGCGAAGAGTCGCGCTGCAAGTCGTCGGTCGTAGACCTTGCCGACGGCGTCCTCTTCGAGATATTCGGCTGGCGGTGTCATGCGCGAATGGTAATAACCAGGGAGGGACCGGGGATTCGGGATTCGGGACTCGGGACTCGGGACGCGGGACTGGGGACTGGGGACCGGGTCTTCCCCGAGAGGGTTGCGTGACACCGCGTCAGTGAAGGTGGCCCCTCGTTGGAATCTCGCCCCAAGCCCTGGCCCCCAGTCCCGAGTCCCTTCGTTTCTGGTACGGCCGTTGCACCTCGCGCGCTCGTCACACCAACACATCCACTATCCGGAGGAAAGCATGGGGATACTCACTTGGCTGGTACTCGGCCTCATAGCTGGCGCCATCGCCAAGGCCATCATGCCGGGGAAGGATCCTGGCGGGATTCTGGTCACCATACTCATCGGCATCGTAGGAGCGTTCCTGGGCGGTTTCCTTGGCAGCCTCATCACTGACTCCGGGGTGACGGGACTCAACCTGTGGAGCATCCTGCTGGCCATCATCGGCTCGATCATCCTGCTCTGGCTGTATCGCGTGAGCACCAGATCGAGAGCCGTCTGACTGGCCGCCGCACGGCGACCTGATTCGGCATGGCGGCCTGGCTTTCCTGGATCCTGCTCGGCCTCGTCGCCGGCGCCCTGGCCAAGTTCCTTGTGCCAGGGCGTGATCCAACAGGATGCATAGTCACGATAGTCCTGGGAATTCTCGGGGCTTTCGTGGGGGGATGGCTGGGAACGCAGTTGGGCTGGGGCTCGGTGACGAGCCCCACGCTCGACCTGCGCAACATCGGCATCTCCACCTTCGGTGCCGTTCTTCTGCTGCTGACAGCGAGATTGTTGCGCAGGCGCTGACCATAGTTCAGGCGCCGTGGCCGACCGGGTGAGGGGCGCAGATCCGGTCGTCTCCTCCCGAACGCCGTCGGTCAGCAATCCACGACCCGGCACGGGTGACAACAGCCCCACTCCGCACCGCAGCCACCCAACTCACTTCCAGGGCATCAACGGTGTTTGTTCGGGGAGCGAAAGCTTAGCTTTCCGCGAGTGAAAGACGTCATCCTCGTCCGCGGCGCCCGCCAGCACAACCTGAAGAACGTCACGGTCGAGATCCCCCGCCGTGCCCTCACCGTCATTACCGGCCCGTCGGGCTCGGGAAAGTCCTCGCTGGCCTTCGACACCATCTACGCCGAGGGGCAGCGGCGGTACGTGGAGTCGCTATCGGCGTACGCCAGACAGTTCCTGGAGCGCATGGAGAAGCCCGAGGTGGACTCCATCGAGGGACTCTCCCCGGCAGTCGCGATAGAGCAGAAGAACCCCACGCGCACCAGCCGCTCCACCGTGGGTACCGCCACGGAGATCTACGACTACCTGCGGCTGCTCTGGGCGCGGATCGGCCATACGATCTGCCCGGAGTGCGGTCGCGAGATCCGTCCTGACACTCCGGAGAGTGCCACCCGGGAAATCCTGATGCTCCCGGAGCGAACTCGCTTCTCGGTCACCTTTCCGCTTCGCCTGTCGAGCAAGGTCACGCACGACGTGGTGGTGGAGAACCTGCGCGCGCAGGGCTTCGTTCGAGTGGCCGCGGACGGCCGGGTCTTGCATCTCGCCGACGACGCCTCCAGACTACCGGACCTTACCACGGCCGACGAGCTTCTGGTAGTCGTGGACCGACTGTCTGCCTCCCCCGATTCGAGAGGGCGAATCTCGGATGCGATCGCGACTGCATTCGCCGAAGGTGACGGCGACGCAGTCGTGATTCTGGCCGAGCCGGCGCAGGACGAGGGTGGCGAGTCCGTTGAGCGCCTTGCGTTCACCGAGCACTTTCGGTGCCCCGTTGACGGCCAACTTGCACCAACGCCCACGCCGCAGCTGTTCTCGTTCAACAATCCCCGCGGCGCATGCCCCACGTGCAACGGCTTCGGCGCAGTCCTGGAGTATGACGAGAGGCTGATAGTCCCCTACCCCGAGCGCACGCTGCGCGACGGTGCGATAGATCCGTGGACGAAGCCCCGCTACGAGTCGCGCAGGCGCACGCTAGCCGAGTTTGCGCGCAGCAACGGCATGGACATGGACGTGCCGTGGGAGTCGCTGCCTGACGAGCACCGGCAGCTTCTGCTGCACCGCACCGGCCGCGGCTATGTGGGGATCCTGCCCTTTCTCCGCTCGCTGGAGGAGAAGCGCTACAAGCAGTACATCCGCGTGTTCCTCCGCCAGTACCAGTCGGCCCAGCAGTGTCCCTCGTGCGGCGGGAGCAAGCTGAAGCCGGAGTCGCTGCATGTGCATGTTGGGGGACAGAGCATTGCGTGGGCAGCGGAGCTGCCGGTGGATGCACTGCTGGCGTGGCTGGAATCGCTGGAGCTGTCGCCGTCCGAGACCGCCATAGCCGATCACGTGCTTCGTGAGGCGCGCTCGAGGGTGGAGTTCCTGTGCGACGTGGGACTCACGTACCTGTCGCTGAACCGCGCTACGCGCACGCTGTCCGGCGGCGAGGCGCAGCGCATCGGCCTCGCGAACTCGCTGGGTTCCCGCCTGGTGGACACGCTCTACGTGCTGGACGAGCCGTCCATCGGACTTCACCCGCGCGACACCGACAGGCTGCTGCGACTGCTGCAGCGTCTTCGGGACACCGGCAACACCGTTATCGTGGTGGAGCACGACCCCGACACGATCCGCCGCGCGGATTTCATGCTGGAGCTGGGCCCCGGCAGCGGCGAACGCGGAGGTGAGCTCGTGTTCGCCGGACCCATGGCTCGCGTGGCGGAAAGTCCGCTGACCGGGCAGTACCTGACGGGCGAACGAAGCATCCCGGTTCCGGAGCGCAGGCGTCGGCTGGGTCCCCGCTGGCTCACGCTCACGGGCGCCCGCGAGAACAATCTTCAGGGTGTGGACGTGCGCATCCCGTTAGGCGCGCTCACCGTGGTCACGGGCGTCTCCGGTTCTGGAAAGAGCACGCTCGTGCACGACGTGCTGTACCGCGCCCTGGAAACCCGCCTCACGGGCGAACACAGCGCGCGCCAGCACCTCGGCGAGCGCGTGGGCGAATACGACTCGCTCGCGGGAGCCGACGCGCTGGATGCCGTGGTGCTCATAGACCAGGAGCCGATAGGAAGGTCGCCGAGGTCGAACCCGGTGACGTATGTGAAGGCGTTCGACGAGATCCGCCGCATCTTCGCCGCGGAGCCGCTGGCGAAGGAGCGGAAGTACACTGCAGGCACTTTCAGCTTCAACGTTGCAGGCGGTCGCTGCGAGCAGTGCGAGGGCGCGGGCCACATCCAGGTGGAGATGGTGTTCATGGCGGACATCTTCGTCCCCTGTGACGCGTGCGGCGGCTCGCGCTACCGTCCCGACGTGCTCGACGTGAAGGTTCGCGGTCACAGCATACGCGACGTGCTGGACCTGACCGTGGACGAGGCCATGCGCTTCTTCCCGCGCGAGGAGAAGCTGGGCCATGCGCTCTGGCAGGTACAGCAGGTGGGGCTGGGCTACCTGCGCCTGGGGCAGCCCGCAACCACCCTGTCCGGAGGAGAGGCTCAGCGACTGAAGATCGCGCGGGAGCTGTCGGCGTCAGGCAGGTCCGCGGGCCGGAAGCTGTACGTGATGGACGAACCCACCACCGGCCTGCACCTCGAGGACATCCGGAAGCTTGCGGAGGTGATGGACAGGCTCGTGAAGCAGGGGCATACGATCGTGCTCATCGAGCACAACCTGGACGTAATCAAGCTGGCGGACTGGATCATTGACCTGGGTCCCGAGGGCGGTTCCGGGGGCGGCGAGATCGTCGCGATGGGTCGCCCAGAGGAAGTGATGCGGGTGGAGGCTTCCCACACCGGGAAGTGGCTGCGCACGGTGCTGGACAGCGCATCACGAGAACCGCTGGATTCCGAGGCCGCGGCAGCGACGCGTCGCTCCCCGTCACGAGTCACGAAGGGTCGTACGCGACGCGCAGGGTGATTTCCGGCGCCGATCTGTCGTCGCCCTAGTCCGACCGCCCGCGCTTGGTCCGCTCCTGCACCGCCTGCACGAGCCGACGCATCGCAGCACGCGGCAGCACGCGCACCGTGGATACGTGCAGGTTGTTCAGAAGACCCGGGATGACCACCGCCTTCCCGCGCATGCACCCACGCCATCCCGCCTCGGCAACGCCCTCCGGCCCCCGGCGCGCGAACAGTGGCGCGATGCGGGACGGGCCGAGTCCGGCCGTTCTCTGGAATTCGGTGTTCACGGGTCCGGGACAGAGGGCCGTCACCGTCAATCCGCTTCCGTGCAGCTCCTCGTGCAGCGCCTCCGAGAACGAGAGCACGAAGGCCTTGGATGCGTAGTAGGTGGCCATCAGGGGACCCGGCTGGAATGCAGCGGTGGACGCGACATTCAGCACTCTTCCCCACCCTGCGGCGCGCAGGACCGGCAGCAGGCGGTGCGTGAGCTCGACCAGCGCGGTGACGTTCACCTGCAGGATGGCCAGTTGCGTCTCCAGCTGCTGTTCGGCGAACGGTCCGTAGCTGCCGATCCCGGCGTTGTTCACGAGTACGTTCGGCTTCAACGCCAGGCGCTCGAGCTCTGCGACGAGTTCGCGAGGGCCATCGGGCCGTCCGAGGTCAACCGGGACCACGATGTGCGCGCCCCCGTGTTCGGCCTGCAGCAGCCGGGCGAGCGAGTTCAGCGCATGTTCCCGACGGGCAACCAGCACCGTGTGGAAGCCATCGGCGGCGGCGCAGCGTGCCAGTTCACGCCCGATGCCGCTGCTGGCGCCAGTGATGAGGGCGAGTCGCCGGCCGTCCGCGGGATGGGAACGGGGCGTCATCGGTGGCAGGGTGTCGGCCGTGGCCGATGCCCCGTTGACTGACGAGGCCAGAAGTTGTTAGAATTCAAGGATCATTCCCGAGTAGCTCAGGTGGTAGAGCAGGTGACTGTTAATCACCGGGTCGGGGGTTCGAGTCCCTCCTCGGGAGCTGTAGGAAGTATCATAACCGCTGTACCAAGCGCCCCGCTTCGCCTGACGAACGCGGGGCGCTTGGCATTCGGGCCAGCGTCGTCCCATCTCCCCGCCGAGTCCTGCGACGCGAGGGCATTCCGCCGTGCGGGCGCTCACCGCGGGTCGCAGCGACTCGAGGGCAGCGAACTGGCACGCAGTCTGGTTACCTTCCCCTGCGAGTCTGCATCGCATCCACTCCCTCACACCCGACGACGCATGCTCCGCACACCCGCTGCGCTCACTGCCCTCGCCGTCCTCGGCATCTCCGCGGCCAGCCCGGTTCAGGCGACCATCCACGCACAGGCCTCCGGAGCCCCGGTCGGTGCTGCCATGGTGGACACGCGACTCCACGACATCGGCGTCGCGCCTGACGCGGGGCGCATCGAAGCGGACATCCGCAGGCTGGCCGGATTCGGAACACGCAATACGCTGTCGGACACCTTGTCCGAGACTCGCGGAATCGGGGCCGCCAGGAGGTGGATAAAGGCGCAGTTCGACTCCATCTCGGCCGCGTGTGGCGGCTGCCTCGAGGTGTCCTACCTGGCGAGCATGGACACCGTTCGCGGTGGCGTGGTGGTGAACGTCGTGAACGTGGTGGCCATCCAGCGAGGGTCCGCGCATCCGGATCGCTACGTAATCATGACCGGCGACATCGACTCGCGGGCATCCAACACCCTGGATGGCGAGACCGACGCGCCAGGCGCGAACGACAACGCCAGCGGCATGGCCGGCACCATCGAGGCCGCGCGGGTGCTCTCGAAGTACCGCTTCCCGACCAGCATAGCGTACATCGGACTTTCCGGTGAGGAGCAGGGTCTCTGGGGAGGTCGCGCAGTGGCGATGAAGGCGAAGGCGGAAGGCTGGCAGATTGCCGCTGTCCTCAACAACGACATGATCGGGAACATTCGCGGTCAGGACGGCGTGGTGGACAACCGCAGCTTCCGCATCTTCTCCGAGCCGCGCCAGTCCGGCATCGAGGACGGCTGGAACACGCGCGTGTACGGCGGCGAGGTGGACGGCCCCTCGCGACAGCTGGCGCGCTACATCGCTCGCGTGGCGGAACAGTTCGTCCCCAACGTGGATCCGATGATGGTGTACCGTCTCGACCGCTTCGGCCGCGGCGGACACCATCGCCCGTTCAACGATGCCGGATTCCCCGGCGTGCGCATCATGGAGACACACGAGAACTACATCTGGCAGCACCAGAACATCCGCACCGAGAACGGAATCGAGTACGGGGACGTGATCGAGCACGTGGACTTCGACTACGCCGCGAAGCTCACTGCCGTCAACGCCGTGGCTCTCGCGTCCCTTGCGTGGGCGCCGCCGGCACCCGCGGCAGTGCGCATAGGCGGCGCCGTTCAGCCTTCAACCACGCTCGAATGGGACGGGGTGGACTCTCCCAGCCTCGCGGGCTACAAGGTGTACTGGCGCCTCACGACTGATCCGCAGTGGCGCTGGTCGCGATGGGTTCCGAAGGACACCACGCGCCACACCCTCGAGAATGTGGTCATAGACAACTACTACTTCGGCGTGGCAGCCGTGGGTACCGACGGCAACGAGAGTCCGGTGGTCTTTCCCACGGCGCAGCTGCGGAGACAATGATGGACGGCGGCAGCCGGCCTTCGCTCCACGTTCCCCTTCTTCTGCCCTGACGACATGAGTTCCAGTGCCACGCCGGTAGTCGGCGTCATCATGGGAAGCCAGTCGGACTATCCCGTTCTCGAGCCCGCGTGCGAGCTGCTCGCGGAGCTGGGCATTCCGTACGAGGCGGCCGTGGTGTCGGCGCACAGGACGCCGGACCTGATGTTCGAGTACGCCGATGCCGCCGAGTCGCGCGGACTGAAGGCGATCATCGCGGCTGCCGGTGGTGCCGCCCACCTGCCCGGAATGGTGGCCTCCAGAACTCTCGTACCAGTTCTGGGCGTACCGGTGCCGATTACCGCGCTGCAGGGACTGGATGCCCTGCTCTCGATCGTGCAGATGCCCGGCGGTGTGCCCGTGGGCACGCTTGCGATCGGCAAGCCCGGAGCGCTGAACGCGGCCGTGCTCGCAGCGGAGATCGTGGGGCTCGAGAACCCGGTGGTAAGGGATCGCCTGCGGAAGTGGCGTAAGGCGCGCTCCGCTGCCGTGCGTGCACAGCGGCTGGACGCGCCCGGAGCGATCGTGCCAGGCGGCGAGAACTCCGCGTGAGCACTGCGCCAATCCTGCCCCCCGCCACCATCGGGCTCCTCGGTGGCGGGCAGCTGGGGAGAATGACTGGTTACGCCGCGCTGTCCATGGGCTACAGCGTGGCGGCTCTGGATCCTGACGAGAGCGCGCCCGCGCGGGCCGTGGCCGCCCATGCCGTCACGGCGGGCTTTGACGACGAGCGGGCCGCCGCGGAGCTGGCCGAAAGGTCATCGGTGGTGACGCTGGAGATCGAGCAGATCTCGCGGGTCACCCTCGAGGCCGCGGCGCGCTTCGCGCCGGTTCGCCCCGGCCCCCAGGTGGTATGGACCATCCAGGACCGCGGCAGGCAGAAGGAGTTTCTGCGCGATCGCGGTTTTCCGGTGGGTGACTTCAGGGTCGTGGAAGACGCCGAGTCTGCCGGTCGTGCGACGGCCGAGCTGGGGCAGAGCATCGTGAAGAGCTGCTTCGGCGGCTACGACGGGCGCGGGCAGGAGCTTGCCAGCGACGATGCCTCCGGACGAAGCGCCTTCGAATCCGTGGGCGGCATGCGCGCCGTGGTGGAGAAGTTCCTGGACATTTCGCTCGAGTGCTCCGTGGTCGTGGCGCGTCAGGCAGGCGGCGCGATCGTCACATATGCCCCGGCGGAGAACGTTCATACGAGGGGAATCCTCACGTGGAGCGTTCATCCGGGTCGCGTGTCGCCCGCCCTCGCTCGTGAGGCACGCGAGCTCGCGGCGGCCATCGCGGACGCACTCGACCTCGAGGGGCTTCTCGCCGTGGAGATGTTCGTGCTGTCAGACGGCCGTCTCCTGGTCAACGAGCTTGCTCCGCGGCCGCACAACACCTTTCACACGAGCGAACGCTCCAGCGTCACGAGCCAGTTCGAGCAGCTGGTTCGGGCCGTCTGCGGCCTGCCGCTGGGTGCCACCGACGTCGTGCAGCCGTCCGCCATCGTGAACCTGCTCGGAGACCTGTGGGAGGACGAACGCGGGATGGACGTGGAGGCGGCGCTGCGTGTGCCGGGCGTCAGGCTGCACCTCTACGGCAAGTCGTCCGCCAGACCGGGACGCAAGATGGGTCACCTTTCCGCCGTCGGAGCGACGCCTGACGAGGCGCTGGACGCCGCCCATCGCGCCTACGTCGCACTCTCCCGAGGGCTGAAGGTCGGAACATTCGGGCCGGGCTGAGGATCCAGCAATGAACGTCCTCGTTCTCAACGTCGGTTCGGCCACGCTCAAGTTCCAGCTGGTGCAGACGGACATGGAACGCCTGGAGGCCAATGCCGACCTGAAGCTGGCACGCGGCCTGATCGAACGTATCGGCGGGGAGGCTGTCTTCTCCTTCACCGGCACGGACAGCGAGAAGACGCGCGGTGCGGTGTCGCTAAGGGATCATCGCGCCGCTGTGGACTTCGTCCTCTCCTGGCTGGTGAACTCGGACTCCGTTCCCATCGCCAGCATCGGCGAGATAGACGCGGTGGGCCACCGGGTGGTGCACGGCGGCGAACAGTTCCAGCGATCCGTCGCGATAGATGCGGCGGTGCAGCGAGGCATAGAGGACAACATAGACCTGGCGCCGCTGCACAATCCCGCGAACCTTCGCGGCATCGAGGCCGCGCGCGCAGCCCTCGGCCCCGGAGTTCCGCAGGTTGCCGTGTTCGACACGGCGTTCCACCACACGCTCCCCGAGCGCGCGTTTCTCTACGCGATTCCGTACCAGATGTACCGGCGCCACAAGGTAAGGCGCTACGGCTTCCACGGAACTTCCCACAGGTACGTATCCCACCGGTGGCGCCAGCTCACCGGAGTGCCTCGCGACGAAACGACCATCGTCACGCTGCACCTCGGCAACGGCTGCTCTGCCTGCGCCATCAGGAACGGTGACTCCGTGGACACCTCCATGGGCTTCACGCCACTCGAGGGTCTCGTGATGGGAACGCGGTCCGGAGACGTGGACCCCGCCGTCCTCGATCACATTTCGCAGAAGGAAGGGCTCTCACTGCAGGAGGTGGAGAGCCTGCTGAACAAGCAGTCCGGGCTTCTGGGCATTTCGGGTCTCACGCACGACATGCGAGAGCTGATTGCCGAGGCGCGCGAGATGGACGATCGTCGTGCGCGACTGGCCATAGACGTATTCACCTACCGCGTGCGGAAGTACATTGGGGCGTATCTGGCGGCGCTCGGCTCGGCGCGCGCGATCTGCTTCGCGGGCGGTGTGGGCGAGAATTCCGCACAGATTCGCGCGGACATCCTGGAGGGGCTGGAGCCCTTTGGCATCGAGCTCGATGCCAGCCTCAATGAGGCCACCGTCAATGGCGCAGAAGGTCGAATCAGTGCCGACGGTTCGCGCTTCGAGGTATGGGTGATACCGACCGACGAGGAGCTGCTCATTGCTCGAGACACCTATCGCGTGGTCACAGGTAGCAGGATCCGCTTCTGAACAGCATGACCGAGGGGGATGAACTACATGACGCAGTTCGAAGTGCGTGACCTGTCGTTCGAGGAGGCCGAGGAATTGCTTCGTCGTCACGCGGTCGGCCGCCTCGCATACCTGATGCGCAACCAGGTTGAGATCGTGCCCATCCACTACGTGTACGCAGATGGGTGGATCTACGCACGAAGCGCGGTGGGACAGAAGCTCCGCGCGCTTCTCCAGGCGCCCTGGGTGGCGTTCGAGGTGGACGAGATAGAGAACGCGGGGTCCTGGCGGAGCGTGGTCGTGCGCGGTAGCGCGCAGATTCTCGATCCGGAAGGGCCTCCGATGGAGCGGGAAGCGCTGGAGCAGGCCATCGCAGCGCTCCGCAAGGCGAACCCGAACGTGTTGCGCGAGGGCGATCCCAGTCCGGGTCGCAATTTCGTAGTGCGAATTCACGCAGACCGGGTGACCGGCAAGGCGGCGTCTCCCATCGAGTGAGGCGTCACGCGCGCGCTTTCGTTTGCGCGCGGCTTACCGGTAGTGCAGCCGTTTATCGCGGGGGCACCGGCCTTGCGACACTTCTGCCTGCTCCGCACCTGGTGGAGCACCCGACGGCGGCCGGGAGGATGTGCCGCCCGGGCCCGGGAGACGACGGATGAAATCTGCAGGGCGAGAGCAGGGTACTGCGCAGGGGCGCGGCCGGGGACGGCGACGAGGGAAGGCTCGGGATACGCAGCACGAGCAGGAGTCTGAAGCCGGCCGGTTGCGGGCGATGCGGGAGCTGCGGGAGATCGAGCGGCGAGCCGATCACGACGATTCCGAGCAGCTCGAGGATCGTGAGACTGGCGAGCGTGTCGCCAGGCCGCGGGCGCTGTCCCGACTGCGCTCCGGTCCGAACGTCGGCCGCCGGGAGCGAGTGGGGTCCGCCCTTCTTGGCAGCGCTCTCATGGCTGCGAGCGTCCGAAGCAGCGGGCCGGTGCGAGCTGCCCTCCTGCTCGGCGGCGGGGCGTTGCTTGCGCGTGGAGCGAGCGGTCGGTGTCTCGTTTACGCAGCCACGGGTCGGGACACGGCTCAGCGGCCCGGTCCCGTGAAGCAGCGCGGGCCCAGTGCGGTGCTGGACGCCAGCGAGGCGGTGCGCGTGGAGCACGCGGTGACGATAGCGCGCGACCCAGGGGAGCTCTGGTCGTACTGGCGCAAGCTCGAGAACCTTCCTCGCATCATGCGTCACATTCTCGAGGTCGAGGATCTCGGGAATGGCGAGTCGAGCTGGGTGGCGCGCGGGCCGGCTGGCACGCGCATTCGCTGGCGTGCGCGAGTGATCAACGAGATTCCGGGCGAGCTGCTGGCGTGGAAGTCTCTCGAGGGCGCCGACATACCTAACGCGGGGTCCGTGCACTTCACGCCGGTGCGCGACGGCACCCGTGTTCGCGTGCTGTTCGAGTACGATCCGCCGGCTGGCAGGATCGGCGCGACCATCGCGTCGCTTTTCGGTGGCGATCCCGACCTGCAGGTGCGCGAGGACATGGTGCGCTTCCGCCGTGCGATGGAGGCCGGTACCGCCCCAGGCATGATCGCAGGCGAGCGTGAGGTGGAGTTGCCCGAGGCGCGCGAGAGCCAGTCCGCGTCAGGCGAGGGTGGCAAGGATCGCGTGCAGCCGCCCGCTCCCGAGCTTGACGAGCACCGCGGAGGGGGGCGAAAGGCCTGACGGGCCGCGCGCACCCGCGCGCGGCGCTGGTGCGGAAGTCGGTCTCCCGTTTGCAGGGCACGACACCAGGCGGGTGATTCCGTCAGGCATCACCCGCTTCACGCTGCAACTCTCACGGAACGACGCGCGATCCCACCACACCATCCTTGCTGGCCAGCGCGTCCGCCGAGCCGATCGCGTCAGGCTTCGGTGCGTCTTCCGACTCGGCCACGCTCACCTGAATGACCCTGAATGGCGGCCGGTCCGGAAAGAGGGACCTCAGAAGAGGCATGGAAACATTGTAGACGGCCACGCCCGTCTGCGTGCGCCCTTCAGGTGCGCCCTTGTGCGCATGCCCGTGCACCACTGCCGACACGGGATAGCGCAGCAGCGGTTCCTCGAGCCTGCTGCAGCCGAGGAACGGGTATATCTCGAGCGGTTCGCCTTCCACCGTGCCGCGAATCGGGGAGTAGTGAAGCACGGCGAACCGCGCCTTCGTACGAAGCCGTGCCAGCGCCGTCTCCAGCTTGAGCGCCTCGTTCAGCGCCTCCTGCACGAACCCCTTGATGGTCGGCTCGCCCCAGGGTCCCAGCGCACCGCGACCGAAGCCTCCGGCAAATCCCTTCACACCGGCGAATCCGACGCCGGCAATCTCCACCGAATCGCCGTCCAGCATCCTGACGCCACCATCCGTGAGGATCTGCACCAGCTCGGCCTCGCGGCCGCTCTCGTAGTCATGGTTCCCGAGAACGGCTACCACCGGAATGCGCACCACGGCGCCAAGCTCGCGCACCAGGATGCGCGCTTCCTCCGGCAGTCCGTAATCCGTGAGATCGCCCGCGAGCACAAGGACATCGGCCTGCTCGTTGACCTGGGCCAGCAGTGGCTGCAGCGCACCGACGGACTCGCGTCCCACGTGGATGTCGCTCATGGCCGCAACGCGGACCACTCCCGGCCTGTCAGTGCTCCTTCGATCTCTCTCCTCTCTCATTTCACGGCCCGTTGAATGCGGTCTCGACCGGTGACCGTCTAGCCCTGGACTTGCGTATGCAGGGCAGCCTCCGGAAGCAGGATGCGGTTTTCATTCAACAAGCGTTCCGCCGTGATCACTCCCGCTTCACACACACACGCGCAGGCCGACTTCAGCGAACGAGCACGGGACGCTCGCGATTTCTACCGACGCGTACTGCTGTCGCTGGCCGAGGGAGGGGTGAGGTACCTGGTGGGCGGCGCTTACGCGTACGCGCGCTTCACCGGCATCCGTCGTCGCACGAAGGACTTCGACCTGTTCGTCAGGCCCGAGGACGTGGAACGCGCCCTCGCCGTTCTCGACGCGGAAGGTTTTCGCACGGAGATGACCTTTCCCCACTGGCTTGGAAAGGTGGGTGAGGGCGAGCACCTGGTGGACGTGATCTTCAGTTCGGGAAACGGCGTGGCGCGCGTGGACGACGCATGGTTCGAGCACGCGGTGCCTGGCGAGATACTGGCCGTTCCGGTGATGCTCACGCCCGCCGAGGAGATGCTGTGGTCCAAGTCGTTCATCATGGAGCGCGAGCGTTACGACGGCGCAGACGTGCTGCACCTGCTCAACGCACGCGGCCGCCACATGGACTGGGAACGGCTCGTCTCGCGCTTCGGCGACGAACACTGGCGCCTGCTGTTCAGCTACCTGGTGCTGTACGGATTCGCGTACCCTGACGACGAGCTTCCCTGTCCGCGTGGCGTGATGGACAGCTTCATGGCGCGACTGCACGGGGAGCTGGATGCGTCCGCTGCTGCGGGACACGCGACGCATCGAACGTGTCGCGGAACGCTCATGTCGCGCGAGCAATACCTGATAGACACCCAGGAGCGCGGCTACTTCGACGGCCGGCAGGTTCCTCGGGGAACGATGTCAACCGAGGAGATCGAGGCGTGGACGGATGCGATTCGGCGATTACGCGCCGGGCGTGGTACCCCGACGCCCGCGTTCCCGCCGCCCCCGAATAGCGCGACCCCCCCGAGCGCGCGCCGTGCAGAGCCTCACGCGCCGCGCCGCCCGACTGATACGCGGGCCC
>CAYQAO010000004.1:54329-73180 GCA_964415485.1 uncultured Gemmatimonadaceae bacterium
GGCTATTTCTCCGGCGGGCTGGTTCCTCGGGTAACTATGTCAACCGTGGAGTGCGTGGCGTGGACGTTTGCGATGGGGGGGGATCACTCTCCCGAGTGATCCCGCCGAATCGGTGGTCCTGCGACGCCCGCGATCCGGCGATTCCGCGCCGTGCGTGGTCCCGCGACGCCCGCGTTCCGGCAGCACCCGAATCGCGCGACGCCCGCGATCGCGCGCCGTGATGTGCCTAACGCGCCTCGCCGCGCGACTGATTCTCGGGCCCGCTCGACGCGATGGTGCTCGACGATAGCGGCAACGGATCGCTCGCCGGGAACGTCTGCTCCACCATGTTGTCCAGCTCGCGCTCCGAAATCGACTCGCTGAGCATGGTCACCAGCGCCTCGGAGAACGCCGGCAGGTCATCCGGCTTCCGGCTGGTCAGGAGCTTCTCGTCCTTCACCACCTCCTGATCCACCCACTTCGCTCCGGCATTCTGCAGATCCGTCTTCAGGCTCGGGTACGACGTCACCGTGCGCCCGCGCAGCAGGCCCGTCTCCACCAGGACCCATGGAGCATGGCAGATTGCCGCGACCGGCTTGTTCATCTCGAGCATCTGCTTCACGAACTTCACCGCTGCCTCGTTCTGCCTGAGCGCATCCGGATTCTTCACGCCGCCGGGAAGCAGCAGCGCCGAGTAGTCCGCAGCGTGGGCGTCGCTGATCACGCGGTCCACCTTCAGTTCGCTGCCCTTCTCACTGCCCTTCATTCCCTGGATGGCACCGTCGTGAGGCGCTATCACCTCCACTTCCGCGCCTGCATCGCGCAGCGCCTTCACGGGCACGTCGAGTTCAACCTGCTCGAAGCCGTCCGTGGCCAGCACGGCCACCTTTCTTCCGGTCAGCACATTCCCCTCCTCTGTTTTCGAGACTCGGCTGCAGTCGGGTCGCCGCTGTCATCGGCTGCGACCGGCACCCTGAATCTGCGAACGGTGGTCATGAATCATGCCCACGACTTCGCCGGGCGCTCCCCGGAGGCGTCCGGGCGGTACATATTGCTTCCGTGCCAATAGTCTCCCTGTACGGCCACGCAGCGATGCTGGACCGCCTGGCCGGCGCATACCGTCGCGGTTCCCTGCCGGCCAGCCTGCTCCTTCAGGGGCCGGCGGGTATTGGCAAGCAGAGACTCGCCATCGAACTCGGGCGCCTGATCCTCTGCACCGGCTCCCAGTCCGGCGAACCCTGCGGCGCGTGTCAGCACTGCCGCTTCTCGAGCGAGCTGAAGCACCCGGATCTCTACTGGTTCTTCCCTCGGGCGAGACCGAAAGACTCCGACCAGGACGCTCAGGCTGTTCTGCGGGACTACTCCGAAGCGATCGCTTCAAGGGTCGCGACGGGCGGGCTGTACGCCCCGCCCGACCCCGCGCACGGAATCTTCGTATCCACCGTTCGCGCCATCCTGCACGCGGCACAGCTCTCGCCGGCCGTAGGACACCGAAAGGTATTCGTCGTCGGAGACGCGGATCGAATGGTGGTGCAGGAGGGCACCGACCAGGCGGCCAACGCCTTCCTGAAGCTGCTCGAGGAGCCTCCGGCCAACACCACCCTCCTGCTCACCTCCAGCGAGCCCGGGGCGTTGCTTCCCACCATCAGGTCGCGGCTGGTCTGCATCAGGGTCCCTGCCCTTCCCGACCACGAAATCCGCAAGTTTCTTGGCGATCCGCTCGTCCGCGAGCAAGCAAAGGAGTTCGAACTGTCCTCCAGGGAGGACGACAACGTGCAGCTGGCCGCGGGCGCGCCGGGTAGGCTCCTGGCCGGATCGGCGCCGGCAGAGGCCGCCGCAGTGGCGTCCGGCCTGCTGGACGCGGCCCTGTCGCCTCGACGGTCGCACCTCTACCGGACCGCTTTCGCGCAGGGTGTATCAGGCGCGCGAGGCCAGTATTCCGTTGTCCTGGAAGCACTTACGGCTGCCCTTCACGACCGCGCCCGGGCCGCTCTCAACCGGGGCGACGAGGATTTTGCCTACTGTGCCTCCCTGGGAGTGCAGGCAGTGGAGCAGGCCCGGCAGCGGGCCTTCGGCAACGTCTCCCCGCAGCTTGTAACAATCGAACTTCTGCTGGCCCTCCGCTCCATTCTGGCCCGATGAGTGCACTGGACCCATCCCGCCTGCCGAGCCTGAGTCATATCGGCCCGGATGGCGCAGCGAGAATGGTGGACGTCTCCCACAAGAAGGACACCGCGCGGACTGCAAGGGCCACCGGCGCTATCAGGATGGCTCCGGAAACATTGGCAGCCATTCTGGCGGATGAGGTGACCAAGGGAGACGTGAAGGGTGTGGCGAGGGTAGCGGCGGTAATGGCTGCCAAGCGAACGGCCGAGCTCATACCGTTGTGCCACCCTGTACCGCTCTACGATGTACAGGTGGAAGTCCTTGTGGATCAAGAACTTCCAGGGTTACGGGTGGAGGTGGAGACCAGGACCGTGAGCAGGACGGGTGTGGAGATGGAAGCGCTGACGGCGGTGTCGGTGGCCCTCCTGACGGTCTGGGATATGGTCAAAGGGGTGGATAGTGGCCTGGAGATGACCGACATTTCCCTGATGTCCAAGACCGGAGGAAGAACCCGCTCCTGAAGACCGGCGCCGCTTGGCGCGGTAGTCCCGAGCACGCGGCGAAGCGTGATATCTCGTCCGCAATGTTCTCTCAAATCCCGAAGATTCATGTCTGATCATAGAGGGAGTTACTCGCACCGCGGAGCGGTAGAGCTTCGCGCCCGGCGCCTCAAACGCCAGATCGTCGGCGTCAGCGTCTGCGCAGTGCTCCTAATCGTTTACCAGTCCAATCGCCCGGCCCAGGCTTCTGCCGCAGCGCCGGACCCGATGGAGATCGCGAGGAAGCTCGAGCTCGACCTCGCCCGCACTCGCGGCGAGCTGGAGGAGGCACACGAGCAGCTGGAGCGCTGGAACAGCATCTTCAACTACTCGGCGCGCTACAGGATCAGCGCCGACCTGGCCAGCAGCATCCACGACATCGCGGTCAGCGAGGGCATCGAGCCCGAACTCGCATTCCGGCTCGTGAAGCTGGAGAGCCGCTTCGACCCGCGCGCAACGAGCCCCGTTGGTGCCATAGGCCTCGCGCAGGTGATGCTCCCCACGGCCAGGTTCTTCGACCGGAACATCACCACCGAAAAGCTCTACGACCCGGAGACGAACCTCCGCATCGGTTTCCGGTACCTGAGAGGGTTGATCGAGGAGTACGATGGCGACGTCCGTCTCGCGCTGCTCACGTACAACAGGGGCCCCGTCGCGGTGCAGCTGGCACTCCGGAACGGGGAGGACCCGTCAAACGGCTACGACCAGATCCTCATGCGCGGGTACACGGGCACAGGGCTGATCCAGCCAAGGCCTTCGCGATCGGCGGACTGACGCTCCAGGTGATCCTGGCGGACGATCAGGCCCGCATCAGGACAGAACGCGGCAGCAGGCTCTAACGACCTGCTGCCGCGTTCCCGTTCGAGCCCGTCGCCTTCGGATTCCTCTCAGCTGCCCGCTACCACCAGCCGCTGGCCGGGACGGATCAGCGTCTTTCCTTCCATGCCGTTCCAGCGCTGAAGCTGGCGCACTGTCACGCCATAGCGGCGCGAGATCCCGTCCAGCGTATCGCCTCGCTGCACGGTATGGGTGCGTGCGGGAGTATGCGCTGTAATGAGGCGGTCCAGTTCGGGATCGCGAAACTCGGCCATGGAAGCGCGCACCGAAGCCACCGGCAGACGCAGGTTCTGCTCTACGAGCTTGCCGTTCCGCGAACGCACGTCCGGGTTGAATGCCGCCAGCTCGCGTGTGGACATCCCGCCCTTCCGAGCCACGTCGTGCAGAGTCTCCCCGGCCTTCGCACGGTACACGGTGTAGGCCCTTCGACTCTCCTGGCTCATTCCCGCCCAGCGCTCCTCGAACGCCTCACGAGTGCCCTGCGGAATGCGCACCACCCATTCACCGCTGCCGATGGGCGTTGCCGCGCGCAGGTAGTGCGGGTTCAGCCCTACCACCACGCTCGGCTCCACATCTGCCGCCTCCGCTATCGCAGGCAGGGATACCCCACCGGAAACGACCACCGAGTCGTATGCCAGGGGCGGCTGCGGATTCACGTTGAGGCCGTAGCGTTCGGGCTCCTTTGCCACCAGCGCGGCGGCTATGAGCTGCGGCACGTAGTTCTGCGTCTCGCGGGGCAGGAATCCCGTCTCGGTGAGCGCAAAGAACGCGTCGTCTCCGCTGCCCTCGCCGATGTCGCTCGCATGCCTCGTGAGGCCGCGGCGCAGTCGCGTGGGCCCGCCGTTGTAGGCTGCCGCGGCGAGAAAGTCCGACCCGAACTGGTTGCGCAGGTCCCTGAGGAAGCGCGCGGCAGCATGCGTGGACGCCACCGGATCGCGGCGCTCGTCAACCCACCAGTCCAGGCGCAGCCCGTAACCCTTTGCGGTTGGCGCCATGAACTGCCAGATGCCCACGGCAGCCGCGCGAGAGTAGGCGTGCGGCTCGAAGCCGCTCTCCACGAGCGCCAGGTAGTACAGGTCCTCCGGAATCCCCTGCTCCCGGAACACGGACCGGATCATGGGCTCGTACACGGTACCGCGCTCCAGCATCGCCGCGAAGTTCCGCATTCCGGAGCCGCCGAAGATGCGCACGTAGTGGCCTACCCTGTCGTGCGCCTCCCAGTCGCGCACCGGAATGTCCCAACTGGCCGCCACCGGACCGCTGGCCTCCTCCAGGGCGTGCCCTTCGAGGCTGACTTCCGGCACCGACCAGCGCACCCCCAGCGACCTCGCCACTTCTTCCGCCTCGCTCTGCGCCGGCTCGGCAGGTCGGTCCGCCGCGGGCCGCGGCGCCTGGTCGCGACTCGATGATACACCCGGCGCACAGGCACTCAGTACTGCCACCGAGAGCGCGGTGCCGAGCAGTGAGCGATGCAGCATGGTTCCTCTGGCAGACGTCTCAGCGTCGCCTTGTTGGTGGGTGCGTCCGCACGCGCCCCACGGCCGTCAGGCCACGTGAATACGGTTTCCGATGATCCGGTTGGTGGCGTTCAGAACTGCCACCACCGCACCGCGTATGGGGTCCTGCTCCGCCAGGAAGCAGCCGAGGAGCTGCTGGGTGTTCCCTTCGAGGCGGGCGGAGACGGCCACGATCACGACAGAGGCGTCGAAGGCGCGAAGGGACTTGACGCCCATCAGGTCGAGCCGCACAGCACCCTTGGTGAAGCTCTCCATTGCGCGGAGCGTGGCTTCGGCTGCGGTTCGAAGGTCGCCCGTGGGAGACGACGCACCCGTAGCACGCCCTATGACGCGCACGTCGCCAGCGTGTGCCAGCTCGACCTCGGCGAAGCACTGGCCCGCCTGGGTGCGCCAGAACCTGAACTCGTCGAGACGGAGACGCTCTCCGCCGCCGGGATTCTCGTCCTGGGCAGTCTGCATACGATCCGATCGGATGGGAGCCGGAATTGCCATATCGCGCCGGTCGCCTCCGTAGTAAGCGTGCGTCGAGGGTGCGGTTGAACTCCATACATACACGACGGAATACTCCTGTCGCAACCGGATGGGGAAGATTCGCATGCATATGGCGGTGCGCCGGGTGAGCGGCGTCACCACGCGACCCGCCTCGATGCGACTCTCAGGTCCCCTTCGCGGCCTTGTGCCGGAGTGTCGCATCAGCGCACCTTCACCGCATGAACACTCACGCCCGCAGCCTCACGGCAACGCTTCTGGCCATCTCCGCCATGCTGTCCGCCTGTTCCATGCAGCAGCGGAACGAACTCGATGGATCCTCCCTCGCGGAACTGGAAGACTCCCTGCGCGCACGCGTCGCCGAGACCCCGGGTGCAGCCGTGGGCCTCGTGTACGTGGATCCGTCGCGAGGCGACACCCTGGCAATCAACGCCGATTCGTCCTTCCACGCGGCGAGCACCATGAAGGTGCCCGTGCTCATCGAGTTGTTCCGACGGCACGATGCCGGGCGGCTCAAAGTGGATTCGTCCATCGTGCTGCGGAACGAGTTCCGGTCGGTGTTCGACGGGTCCAGCTACAGCCTGCCGAACACATCGGACTCGGATTCGTCGCTGTATGCGAAGGTCGGTTCCCCGGTACCCCTGCGCGAGCTCGCGCGCCTGATGATCGTTCGATCGAGCAACCTGGCGACGAACGCGCTCATAGACACGCTGGGCGCCGACAGGATTCAGGCCACGACCGACTCGCTAGGCGCCTCGGGCATGCGGGTGTTGCGGGGCGTGGAGGACCTGAAGGCTTTCGAGGCGGGCATGAGCAACTCCACCACCGCACGAGCGCTCGCCACCCTGTTCCTGGCGCTCAACGAAGGTCGCGCGGCGTCGCGCGCAGCTACGGACGCCATGATGGAGATCCTGCTCGCGCAGGAGCTCAACGAACAGATTCCCGCAGGACTGCCCCCGGGCACTCGTGTGGCACACAAGACAGGCTCGATCACTGCCATAATGCACGATGCGGGCATCGTGATGCCGGAGGGACGGGATCCGTATGTGCTGGTCGTGCTGACGGGTGGAATACAGGACCCCGCAACTTCGAAGCGACTGGCGGCGGACCTCACGAGGCTGGTGCACGCGTTCGCCATGCGAGGTGCGACGGAAGGCGCGTAAGGCACCCTGACCTTGATGCGCCGGCACTGCCAGGCGAGGCAGCGCAGGCCGTCTCGTCAGGCGGAGAATGCGGCGGGAGCAGCGCCCCGCCGTCACGCACGCAGGATTCTCCTACCTGACGTACGCCCTGGAGGACCGCAGGTCCGCCGTGATCTCGAAGATGATCGTGTTGCCGGGGCGAACGTTCAGGTTCGGACTCGCCACACGCTGTCCGCCTGGCGAGGTGACCGCCAGAATCGTCGTTCCCGAGGGCTGAACCAGGTCCGACGGCACCTCGATATTCGTGGTATTCACCGGCCGCGCCTCGCCGATCCGGAAGCGTGCGCTGCCACGCAGCACGTAGATGTCCAGGCCGTACGTGGAGCGATTGACGACCTGCACCATGAGCACCCGGTTCTGCTCCATGTCCCGACGCAGCACCGCCTCAGGGCTGGTGTCCACACCATCGTTGGACCTCACGCATGCTGCCGACAGAAGGACCGTGGCCAGCAGAAGCGTGGACTTGCGACTCATTCGATGGGTGAACGTCATGCCACTCCTCCGCGTGTTGGTCCCTGATCAGCCCGACCGGATAACAGACATGACCCGGGTGGGACTCGAACCCACGACCTAGCGGTTAAAAGCCGCGTGCTCTACCAGCTGAGCTACCGGGTCCACCTGCGTCGCTTCTCTCGCCGCCCGTACTCCTGGCGGAACGGGCAGACCGATACGCGGAAGCCATGCCCGTATCCCTGAAAGCTATCACATCGCGGAGTCCGGCAGAACACCCGGGGTCGCCCGCCGCGACCCCGCCAGGTTCATGTCTTCCCGGTTCTACACATCAGGCAGACGCCGGTTCGCGAGTGGCGTCCGAACTCTCTGGCGGGCGCCTGAAACGGTATATCAGGGCGCCTATCGCGAGTGCAACAGCGCCTGACACCAGGTTCTTCCACTCGGCGCTCGCGAGCAGGGCCGCAGAGAGCAGGAGCGCAAGCACCGGTATCACCATGCCGCCAGGGAGCCTGAATGCGTTCGGCTGCGGACCGTACTTGCGCCGCAGGATCGGAATCGCCGCTGCCGTTCCGATGTAGGTGGTCATGCGGGCGATGATGGACAGCATGGCCAGCTGAACGAACGAGCCCGTAAGCGCCAGCACCAGCGAGACCGCGGACAGCGTTATGATCGCCGCCGCAGGCGTGTTGTACTCGGGGTGAACCCTGCCAAGTGCGCGCGGCCCGTAGCCATCGCGCGCGAGAGCAAAGAGGTAGCGCGGACCCACGAGCACGGTATTGCCCACGTTGCCGCCTATCGAGATCATGGCGCCTAGTGTCATGAGCAGAACACCAAAGCCCCCGAGGAACACGCCAGCCGCCTCGGCAACCGGCGACAGCGACTGGGCCACCCCCGGCAGCGTTCCGAGAGCAACCAGCTGCACGCCGGTGTAGAGAAGCGTGACCAGGGTGATCATGGACAGGAGGGCGAACGGCACGTCGCGCTGCGGGTTCCGGTACTCACCTGCAGCGGCAGCGGTGTTCTCGAAGCCGGCGTAAGCAAACAGCAGGAGCAGCGCGGCCTCACCCAGCGAGCCGGCTGCCGGCGATTCCATGTTCGAGACGGTTGACCACTGCACGAAGAAGATTCCGACGATCACGAATATCACGAGCGGAATCGTCTTCGCGAGCAGCAGTGCGACGGCGGTGCGCGCGCCGTGCTTCACACCGCGAACATTGATCCAGGTGAGCAGGCCAATGAGCGCCACTATGATCGCTGCCCTCACCGCGCCTGTGCCTGCTGCGGGCCACAGGTATGCGGTGGCCTGGGCGAATCCGTTGGAGAGTGAGGCGATGGAAGCCACCCTCGCCAGCGACGTCATCCAGCCGACCTCGAAACCGACGAGCGGACCGAACGCCTCACGAGTGTACAGGTATGCGCCACCGGGCTGGTCGAAGTACGTGCTCGCCTCTGCAAAGCAGAGCACCAGCAGCGCCACGGCGAGCCCCGCGACAATCACGCCGAGTATGCTCGCATTCCCCAGGAGCGCCGCGGCAGCCGCCGGAAGCAGGTACACTCCGCTGCCGATCACGTCGTTCATCGAGAGTGCCACCAGCTGCCGGCGCGACACGGCACGCACGAGCGTCGGGTTCTTCGACTCCACTGCAGTCACGTTTGAACTCGCTGTTTGAGGACTTGAATGACCGGGGCGCAACGACGGCCCGCGTGCCAGGGGTGCCGGCAGCATCGAACGCCGCCGGCAACCGTCAGCGCTACTGGGCCCGCACCTCGCCACTCCTGCGCGGATCGGCCGCGCCGATCCAGCGACCGTCTCGCCGCAGGAGAATCTGGACGCCGCCGAAGAAGTGATCTATGGGCGTGTGCTGCTGGATCACCCAGCCCAGCGAGTGTGCGCCGCCGAGCACGGTGCCGTCGAACCCCTGCTCCAGCTGCACCACGCGATTGTTGGTGGCGGGGTACACGCGCGGCATCGCCACGGCCGCGAACGGGTCCATTCCGTACTGCAGCGTGTACAGCAGCGTCTGCGTCACCGCGGGCGGGATCCTGCCTGACGCGGGGGAGCCGACCACCACCTCCACCCTGCCCCTCTCGTCAAGCAGGATGGTGGGCGAGATCGTCGTGGAAGCGATCCTCCCCGGACCGATGGGATTGCGGGAGGAGGTGGGGGCGGAGAAGTTGGCCAGGGCCGAGTTGAGGAAGGTACCCGCGGCCCAGGCGCCGCTGCCGAAGTAGAGCCCCTGGGTGATCGTCAGCGAGACCGCGCTTCCCTCGGCATCCACGACGGATATGTGCGTGGTCTCGCCGCCTTCCTGCAGGTCGCCCTCGGCGTCATTGAAGTCGGGCGTGCGCCCCGACCTCACTGCCTCACGAGGCATGTCCTTCCACGGATCCAGCTCCGCACAACGCCCCTGTGGAACGGCCTGAATTCCAGACACGTCGCCCGGTGTCTGTACCTCCGGACGGGCTGCAGCCTCCGCGGCACGACGCGCCGCGTACTCGCTCGAGGCGAACGTGGCGGCCGGCCACCAGGTGTAATCCGGATCGCCCGCATGCGCGTTGCGGTCCGCTCGCGCAGCCCTGATGCTCGTCACCAGTGCGTCGAACGCGCGCGTATCCCGCTGAGGGAAGCCAAGCGCGTCCCAGGGATAGCGCGAGAGAAGGTTCAGCGCTTCCACCACCTCGGAGCCCGATAGCGGCGGTGCCGCGGTGAGCACGGTACGACCGAGGTACTGACCGCAGATGGGCCGGCGCCACCTCGGCTGGTACGAGGCGAGATCCTGCAGCGTCATCGGATTGCCGCTCGCCTGCACCACCCTCACGATCTCCTCGGCTACCGGACCGCGATAGAAGCCGTCACGTCCTTCGGCGGCAATGCGCCGCAGCGTGGCTGCGAGTTCGGGCTGCCGCAGTATGGCTCCCGCCGGAATCGGCCGGCCGCCGGGGAGGAAGATCTCCCGGGCGCGAGGGGCCGATCCGGCCAGCTTGGCCGAGTCGCCCTGCGCCACACGAGCGAGCATCGCGTGAACCGGGAAACCACCTTCCGCAAGTCGAATTGCGGGAGCCATCACGGTCGCGAGCGGCAGGCGCCCATACTTCTCGTGCGCCGCGAGAAGACCGGCAACCTCGCCCGGAACACCGACTATCCGCGCGCTGGAGCCACGCCCCAAGTCCGCGTTGGGGTCCAGGGACGTGCTGGCGGTTGCATAGAACTCCACAAAGTCGGCGGTTCCCGAGCGCGCATCCCACACCACCATTCCACCGCTGCCCCCGAGCCCGCTCATCATGGGCTCGACTACGCCTATCGCGAAGGCGGTAGCGAGCGCGGCGTCCACCGCAGTTCCGCCGGCACGTAGTATCTCCTGCCCCGCTTCGGAGGCTGCCGGATGCGCCGACGCCACCATGCCCTTGTCGCCCTCCACACGCTTGCCCAGCACGGTGCCCAGGGCTTCGGGCGAGCGTGCGGCGGCCTTCGCGGGAGTCGGTGCGCTCGACGTCTGCGTGCCTGCCGAACCGCAGGCCGAGAGCACCGCGATCGCGAGCACGATGGCAATCGAGCGAGCCGCGCGAAGCTCGCTGAGGAATGAACCGCGTACCGGCAGCGCGGTTACGGTCTTGCCGCCCTTGGGCGGCATGGCGCGCGAAGTCAGGGGGTGAACGTGGTTTCGCATTCCTTCACGGTAGCAGGTGAACCGGCCTGCCGCACTGGCCGGATTGCCGCGGTGCGTGGCCACTCCGCAAAGTTGCGGTGCACCGGGCGCAAGCCTCGGTGCACCGCCGATTCCGACTGCAGTTCGCTTCGCCTCCCGCGCCGGAGGCTTCACCTGGTGCGGGAGAGGAGTGCCAGCCTGCTACTGCCTGCGGAGAACCCTTCCGGCCTTCTCGTTGGTGAACTCGCCATCGCGTATGGCGAACCTGCCGTTGACGAGCACGTACTTCATGCCCTCGGCGATCTGGTGCGGGTCCTCGAAGGTGGCGCGGTCACGCACGTCGGCGAGGTTGAAGACGAGTACGTCTGCTGCTGCACCGTTTCGCAGGACCCCACGGTCCGGAAGGCGATACACCGTTGCGGGCAGCGACGTCATGGATCGCACTGCGTCAGGCAGTGAGACTACCTGCTTCTCCACCACGTAGCGGCGGATCTTGCGCGGGAAGGCGCCGTTGCCGCGGGGGTGCGGCACGCCGCTGCCGAGCCTGACGAGGCCACCGTCGGAAGCAGTCATGGTCCATGGCTGCTGCATCAGGCGCTCGATGTCCTCCTCCAGCATGTTGAACGACACGATCCCGGCCCCGCCCTTGAGCACGATGTCTATGGCCGTCTCGATCGCATCCTCGTTGCGCGCTGCGGCAATCTCGGCGAGCGTCTTGCCTTCCATGCTGTTGTCGGCGCGGAACGATCCGATCTGGATGCGCTCGGCGCCGCCGCGACGAGCGAGGTTCTCCCTCATCTCCGCAACGATGCGCGGGCGCACGGACGCATCCGCGAAGCGCGCCCTGAGGGAATCGCCGCCGCCAGCCTGCACCCAGCGGGGTACCAGTGCAGCGGTCAGCGACGTCTGGGACGCCTCGTACGGATACTGGTCAGCAAAGATCTCGATTCCCTGCTCCCGCGCACGTTCCACGCGCTGCGCAATGGCAGCGGAGAAGCCCCACACGTTGGGACCGAGAGCCTTGACGTGCGTCACGACACCGCGAGTACCCGCCTCACGTGCGACGGTGATCACTTCCTCGACCGCGTCCATGAGACCGATCGTGTAATCGCTCTCGTCGCGAATATGGCTCTGGTAGGGCGCTCCGTAGCGGGCGGCGACCCGTGCGAGCGCAACCAGCTCGCTGGTCTCGGAGTAGCTGCCCGGAGCGTAGAAGGGACCGCTGGAAAGCGCGAAGGCGCCCGCCTGCATGCCCTGCTCCACAAGCTGTTCCATGCGACGCAGCTCGTCAGGTGTGGGCGCGCGGTCCTGCATGCCAAGCACTGCGCTGCGGACGCTTCCATGAGGCACCATGAGTGCCACGTTCACGCCGACACCGACCTTCTCCATGGCGGAGCGCTGGGCGTTCAGGTCAGCGTTGCCGCCGCCATCGGGGTTGATGAAGACGGTGGTGATACCCTGAGCCAGGAGCTGCTGCGCGCCGCTCAGCTCCTCCGATTCAAGTGCGCCGCCCGCGTGCGAATGAGTGTCCACGAAGCCAGGCGTCACGTAGAGGCCCGTTGCATCCACCTCGGTCGCGGCGGTGGCTGTCCCCAGGCTGCCAATTGCAGCGATCCGGTCGCCACGGATGCCTACGTCCGCGATCACCCACGCATTGCCGGAGCCATCCAGCACGCGCCCGTTGCGGATGATCACGTCGTAGCGCTCGGCGGGAGCCTGCTGTGCGATGACGTCCGTGACAGCAACGAGCAGGAGAAGCGCCCCGAATACAGCCAGGAGGCGGCTGGTTACGCGCAGTGAATGAGTTGCGGCTGCAGGATGCATGATGCCAGTTCGTGGAAGTCGAAGAAGAGAAACCCTCCGGAGACTACGCGCGGCGCACATCGCGTGCTGACCGCGCAGCATGACCGGGACGTGAAATGATGCACGAACGCCCCGGCTTCTGAAAGCCGGGGCGTTCATGTCCGTCCACTGCCAGCGCGATCAGGATCAGCGACGGGCCTTCTTCGCGGCCTTCTTGGTCACCTTCTTCGCTGCCTTCTTCACAGCCTTCTTGGCTGCTGCGGCCTTCCCGTTCACGGTGGCCTTGAGGCTCTGACCGGCCTTGAAGCCAGGGGCCTTGGACGCAGCAACGCGAATGGACTCACCGGTCAGCGGATTGCGAGCCTTGCGGGCCGCGCGCTTGCGCACGCCAAAGCTTCCGAAGCCCGTGATCGCCACCTTGTCACCCTTCTTCAGCGCCTTGGCGATCATGCCGTCGGAAGGGTGGAAGATGGCGTTCATCGCGTTCGTGGCCTCCTTGCGAGTGATGTTCAGCTGCTCGCTGAGGGCATCGATCATCTCCGCTCGATTCATTCTTGTTCTCCAGGTGATTGTGGACGGCTCGAGAAGTTCCGTGCTCCGGAGGCGGCGCCAATTCTGCTCAGTGCTGCCGACACCCGGCAAGACGCTAGCGCAACTGCAATGCGGTTTGCGCCCGCATACTCTGATTACTTCAACGACGAAACGCAACGGGGACATGCAGAAATTCTGCATGTCCCCGTCAAAAACCCACCCTTGCAAGGCCTTTTCTCGGCCGTCCCGCCATGAAAGGCGAGCCGTGAGGCGTTGTCGGCCGGCCGGCGAAACGACGGTCAGCCCTGCGGAAGTCCGCCCGAGAGCGCCAGTGAGACACGCTCCACCTGACGTTCGCGGTGACCGTACACGACGACGGCCATGTTCTGGCTGGAGACGAGGATTGGCGTTGCGCCGACGGCCGCCTCCAGCAACGGAGCCTCGCCCAGTGCGCTCGCCCCTGCACGCTCGGCAGCAACGCGCCCGGCGGAATCCGCGAAGATGAATACCTGAGCTTCCGCGTCGCCAACGTAGTAGCGCGCAGACCCGATACTCCCGAGAGAGAGCGACGGCGCGCTGTCTGCGCGCTGCGGCGCCAGACCCGAACGCACCAGTCGATCCTCCACACTGCAAAGTTGCCAGGCACCGGTGAGCGGACATTCCGCGCCCGCCGTTCCCAGCACGCGTGTGGCGTTCTCCAGCGCTCCCTCTCGCGTCTCGCTGCCCGGCGCAGGCGTGCCGATTCGCCGTGCCTCGCCACCGGCCTGAACGGAACTGCTTTCCGGGGTGTCACCGCCACCACAGGCAGTGGTGACGACTGCAGCAACGAGCAGGAACCACCGAACTCTCTTCGGATGACTCATGGGACCAGGAGTGGCAGACAGGACACAGCTCAAGCCGGCGTACGGCACTTCGAACCGGCGGAAGGCAGGAGCGCGCATGTAATTCTCAGGCAGACCTGCGCAGAGTCGGCGGCCGGACGCCAGCACCGCAACGTTGCGAAGCTACTGAAGTCCTCCGCTCCAGCGAAGTCCCAGGTAGAACTGTCGCCCGGTGAAACCCGGCCAGTTGGCAGGGGTGGCGTCAAAGGCGTTGTCCACTCCTCCCGTGAGCTCCATGCTCCATGGAAGCAGCTGCGCAACGCGAAGGTCGAGCCGGTTGAAGGCATCACGATGAGTCACGCTGCCATCGCCAACAAGGGATATGGGAGCCCGCCCCGTTCTGACTCCGGTCACGCTGACCCGCGTACCCGTCGCCCCGGCCCATCCGATCGTGAGGCGGCCGGAATGCCGCGGCCTGCCAAGCAGCTCCCGACCGGCACTTGCGCTCCAGGTGTCGAGAAGACTGATGCCCGCATCCATCGTGAACGGGCCGTACACCATCCCGCCCTCCAGCTCGACTCCCCTCGTGTAGCCCTCGCCCACGTTGAAGTAGCTGTTCAGCTGCACACCTGACGAGTCCCCGACAACGCGCGTCTCGATGAAGTCGTCGAACCGGTTGTCGAACGCCGTAAGGCGCGCGAAGCCCCCGCGGCCGGTCCATTCTGCGCTTGCAGATATGTTGCGCGAGCTCTCCGGTTTCAGGTCGGGGTTGCCGCGAACCAGATAGCTGAAACCGGGTCCGCTGTTCTGGAACTCCAGGTAGAGCTCACGAAAGCCGGGAGCGCGGTACCCTTCGCCGATCGAGACGCGGAGCGCAAGCGGAGCCAGGGCCTGCCAGCGCACTGCGACGCGCGGGGACCAGTGCGTTCCCCACTGTTCGCTGGATGCCATGCGAATGCCGGGCACCAGGCTCAGCCTGCCGGCGTTCCAGGTGTACTGCGCGAACGGCTCGTACGTGACGATCGCCCTGTCGCGGTTTGCGAGCCTGTCGGACAGCGTCTCGTCCCGCCGCACCTCCACCCCTGCATCGAGCGAGTGAGCGCCTGACGCGAAGCCGTACACCAGCTCGGCCTCGGCCAGCTGCTGCCTGTCGTCGTCTCCGCCGGGGGCAGGAACCCTGGAAATGGAGCGGCTGGAGAGGTGGTCGAACCGCGACACGTAGAGCGTAGGCCTCACGGTGTGCGATCCGTGCCGGTACTCCCCGGAAAGTCGCCCGCTCATGTGGCGATCGTCGCCGAAGAAATACAGCTGTCCCATTCGCCATCGCTGGTCCTGTTCCTGCGCGTTCAGGCTCAGCTCGATTGACCTGTTCTCGTCAGGCGACCAGCGTGCGGCGAGAAGGCCGTCGTACCGCTCGGACTTCGCACCGCGTACGTCACCCTGACCCGGAGCAACCTCCGAATAGCGCCTGCCGCCGGACACCATCCAGGAGAAGTCGCCCCGGGAGCCTGTGAGCGTCAGGCTCCCGTCGCTGCGCCCGTGCGAGCCTCCAAGCAGCTCGGCCTCCGCGATAAGATCGCCGACTTCCGTGTCGCGCGTGATGACATTTATCACCCCGCCCATGGCCTCCGATCCGTACAGCGTGGACTGGGGCCCCTTCACGACCTCCACCCGCTCGATCACCGCAGTCGAGATGCGCGACACGTCGAACTGCCCGCTGATGCGTCCTGCGATCGGCTGACCGTCCACGAGCACCAGCACGCGCTGCGCATCGAGGCCCTGGAGCATCACTCCGGCGCTGGCAGTGATGGTCCCCTGCAGCTCTATGCCCACGTGTTCCGTAAGCACGCTGGCAAGATCGGTCGCACCCGTTCGAGCAATGTCGTCGCGCGTAATTACCTCGGTGGCCACCGGCACATCGGCAAGCCTCTGCAACCGCCGCGACGCCGTCACCGTCACCTGTTCCAGGTCTCTGGCCACCCTGCGAAGCCTCACGCGCACAGCCGTGTCTCCAGGCGACACCATCACTTCGCGCGGCGAGTACCCGATGGACGTTACGCGGAGCGTCCCGCCCGACTCGGGGATTACAACTCGCCAGTGACCGTCGGCGCCGGTGCGGATCGTGTCGCCTGCCCATAACCGCACCAGTCGTGCACCCTGCAGCGGCACTCCGCTGGAGGCGTCCACCACTCGTCCGCGCGCCACAGTCGAATCCTGCGCGAGTGCAGGTGCAGGGGTCAGAAGGAGCGGCGCAATGCTCGCCATGACGAGCGCGAGCGGCGAGAGTCGGACTGCGGAAGACTGAAGCACGGGAGCCTGCGCATACATGGAACCGGGCTGCTGATCGCCAGCCGAAGCAGTCCGGGAAGATTCGTCAGCGACAAGCGGAAGGTAAATTTCCGGCTATACCCGAACAACCTTGTCGGCCTTTTCGTTGCGTGCCCTGCATCACAAGGCGTCCATTGCAGGCAGGGCTACGCCGCGTCTTAGCCCACGTCCCTCGAGGCCCGCAGTGCGTTCGCTATCACGGCCAGGTCGATCGCCTCCTGCAGCAACGCGCCGATCGTGGGCTGTATGTAGCCGAACGCAGCGAAGACCATCGCCGTGCCGCTCATCGCAAGACCCGCCCAGATGCTCTCGCGTGTGATACGGAGCGTTCGGCGCGCTACCGCCACGCTCTCGGGCAAACGACGCAGATCGTCGCCAAGCAGCACGACGTCGGCTGACTCCGTGGCGATTCCGCCGCTGCCGGATCCCACGGCAACTCCAACGGTCGCGGCACTGAGCGCGGGTGCGTCGTTCGTTCCGTCGCCGACCATGAGAACCCTGTAGCCGCCCGCAAGCAGCTCATGAACGGCCTTGACCTTCTCCTCGGGGAGCAGGTCGCCCCGGGCCTCGGAAACGCCGACAGACTCTGCGATGGGGGTAACCGCTGCCATGCGGTCTCCCGAGAGCACCATCATGCGATCGAGACCCAGGTCGCGCAGCCCGCTTATCGCCTCCGCAGCGTGCGAGCGTGCGGCATCGGCATAGATGACCACCCCAGCCAGCTCGTCATCCACCGAGACCACCGCGTTCAGCTGCCCGGCGCCCGCGATCGAGTCAACCACGTCCAGCGCATCGCCGCCTAACGTGTCGGCCAGGAACTTCCGCGAACCAACCCGTACGCGCCTGCCGTTCACGCTGCCTTCAACGCCACGGCCCGCAGTGTCGCGAATCTCGCTCGCACGAGGAATCTCAATACCGGCCTCGAGAGCGTGCTCCACGAACGACTCCGCAAGCAGGTGCCCCGATCCCCGCTCCACTGCCGCGCCGAGCGCCAGCACCTCCTCACGGGAAAACCCGTTTGCAGCATGGACCGCGGCCACGTGCGGACGGCCGAGCGTGAGGGTTCCGGTCTTGTCGAACACTGCGGCGTTGACCGAGGCGAGCTGCTCGAGCGCCGTACCGTTCCGCACGATCACCTGTCGCCTCGCCAGGCGGTTGATCCCGCCGATGATCGCGACCGGCGCCGCTAGGATGAGCGGACATGGCGTGGCCACGACGAGCACCGCGAGCACGCGAACGGGATCGCGCGACGCCAGCCAGGTGACGATGCAAACCGCGATGGTGAGCGGGGTGAACCACACGGCATAGCGGTCAGCCATTCGTTGAATCGGCGCCTTGCTTGCCTGCGCCGTTCTCACCAGCTCCACTATGCGCGCGTACTGGCTCTCCGATGCCGGCGCCGTCGCACGCACCAGCAGCGGGCTCTCGCCGTTCAGAACGCCGCTCTGCAGGGTGTCCCCGGGCCCGACTCTCTGCGCGATGGGTTCTCCCGTTATGCGCGACGTGTCCACGTGCGCGCTCCCCTTGACGATCGTGGAGTCGCACGGAACCAGCTCTCCGGGGCGAATGAGCATCAGGTCGTTGACGCGCACGTCGTCGGAGGGGACATCACGCACGACCTCGCCCTCGACCACGTGCGCCACGTTAGGCGCCGCCTCCTCCAGCGCTCGCACCGCCGCGGAGGCACGCCCCTCAGCCCACCGCTCGAGCGCCTCGCCGCCCGTCTGCATCAGCACCACCACGAGGCCCGCTATCGGCTCGTTGAGCAGCGCCGCACCTGCGATCGCCATGGACGCAACCACGTCTGCGGCCCACTGCCCTCGCAGCGCACCAAGGATCGTTCGGAAGACGACCGGGGCACCCGCAACGATGAGTGCCGGCAGTGCCCACTCGGGCTTCGCGATCGCGATGATCAGCGCGACGAGCGCTACGACCGGGCGCGAGAGGGCTATCGCGCGTCCGAGAACCAGCCTCCGATCGCCCGCGACCCTGACCGGCGACGGCTGTGCTGACCCGGCGCGGTCGCGGTCGGACGTCGCGCCCGATCCCGGCATGACGGTTACCGAGGACGCACCACTCTCATCTTCCGCCCGTTGAGCCGGAGTCGGCCCCTTACCCGCAGCATGACCCTCGTCGCCAGCGGCAGCAGTCTCCGTCGCATCCACGGAAACAGGAGGTTCGTCGCTGAAGCTCTCTTCGCCAGGTGCGCCTGCCATGCCGATGCCGAAAGGGGACGGTCATGCGACGGCCAACGTCGCCGTGCGCCAGGAGTTCTGAAGATAGCGTGGCCTGAAAGCGAACACCGCCCCGGACCTTGATGGTCCGGGGCGGCGCCGGAGGTGTTCCAGTGGCAGCGCGACGGCTGCCGCATGGAGTCCTCAGTTCATGTTGTTCTGCGTGATGCCTGCGGCGGTCGCATCAGCGGCCTCGATCACGAACACCACTCGGCGGTTCTTCTCGGCGCCGTCCTGGTCGCCCCAGGCGCCTTCCACGACCTGACGATTCTCGCCGTAACCCACCGCGCGGAGGTTCATGCCGTTCAGCCCCTGCTCAACGAGAAGGTTGCGAACGTTCTCGGCACGTGCCTGCGAGAGACGCT